>CALXDD010000020.1 GCA_944386985.1 uncultured Oscillospiraceae bacterium
AGGTTGCAGGCGGAGGCGAAGGAGAAGCGGGTGCGGGTGGAGTTGTCGCGGAAGATGGAGATGCCGAGGCCGGAGTCAAACACGCGGGTGGAGATATTGCGCTCACGCAGATCGCGCAGGGCATCGGCTACGGTGAAAATGGCGTCGATTTCGTCATCGGTCTTGTCCCAAGTCCAATAGAAATCGTTCTTGTACATGTTGTTGATCTTCAGGGTCTCCAGATGCTGGGCCAGCTTGGTCGTCTTGCTCATAACGTAAAATCTCCTTTTTCGTATAGATTATTCAGATGAGAAAAGTTACTTGATGTCGTTGTTGGTGAGGCTCTGACGGAACTGGGTCACATCGGAAGTCTTATTCTCCTCCTTGTACAGGCCGGGAACGGCGGCGTACAGGGCGGCGCAGGTCACCAGATCCTGCTTCCAGGTGATCTCGTTGGGGGCGTGGGCCTGGCTCTCGGCGCCGGGGCCGAAGCCAACGCAGGGGATGCCGTAGCGGCCCTGAATGGCAACGCCGTTGGTGGAGAAGGTCCACTTGTCGGTGAGAGGACGGTTGCGCAGGTGCATGGCGTCATACTTGGGATCGGCGTCGGCGTGGCCGATGCGCTTGTCGCCCCACAGGGCGTGGTGGGCGTCGATGAGGGCCTGGACGTGGGCGGCGCTCTCCTTGTTGATCCAGGTGGGGAAGAAGCACTCGGTCTCATAGACCTCGCCGGTCCAGGCGGGACGGTCATACATGTACATGGAGACCTTCACATCGTCGCCGTACTTCTTCACGGCGGGCAGCTGCCGGATCTCCTCCAGGCAGGAGTCCCAGGTCTCGCCGGCGGTCATGCGGCGGTCGATGGAGATGGCGCAGCTGTCGGCCACGGCGCAGCGGCTGGGGGAGGTGTAGAAGATCTGGCTGGTGGTGCAGGTGCCGCGGCCCAGGAAGCGGGCGTCCTCGTAGTGCTCGGGATTGTACTTGGGGTTCAGCATCTTCACGAGACCCTTGATCTCGGTGGAGTCGGCGTCGTCGTTCTCGTTGAGGGCCCGGACGTCCTGAAGGATGTCGGCCATCTTGTAGATGGCGTTATCGCCGCGCTCGGGAGCGGAGCCGTGGCAGGAGATGCCCTTCACATCCACCCGGATCTCCATGCGGCCCCGGTGACCGCGGTAGATACCGCCGTCGGTGGGCTCGGTGGAGATGACGAACTCCACCTGCTCCTTCTTGATGTTGTTGGCGGGGAAGTACTTGTTGACGATGTACTGCCAGCACATACCGTCGCAGTCCTCCTCCTGCACGGAGCCCACTACCATAATCTTATAGCCCTTGGGGATGAGGCCCAGATCCTTCATGATCTTGGCGCCATATGTAGCGGAGGCCATGCCGCCCTCCTGGTCGGAGCCGCCGCGGCCATAGATAATGTCGTCGGTCTCGTAGCCCTTGTAGGGGTCCGCCTCCCAGTTGTTGATGTTGCCGATGCCGACGGTGTCAATGTGGGAGTCGATGGCGATGATCTTGTCGCCCTCGCCCATCCAGCCGATCACATTGCCCAGACCGTCGATCTCTACCTTGTCATAGCCCAGCTTCTCCATCTCGGCCTTGATGCACATGACCACGTCCTTTTCCTCGCAGCTCTCACTGGGGTGAGAGATCATGTCCCGGAGGAAACGGCTCATATCGTTCTTGTAGCCCTCAGCGGCAGCCTTGATCGCATCGAAATTCATTGCAGGATACCTCCATCATCTCATTTATAGTACTGTAGTATCGCATTCCAAATGGTTTACGGGGTTCATCTGCCTCTATCATATCATAGAAAAACCGGTTGTCAAATAAAATTTTAGAAAACCTAAAAAATTTTTTGAGAAAACCGTTGATTTCTAAAAAAATTGTGGTATGATAATCCTGTGAAGTTGTATAAAGAATACAGTGTTTTTTCAGAAAAGGGGAGGTGGTAGCCCATTGAACGCGAGTAAACTGGAGCTGCTCAAACAGATTGCGGCGGGACTTGCCGCGCAGTTTGGACCGCAATGTGAGGTCGTGATCCATGATCTGGCTGCGTCCAAGGTGGAGCACTCCATCGTCCACATTGAAAACGGCCACGTCAGCGGCCGGCATGTAGGAGACGGCCCCAGCAAGGTAGTGATGGAGCAGATCCTGTCCGGGGAGGAGGAGCACCAGGACCAGCTGGCTTATCTGACCAGAACGCCGGACGGCAAGATATTGAAATCGTCTACCATCTATGTCAGGAACTCGGTGGGCAAAGTAGTGGGAATTATGGCCATCAACTATGACATCTCCGCCCTGCTGATGGCGGAGCACGCCATTTCTGCGGTGACGGCCATCCCGGAGCGTCAGGAGAAGAAGGGGCAGGAGCGGATCACGGTGATCAACGTCAACGACCTTTTAGAGGAGCTCATTGAGCAGAGCGTGGCGCTGGTGGGAAAGCCCGTGGCCCTGATGAACAAGGACGACAAGGTGAAAGCCATCCAGTTTTTGAACAAACACGGCGCGTTTTTGATTACCAAATCCGGTGATAAGGTGGCGAAATACTTCGGTATTTCTAAATATACACTCTATTCCTACATTGATACAAAACAGGAGGAAAAAAACAATGGGTAAGATTGACCTGAGCATCCACAAGGAGGGCCTTGCGCACAACATTCAGAAGGCCAAGGAAAACAACATCATCATCCCCACCATCGCCCAGATGCAAAACCCTGAGACCATCCCCGAGAAGATTCAGGCGAAGCTGAAGGATGTGGGCTTGTGGGATGTGAATCCCCTGAATCTGTTCCGCATTACCTGGAAGAACGAGGCCAAGGAGTTTGGCGGCCTCTATCAGGCAGTGCCCAACTATGTGGAGATTCCTTCTGTTCTCTCCGGCGTACCCTGCCGGATTATCGCGATGGCGGGCAAGTGGTTCCCCACCGGCTGCCACAAGGTGGGCGCCTCCTTCGGCTGCCTGGCTCCCCGCCTGGTGACCGGTCAGTTTGACGCTACTTACCACCACGCCGTCTGGCCCTCCACCGGCAACTACTGCCGCGGCGGCGCCTTCAACTCCAAGCTCCTGGCCTGCGACAGCGTGGCCATCCTGCCCGCCGAGATGAGCAAGGAGCGCTTCGACTGGCTCTCCAAGATTGCCGGCCAGGTCATCGCCACCCCCGGCTGCGAGTCCAATGTGAAGGAGATCTTCGACAAGACCTGGGAGCTGAAGCAGGACCCCACCATGATGATCTTCAACCAGTTTGAGGAGATGGGCAACCCCCTGTGGCACTACAATGTCACCGGCTACGCTCTGGCCGACCTCTTTGAGGCCGTCAAGCGTCCCGGCGACAACTTCGCCGGCGCCTGCTTTACCTCCGGCTCCGCCGGCACCATGAGCGCGGGCGATCTGCTGAAGGAGCGCTATCCCCACCTGAAGCTGGCGGTTGGCGAGGCGCTGCAGTGCCCCACCATTCTGGACAATGGCTTTGGCGGCCACCGGATCGAGGGCATCGGCGACAAGCACATCCCCTGGATCCACAATGTGAAGAACACCGACATGGTCATCGACATTGACGATGAGGACTCCCAGCGCCTGCTGCGGCTGTTCAACACTCCCGAGGGTCAGAAGTACCTGAAGGAGGAGCTGAAGCTGGACGACGCGCTCATCGAGAAGCTGACCTGGCTGGGCATCTCCGGCATCGCCAACGTGCTGTGCTGCATCAAGATGGCCAAGTACTACGAGCTCACCGAGAACGATGTGGTGGGCACCGTCCTCACCGACAGCGCGGTGATGTACCAGAGCCGCATCGAGGAGCTCAACGAGATGCACGGCGCCTACAACGCCCACGAGGCATCTCTGGACCACAACCTCCACATGCTGGGCCTGAAGACCGACAGTATGATGGAGCTGACCTACACAGACCGCAAGCGGGTCCACAACCTGAAGTACTACACCTGGGTGGAGCAGCAGGCCCGCGATGTGAAGGATCTGAACGCCCAGTGGTACGACACCAAGGGTACCTGGGATGCCGTCCATGCTCAGGCCAAGGAGCTGGATGAACTCATTAACGAGTTCAACGAGGCCACCGGTCTGCTGAAGAGCCTGTAAGGATTGAGAAAAAACCGCAGAATACAGAAAAAAGGGCGCCTTGTCACTGACAGGGCGCCCTTTTTTGTCTCGGAGCCTTTGCGGAGCGATTGCTCCTTCTCCTGCAGCGGATGGCTGCATGGAAAAATAGGGCTTCTCTTTTTGCTTAAAATATGTTAAAGTAGCCTGGACGGCTCTGCTTGACATTATGTGCGATAAGAAAAAGGAGCCCGATTGGGAAGGAGAATAAAGATGAAAAAAGTAAGTTTTGCAGTTTTGATTGGTATTTTCTGCCTGGCGATGCTGGCTGGTTGCAGCAGTCAGGAGGGACAGGCTCAGGACGGATATGGCGAAGGGGGCATGGGGGATACCATGCATACCTACTTCTTTGATTACACAGTGAACAGCGCCTATCTGTGCGACAGTTTTGAGGGATATACCGCCGCTCAGGAGGGGTATCAGCTGCTGGTGGCTGATGTGACGGTGAAGAACACCTTCCAGGAGAGTATCCCCATGTTTGACACCGACTTCCAGATCCAGTGGAGCTCCGATGCCGACGACGCCTATGATGTGCCGATCACCTACTATATGGACGCTCTCTCCGATCAGCAGCTTCCTTCGGAGTATGATCTGGGAGTAGACGAGGAGCGCAGCGGCCTCCTGGTTTTTGAGGTGCCGGAAGGGGAGACGGACTTTTCCATCTCCTACCTGGAGCTTTTTGATGATGAAAGCGAGGGAGATGTTTTCTTCGTGTATTTCACTGCAGAGCCCCAGAGTGATGACAGCGTCGCGGCATAAGGGATTACTGTTCAGAGCTGTTTTGATGGAAACAATGCAGCCAGTCCTCTTTTTTGGAGGGCTGGCTGCGTTTTTTATCAATCGGAAGCGAAGGGATCAGATTGGCTCTGTGGGGTGCTCCCGGAAGGTTTCGCACTGGCGCAGCACCCTGGGAAAGGACCGCAGGAACAGTACCGAGGTCATGGTGGCGGCCACCAGATCAGCGATGGGCTCGGAAAAGAAGGTGGCCTCGGCACCGAAAAAGAACGGCAGGGCCAGAAGACCGGTGAAGAAGACGGTTTTGCGGAACAGGGAACAGAAAAGCGCACGGCGTACCTGGGCCAGAGCGGTCATCTCATCCACAAGGGGATACTGAACGGCCAGGGGCAGCAGCATGCAGGTGAAGCGTTTGATATAGGTTACGGACCGGGCCATCGTGTCAGCATCATCGGTGAAGAGACGGGTAAAGAGGGGAGAGAGGGTGTAGGTCACCACCAGCATCAGGGTGCAGAAGAGGACACACAGCCCCACGATGACTTTCATGGCGCTGCGGATGCGGTCGGGCCGCCCGGCGCCGTAATTGAAGCTGATCACCGGTTGGCACCCCAGGGTGATGCCGCCCATGGGCATGGTGATCAGCAGCATGTAGCTTTGAACAATGGTGGCGCAGGCCACCAGCGTGTCGCCGAAGCCGGGGCCGCCATAGTGCTGGAGGACGGCGTTGAGGACGATGAGCAGTATGCTGTCGGTGGCGATGATCAGAAAGGGGGAAACGCCGAAGGCCAGCACCTTCCGGACGATGGCCCATCGAAAGCCGCCCCACCCCAGCCGGACGGGCATTTTCCTGCTCCGAAGACTCAGCAGCACAAAGGCGCAGGAGGCCATCTGGGAGAGCACTGTGGCGACGGCCGCCCCCGCCACCCCCAGGTCCAACAGGAAGATGAACACGGGGTCCAGCACGATGTTCAGCGCCGCGCCCAGCATCACCGTCCCCATACCGAGACCGGAGAAGCCCTGGCAGATGAGAAAGCTGTTCATCCCCGTGGCCATGAGGGCGAAGAAGGTACCGGCGGTATAGATGGTCATGTAGGTGTCGGCATAGGGAAAGGTGTCCGCACTGGCGCCGAACCACAGCAGCAGGTGCTCCTTGGTCAGAAGGAACAGAGCGGTGAGTCCCAGGGAAAGAACCACCAGCACCAGGAAGCAGGTATTCAAGATCCGCTGGGCCATGTCCTTTTGCCCCTGGCCCATCCGCATGGCCATGATGGGGGAGCCGCCCAGGCCGATGAGGGTGGCAAAGGAGGAGAGCAGCGTCACAATGGGACCGCAGACGCCCACTCCGGCCAGGGCCGTAGTGCCGATATCCGGGATGTTGCCGATGTACATCCGGTCCACAATGCTGTACAGCACACTCACCAGCTGGGCGAGCATGGTGGGAATGGCCAGACGCAGCACCAGGGAAAAAATGGGGTCCTGCCCCAGATCGTTCTGCCGCTTTTTCATGGTGGTTCTCCTCTTCCTTTTCAAGCTGTGCCCTGACAGGCACAGTGCCTCTCGCAGTGGAGTAGTATACCCTATTTCTGCTGGGGCGTAAAGAGGAGAATCGCAGCTTTTCGGGGAATTTTGAAGAAAAAGAAAATTTTAGCACTCTCTATGTCGGAGTGCTAAAATTCACAATTTGGACACAAAGAATGCAAGCTTTGTTCACAAACCGGGGATATACTAAAATCAAGAAATGAGAGAGAGGCAGGGAACCCTGAGGGGTGCCTCTCCACATTCCAAATATGGGATTGAAAGGATAATGAATTATGTTTGGTATGATTCCCTTTGAGCGCAACGATAATCTGTTCAACGTGTTTGATAATTTTGAGCGCAATTTCTTCGGCGGCAGCAATGCCGTGGCCGCCTTCCGCACCGATATCCGGGATGAGGGCGACAAGTTCGTTCTGGAGGCTGAACTGCCCGGCTTCAATAAGGAGGATATCCAGCTCCATGTGAAGGACGGCATCCTCACCATCACTGCCCAGCACAACGAGTCCAACGACGAGAAGGACAAGAAGGGCAACTACATCCGGAGAGAGCGCCGGTACGGTTCCTTCACCCGGAGCTTTGATGTCTCCGGTATTCAGGAGCACGCCATCACCGCTGCCTATAACAACGGGGTGCTGGAGTTGAATCTGCCCAAGGCTCAGCCTGAGGCTCCTGTGTCCCGTCAGATCGAAATTCGCTGATTGCTCTTTCCAAGCAGATTTTCATACAGGGGAAGGTCCCGCGTCCGCATTTGCCGGACGCGGGACTTTTTTGGTAGTGCGGACAAGTGGGCGTGCAGGCTGCCCGCGGCG
Source organism: uncultured Oscillospiraceae bacterium (assembly GCA_944386985.1). GTDB lineage: Bacteria > Bacillota > Clostridia > Oscillospirales > Oscillospiraceae > CAJFPI01. The sequence goes on from CALXDD010000020.1 coordinate 7,174, forward strand.
TCCATCCGTGAAATTGGAGAAGGGACATAAAGGGCATGTTAAGGTTCACAAATTCATGTAATCATATTTATGAAAGTATAATATGGACAGTGAAACAGATATTTGCTATACTATAAGTAAAAATAAGTCAAAAATGGCAGATAAAATGGCATTTATTCCAGAAAGATGGTAGTTTTTTGAAAAAGAAAACCGGGCGATTGAAGAAGGACGGAGGTGGTTCATGGGGAGAGAAACAGGGCGCTTGTTTGTAAAGTGTATGAAACAGGATACGACTTTGAGGGAGGTATATTTATGAAGAAAACCATTAAGCGGTTTCGCAGAGTGCTTGCGCTGGGTTTCCTGTGCGCTATGCTACTGTCTTCCATGGCAATCTCGTATGCCTATACTGGAGATGTAATTTCTCCGAAGTCCGATTCGATTCACTACTATGAAATTAGCAATAAGGTTTTCAAAAGAACGGAGAAAGAGTTGGAACAGGACATTTTTTCTGCTTGGGGAAAGGTTTCACAGTACATCCTGACAAACACGGTAAGTCATACGCTTTCCTTAACTACACAGAAGACAGCAGGCGTCAGTTTCGATGCGGGTACGGTCGGAGCTACAGAAGCATTCACAAGATCGATAACAAAATCTTTCTCTGCAGCGGCGTATTATCCTGCTGATGCAAGTCGCTATAGCAAGTTGTCGATGTTTACTGAAACTAAGGTTTACACAGCGGATTTATATTATGTGGTAGCGATGGGGACGCAGCCGCCGCAGAAAAACTATCGCGGGTCAGGATACGTGTATGAACCTGCTGATATCTATATCGAGGTGGTCTATCAATGACGATGCCGAGGAAAAAGGTTCTTGGGGGCTTCTTTGTATGCGCCGCCGCGCTGGCACTCCTGATCTGGTATGGGGTAAAACAGCCGGAGCCGGGGCAGTGGCAGTCTCGACCCCTCTACGGCAGTTCCCTCTGCGACCGACAGCTGGGTAGCCCTTTTGCCGTCCAACTGGTGGCAACAAGAGACAGCGGATGGGATGGGGCTGCCGCGTCCTTTTATGCGGCCTTCGATGTGCCCTGGGCCTCTCTGGAGAATTGCAGCCTGACGAAAGCCGCGTCCATCGGGGGATATGACCTCTACCAGGTCCAGGGAACGGTGACGATCACCGGAGATCCGGGGGAGGCGGAGTCCTTCCACTTGCGGGAACTCACCGTCAATGGCCAGACCATCTCGGGGGTGGAGAACCTGGTGTTTGAGGTGGAGCGGGAAGGAAATGACCGCTTCGCCTCGTTGGAGTTGCGGTCCTGCGCGGCGGGCGCGTTGGGCCTGGGACTGAAGGACTACCACGCCTTTTTCCTCAATACCTCTGATGAGCCCCTCACCATCACCGCGGTGGAGGCGGCCCAGTATTCCACCGCCATCGGCGCCGTGGTGCAAGACGGCGAGGTTCTGGACCTGCAAGACGGCCCTGTGGAGGTAGCGCCCGGGCAGGAGGTGGAGGTGCAGCTGATTTTTGAGCAGACGGAACAGGAGGAACTCACCAGCTATTTCGCGGCGCCGGTGGTGTGGTACCGGGAGGACGGTCAGGAGCGGAGCGTCCAGCTGCAGACCTACCAGTCGGGGACGACCCTCTCCGATCAGGACATACAGCAGCTCGGCGATCTTCTGTTTCGTGACCGCGCCTGACAGCCAGATCGGGATTTTGAGAAAAAAGCATCCGGGGCAATTTCTGTTGCCCTGGATGCTTTTTCTTTTAGTCTACGATATCCACCGTAACCTTCTGGCCGGTGCGCTGGGCGTAGGAGCGGATCAGGGTCCGGATCTCCTTGGCGATGCGGCCCTGGCGGCCGATCACCTTCCCCATGTCCTCGGGGGCAACGCGCAGCTCCAGCGTCAGTTCCCCGTCGCCTTCGATCTCTGTGACAGAAACGGCGTCAGGGTTCTCTACAAGGTTTTGGGCGATGTAGAGCAGCAAGTCCTTCATGCCGGTCTCCTCCAGCCGATTAAAGAACGTCGACCTTCTTCAGCAGAGCACGAACGGTGTCGGTGGGCTGAGCGCCGCTCTTGATCCACTCCTTGGCGCGCTCGGCGTCGATCTTGATCTCAGCGGGAGACACGCAGGGATTGTAAGTGCCGATCTCCTCGATGAAGCGGCCGTCCCGGGGGAAGCGGCTGTCGGCCACCACAACGCGGTAGAAAGGAGCCTTCTTGGCGCCCATGCGGCGCAGTCTGATCTTAACCATGATTTACATCCTCCAAATAATATAGTAAAGAAATAATTTTATGCAATTGACAATTGAGAGAGCCAATTGACAATGATAAACAAAGAGTTACTTCAGGCGCTTTTTCCGGCCAAAGCCGTGCATTTTGCCCATGCCGCTCATCTTGCCCATGGCGCCGAGACCGGGGACGCGGCCCTTGGACAGCTGCCGGGTCAGCTGCTGCATCATCTCAAACTGCTTGAGCAGCCGGTTTACATCCGCGACCTCCAGCCCGCAGCCCGCGGCCACCCGGCGCTTGCGGCTGGCGTTGAGGAGGCCGGGATTCTCCCGCTCCTTGGGAGTCATGGAGAGAATGATGGCCTCGGTCCGGGCCAGCATCTTCTCATCGATCTGGGCGTTCTGCATCTGCTTGCCCAGCTGTCCCGGCATCATGCCGGCGATCTGGCTGAGATCGCCCATCTTCTTCAGCTGCTGCATCTGATCCAGATAGTCGCTGAGGGTGAAGCGGTTTTTCCGCAGCTTCTCCTCCAGCTTGGCGGCCTGCTTCTCATCAAAGCTCTGCTCCGCCTTCTCAATGAGTGAGAGCATGTCCCCCATGCCGAGAATCCGGGAGGCCATCCGGTCGGGGTGGAACACGTCGATCATGTCCAGCTTCTCGCCGGTGCCGATAAACTTGATGGGCTTGCCGGTGGCGGCCCGAATGCTCAAAGCAGCGCCGCCACGGGCGTCGCCGTCCAGCTTGGTCAGCAGCACGCCGTCGATGCCCAGCGCCTCGTCAAAGGCGGTGGCGGCGTTCACCGCGTCCTGACCGGTCATGGCGTCCACCACCAGCATGATCTCGTTGGGGTGAACGGCGGCCTTGATCTTCTTCAGCTCCGTCATCAGCTGCTCGTCGATGTGGAGCCGGCCGGCGGTATCCAGCAAAATGGTATCGAAGCCGTTGTCCTTGGCGTAGCGCAGGGCGTGCTGGGCGATCTGCACCGGGTTGACCTGTCCAAGAGCGAACACCGGGATGCTTAGCTGTTCGCCCACCACCTGCAGCTGGGTGATGGCGGCGGGGCGGTACACGTCGCAGGCCACCAGCAGGGGGCGCTTGCCCATGCGGGACTTGAGGTACCCCGCCAGCTTGGCGCCGTTGGTGGTTTTACCGGCGCCCTGGAGGCCCACCATCATGATGATGGTCGGTCCGCTGGAGGCGAAGGCGATCTTGGCGTTGGTGCCGCCCATGAGAGCGGTGAGCTCCTCGTTGACGATCTTGATGATCTGCTGAGCGGGGGTCAGGCTCTCCAGCACGTCGGCGCCTACGGCCCGCTCCGTGACGGAGGCAACGAAGTCCTTGACCACCTTGAAGCTGACGTCGGCCTCTAAAAGGGCCAGACGGACCTCCCGCATGGCCTCCCGCACGTCGGCCTCGGTGATGCGGCCCTTGCCCCGCAGGCGCTTGAACGCCGCGTTTAATTTTTCGGAAAGGCCTTCAAAAGCCATGGATGTCTCTCCTTCTCATTCCTTCAGCGCCGCCACGGCGTCGCTGATCTGCTTCAGGCAGCTGTCGATGGTGGGATTTTCGTATTGGCGGTAGTTGATGGTCTTGATCTGCTGGGCGGCGGACAAAATCTTGTCCAGATCCCCCTGCATGGAAAGGAAACGGCGGATCAAGCCGGTCTTGTCCTCGATCTCCTGCATGATCCCCTCCGCCCGGACGATCACGTCCCGGACGCCCTGGCGGGAGATGCCGTTGTTCTCGGCGATTTCAGACAGGGACAGGTCTTCATTATAATAGAGATCAAAGAATTCCTTCTGCCGCTCGGTCAGAAGTTCCCCGTAAAAGTCATAGAGCATGGTCATGCGGTACGTCTGGTTTTTCACGGGTGTTCCTCCTTTGTGTAAAGTGTAGCCGCTTTACAACTTCAACTATGATACACGATCCTCCTCCAAAAGTCAAGGGGAATTTTCGGCGGAAAACGGAAAAAACTCCCCGGAGAAGGGAACTCCGGGGAGAAAAGAGGGGATTTCTTCTTCAAATACGGATGCGGCGGACCAGCACGCCGCCGGCAAGGCCGATGCAGACGCCGGCGATGGTGCCGGAGAGGACCAGGGCAGGGTAGTAGAAGGCCACGGCGGTGCTCCGGAGAACGGCCATGGCCACCAGGATCTGGCCCAGGTTGTGGCACACCGCTCCCGCCACGCTGACGCCGGTGACGGAAAACTTTCCGGTGGCCTTCAGGGCCATCATCACAAGGAGGCTCAAAATCGCTCCTGCCAGACTGTACCACAGGCTGAAGGCGTTGCCGAAGGTAAAGGACACCAGCAGCACCCGTACCAGGGAGAGGCACCAGGCGGCCCGGGTGCCCATGCGGTAGAGGGCGAAGAGGACCACCAGATTGGTAAGGCCCAGCTTCACCCCCGGCACCGTTACCGAAAGGGGCACCAGACTCTCCACCCAGGACAGCACCATGGCCAGGGCGGTCAGCAGGGCAAAGCGGGCAATGTCACGGGTTTTCATGGGGCAGTCTCCTCTCAGCTCACCGCGTCCACAGTGCTGTTCTCCCCGCCGATGACCTTTACCACCACCTTGTGGGGCAGACAGATGATGCTCTCGCCGCTGCGGCGGATCTCACCGGTGCGCACACAGGTGTGGTCGCCGCAGTTGGCCTCGGTGATGGCGGCGGCGCCGTCATGGATCTTTAAAATATTGTAGTCCTCCTCCCCGATGGTGATGGTGCGGTCCTCGCTGAGGGGGTAGCGGTCGTACTCCTGACCATCCACCGTTACCAGTACATACTGCCCCTCTCCGCCGGGGCGGAGGAAGAAAAACAGCACTCCCGCCACAGTCAGCAGCAGGAGGATCAAAATCAGGTCGAAACGGCGCTTCATGGATTCCTCCGGTTTCAATTGATGGGAATAGATGCAGTATAGCAGAGATTTTTCCCCCTGGCAAGGCGGAGAGTGCAGGGAAAGCGATTGACAGGACCCGGTCTCTTCGGTATAATGGACAATACCGGCAACGGCGGCTCCCGCCAGTGCCGGTTGTTGTTCGATATGCTCATCGTCGGACAATGGGAGCGTGACTCCGGCCTCAGGCCGCCGGAAAGCCGACGCCTGCCGCAGATCCTGGATCGGCGCAGGCGGTCGGCTTTTTCTCCGTATCGGGGCCGTTTTCCGCGCCTTTTGCAGGCGTTCTCCGCCTGTACCGGTGGGCTTTTCTGTACAAAATACCGCTTCTTCTGTTACCGTTTGATACTTTTGTTTCCTCTCTGGCAGAGGGGGAAACTGCTGAAAAAACCCTGTAGTGGTCGAAAGAATTGGGGGATCTGTAGAAATTTGGAAGAAAAAAGTAGTAAATCTGCCATTGACAGTAGTGTCTGGAAATGTTACAATTCAGTTACAATTTGTAATTACTTGAAAGGAGTGAGCGCCCATGGCGAATGGACAGAAGGCGGAAGGCCTGATGTACAAGGGACATCCTCTCCGCCGTGTCGGAAATATGATCTATTACGGCTCTATGGCCGATCCTTATATTATCCTCATGCAGGTGCGTGAGAGCAAGAAGGTGCAGGATTTAGATGTGGCCACCAAGGTCTCTCTGGAGCTGCAGCGGACTGCCCCCAATCTCAAGCCCCGTGACCGGATCGTGAAAAAGAGCGAGAAGGACAGCCTGTATTCCGCCCTGGATTTCGGCGGCGTCTGGCTGGAGCGGGCCCTGAGCGGCAAATAAGCGAACTCCCCCTATGAAGGTTTAAGCGGAAGGAAGCAGAAGAAAGCAACGGAATTTGTACAGAAGAGGAGTAAGAAATGCAGAAGAGAGTTCACAAGATCGCGCGTAAGGTTCTTATGATGACCCTGGCAGCCGCGGCGCTGCTGACCACCACGGCGGCCGCTGCCGACGTAGGCACGGTAGATGCCTCCGCACTCCGGCTGCGGCAGAGCGCCAGCACCAGTTCTGAGGTGCTGACCCTGATCCCCGACGGAGCCACCATCACCCTGGTGGGCGAGGAGGGCGACTGGTACCAGACCAGCTACGGCGGCGCTACCGGGTATGTACATAAGGACTATGTGATCAATGTGATGTCGGAAGAGGAGGCTGCCGAGAAGGCCGCCGCCGCATCCGCTCTCTCCGCGGATACCACTGCCATCAAGCAGAGCGTGGTGGACACCTCCTGCACCTATATCGGCACCCAGTATGTATACGGCGGAGCGTCTCCCTCCGGCTTTGACTGCTCCGGCTTCACCATGTATATCTACCAGGGCTTCGGATATGCCCTGCCCCACTCCGCCACCGGCCAGATGTCCTATGGCGTGGAAGTGGCCAAGGATCAGCTGCAGATGGGCGATCTGGTGTTCTTCCTGGATACCCGCTACGCCAGCAGCGGCGCCAGCCATGTGGGCATCTATATCGGCGGCGGCAACTTCATCCACGCCCCCAACTCCAACGAGGTGGTGTCTATTGATACCCTCCAGAGCGGCTATTGGAGCAGAACCTATATTGGTGCCTGCCGTCTGATTGACGGCTGATTGCCTGAACGTGAAGAGAGGACATGCCAAAGGCATGTCCTCTTCGTCTGCTGTCAAGAAATTTTTTAAAGATCAGTCCGATGCGCTCCCCCTGCGGAGGGGGTGGAGCGTGTTTTGGAAAGGAGAACCCCAGATGAAAGAAGAACACAAGCGTAAGCTTTGGGAATTTTTCTGGATGAACGTTGCCACCCTGATGATCTCGGTGGGCGTCTATTTTTTCAAGTTTCCCAACAATTTTTCCATGGGCGGCGTCTCCGGCCTGTCTGTGCTGCTGGGCAAGCTCCTGCCGGTCCTCTCTCCCTCCACTTACAACTCCATCATCAATATTCTCTTCCTGATCCTTGGATTTCTGACGCTGGACCGGAACTTCGGCTTTCGGACGGTGTACTGTTCCCTGCTGTCCCTGGGGCTGATCCAGGTGTTCTCCTGGGTGGTGCCCCTGACGGCTCCCCTTACTGACGAGCTGATGCTGGAGCTGTTTTTCGCGGTGATCCTGCCGGCGCTTGGGTCCGCCATCCTCTTCAACATCGACGCATCCTCCGGCGGCACCGATATCGCCGCCATGATCCTGAAGAAGTATTCGGGCCTGGATGTGGGCCGGGCGCTGCTGATCACCGACATTGCCATTGCCGCCGGGGCGCTGGTGGTCTTTGACGCCAAGGCGGGGCTCTGCTCCCTCCTGGGTCTGGCGCTGAAGTCGGTGCTGGTGGACAGCACCATCGAGTCCCTCAACCGCCGCAAGGCGTTTTTTGTGGTGACCAGCCATCCGGAGGAGCTGTGCGACTATGTGATCCACACCCTTGGCCGGGGGGCCACTGTGTGGCAGGCCCAGGGAGCCTATACCCACGAGGCCCACTATATCGTCCTCACGGTTCTCTCCCGGGGGCAGGCGGTGGTGCTCCGCCGCCGTCTCAAGCAGGAGGATCCCAGGGCCTTTATGATTGTGGCCAACTCCAGCGAAATTTTCGGAAAAGGATTCCTCCAGCCCTGAGGGGTGGAATTGAAAACGCGAACAGCGGTAAAAAGGACCTGTATCCTGTGGGTACAGGTCCTTTTTGCTGTCCGGATACAGAAGGCGGTAAAGTTTCCCGCTCCTCCGGCTTTCGACGAAAACTGCCCGGCGGACAAGCTATACTTTTGGAAGAAGAGAACGAAAGAAAGGTGTGACTCGTTTGGAACTAAGAACCAAGCTGGCGGAGCGGACGCTGACCATCCGCCTCAGCGGGGAGCTGGACCACCACGGGGCCAAGGGCCTTATGGACCGGCTGGACGCCCTGATGGAGCAGAACCTCCCGGTGAAGACCATTCTGGACCTGGAGGGCCTGACCTTTATGGACAGTTCCGGCATCGCCGTGATCCTCCGGGCCAAGCGGCGCATGGAGGCCCTGGGGGGCAACCTCATTGTGGTGAACATCCCCAAGCAGGCCGCCCGGGTGCTGGACACCGCCGGGCTCAGCCGGTATGTGAAACTCATATAGGAGGTGCGCCATGAAAGCCACCAATTACATAACCATCACCTTCCCCAGCCGCAGCGCCAACGAGGGCTTCGCCCGCATGGCGGCGGCGGCCTTTGCCGCTCAGCTGGACCCCACCTTAGAGGAGCTGGGGGACATCAAAACCGCTGTCAGCGAGGCGGTGACCAACGCCATCGTTCACGCCTACCCGGATACCCTGGGGAAGATCGTGCTGAAGGGCCGGATTCTGGAGGGGGACATTCTGGAGTTCACCGTCCGGGACTGGGGCTGCGGCATCGCCGATGTGGATCAGGCCCGCCAGCCTCTCTACACCACCGGCGGCGAGGAGCGCAGCGGCATGGGCTTTACCATCATGGAGAGCTTCATGGACACCCTCCGCATTACCTCCAAGCCCGGCCAGGGCACCAAGGTGGTGATGCGGCGGCGCCTCGCCCAGCGGGTAGGAAAGCGGTGAACCGGGAACTGCTGGAGGCTGCTCACCACGGAGACCAGCAGGCCTGTGAGCAGCTGATCCGGGAAAACGGCGGCCTCATCTGGAGCATTGTCCGCCGCTACACCGGCCGGGGAGTGGAGGCGGAGGACCTGTACCAGCTGGGCTGCGTGGGCTTCCTCAAGGCCATCCGGGGCTTTGACCTGGAGTACGGCACCCAGTTTTCCACCTACGCCGTGCCCAAGATCGCCGGGGAGATCCGGAGGTTTCTGCGGGACGACGGGCCGGTGAAGGTGGGCCGTGGCCTTCGGGAGCAGGCCATGACGGTGCTCAGCGCCCGGGAGCGGCTGGCCCACCAGCTGGGGCGGGAGCCCACCCTGTCGGAATTAGCGGCGGAAACCGGCTACACGGCGGAGGAGATCGCCACAGCGGAGCTGGCCTGCGCCCCGCCGGAGAGCCTCCAGCAGGAGGTGGGGGAGGGCCTCACGCTGGAGTCCACCCTGAAGGACGGGGAGGGCGAGGAGGGAATGGTGGAAAAAATCGCCCTCCGCAGCGCCGTGGAGGCGCTGCCGGAGAGCGAAAAAAAGACCATTCTGCTCCGCTTTTTCAAGGGGCTGACCCAGGCCCAGACGGCCCGGATTCTGTCGGTATCCCAGGTGCAGGTATCCCGTCTGGAGCGGCGGGCCCTGGACCGGCTCCGCCGGGAGTTTGCGGCCCGGGAGTGAAAAAGGACGCGTCCTGAAACTCCGTCATAGTCTCCCAGTACCGCATGGGCATGTGGGTCCGGCGGGTTTTGGGGTTGTACCGCTCCTCTATGGCAATGGTGTCGTAAAATCGCTTCCAGAGGCGGCGGAAGTTTGCCTCCGTCTCGTCGGGGGCGGCCATGGTGAACTCCTCCAAGGGGGAGATGCACCACTTCCCATCCTGGGAGAGGAGCACCTCGTGGTGGCTCCGGTCGTAGAGGAGGAACCGCTCCCCCTGGCACCGGGCGCAGAAGTGGGGCCGCAGCAGAGGCAGTACCCGGTTTTTGGGCCGGATCTCTCCGGTGAGGACGCCGCCGAGGTCAGAGAACCGGACAAAGCCCTTAAGAAGGTGGGCCTCGCTCTCTAAATGCTGCACCGCTTTGGTGAGAGGCAGTACCTCGTCGGCGGTGAGGCGGCGGAGAAGGGAGGGGCCTTCCCGGAGAAGGCGGCGAATAAAGCGGTAGAGCATCATTTCCCGCTGGTCGGCGCAGGTGAGAAAGCCCTTCCACACAAGCTCCCAGGCCCGGGGGGAGAGCTCCGCCAGCTTGGTTTTCACCCGCTGGGCGTGACCCTCGTCGGTGACCACTTCCCGTACAGAAAACAGCGTAGGCTCCAAGGCCCCCGCGGACTGGATGTCCGCGGGGGTCTCGTGGTAGAGGTAGCTGTCAAAGACGCAGCAGAGGAAGCCGGGGAGGCTGCCGTCATAGCTGTAGAGAATCTCCAATCAGTTTGCCGCTCCTTTCTGCATCTCGTACGCCCTTCAGCGTCAGTTCCGCCTTGAAGAGGTCTCCGTCCACGCTGATGGCGAAGGTGCCGCCCATCAGTTCCATGAGGCTCTTGGCGATGTTCAGCCCTAAGCCGCTGCCCTCGGTGTGCCGGGAGGCGTCTCCCCGGACAAACCGCTCCATCAGCTCGTCGGCGCTGATGTTCAGAGGGTCCCGGGACACATTCTTCATACTGAGGAGCACATGGCCCTCCTTCTCGCTGAGATCGATATACACCCGGCTGCCCGCCATGGCGTATTTGCACACGTTGCTGAGGAGGTTATCCAGCACCCGCCAGAGAAGCCGCCCGTCCGCCATGGCGGACACATTGCCCTGGTAGGTGCTCACAATGGTCTCCAGCTTTCCGGCGGTAAGGCGCTGGTCATAGTCGCCGATGGCCTGATGAATGATCTCATTGACCACGATGGGCTGGAGCTCCACTTTCATGTTGCCGGTGGACGCCTTGCTGGCCTCCACCAGGTCTTCCGTCAGCTTCTTCAGCCGCCGGCTCTGCCGGTCCAGCACCGCCACATATTCCGCTGCCGTCTGAGGCAGCTCCTCCTTTTTCAGAAGATCCACATAGTTGACGATGGAGGTGAGAGGGGTTTTGATGTCGTGGGACACGTTGGTGATGAGCTCCGTCTTCAGCCGCTCCGACCGCATCCGCTGGTCCACCGCCCGGTTCATGCCCTCGCCGATGGCGTTGAGGTTTTCCCCGTGGCGCTTGAAGTCCCACAGCATCATGCGGGTGTCCACCTTGGCGTCCAGCTGTCCCTCCGCCAGAGCCTGCCCGGCCTTTTTCAGCCGTTGGAGGCTCCAGCTGAGGTATACCGCCCACACCAAAAGGAAGAAATCCATGGCAAGCATCAGGACCATCATGAACATATCCCAGTTGGCCCAATAAAAGAGGAAGGACTGGAGAACCAGAACGGCTGCGGTGAGTCCTGCCGCCCGCCATGTCATGGGCAGCAGGTGGAAAAACTCCACGAGGCCCCGGAAAAGGGCACGGACCAGACGCCGGGCAAAGCGCAGAATCCGCCAGCAGACTGTGTTTTCCCAGAAGCGGCCCAGCTTCAGCCGGGTGGAGAGGGTCATCAGCAGGGCCAGCACCATGAAGCCCGCCGGAAGAAAGCTGAGACAGTAGAAAAAGAGGCGGAGAAGGGGGTCCAGGCTGTAGCTGAGGCTGTCCCAGATCATGAACAGGAAGGACACCAGCACCGCGTCTCCGCAGAGGTAGAGATCCAGAGGAATCCGGTCCTGGACGTTGGGGACGATCCCCTCGGCACCCTTTTTGTGCCCGGCGGCACAGCAGAGAAATACGATGCCCACCATGGACAGCAGAATGGTGATGATGGCCGTAGGCATCAGAAGTGTACGGATGGGATAGACGGTGTCGAAGAGCAGTGCGATCTCATAGAAGGGATTTCTTCCCTTGCCCTCCTGAAAGCCGCCTACGGTGAGGACCGCCTGGTACTCCCCCTCGGGAAGGTTCCGGGCCTCGGTGATGTTGCCGGAGAGGTGCAGGTCCATTGAAAAGACGGCGTCCCGCCACGAGGGATCTCCCTGCTGGAGGACCACCTCCCCCTCGCTGTTGGTGATAGTGAGGGAGATCTGCCCGTAGTCGGACACGTCATAGTCCACGTCCCACAGGGCGTTGTGGCAGAGGGCCTCGGCGGTACCCTTGGCCGCCTCAGTGTCGGCATAGGTGAGGGGGGAGGGGGCCTCCTCATAATAGCCCTCGTTGTAGGCCACCACAAAGGCGATGGAGGAGAGAATGGCCACCAGGGACAGCACCACCGTCAAAAACGCCGCAGCCACCTTCACCGGCAGGCTGCTCCGCAGATCAGACATAACGGCGGACCCTCCGGACGATGACCATGCCCACACCGGCCAGAATGGCCACGGGGAGGAGGCAGAAGAGCAAAACTTTTTTCAGCATAAGGATTCCTTCCTTTTCCAGTTTGTCGGGGAGGACGCTTACTTCATGTCCTCCATTTTGTAGCCGAGGCCCCACACCACCTTCAGATACCGGGGCTCGGAGGGGTTGATCTCAATTTTTTCCCGCAGGTGGCGGATATGGACTGCCACGGCGCTCTCGGAACCGAGGGCCGCCTCGTTCCACACCAGCTCGTAGATCTGGGAGGAGGAGTAGACCCGTCCGGGGTGCTGCATGAGAAGATGGAGAATGTTGTACTCCATGGGGGTGAGGCTCACCGGCTCTCCGTCCACAGTGACCCGCTTGCTCTCGTCGTCCAGCTCGATGCCGCCGATGACAAGACGGGAGGGCTTCTGGGCCATGCCCCCCAGGCGGGTGTACCGCCGCAGCTGGGAGCGGACCCGGGCCAGCACCTCCACCGGATCGAAGGGCTTGGTGATGTAGTCGTCAGCGCCTACGTTGAGGCCCAGCACCTTGTCAGTGCTCTCGCTTTTTGCCGTGAGGAGAATAATGGGCACGTTGCAGCTCTCCCGCAGCTTGGCGGTGGCGGAAATCCCGTCCATTTCCGGCATCATGATGTCCATTAAAATGAGGTGGATCTCCTCCTTGGCCACCACGTCCAGGGCCTCCCGGCCGGTATAGGCGGTGAAGAGGGTGTAGCCCTCGGTGGATAAGTAGATTTTCAATGCGGCAACGATGTCCCTCTCGTCGTCGCAGATCAGAATATTGGGCATAGGGTCCGTACCTACCTTTCGCCATCATTGTAGCACAGATGTTTTTAAGATAAAAGGGAAAGGTTCTTTAAGAAACCCTTAAGAACCGGTAAGAAAAGGGACTTAAGGAAATCTTAATTCCTACCCCTCTTTTCTGTTAAACTTTTTTTGCTACCATGGTTTTTGTCCCAAAGAGACCTGCCTTTTGATTTCACCGAAGAGGAGGAGCCGCAATGGAGGCATTGGAACATGTGACCATGGCGCTGGCGCTGCTTTTGAAAATCTTTACCTTATACTTTATATGTATAGCGGTCTTTACTCTGCGCCGCCGCCGTCCCGCACCCTATGCATCGCCCAAGACACGGTTTGCCGTGGTGGTGGCTGCCCGGAATGAGGAACGGGTCATCGGTGGGCTGGTAGACAGTATTCTGGAGCAGAACTACCCCGCCGCTTTGCGGGACATTTATGTGGTGCCCAACAACTGCACCGACTTCACCGAGGCGGCCGCCGCGGCGGCGGGGGCGCAGATCATCCACTGCCTCAGTCCCGTCCGCAGCAAGGGCGGCGCTCTCCACCAGGCCCTTGGCCAGCTGATGGGGAAGGACTACGATGCCTTTGTGGTATTCGATGCGGACAATGTGGTCCACCCGGACTTTCTGGCCCGGTGCAACGACGCCATGGAGGCGGGTGCCCGGGTGTGCAAGGGGCAGCACCGGGTGGGCAATCCGAGGAGCGGCGCCGTGGCCGGATGCTACGGTCTCTACTTCACCAGCTTTGACTGGGTGTTCAACCGGCCCCGGGCGGCCCTGGGGCTGTCGGCCAAGCTGGTGGGCACCGGCTTTGCGGTCCATCGGGAGGTGCTGGAGCGCCTTGGCGGGTGGAATACCTCCACCATCGCCGAGGACGCGGAGTTTGCCGCCCAGTGCGCCGCTGCCGGGTACCGGGTCCAGTGGGTGCCGGAGGCGGTGACTTACGACGAGGCCCCTACCCAGTTTGCCCTGTCCCTCCGCCAGCGCAAGCGGTGGTGCAGCGGGGTGATGCAGGTGGGCCGCCAGGAGGTGGGACGGCTGTGGAGCGGCCGGAGTCCCGCTCCGTTCCTCCGGTGGGATATGACCATGTTTCTCCTGGCTCCCTTTGCCCAGGCGGTGTCCGGGCTTCTTTTAGCGGTGAATGCCCTGTTGTGGGGGGACGTGGGGCTGCTGCTGGCCATGGCCCTGGCGGGGTACTGCGCCATGGCCCTGGGAGCGGGGGTGCTGTGCCTTTTGGGCGGGTACCGGATGGAGGAGATGACGGGAGCCGTTTTGCTGTTTCCCATTTTCATGGCCTCCTGGCTTCCCCTCCAGGTGCTCTCCCTTTTCCACGATACCACCTGCTGGAAGGCGATCCAGCACGAGGGACAGGGGGCGCGGCTCCCCACAGCGTGAGAGCGCTTTTGATGATCAATTGAGACAATACAAAAGGTCGGAGCCTGTGCTCCGGCCTATTTTGCTGTATATAGGTTGACAGATGTAGCCCAATATGGTACGATTGGACTACAAAGGTAGACCAAGGGAGGTGAGGAGAATGGAGCAGCGACCGGTAATGCTGTCCGCCGGGGAGTGGCAGGTGATGGAGGCTCTGTGGGAGGGGCCCAAGACACTGATGGAATTGGTGCGGCTGCTGAAGGAACAGGTGGGCTGGGCCAAGAGCACGGTGACCACCATGGTCCGGCGGATGGAGGAGAAGGGACTTATCGCTTATGATCAGGAGGGCAGGACCAAGACCTTCCGGGCGGCGGTAAGCCGGGAGGAGGCAGCGGCGGCGGAGACGGAGTCCCTGCTGCGGCGGGCTTACCACGGCAGTGTGGGGATGCTGGTGAACACCCTGGCCAAACGGGAGTCCCTCACCCGGGAGGATATCGACGAGCTGTACGCTATTTTGCGGAAGGCGGAGGAGGATGTGCCATGAAGGAAGTGCTGTTGACCTCCGGTGTGCTGATCCTGGTGCTGGCCGCCCTGCGGCGGCTGATGCGAGGGCGGATCAGCCTGCGGCTCCAGTACGCCTTGTGGCTGTTGGCGGCGGTGCGGCTGCTGGTGCCGGCGCCCATTGGCCACAGCGCCCTCAGTCTGCTGAATTGGACGGAGGAGAAAGCGGTCTATGAGGCGGCTTCGCCGGGGGAGAACCTGGTGTCGGTCCCGGAGGTTCCGGCTGTGTCCACCGCCCCGGAGGCTCACCAGACGCAGCCGGTGTCCGGCGGCACAGCCGACGGCGGGGTCTCCCCTGTCCGGGAGGGGGGAGGATCGTGGCTCACCTGGGTATGGCTCATGGGCTGCGCCGTCATGGCGGTCTGGTTCCTGGCGGTGAATATCAGATTCCGCCACCGGGCGAAAATAGGGGCAAAGCCGCTGGAGGCGGATTGCCCTCTGCCGGTGTTCCTGTCCGCCGCCGTGCCCTCCCCCTGTCTGGTGGGGCTTCTGCGGCCCAGGGTCTACCTCACCCCTGCCTGTCTGGAAAATCCCGACAGTCTCCGCCATGTGCTGGCCCATGAGGAGGTGCACTGGCGGCATAAAGACCCCTGGTGGGCCCTTGCGCGGGGGATATGTCTGTGCCTCTACTGGTTTGATCCTCTGGTGTGGTGGGCGGCGGACCTGTCCCGGCGGGACGGGGAGCTTGCCTGCGACGAGGGGGCTATCCGCCATTTGGGCGAGGGGGAGCGGCTGGCCTACGGCAGAACTTTGGTGGCCATGGCGGCGGTAACCGCCTCCCCCTCCCGGCTTTTGCAGACCGCCACCACTATGGCCGACTGGCGGAGCGGCCTCAGGGAGCGGGTGGTGCTCATTGCCCGAAAGCCCCGGATGGCGGCGGCAGCGGCGATGTGCTTGCTGCTGGCAGTGAGCGTCGCTGTGGGCTGCACCTTCACCGGAGCGAAGGAGGAGAGGACTCTCCAGGAGAAGCTTATGGATCTGCCGGAGGAGTTGGCAGAGCTGGTGGAGGCGGAAGAGAACGCCGAAGATCCCGACTGCCTGGTTTCCTACCACGCCCCGGCATACGCCGGCGGCGGGGAGGCGGAGTGGGGCGGCTGGCTGATGGATGTATACCGCATGACCCACGGGGAGTTTGAGCGCACCTTCTACGCCTCCGACAGCAGCGGCTGGCACGCCGCGGCCCGGACGGAGGAAGCCTATTATACCTTCCTGATCCCCACAGACGTTCAGTGGGCACCGGAATTTTCCGAGGAATTCCAGGTCCTGCAGGAGGAACTGGCGGTCTGGATCTGGGAGCAGGTCCTGGCAGAGGAGGGGGCGGAGCTCTTCACCGATGGGGAGGTGCGTGAGGTCCTGGGCGCGACCTACACCTACCCCGGACCCCACCGCTGGCCGGTGTACTACCCCGATCTCGCCATCAGCGGCTCCTACGAAAGGGCCATGGTCTTGACCCTCTCCCAGCCGGTGAAGCAGGGGGACGGAGGCATCTGGTGTGTGGAGCGGTGGAGGGATGAGAACAATACCTATCTCTGGTATCCCCGGGATATAGACCTGTCCGCAGCGGACTACTACGCCCAGCTCCAGGCCCAGGCAGATGCCGGGGAGGCGGACTGGGCACTGGACCCCCATGAAGTTGCCCTTCAAATGGTGCAGCAGTGGTACAGTTGGAACGATACCTACACAGTAGCGGAGGACAGCCTCTTTGACGATCATACGGTGGATCATCTGGAGGAATATGATCTGTGGGTGTTCCCCTCCTGGGAGAAGGAGTATTTGGAGGATGGATCTGTGGTGGAGGACGGTCTCTTCGAGATCATGGGACAGAAGATCTGCCCGTTCACCGAGGAGAAAGAGGGCTACTCTGCTTACCCGGAGAGCGATGCCGTGATGGCCACGGGGGTAAAATACTTCATCTTGGCGGCCTATGGGGAGACGGAGCGCTGTGACGCCATGGAGGCCCAGCCAGTGGATGAGAGCGCTCTGGTCAATCAGCCCCTCTACAGCCGCCGCGCCAATTACATCCACGCCCCGGAGCGGCTGGAGGATGGAGCATACCGCCTCCGGCTGGACTATCTGCTGGCGGGCCAGAACGGAGACACTCCGCCGGAGGAGCGGCAGCGGGCGGAGCTGGAGATCGTGGAGCAAAACGGCCAATATCTGGTGCGGAGCTTCACCCTGACATAAATCATAAGAACAAAGGACCGGCAGCGGAATGTTCCGCTGCCGGTCCTCTTTCGTTTGATGGAGAGAGTTACTTGATCTCCACCACCTCGTAGCCCGCGTCGGTGACGGCCTTGGTGAGGGCCTCGTTGCTGGCGTCGCCCTGGACTGTGGCGGTGCCCGCCTCTAAGTTCACTGTGGCGGTGACGCCGGGGAGAGCGCTCAGAGCCTTCTCCACATGGGCCTGGCAGTGGGCGCACATCATGCCCTTGATCACAATGGTTTTTGTCATAGTAGTTTCCTCCTTTTTCTGATCGTCCGCTGTTTGGACGGACGGAGTTTCTGTTTTGCGTTCCCAGGTGGGCTTCCAGCGGCGCAGACGCAGGGCGTTGGATACCACGCACACGCTGCTGAGGCTCATGGCCGCCGCGGCAAACATGGGGTTCAGTTTAAAGGCAAAGGGCAGGTAGAATACCCCGGCGGCAATGGGAATGCCGATGGTGTTGTAGAAAAATGCCCAGAAGAGATTTTCCTTGATGTTGCGGATCACCGAGCGGCTGAGCTGAATGGCGCTGACCGCGTCCCGGAGATCGCTCTTCATCAGCACCACGTCGCTGGACTCGATGGCGATGTCGGTGCCCGCCCCGATGGCAATGCCTACGTCGGCCCGGGCCAGGGCGGGAGCGTCGTTGATGCCGTCGCCCACCATGGCCACCTTTTTCCCATCTGCCTGGAGTTTGGCCACGCATTGCTCCTTGTCCTGGGGCAGCACCTCGGCAATGACGTGCTTGAGACCCAGCTGATTGCCGATGGCGTCGGCGGTGCGGCGGTTGTCGCCGGTGAGGAGCACCACATCGATGCCCATATCCTTCAATGCGCCGATGGCCCCGGCACTGGTGGGCTTCACCGTGTCCGCCACCGCCAGCATGCCGAGAAGCGCTCCGTCAGAGACGAAATACAGGGGCGTCTTCCCAGCCTCCGCCAGAGCCTGGGCCTCCCCGTCCAGAGAGGACACGTCCACGCCCCGGCTCTCCATCATCCGCCGGTTCCCCGCCAAGAGCCGCTTGCCCTCCACCAGGGCCTCCACACCGCCGCCGGGGGTGGCGGTGAAGTTGTCCGCGGAAGCAAGGGCGATCCCCTGCTCGGCGGCGTGCTCCACCACGGCCTTCGCCAGGGGGTGTTCGCTGAGAGCCTCGGCGGAGGCGGCCAGCCGGAGGAACTCCGCTTCCGATACGCCGGAGGCGGGCCGCAGGTCGGTCACCCGGGGCCTGCCCTCGGTAACGGTGCCGGTTTTGTCCAGCACCACCGTGTTGATGTGGTGGAGGATCTCCAGGGCCTCGGCGGACTTGATGAGGATGCCGTGCTGTGCGGCCTTGCCGGTGCCCACCATAATGGCTACCGGGGTGGCCAGCCCCAAAGCGCAGGGGCAGGAGATCACCAGCACCGCAATGGCAATGGAGAGGGAGAAGCTGACGCTCTGGTGGCCCACAAAGTACCACAGCAGACCCGCCGCCAGGGCGATGGTGATGACAGTGGGGACGAAGATGCCGCTGACCTTGTCCGCCAGCTTGGCAATGGGGGCCTTGGAGGAGGCGGCCTCATCCATGAGAGTGATAATCTGGGAGAGGGTGGTGTCCTTGCCCACCCGGGTGGCCCGGATCTCCAGGTAGCCCGCCTTGTTGATGGTGGCGGCGATGACGCCGTCTCCCTCGTCCTTCTCCACCGGCAAACTCTCGCCGGTGATGGCGCTCTCATCCACGGCTCCGTGGCCGGAGAGGACGGTCCCATCCACAGGGATGCGGCCGCCCTGGCGGACGACCACGGTGTCCCCGACAGCTACTTCGCCGATGGGAAGGGTGACCTCCCTGCCGTCCCGGAGCACCACGGCGGACTCGGGGGCCAGGGCGATGAGAGAGGCAATGGCCTCGCCGGTTTTGCCCTTGCTGCGGGCCTCTAAGTATTTACCCACGGTAACCAGGGCCAGAATCATACCGGCGGACTCAAAATAAAGCTCTGGCATATGGGAAATGTTGCCCTGGATCACAGTGATGGCGCTGTAGACGATGCCGGCAGTGGCGCCCAGGGCCACCAGGGAGTCCATGTTGGGGGCGCCCTGAAAAAGACGCTTGAATCCCACGGAAAAGTAGGCCCAGTTGACGGCGAGGATGGGGATCAGCAGGATCACCTGGGCGGCTACGAAGCGGTAGAAGCCGGCGGTGCTGGTGGGGTGGAGAAAGCCGGGCAGGGGCCAGTTCATCATGTGGCCCATGGCGATATAGAAGAGTGGGATGAGGAAGACCACGGAGATGATGAGGCGCTTTTTCATCCAGGCAATGTGTTTTGTCATCGCGTCCCGCTGGCCGTCCTTTTTGGACTGGGAGGCCAGCTCCGCGCCATAGCCGCCGTCCACCACGGCGGCCACGATCTTATCGGGGGAGGTGGTGTCGTCGTAGTCCACCACCATGCTGCCGTTGAGAAGGTTCACACTGACGTCGCAGACGCCATCCACATGGCGGACGGATTTCTCCACATGGGCGGAGCAGGCGGAGCAGGTCATGCCGGTGACGATGAATTTTTCATGGTGGAGAGGTTTTTCGCTCATAGGGATACCTTCTTTCTGAGCCTCCTTTACCGGAGGGGAAGTTTTTTCTTTCTGACGGGGGATTGGGTTGGTTTATTGTCGTTACCCGACGGTGTATCGATACCTTGTCCTGCCTCCGGCGGCCTACTTTTCTCGTCAAAGAAAAGTAGGCAAAAGTTGACTTAGAACCTACGGTTCTAAGGATTCCCTTGGTTTCCCAAAACGGGAAGTCCTGTTCCGTTGTTGCTGGGAGTTGGTACGGGTGACGCTGCAACGGGGTGTCCGGGTTCCTCTCTTTCCGCGCTTCAGCGCGCTGCCTTGGTATTTGCAGAGGCCTCTGCTTTCGATGCTGGAAGATTTGCCAATAACGCTTACGCGCAGTTGCGGAAAAACGGTAGACGAAACAGCCATCATCAACCCAACGAAGGAGCGCGCCGAAGCGCGGCATTAGGCGTACCATGACACGTCCACGGAGCGTCACTCGTACAAAGCCACCGACACAAAGCCCCTCTGGCTACCCGATCTTGGTAACAGAAGGAGTTCTTAGAACCATTGGTTCTAAGCGAGTTTTTGGTGACTTTTTGCTCGCACAAAAAGTCACCCGTCGGAGGCAGAACACCAAACGAAACACCGTCGGGTACCGACAGAAAAAATCACCTGCGTCAGCGGACAAAAAAGAGCCAGTCCCGGCGACTGAGGGGACAAAAAGCCCCCTACCGCATGAGTTTCTGCAGAAGCGTCACCAACTCGTCGATGACCTCGTCGTTTCCCTGGCGGATGTTGTCCGCCACGCAGGTCTTGATGTGATTGGCAAGGAGCTCCTTGCTGAAACTGTTGAGGGCCGCGTTGACAGCGGACACCTGGATCAGAATATCCGTACAGTAGATGTCGTTGTTCAACATCTCCTTGAGCCCGCGGATCTGTCCCTCAATGCGGCTGAGCCGGTTGTTCAGCCGCCGCAGTTCCTCGTCCTCCCGGTGCTTGTGCTTGCCGGAGGTGCAGCAGCAATCTTCCATTCGTGGAACCTCCCTCTTGGTTTGTTCGGACTTACTATATACCCTATGGGGGTATTTGTCAAGAGGAAAAATACCGCCGGAAATTCCGGCGGCATTTTTATCGTTTTTCTCCCGGCCTGCACAGAAGCGACGCCAAAAAGCCAAACAGTACCGCGGCGCCCACGCCGGCGGCGGAGGCGCTGAGGCCGCCGGTGAAGATTCCCAGCCAGCCTTGCTGTCCCACTGCCTGCTGCACACCCTTAGCAAGATTCGCCCCGAAGCCCGTCAGCGGCACCGTAGCACCCGCTCCGCCCCAGTCCGCAATGGGTCCGTATACACCGACAGCCTGTAAGATCACGCCTGCCACTACATAGCCCACTAAAATCCTTGCCGGGGTCAGTTGGGTCTTGTCGATGAGAATCTGGCCGATGGCACAGAAAATCCCGCCGCAGAGGAAGGCCCTGAGAAATTCCATTCACATGTCCCATCCTTTCCAAAATCAGCGCTCCACGCATACCGCGTGGCAGATGCCGGGGATGCTCTCCCCCTGGAAGGAGGAGGTGGGGGAGAGCAGAGCTCCGGTGGGGGCGAACAGCAGCCGCTTGAGTCGTCCGGCGGCCATCTGTCCAAGAAGATAGCCGTTGAAGACCGACGCGCTGCACCCGCAGCCGCTGGCTCCGCAGTGCATGTCCTGGCCCTGGAGGTCGAAGAGCAGCAGGCCGCAGTCGGTGTATTGCTCCCCCAGATGGATGCCATCCTTTTCCATCAGCTCCCGGAGAAGCTGGCTGCCCAGCTTCCCCAGGTCCCCGGTGGCAATGAGGTCAAAGTCCGAAGGTGAGGCGCCGGTGTCCCGGAAAAAGGCGCTGAGAGTATCCGCAGCCGCCGGGGCCATGGCGGCGCCCATGTTGTTGGCGTCCCGGACCCCCAGATCCACCACCCTGCCGCAGGTGACGTGGGTGATTCGCGGCCCCTCCCCCTGGGCGGAGAGGATGGTGCAGCCGGCGGCGGTGGCGGTCCACTGGGCGGTGGGGGGACGCTGGGAGCCGTAGGGTACCGGCATGCGGTACTGCCGTTCGGCGGTGCAGAAATGGGAGGAGGTCATGGCTGCCACAGCGGTGGCAAATCCGCCGTCGATGAGCATGGACCCCAGAGACAGGCTCTCCCCCATGGTGGAGCAGGCTCCGTACAGCCCGTAGAAGGGCGCCGGGAAATCCCGCAGGCTGAAGGCGGAGCCGATGCACTGGTTGAGGAGGTCCCCGGCCAGAATATAATTGAGGTCCTCCGCCGTCATGCCGGCCCGCTCCAGGGCACGGCGCAGCACCCGCTTCTGCATGGTGCTCTCCGCCTTCTCCCAGGTCTTCTCTCCGAAGAAGCTGTCCTCGCTGAGCTCATCAAAGGTGTCGGCCAGGGGGCCTTGCCCCTCCTGCCGCCCGCCGATGTTGGCGTGGGAAATAATGGTGGGAGGATGCTCAAGACGGACGGTCCGGCGTCCCACTCGCTTATTCATTGGATATCCCTTCTCTCCTGACTTTGGCGGTAGTGTACCCGAAGACGGCGGGATTATACGGCTTTGACGGCAAAAAATGGTGGAAAAAACCTGTGGGATATCGTATAATGGTAAAACATCGGAGCGCATAGAGGAGCGCTCGTGCAAAAAAATCCGTGAACTCCCCGTCCGGGCGGTCCCCCGGCGCGCTTCGGCGCGCCTTCCTTGCAGGGGGCGCGGCGGGGAGAAGCCATAGAATCGGGAGGTCTTTACCAATGGAAGAGAAACGGACCATCGGATATATTTGTCCCAAGTGCGGCGCGGCGGTGATCGCTGAGCGCAGCGCCTTCGCGCTGTCCGCCGGAACGGCGGCGGTGATCTGCGACTGCGGAAAATCCAAGCTGGTGCTGGACTACGATGGGGATACGTTCCATGTGACGGTGCCCTGCGGCATCTGCGGAGGGGAGCACACCGCCCGGGTGGACGCCAAGGCCATTCTCACCGGCAGGGGTGTCGCTCTCACCTGCCCGGAGACCCGGCAGTACTGCTGCCTCATGGGGGAGGACGGACGGGTCAGCGCCGGCATGCGGGAGCTGGCCATCACCGCTGACAAGATCAAAGCCCGGGAGGAGGACCCCCAGGCCTTTGTGGACAATGTGATCATGTACGAGATCCTCTCGGAGCTGAAGGACATCGCCGGCCGGGGGGGTATCTCTTGCGCCTGCGGCTGCAAGCAGTACAACGTGGAGGTCCGGCCTGGGGCAGTGGATCTCATCTGCGGTGACTGCGGGGCCAAGCTGCGGCTGGACGCCGCCACCGACGATGATCTGGACCGGCTGTGCTGTCGGGACCGGCTGGAAATTCCGGGAAAGCGCCGGGATTGAGCCGGAAGGAGGAAGGAAGCATGATCCAGTTTCTGGCAAAGCATCTGATTAAGGACTACCAGCAGGTGAAGCGGCCGGAGGTGCGGCAGAAGTACGGCCTTTTGTGCGGCACGGTGGGGGTCTGCCTCAATGTGCTGCTCTTCGCTGGAAAGGCCCTGGCCGGTATCCTCAGCGGGTCGGTGGCCATCACCGCCGATGCCTTCAATAACCTCTCGGACGCGGGTTCCTCGGTGGTGTCCATGCTGGGGTTCAAGCTGGCGGGGCAGAAGCCGGACAGCGATCACCCCTTTGGCCACGGACGGATGGAGTACATCTCCGGCCTGGTGGTGGCCATGCTCATCGTTCTTATGGGCGTGGAACTTTTGAAGAGCAGCGTGGAGAAGATCCGAAACCCGGAGGAGATTACCCTCAGTGCGTTGACAGTGGCGATTCTGGTGGTGTCCATTGCCGTGAAGCTGTACATGAGCGCCTATAACCGCTCGGTGGGGAAGAAGATCGACTCCGCAGCCATGGCGGCCACCGCCACTGACAGCCTCAGCGACGTGTGCGCTACTACGGTGGTGTTGGCGGCCACCCTGGCAGGACACTTCACGGGCCTCGCCATCGACGGCTGGTGTGGTCTCCTGGTTGCTGTCTTTATCCTCTACGCCGGGGGACGGGCGGCCTGGGACACCATCAGTCCCCTGCTGGGACAGCCCCCGGAGCCGGAGTTTGTGGCGGAGGTGGAGCGGCGGGTGCTGGCCCACCCGGAGATTGTGGGCATCCACGATCTGATCGTCCACGACTACGGACCCGGCCGCCTGATGATCACCCTCCACGCGGAGGTCCCCGCCGACGGGGATCTGCTGGCCCTCCACGACGCGGTAGACACGGTGGAAAACGAGCTGGCGGAGAACATGCACTGCATGGCCACCATCCACATGGACCCTGTGGTCTGCGACGAGGCCACCCAGGAGGTGCGCCAGCAGGTGGCGGAGCTGGTGCGGCAGATCGATGAGCGAATTACCATCCACGACTTCCGTATGGTCCGGGGCACCACCCACACCAATCTGATCTTCGACGCCCAGGTTCCCTTCGGCCTGAAGCGGACGGACAAGGAGATCGAACGGCAGATCAAAGCCCTGGTGCGGGGGATGAAGGGCAACTACTACGCTGTGGTGCGGGTGGAAAAGAGCTTTGTATAAGAAAACCGCCGCCCGGAGGGGCGGCGGATATGGGCTTATTCCCAGCGTTCCCACACCTCCGGGCAGTAGCCCACGGTGGCATCCCGCCCGTTGCGGACGATGGGGGTATTGAAGAGCTGGGGATTTTCAAAGAGCTTCTCCTCGGCGGCGTCGGGGGTGATATAGGCCATATACAAGTCCTGGTAGGCCCGGCATTTGGTGTTTACCAGCTGCTCGAAGGAGAGCTTGCTGCGGATGGAGCGGTACTCCCCGGGGGAAAACCCCTTTTTGAAAAGGTCGATATACTGATATTTGATGCGCCGCTCTTTGAACCAGCGCTCCGCTTTTTTGGTGTCGAAGCACTTGGAGGAGCCGAAAATCTGAATATTCATTGGTGAAATTCTCCTTTGGAGGTGGAAGTATGAAGGAATTGGAGCAATTGAAGCAGTGGGTGGAGGAGAGTCATCGGATCGTTTTCTTCGGCGGCGCCGGGGTCAGTACGGAAAGCGGTATCCCGGATTTCCGCAGCACCGACGGACTCTATCACCAGCAGTACGCCTATCCGCCCGAGACCATTTTAAGCCATACCTTCTATAAAAGCAACAGGGAAGAGTTCTGGCGGTTTTATCGGGACAAGATGCTGTATCTGGATGCCCAGCCAAACGCCGCCCACAGGAAGCTTGCCCAGTGGGAGGAAGAGGGAAAGCTCACCGCGGTGGTGACCCAGAATATCGACGGGCTCCACCAGAAGGCGGGGAGCAAGAAGGTGCTGGAGCTCCATGGCAGCGTTCTGCGCAACTACTGCGAGAAATGCGGCAAGTTCCACAGTGTGGAGGAGATCGCAGAGGTCGCCGGGGTGCCGAAGTGCCAGTGCGGGGGCTACATCAAGCCGGACGTGGTGCTCTACGAGGAGGGGCTGGACCAGCGGATTTTGGAGGAGTCGGTGCGGTGCATCGCCCAGGCGGATATGCTCATCATCGGCGGAACGTCCCTGGTGGTCTACCCGGCGGCGGGACTGGTGCGCTACTACCGGGGAAACCGGCTGGTGGTCATCAACAAAACGGAGCTTCAGAACGCCGGGGCGGACCTGACCATTCAGGCGCCTATCGGGCAGGTGCTGGGGGCGCTGTGAAAAATTGGCGGGAAGAAGAAAATAGTGGTTGACAAAGAGGGGAAAAATCGTTATAATAACCCTGCTGTCCATTTGAGGGGAGCAGAGATGCGAGTGTGCTGGAACTGGTAGACAGGCACGTTTGAGGGGCGTGTGACAACCGTCGTACGGGTTCAAGTCCCGTCACTCGCACCACCTTTTCTCTCCAAGAACAGACAGCCTATGCGCGCGAGTGGTGGAATTGGCAGACTCGCTAGATTCAGGTTCTAGTGTTCATTACGGACGTGCGGGTTCAAGTCCCGCCTCGCGCACCATCGTCGGAGCAAGCTTTGTACTGCTTGCTCCGATTTTTTGCGTTCTCTGAAAAGTCCGCCTTGGGCGGGGCGGGCTGTGTTCTCCTCCATCCGGGCAGCTTAAAATATTTTGAAAAAAATGGAGCGGCCATGAATGGATTAGGGCAGGTGGATCGTATTGAGAGTGAGACCGGAAACGGCCACTTTGCAATAGGAGGACAATAAGATGAAAAAACTGAGAGGATTGGTAGTTCTTGCACTGGTCGCAGCGGTGCTGACGGCGGTAGGCGTGTTCGCGGCAGGAAACGGCGCGGGCCGGGGAAGCTGGGGAAACCATTGCCGGTATGTGGACGCTGACGGCGACGGGGTCTGCGATAACCAGGGTGTGTACTGCCAGTTTGTGGACGCCAATGGCGATGGAATCTGTGACAACCATGGCACTTATTGCCAGCATGTGGATGCCAGCGGCGACGGGATCTGCGACACCCACGGCACGTACTGCCAATATGTGGACGCCGACGGCGACGGGGTCTGTGACAACCAGTGCACCTATTGCCGCCATCTGGACGCTGACGGCGACGGCCTGTGCGACAGCTGCGGCGAGACCTGCCCCGCAGGGACCGGCGTTTCCTATGGCGGCGGCCGGCAGCACCACGGTGCGGGACGCGGCTGCGGGAGATAAAAGAGAGGGATTGCAATGCGCAGTGAGCAGGAGGCATGCAGAGCCATCGAACGGTACGCGGATACCGTGCGGCGGCTGTGCATGATCCATCTGAAAAACGAGGCGGATACCGAGGATATTTTTCAGACGGTGTTTTTGAAATATGTCCTCAGCACCACCCGTTTTCAATCGGAGGAGCACGAGAAGGCGTGGATGATCCGGGTGACCATCAACGCCTGTAAGGACCTGCTCAAAAGCGTTTTCCGCAGCCGGACAGTGTCTCTGGAGGAACTGCCGGAGGCGGTGGTGTCGGGCAGCAACGAGAGCCGGGAGGTATTGGAGGCGGTGCTGTCCCTGCCGAAAAAATACCGGGATGTGGTGTATCTCCACTACTATGAGGGCTATCCGGCGCCCCAGATCGGGGAAATTTTAGGGAAGAAGACCAACACGGTCTATACGCTCCTGACCCGGGCCAAGCAGTTGCTTCGGGAGAAGCTGGGAGGTGAGGAGGATGCGTGAACAGCTGAAGGAGGCCCTGGATCAGGTCCAGGCCAGCCAGGAAATGAAGGAGAGGACCCTGGCCTATCTGGACCGCCGGACCCACGGTTTTCGCCGCGCTGCGCCCAGAGCGGCGGGGTGGGTGCTGGCGGCGGCCTGCTGCTTGGTGCTGATGCTGGTGGGCGGTACCCTCTATTTCACCCCTACCGCCGCCATCAGCGTGGATGTGAACCCCTCCCTGGAGTTGGAGGTCAACCGCTTCGACCGTGTGATCTCTGTGAAGGGCTACCAGGAGGACGGCCAGGCGCTGGCGGACTCGGTGGACCTCGGCCATCTCTCCTACACAGAGGCTCTGGAGCGGCTGATGGCCAGCGAGACGATCGTAAACTGCCTGGCCAATGAGGAGCTGCTCTCTATCACCGTGGTGGGCGACGAGACCCAGCGGACGGCTATTTTAGCGGAGGCGGAGCGCTGGGCCGCCGGGTCGGAGAATATCTGCTGCGGCGCCGGCAATCCGGAGGAGGTGGGGCATGCCCACGAGGCGGGGCTGTCCTTCGGCAAGTATCAGGCATTTCTGGAACTGCAGGCCCTGGACCCCTCCGTTACGGAGGAGGACGCGGCGGGGATGACCATGCGGCAGATCCAGGACCGGATCGATGCCCTGACCGGCGGCTCCGCAGGACAGTGGACCTCTGGAGATACCTGCGGAAACGGGACTGGCGGCGGCCACCATGGCTACGGCTGGGGAGGACGTCATGAATAGAGAAATGGACGGCGGCATCGCCCCCCGAAACGCCGCCCTGGCATGTAGAATTAAAAACGCCCGACAGATGTCGGGCGTTTTTTGCTGGATTTATTTGGGTAAAAGCTGTTCCGGGTGACGGCGGACAAACTGTCGGATGGCGTCAAAGCTCTCAGCACTGATGACATGTTCCATTCTGCAGGCGTCCTCGGCGGCCACAGCGGGGTCTACCCCCAGAGCGGACAGCCAGCCGGCGAGAAAGGTGTGGCGCTCATAGATCCGCTGGGCGATCTCCAGCCCTGCCTCCGTCAGTGTGATGTGGCCTGCGCCGTCCACCTCCACATAGCCGTTTTCCCGGAGATTTTTCATGGCGATGCTGACGCTGGGCTTGGAAAAATCCAGCTCTCCGGCGATGTCGATAGCCCGGACGTGTCCGTTGCGCTGATGGAGCACCAGGATCGTCTCCAGATAGTTTTCAGCGGACTCCTGTATTTTCATAGGCGCCTCCTCTCTAAGCTCTGTGTTCGGCATACCGCAATATATAACGTATAGCGGCGCGATTGCAGCCGGTATGATGTTAAATATTTTATCACAGGGCGGCGTTTTTCGCAAGCGAGGGCCGCATGACAGGCCGGAAAGAACAGACTTGTGTTGATTTGATATATTATGATTTAATAATACACATCCCCGGGTTTGGAGGGAAGACGAAAAGAAACTTTACATGGAGAAAGCGAATTTTTGAGGAAAATTTCAAGAAATGGAAGGGCCATTCCGGAAAAACGGACAGAAGCACAAAAAGCACCAGGGGAATTTGTGGAGATTCGATAAGGGAACATTGTTGCAATCCATAGGGGTGTGTGATAAAATATGTATATCATTTTTGAGTTTTGCAGTGTTTTACATGAAAAGTGTTGAATTAAGTTATTAAAAATAATTCTACACAAATCCGGAGAGGGAGATCGATTTGGCCAGTGCCTACATGATATATATGGATGGCCGGTACGAGTGCCTGGGTGTGGAAGGGAATCTCCGGCGGGACCGCCAGGGGACCTTTCTGCTGTCCTTTCTGGATCAGGACTTTCAGGCGGTGGCTGACGAGGCCCAGAGCCTGCGGCGGCAGGCCTACCATATCGAGCAGATGTACCGGAGCTACCAGCAGCTGTGCGGCCGATTTCAGGAGACCCACCTCCTGTTCCGTCTGGAGCTGGAGCGGATGGCTGACAGCGCCGACAGCCTCTACGCCGTGGGGCAGTGGGCAGGGGAGATGGCCCGCTTCCAGACGCTGATGGCCGCCGCGGTGGCCCGGGTGTTGGATCGGGAGACCGGCGGCAGCGACACCGGCCGGCGGTACCGGCAGCTTTTGGAGGAGGTGTCGGAGCTGTCCCGCTTGGCGGACCGGCTCCATGAGAGCGTGGGGGTGCAGTATGCCTTTGCCTCCGGCCAGGGACAGCTGTGCCTGACCGCCAAGGATCTGCGGGCGCTGCTGTTTTTGTCCTTTGAATATCTGGTGTCCCAGGGGTATGCTCTGGGCCGCTGTCTCAACTGCGGCCGGTATTTTGTTCCCTTCTCGGTGAACACCTGCTACTGCGACCGGCCCGCCGGAGAGGGGCGGACCTGCAAGTCCTTTGCGGCCAAGGCCAATTACGCCAGAAAGCTGCAGGAGGATCAGGCCCGGAGCCTCTATGTCCGGCTGAACAATACCTATCAGATGCGGGTCCGCCGCGCGCCGGACAGCTATCCGGCGGAGGAGTACCACCGCTGGCGCCAGGAGGCGAAAGAGCTGCTGGCCCAGGTGGAGCAGGGCGGGATGACCTGCGAAGAATATCAGCAGAAGATCGCGCTGCCCAAGCGGCGGCGGGGCTGAGAGAAAGAAGGAGCTTGCGCATGGAACATCAGGTAATTGAGCTGGTGCAGCCCCGGCACACCCTGATTGGGGAGGGCAGCATCCAGGAGATCCCCCGGTATCTCCGGCGGATTCAGGACAATGTGACGGCTCTGGTGGTCACGGACCAGGGACTGGTGAAGATCGGGACGGTGAAGAAGGTCACCGATGAGCTGGAGCGGGCGGGTATCCGCTACTGCCTCTACGACGGTGTGCAGCCAAACCCCACCGTGGGCATCGTCAACGAGGCCATGGACCGCTACCGCCGGGAGAACTGCGGCTGTATCATCGCCATCGGCGGCGGCTCCCCCATCGATGTGGCCAAAGCTGTCAGCATCCTGGCGGTGAACGGGGGCCGGATCGAGGACTATGTGGGCGTGAACAAGTCTGCCCGTCCCGGGGCCCCCATTGTGGCGGTGAACACCACCGCCGGCACCGGCAGCGAGGTGACCTGTGCCTATGTGATCACCGACGAGGTGAAGAATGTGAAGCTGGTGATGATGGACCCCAACTGTCTGGCCTATCTCGCCATTGACGATCCCACCCTGATGGTGGGGATGCCCCCGGCCCTGACGGCGGCCACCGGCATGGACGCCCTCACCCACGCGGTGGAATGCTACGTCTGCCGGGAGGCCACCCCTTACACCGACGGTCTGGCCCTGGAGGCCATCCGCCTGGTGGGAACGGCTCTGCGCCGGGCGGTGAAGGACGGCGGGGACATGAAGGCCCGGACGGACATGTGCTGGGCGGAGTATCTGGCGGGGCTTGCCTTCTCCAACGCTGGCCTGGGCCTCGGTCACAGCATCGCCCACCAGCTGGGGGCCCAGTACCACATCCCCCACGGGGAGGCCTGTGCCCAGATTCTGCCCCGGGTGATGGAGTTCAACACCCCCGCCTGCCGCGGGCGGATGGGGGAGATCGCCAAGGCTCTGGGGGCGGATACCTCCGGTCTTACCGAGGAGGAGGCCGCCCAGCTGGCGGCGGACAGCGTCCGGGATCTGTGCGATGATGTGGGCATCCGGCCCATCCACGCCTGTGGATTTTCCATGGACGACATCGGCCTTCTGGCCCGGCACGCCATGGAGGACACCTGTATCCCCTCCAACCCCGTGACGCCCACGGCGGAGGAGGTGGAGCGCATCATTGCCAAAGCCTATTGCGAGGGACTGGTGGTGGAGGCCATCCGCCAGCAGGGAGTTGGAAGGGAGCGGACATGAGCGAAAATAAAATTGTGATCCAGGACCGGGAGCAGCAGCTGGTGACGACCTATGTGATCTACCGGGAGACCGGGCGGATCTTCGTGCCGGCGGCCTCCTCCAACCGCCACGTCCATCTGACGGCGGAGACTCTGGCGCGGCTGTTTGGCCCCGGCTACCAGCTGACGCCTCAGAAGGCGCTGTCCCAGCCCGGCCAGTTTGCCGCGGCGGAGACGGTGACGGTGGCGGGTCCCAAGGGGGAACTGAAAAAGGTGCGGGTGCTGGGTCCGGTCCGGAAGGAGGACCAGGTGGAGATCTCCCGGACCGACTCCTTTAAATTAGGGGTGAAGCCGGTGGTGCGGATGTCCGGCGACGTGGCCGGGACGCCGGGAATCAGGCTCATCGGTCCGGCGGGTGAGGTGGAGATCCCCCAGGGGGTCATTGTGGCAGCCCGGCATCTCCACCTGTCGCAGGAGCAGTGTGAGACCTACGGCCTCCGGGACGGACAAGTGATCTCCCTGCGCAGCAGCGGAGAGCGGGCCGCAATTTTGGAAAATGTGGTGGTCCGGTCGGGACCGGGCCATGATATGGAGGTCCATTTGGACACCGATGAGGCCAACGCCATGGCCATGCCCAACGGCGAGATGCTGGAGGTCGTGCAATAAGGAGAACCGAGAGCAGAATGGACAGAGAGCAGCTGCACAAGTTGATAGAGGAGGTCACCGGCGAGGTGGGCCTGCGGCTGGAGCGAAAGCAGGGCGGCAGACGCCGCTGCGGGGAACGGGTGGTGCTGCTGCCTGCCCCGGCGGCCTTTCCCCGGGAGCTGCAGGAGTGTCTTCTCCGGCGCTACAGCGGCGGATGGACTACCGTGGACCTCACCGGCGGCGGGGATCTCCCGCCTGAGCAGCTTGACCGGCAGCACCTCCAGGAGCTGGTGAGCCAGGCGGAGGTGGTGGCGCTGGCCGCGCCGCCCATTGCCCTTCTGCGGGAGATCGCCGCGGGGGAGGACGGCTCCGATCTGGCGTATCTGGTGATCCGGGCCATTTTGTGGGGGAAAAAGGTGGAGCTTCTGCTGGACTTCGACCCGCCGAAGTTTCGCCGCAACAGTTTTCTCGGCCAGGTGGCCGAGGCGGTGGACACCCTTCGCTCCATGGAGGTGGAGGTGGTGAACTACCGCCTGAGCCGCCCAAGGCAGGCGCTCATGGACCTGGTGACGGAGGAGGCGGTGCGGGAGGCGGCCAGAACCCGGGAGCGGGCCCTCTGGTGCGAGAAGGGCGCTATCATCACTCCCTCCGCACGGGACGCCATCCGGGAGCTGGGCGTGGAGATCCGATACGAAAAGGAGTAGAGCCATGCAGTTAGCGAGAGTGAAGGGCACGGTGGTCAGCACCAACAAGGCGGAGACTCTCATGGGGATGAAGCTGCTGATCGTCAAGCCCATTGATATTGAGACCTGGGAGGAGAAGGGCAATCTCCTGGTGGCCGTCGACGCGGTGGGCGCGGGAGAGGGCGAGGTGGTCATGGTGGTCAGCGGCAGCTCCTCCCGCCAGACCAGAATGACGGAGAACCGGCCCACGGATTTGACTATCGCCGCCATCATCGATACGGTGGACGTGGGCGGAAAGCGGGTTTTTGAAAAGTTTGTCAACGAGAAACACTGAGTGGGCCTGAGAGGGCGGGAAGCCGAGGTGGCAGGGAATGGATGTCAAGGAAATGGTGATGAACGCGGGGATCTTAGGCGCCGGCGGCGCGGGATTTCCCACCCATGTAAAGATCAACTGTAAGGCGGAGGTAGTCATCGTCAACGGGGCCGAGTGTGAGCCTCTTTTGCGGGTGGACCAGCAGGTGATGGAGTTGTACGCCGCTGAGGTGGTGGAGGGGCTCCGCCTTGTGGTGGAGCACACCGGCGCCAAGGAGGGTGTCATCGCCCTGAAGGAACACTACCATGGGGCGGTGAAGGCATTGGAGGAGGCGGTAGAGGGGATGGACAATATCCGCCTTTATCTGCTGCGCTCCTACTACCCCGCCGGCGACGAGCAGCAGATTGTCCACGAGGTCACCGGCCGGGTGGTGCCCACCGGAGGACTTCCTCTGGACGTGGGGGCGGTGGTGTGCAATGCCAGTACCCTTTTGAATGTGGCCCATGCCGCCGCCGGGAAGAAAGTGGTGGAAAAGTATGTGACAGTGGGCGGTGCGGTGCGCCAGCCCAAGACGGTGAAGGTACCGGTGGGTACCTCCTGCCGGGAGCTGCTGGAGGCTGCCGGCGGCGTGACGGAGCCCTGCCGCTACCTCATCGGCGGGCCCTGCATGGGCAAGGTGGCGGAGGATCCCGACGTGCCGGTGACCAAGACCACCGGCGGCCTTCTGGCCATCCCGGTAAACCACCCCTATTGGAAGATGCGGGACGAGAAGCTCAATTTGCAGCTTATCCAGTCGGTGTGCTGCCAGTGCTCCATGTGCACCCAGATGTGTCCCCGCAACGCCCTGGGGCTCAACGTGCAGCCCCACAAGGCCATGCGGACCATCGCCCAGGGCATCGACCTTTTGGGCGACGCCAACGGCATCTTTTCCTGCTGCAACTGCGGGCTGTGCACCTATTACGCCTGCAACTTCGGCCTCCATCCCTCCCAGGTGATGCAGGAGCTGAAGGGGGCCCTGATGGCCAAGGGCGTAAAGCCCCGGAAGGAGGTCTTCACTTCCGTGGACCGGGGGATCGAAAATAAAAAGGTGCCGGTGAAGCGGCTTGTCGCCCGGCTGGGACTGCAAAGCTATGATGTGGCCGCTCCCCTGGAGGACAAACTCCTCACCACCAGCTGCGTGCGGATCATGCTGCGCATGGGCGTGGGCGCTCCCAGCGTGCCGGTGGTGGCCGTGGGGGACAAGGTGCGGAAGAACACCCTGGTGGCGGACATCGCCCCGGGCAAGCTGGGCGTGAAGATGCACGCAAGCATCTCCGGCACGGTGACCGCCGTGACGGACAGCTACATTGAGATAAGGAAGGCGACGGTATGAACGCATTAGGGATGATCGAAGTAAACAGCATCCCCGCCGGTGTGGAGGCGGGGGACGCCATGCTGAAGGCCGCCGCCGTGGAGCTGGTGACGGCCCAGAGCGTCTGCGCGGGCAAGTACATCGTGCTGATCACCGGCGAGGTGGCGGCAGTGCGGGAGAGCGTAGCGGCGGGAACCGCCGCCGCGGGAGTGAAGCTGGTGGACAGCATGGTCATCGCCAGCGTCCATCCCCAGGTGCCCCAGGCCATCAACGCCTGCACGGAGATCGGCCGGGTGGCCGCCGTGGGGGTGATGGAGGCATTCTCCCTCTGTGCGGCGGTGCTGGCGGCGGATGCGGCGGTAAAGGCCGCGGACGTGGAGCTGATGGAGATCCGGCTGGGCCGGGGCCTCGGCGGCAAGTCCTTTATCGTCCTCACCGGCGAGGTGGCGGCGGTCCGGGCCGCGGTGGACGCGGCGGAGAGCCTGGAGGAGACCGCGGGGCTTATGAACGACAGCGCGGTGATCCCGGCGCCTCACCCGGATATGGTACGGGCCCTTTATTAAACAAAGGTTTCTGCCCGGTCGGCTGTGCCGTCCGGAGAACATATTCATGAAATCAATACAACAGGATTTAAAATGTAGGAGGATACAATTATGAAGTTAGCACTTGGTATGGTAGAGACCAGAGGTCTGATCGGCGCCATTGAGGCAGCGGATGCCATGGTAAAGGCCGCCAATGTCAAGCTCATCGGCAAGGAGCAGATCGGTTCCGGCCTGGTGACCGTGATGGTCCGGGGCGACGTAGGCGCGGTGAAGGCCGCTGTGGAGGCCGGTTCCTCCGCCGCCAAGGTGGTGGGCGAGTTGTACGGCGTCCATGTGATCCCCTCTCCCCACGACGACGTGGAGGCCATTCTGCCCACCCTGGGCTAAGGCGCCATGGTTACCGGCGAGGTGGTTGGCTGCGTGGTGTCCACCGTAAAGGAGGAGGGCCTTCGCAATGTGCCCCTTTTGGTGGTACAGCTGATTGAGAAGGGCCAGCGGACGAAGATGATCGTAGCCGCGGACTCCACCGGTCAGGCGGGCCAGGGGGACTTCGTCTATGTCATCAGGGCCCGGGAGGCGTCCCGGATCTTCCGGCGGCCGCTGGTGCCCTCGGATGCGTCCATCGTTGGCTTTATTGATTCCTATAACCTATCCATTCAAAACGAATAAGGAGAAAACGTTATGAAATTAGCACTTGGTATGGTAGAGACCCGGGGCCTGGTGGGCGCCATTGAGGCCGCGGATTCCATGGTGAAGGCCGCCAATGTGAAACTCATCGGCAAGGAGCAGATCGGTTCCGGTCTGGTGACCGTGATGGTCCGGGGCGACGTGGGCGCGGTGAAGGCCTCCGTGGAGGCGGGCGCTGCCGCTGCCAAGCGGGTGGGCGAGCTGTACGGCGTCCATGTGATCCCCTCTCCCCACGACGATGTGGAGGCCATTCTGCCCACGGTAAAGGACTGAGCCCATGCGGATGGCGCAGGTGGTGGGCAACGTGGTGTCCACCATCAAGGACAGGGGCTATGCCGGACAAAAGCTGATGATCGTGGATTTTTTGGATGAGGCGGGCCGCCGGACCGGCGAGACTGCCATCGTCTTCGACGCGGCCCAGTCCGGTGTGGGGGACGTGGTGCTGGTCAGCATTGACGGCGGCGCGTCCGGCATGCTGCTGGGCAGGGAAGTGATCGCGGATATGACCATCTGCGGCGTGCTGGACAGCATGACCCTGGACGGGGACACCAGAACCTATTTGTAAAGGAGCCATCCCGCCGGCAAATCCGGCGGGATGGTGTCTGTGAGAGGAGGGACCGGCGTGGATCTGCGGCGGATCACCAAGGAAGTAGAGCGGCAGATGCTCCGGTCCACCCGGGGCAAGATTCGCCGGGGGGACCTGCTGTGGACGCCATCCACAGTGTCCGGAGCTCTGTCGGCGGATGTACTGTGCCCGCTCTGTACCCCGGAGCGGGTGGAGCGGGTGTGCCGGGAGGCCCGGCGGCGCTCGGCGGCGGCGGTGACGCTGCTGCCCGCCTTCGTGTCCCAGGGCCGGGACCTGCTTGCCGGCAGTGCCACGGTGCTGACGGCGGCGGTAGGCTACCCCTGGGGGTCCCTGACGCCCAGCGCCCGGACGGCCCTCGCCAGGGACTGCATTGCGGCGGGGGCCGACGAGCTGGAGGTGGCGCTGGACCAGGCAGCGGTGAAATCCGGGGCTCTGGCCCGGGAGCAGGAGGCCCTTGGCGAGCTGGTAAAGCTGGCCCGGTCAGGAGGGCGGACCCTCTCGGTGCTGGTGGATCTTCGCCTTCTGACGGAGTCGGAGCAGGTGGATGTGCTGACAGTGCTGCGCCGGTGCGGAGCGGATCTGGTGACCCTCCGCAAGTGCGCCGACCCGGCGGATGTGCGTCTGGCCCAGGAGCTGCTGGGCAGTCAGGCGGCGGTGAAGGCCGCCACCCATCAGCCGGAGGATTACCACCTGGCACGGTCCCTGCTGGATGCGGGGGCCCTGCGGGTCGGCGTCAGCCAGCTGGCGGAATAGGAAGGATGAGCGCAAGGCCCCGCCGGGGGAGTTTTCCGGCGGGGCCTTGGTTTGTTTTCTACAGGTTGAAGCATGCCCCGGGAAGTTTTCCCAAAATTAACGGGGATGCCTCTTGCAATGGTCCCGCCTTTGATGCAAACTATAAGAAATAGCTTACCAACCACAGGAGGAACTGTCATGCCATCCCACTACGCCCACTGGTACTTTGGCAGCCTGGTCCAAAAGGCGCTGCCCGCTCCTCTGGCGAAGCTGGTCCGCAGCTGGCCGGAGCCTTTTCTGGCCGGTCTCCAGGGACCGGATGTGCTGTTTCACTACCATCCGCTGCGCCCAAACCCCATCAGGGGGGAGGGGAGCGCCATCCACAGCCGCTCCGGTCTGTGCTTTTTTACCCAGGCCCGGGACATTCTTTTGCAAAAGGATACTCCGGCAGGGCGCAGCTATCTGGCGGGCTTTCTCTGCCACTACATGCTGGATACCGCCTGCCACCCCCTGGTGGAGAAAGGCATGGCGGCGTCGGGGGCCTCCCACAGCTCGGTGGAGACAGACCTGGACCGCGTTTTGATGGCCCGGGACGGAGTGGACCCCTACGACAAGGCTTCCATGGACCTGCTGCCTGCCTCCCGGCCTTTGGCGGAGACAATGGCCCCTTTCTACCCTCCCGTGACAGCCGCCCAGATGGAGACGGCTCTCCGAGGCATGCGGCGGGATATTCGCCTGACCCGAGTGCGAAGCGGTGCGGCCCGGGCTGTGATCTTCCGGGTGCTCCGGATGACCGGCACCTATGAGGGGTATCACGGCATCTTCTTTGATCCCCGGCCTCTGTCCGGCTGTGAGGAGAGCACACGGCGGCTGGTGGGGAAGCTGGAGGCGGCGGTAGAGGAGACGGCGGGGGAGATTGAGCGCTTTTTTACCGCAGTGGATCAGGGGGAATCCCTCAGTCAGCGGCTGAAATGGAATTTTGGAGGGACGTTATGAAGCATAAACTGACGGCGTTGGAGCGCAGTTGGGTTCTGTACGACGTGGGGAATTCCGCCTTTGTGATGATGACATCAACCATCATGCCTATCTTTTTTAAAAATCTCACCGCGGCCGCAGGAATGGCGGACTACGAATCCACCGCCTGGTGGAGCTACGCCACGGCAGTATGTACCTTGGTTGTGGCGGTGCTGGGCCCCATTTTGGGGGGCATGGCGGACCGGCGGGGCGGAAAGAAGCAGATCTTTACCTTTTTTGTGCTGCTGGGCTGTCTCTGCTGCGCCCTTTTGGGCTGGTCAGCAGGCTGGATGATGTACCTGGCGCTGTTCATTCTGGCCAAGGTGGGTTTTTCCGGCAGTCTGGTGTTTTATGACGCCATGCTGCCGGACGTGACGGAGGACGGCCGGGTGGACATGGTGTCCTCCAAGGGCTATGCCTGGGGATATTTGGGCTCCTGCCTGCCCTTTGTGGCATGCCTGGGGTTGGTGCTGACGGCGGAGCAGACGGGCCTCGGCACCGCCTTTGCCACCGCTATCGCCTTTGTGCTGACGGCGGTGTGGTGGCTGGGGGCCACAGTGCCTCTCCTCCGGCGCTACCGGCAGACCCACCGGGCGGAGGGCACTGCCGCCACGGCGGCAAGACGGCTGCGGACAGCGCTGCGGGAGCTCTGGGACAACCGAAAGATCCGGCTGTTTTTGCTGGCGTTTTTCTTCTATATTGACGGCGTCTATACCATCATCGACATGGCTACCTCCTACGGCAAGGATGTGGGCATCAGCGACACCAATCTGGTGCTGGCACTGCTGCTGACCCAGATAGTGGCCTTTCCCTTCGCACTGCTCTTCGGCCGCATGGCGGACCGGTTCCGGACGGAAACCCTGCTGCAGGTCTGCATCGGCGGCTACTTTTTTGTGGCAGTGTTCGCCCTGCAGCTGGACAAGGCCTGGGAGTTCTGGTTTCTGGCGGTGTGTGTGGCGGTGTTTCAGGGGGCCATTCAGGCCCTGTCCCGGTCCTGCTTTGCCAAAATCATTCCCAAAGAAAAGGCGGGGGAGTACTTTGGCTTTTTTGATATCTTTGGAAAAGGCGCTTCCTTCTTCGGCGCCCTGCTCATGGGCATCTCCACCCAGCTGTTCAACACCTCCAAGGCCGGAGTGGTGGCGCTGGCTCTGCTGTTCCCCCTGGGACTGGTGCTGCTGCGCCGGTCCATGGCGGCGGAGAGCGGAGAGGAAAGGGCATAAAGAAAAAGAGGAGCGGCTGCCCCACAAGGGACAGCCGCGCTCTTTTTTGCAGAGGGAAGTTACAGGTTCTTCTCGTAGAAATTAAAACAAATGTTTTTCTTTATTTTGTATAAATTTAATTTGCTTTTTTATCATTTAAAATAATATTTATCACGCAAAATCAAAACAAAGAAAATGAAATCAATAACGGTTACTAACACAGGACTATCGATACATCATAACAGCGTATCAATGTATGCGCTTAAGCAGAGTCCGGCTTTTTCTGCTGCTCGTTTGGCCCGCTCGACCGCATGGGTAGACAAACTTAATGTGACAATGGTGTGGCCATCCTCACCAACAATTGGCAAGGCGGTATTTAAATATTAAAAGCCAAAGCGTGCCAGTAGAAATCCGACCACGCCAGTAATAACTGCGGTGATTACGGTTTCCCAGCGTTTTCCCGGCAGCCCTTTAAGCGAGTTAAGATCAGCCAGTATTGTTGAGAGGCGATCTGTAATGTTTGTGTACTGCGTAGTGACAGTAGCCATTCCTCGTTCAAGCTGGCCGAGCCGATCATAGATCTTTTCGTGCGCCGCGGAACTTCGCTGTTTTTGTTCGTCAAGCGCACGCTCAAGAGCCTCCACGCGGCTAATTGAGACGCAGCTAATCCCGTTAATAGGGCAATCGTTTTCGTGCATACATTACTCCTTAGGCTTAGTGTATGTCAAAGCCTGCGCACTGTCTCCGACACCTTTCGTGGTGGGATCTGCGACAATACCAAGGATTGCAAGCACCGCAAAAACTGCATTTACAACAGCCAGCAGTTTGTTGCCAAGATCTCCAAGATCGAGCGTGATACCAAATACCGCCGCCACAACTTGAATCAGGAGCAGCAAAGCCGGGATAAGGGCCACCCAAAATGTCTTGTTTTTCAGCCGAACTTTCCAATTAACCATCGTTTACCTCCTTGCGCAAGCGGTCGATTACTGTCGCAGCTTCTTGGCGAGTCAGAGGCGCTTGGGGCTTTGTTCCGTCGAAGATCCCCTCATCCGTCAGTTTGTCCCAGGTGTTGGCCGCCCATCCGCTGGCCGTCTTTGCGGCCTGCTCCGCCTCGTATTGGGCCATATAGGTTTTAAATTCCTCGTA
>CALXDD010000021.1 GCA_944386985.1 uncultured Oscillospiraceae bacterium
TAAAAGCCTTGCTTGCTGCTTGCAAACCATTGATATTACTGGATTTCCACAGATCCTTTAATGACACTCCGACCATACGGAGTATCATGAAAGGATCTGAAAAGATCTCTTGATGATACTCCGCATTTTTTATTTTCAAGCTTATATGGCAATTTGTGCAGGGGCGCAGCTTAATGCTACGCCCTTTCTCGTTTGCCAAATGTTCACCATCGCTTTAATGAAAGCGTTTCATACTTGTTGGCGAAACAGACCGAGAGGTATTCTTCTGCCAGCCATACCTTTTCCGTTAATTCCAGCTCTTTTTGCTTTCCCATTTATGCTCTCTCCGTTGTTATTTTCTTGTTTTCTTTTAAATTCTTCCAAAGCAACAGGTTTGAGAATGCTTCCCAACAAGCGTTTTGCTACCCCTCGGGCTGCAAAAACAGCAAGGGCGACCACACTTACCCAGTTCGTTGTTAATGCGCTGCCCTCGTACTGGTACAAATAGGTTCTGACTGCAACTCTGTTGCTGTTTGGTGCATCTTGCGTTGATCTGTCTTGAAAAACGGATTTATCTTTTATAAGATACACATAGCGGGAGGGGTGAAAATTGAAGGTAGCAATCAACATACAGGCTGATATTCAAGAAATTGAAGTCATCATAAATTGTATGGCCGAAGATGAAAATGTTCAAAGAATTGTTTCTGCATTGAATTCTCTCGATACGAAATTATTCTGTCGGCGGCAAGGAGAACAATTTCAAATTGCTTTGAATGATATTTTATATATCGAGTCTGTGGATCGCAAGACTTTTCTTTATACCGAGCAACAAGTATATGAAACGGACAAGCGACTATACGAGTTAGAAAATCATTTGAAAAACAGATCTTTTTTTCGAGTATCGAAGGCAGTTATTATCAATTTGAAACGGGCAAAATCCATTCGGCCAGAAATTGGCGCCAGGCTTTTGCTTACCATGGATAACGGAGAAAAAGTTATTGTGTCACGGCAATATTCAAGCAATATAAAAACAGCATTGGGGGTTATGTAGGTGAATCGCTATCGTTCGATTGTTTGGCGTTTCTTTACGGTATTCTTTTTTATTTTCGGACTGCTCCAGACTTTGTTCTTTGCCCGGACCCTCTTCCCCCAATTTCGTGCAAGTGGATTAAATATTGCTCAAACCCTACTTTGCATGGTTTCTGCTATTATTTTGTCCGCTTTATATTCCATGATCTGCATAGACGGCCAGGAAAGTCCGCATGCAATAAAATCTCGTCTTTTCATTTGCAGCATCCCTTGTGTGCTTATTTGCAGCGTTCTATCAGTGAATTATGGCATACCATCTCTAATTCTTGATCTTCTTGGAATTGTAGATCGTAGTATGGGAATTTCTATTTGGCTAATTGCTTCCATTCTTTCCGTCGCAGCTTTGATACTCGCTCTTTTTCTCCTTGAGCGGCACTATCGGCGAATCGGTGAAAAATACGATAGCGCACTTTCTGCGTACAAAGCCCAAACAGATGCAATATCCGCCGAATAAAGCGAGGTTAACATGGATATTTTACTTTATTTCGGAGGACCTGCTTTTATCGCCTTTCTTATTCAATTCTTCATTGGATGTAAAACGCAACACAAAATTTTACGATATATTCCGATTTATTGCTTTGCTATCACACTTGCTTTTGCCATCATCGCTCTAACAGCAGATTCTGGTTTCTTCCTTGGTGGTAATGTTATAGCTGCGCTTGTGTGGTGCATCATCGGGATCTGCTTTCTGTCAGGATATGCTCTGGCGATCTTTCTGTGTAAATATAGAAAATGATGGAGTGTAAGATAAGTTTAGCCTCTGTCATATGGCTGTCATATACCTGTAAACGGCGGTTTTGATCAATTCAATCAAAACCGCCGTTTTCTTTGAAAAAATGTTCTGCCTATCGGGGGCGAAGAAAGCCGGATTCACCCCTCTTATACCGGCGGATTGGAACTCCTAAGGGCAATGATTTTCTCCCATCCGGTTTGGTCCTTACGGCTCCAGAAGCCGCCGCCGATGTTCTTCGAATCCCAGCTTTGTAAGGGAGCTGGGGCCAAAAGCCAAAGCGGAGAAGTTGTTGTGCAGAAGGGGTTCAAGCCGGGGTACGCTGAGGAAAAAGAGATCGAGGAAATCCCGGATCCGCGCAAAGTCATAGTGGATCAGGTAGCGTGGAATCATGCAACCTCCAAATTCCGCCTTATGGACCTTCTTCTCTGTATGGATATACTCCCGCTGGTCCCCCACCAGGTAGTCGATGCTCTTGCTGCCGTCCTGAATCAGAATCGCCAGATCCCGGCGTCCGGTGTCCGCCTGCTCATGGAGCAGCACCAGGTGAACCGCTCCCAGGTCCTCCAGCTCCCAGGACAAAGAGAGGTACTCCAGTGCACCCATTTCAAACCGCACCAGCTGATCCCCCAGGGCCAGACGGGCGGCGGCATCTACTTCCCGGGTGGAGAGCGCCTCCCCCGCTTCCCGATATGCAAAACGGCAAGGCGGCGCAGGCAGCACATACCGGCGGCGCAGCAGCGGGCCGCCAACCTCCTCCACGGAGAAGCCTCCCAGGGTACGCTTGACAAAATAATAGTAGGCGTCCTTGTTGTTGCGATAGACCTTGTCGGACCACCGGGCGTTCCCATTATGAATACCATTCAGTATCGCAACCAGAGCGTCAATGGCCTTCTTGGGAGTGCGGTGTACGGCATAGTCCGGCAAAAAGCCCATGCGGAAGGGGACCTGGGAAATCTCGTCGGACTGGACGTAGCAATAACTCTCCCAGTCGGACAGCAGTGCATTCCAGGACTGGGAGGCGTCCTGGAAACGCAGCAGGGCACAGGTCCCAGGCACAGAGGCGGTCACGAAGCTGTGCCGGCTCCAGAGCAGGACCAGATCGTGATTGACCACCAGACGGGTGACCCATTTCTTCTCAAACTCCTGAAACAGCTGCTCCAGCAGGGCAGGGGTAATGTCGTCCCCCTCAAAATCCTGGCTGGGCATACCGGAACGATCCACATGGAGGTGGCTGCACAGGCCGGTGCTCAGCTCTGTCAGACTGCGGGCGGGGGAAAACACCTCCGCAAAGATCTCCCCGGCAATGCGCTGCGCCTGATCCGGCGAAGCTACATTGTCCCGGCAAAATTCCTTGCACAGCAGCAGATTCTCCTCCGTTCTCCGGAAGGTGAGCAGACGCCCGTTGCCGTACCAGGCACAGCAGTACATTTCTCCCTCTGCCTCCCGGTAAAAGCGGGCGGGCCGGAGGATAGCGGTACCGCCCTCCGCGGAAACCAGGCAGGCGGCCTCCCCCGCAAGAGCGGCGGCAGTCCGGGGAATCAGGCTGTCAGGGAGCCCTATCCGGGCCAGCCGCTCCCGCAGATGGGCCG
This sequence comes from uncultured Oscillospiraceae bacterium, assembly GCA_944386985.1. Taxonomy (GTDB): domain Bacteria; phylum Bacillota; class Clostridia; order Oscillospirales; family Oscillospiraceae; genus CAJFPI01. The sequence continues at coordinate 3,391 of CALXDD010000021.1, forward strand.
CCGCATCCTCAAATTCATCCTGGTATGCGGACAGGATGGGGAGCAGGAGAAGAAATACCTCGTCGTCCTCCAGCTGGGAAAGGCCCCAGAAGGGCAGCGGCGGATTCCACAGTGCCTGGCCGTCCAGACGGTACTCCACATAAAACTGGTGGAAAAAGAGCTGAATCTCCAGCGTACGTTCTATGCTTTGGCCGTTTTCGTCCGTGCCGTACTGGGTGAGGGGAATGGAGCGGGACAACCCCGCCTGGGCCAGCCGCTGGTTCCACACGGCGTTGGAGGGGAATTCCTGGTCCAAAAGAGCGTACAAACTCTCCTGCCCCTGATCCTCCGCCCAGTAGAAGGCGGTCTGAAGAAAATAGCGCAGGAAAAGAGGATGGGAGAGGGTACAGCACGCCGGAGAAATCTCCTCCAGCGCCAGCCCGGCCAGCCGCTCCCGTTCCTGCCTGGCCGCCAGCTCCGCCTCCCGCTGAAGCAGGGCCTGCCGGATGGTCCCCACCACATCCTGGGCGTACGGCAAAGTGGGGTCCGCCTGATAGATCGCCGACAGGTTTTGGAGAAAATAGGGGTTGGAGAACCAGCTGCACCAGTAGGACAGCACCTGATCCCGGACAAAAAGTCTGTTTTGGATGGCACGGCGGAAATCCTCCCGGGCCATGAACTGATCCACCAGCGCCCTGCCCTGGGGAGAGTCCTCTCCGCCTGCCACCTTCACATCCCCGCCCATGTTGCTGTACGCGGTGCGCAGCTCCACAAAGCGCTCTCGCTGCCCGCATACCTCCGGCGCCTTTTCCATGGCAATTTCCCGCAGACGGCCATAGAAAATTTTAGCCCGCCCCATAACGGCACTGTTTAGATCAAAGGTGTTCCACAGGACCTCATAGGCGTCCTCCGGAAGTGCCTGACAGGAAAAAAATGCCTCCAGCAGGCGCAGCGAAACGGCGCTGCGCTCCCCCTGGACATTTCCGGAGCATTTTTCCTTGATGTGAGCGCTGCTGTACCGGTTCAGAATCTTCTGAAGCCGCTCCAAAGCCGGCTGGTCCCATACCCCTTCCCGAATCAGGTCACACAGGGCGTCATAATCCTGATAGGCGGCGGAGAGCACAATGTCATTGCCCTGCAGCTTGCGGACCAGGGGACCCAGAATGGCAATGCGCAGAATGTCATCCAGCCCTTCAAAGCCGGCGCCCTCCTCCAGGGCAAACTCTGTGTGGTCCTGGTAGACCACAGCCCGAAAGCGGTAGGCCACAGCCAGAGCGGTTTGAAACTCTTTGGGGGGCGGGAGTTCCTGCCCTGCCTCATCCACTGCCCTCCGCAGAGCCTCGGTAAACCGGGGATCATGAAAGACGGCCAGAAATTCCGGAGAGGTAAACCAGAGGTCCCACTGCCGGCGGTCCCGGCGCTGCTTGGAGCAATACAGCTCCCCAAAACGCTCCAGAGCCGGAGAGGCAAATGGCCGCTCCGGTTCCGACTCTTCCGAAAGGGTAAAGCCTCCCGCCCCCGTGCTGTCTTCCCGCAAAGGCGATTCCTCCGGGAACTGCGGCTGCGGGGCGGGAGCTTCCGGGGAGTCGGCGGGCTGCTCCTGTCCCCGGGCATAGGCTGCGGCCTGCTCATAGGCCCGGCGCACCGTCAGAAACTCCTCCGGATGTTCCTCCGGGTTATACCGGGCCGCCGCCGCGGCGTAGGCCCGGCGGATGGCGCTGAGATCCCGGGTGGGCGCAAGGCCCAAAATATCCCAAATGTTCACAGCATATCCTCCTCATCCTCGATGTACGGCTCTCCCCAGATATCCCGCTGGGCCCAGGCTTCCAGATCCTCCAGATGCCGGCGCAGGCGCTCCCGCTCCTGGGCCAGCCGGATGGGGCTTCCGGATTGAAGGGCCTGGGTCAGGCACTGGATAATGCCTGCAGCCTCCTCCCTCCGCCTGTCGGACAGCTGGGCAAACAGCCGCTCCGCTCTGGAGAGGAGCAGCAGATCCTCCTCCTGGGGCAGAGATTGGTCCGGAAGGGCGTTCAGCCGCTCCAGCGCCCGGGCGATCTCCTCCTCCGACCAGTTGAGCCGGGGGTTGAGGATGACGGTGCGCCTGCGGTCCCCTCCGCTGCTCTCTGCGGTGACCTCCAAAATCCCGTTGATATCATAGGCAAAGGTGACCGCCGCCGATTGCTTTCCCGCCTCGTCCGGCGGGACCGAGACGGACAGCTCACCCAGGAGGAGGTTGTCGGCGGCGTAGTAGTTTTCTCCCTGGTAGATGGCCAGGCGAATATGCCGCTGATTGTTGGCGAGGGTAAAGAACCGCTCTGTGCGGCGCGCCGGGAGAATGCTGCTTCTCTGAATCAGGGTGGCCATGTGGGGGTTGGCGTCCTGGACGTCGTTGCAGGCAGCCACACCCAGGGAGAAGGGGCACACGTCGGTCATCACAATGTCCTGAAGACCGGCGGAGCGCTGCTTGATGCCGGCGCACAGCCCCACCCCCAGGGCCACGGTGTGCTCCGGGTGTTTGGCCAGAGTGGGGCGCTTGGAAAACAGCTCCTCCAGATAGTCCACGAAAACGCTCAGCTGGGAGGAGCCCCCCACCAGCACCACATCGCTGATGGCGGAGATGGGAATGCCGCTGTCCCGGACTGCCCGGACGATGACCTCCTTGACCTGCCGGAAGATGGGCTGGCAGATGGCCCGCAGCGTCTCCCCATCCAGAGGGACGCTCCGCGTCTCCCCGTCAATTTGACAGGCCAGGATGCAGCCCCGGTCCCGCATCCGGGAGAGGCCGATTTTTCCCTTTTCCGCCAGAGCCAGCAGCTGCCGCTGCTGCTGAGGGGCCAGATTCGGCCAGGAAAGGCCGGTCTGGTCGCAGAAGTAAGAAGCAATGGCCCGGTCAATGTCGTTGCCGCCCAGCCGGTTGTTTCCCGCAATGGCCACGATCTCCACCATGTTTTCAAAGCAGTCCACTACGCTCACGTCCAGCGTGCCGCCGCCGAAGTCCACGACCAGCAGCCGCTGCTCCTGCTGATGTGCGGCATGGCTGTGATAGAGCGCCGCCGCGGAGGGCTCGTTGATCAGCCGCTTCACCGGAAGCCCCGCCAGCTGAGCCGCCAGCCGGGTGGCGCAGCGCTGGTTGTCATTGAAATAGGCGGGAACGCTGATAACGGCCTCCTCGATCTCCTCCCCCAGCGCCTCCCGGGCAGTCTGGGCCAGCTTCCGGAGGACAAGTGCAGACAGCTCGTGGGGCAGGAAGGTCTTTCCGCCCAGCAGGAATTCCTTTTGCGTGCCCATCCAGGTCTTGAAGGAGGCCGCAGTCTCCCCGGGATGGGTGATGAGCCGCTCCCTGGCCACGGCGCCCACCGTAACGGCGCCGTCCTCCAGCACGCCCACACAGCTGGGCGTCATGAATTGCCCCCACTCGTTGGGGAGCAGTTCCGGATGTCCATTTCGATATACACTGACCAGTGAGTTGGTCGTGCCCAGATCAATTCCAATCATTGCCATAGGTTTGCGGTCTCCTTTGCGCCATTATTGCAGCACCTTGATGCCAAGAGGCATAAAAAGCCCCTTCTCCTCATATGAAATCCGCCGCGTCTCTGGTACGCGCGATACCGGAAGCAGAACAGCTACGCTTTTACATCCATTCCTCGGTTGCAGTATTCGACCGTGTCTGCGCCTGTGAAGGGACTACGGGTGTACCGGTGTCGCTCCGCTTGCAGCCAATATTGCTCAGCCAGGTATTTTTCAGCCGCGAGTTTGTACCAATTTGGCCAATCTACATGTTTCCTCTCCTGAAACCGTGCTTTGCCCACCATGATTTCCTGCCTATTCAGGCAAAATTATCCATATATTATATTATCGGCTGATTTCTATAAAACGTAATATGACACAGCACCCATACGCTGTCATCCCACAGCGTTGCCTCTTAAAAACATAAGAAAATATAACATTCGTTTATCCTCGGCAAGCATGTACGAAAAACCCTTTATACAAGGGGAACCTCCCCTATCCAGATGCGTCTGAACCCCGCTTTTTGCTGAAGAGGCTGTGCTTGAGCGTCCTCAGATCGCCCCCATGGATGGTATCTTAATCACACCATCAGCGGTACAACGCAGGCAGTCAGAGGCAGGAAAACGCTCCCCATCTGAGCCGGCAAAAGGCGCCGGCAAAGATTGGGGAGCGCTTCCGACAGAAGAAGCCGCCGCACACTGCTTTGGCGCGCAGCGAATGAAATCGGAGCAGAAACAATTACTATCGAGCAAAAATCTCAAGAAATGCGATTCTTTTCGCAAGAGGTGCGCCTGCCAGTCAATCGAGCAGCTATGTACCGCCGCCCAACAGACGGCGGGCCGCAAATCAGAGCGTAACGACCGATTCGCAGCAATGGTAATCCGTATCGATATAGTTGGCAATTATGCGGGCTTTGAACTTGCGGGGGCTGCACATGGCGCCGCCGGACACGCTCAGATCCTCCGGTACCACAAACTTGATGCACTTGACCAGCACCTTCCGGCACGTCGGGAAATTGTGGGCGGGGATGGTCATGGTTTTCATGCCCCTCCGGTGCTCCGCGCCGTTTTGATCCACCTCGGTGAGGATTGCCGCCAAAGCCACCCGTTTTCCGGGACAGACCTTTTGAATAGTCACATCCATTTGAATGATCCGGCCCTGGGACTCCAGAGAGACGTCTCCCAGGTCCACCAGAACAGAATCCTTGCATCCCTCCACCGTCAAATCCACCGGCTCAGGACACTCTTCCGGGTAGACTACATGGCTGCACTCTACCGACACGACAGGTTTTGGGAAAGTAACGATGTTCCCCTCCCGGTCAGAATATGTGATGGACTGATTGACCGGCTTTGTCCCGGACTGTTGGCCTACATGGCGGATAAAAAAGTCCAGCGACGCGCTTTCGCTGGAGGTTACCCCTAACTGGGCGATATTCCACCGCAGGGATCGGGCGTCCAGCATGACAGCGGAGCCCTTTGCAGGCGGCAAAATGCTGGTAATGATAAAATCCGGGGTGACGACCTCATCAATGATCACATCGGTAGCCCCCGGTTTGGAAATGTTGGCGGCCAGCTCCGCAAAGAGCGCCTCCAGGTCCGCCGCATCCGGCGTCACCGCTACATGGGAAGCATTCGGATCAGTAGCCCAGTCGTTCAACGCATTGACGTCCAGACCGCCGGAGCCAATCAGACCGATGCAGTAAATCACGATCCCTTGGGCTCTGGCTGCGGCAGCTGCCGGTGCGGGAGGTGCGCCGGCCGTGGTATTGCCGTCCGTGAACATGACGATGACCTTGGCATTGGCCGAGGCTGGATCAAACAGCTGAGCAGCTTTGGAAAAGGCGTCCGCGTGATTGGTGCTGCCGCTGGCTGTCAAACTGCCCACCGCGCTTTTCAGCGTGTCCACGGAGGTAATCAGTTGCGTGTCGGCGACGGCGTTATCGGAGAAACTGACAATCCCCATCCGGCTGCCCGAACCGATCTGTCCGTCCTTGCTGCCGTCTGTGGCTTCGTCAATAAGGTCAATAAAGGTTTTGGCCCCCAGCTTCAGTTCTGTCAGGGGCGCACCCGCCATACTGCCGGAACGGTCCAGAACCAACACGATATCAGTAGGGTTGGAAATAATGTCCGGCGCGGCTGTCAGCGCCAGAGTCACCCGCAAAGAACCGTCACAGTCGATGCGGTCTGTGTTGATCACTTTATTGGAATTTGTAACACCCATGTGTGTTACCTCCTTCTGGGAGATGCTCCCGCCTCATCCTATGACGGGAACGGCAAAATTGTCCCCTCCCCTCTGTCTATGCCGTTTATTTGGCCTGGGGCAGGAACCATTTCTTACTCTGCACATAGTATGAGAATGGCCATTGCCAGAAAGGAGACTCTTTTTATATGGTCGATTTAAATCCGGAAGTCCTCAATGAAACGCAGACCTGCCCCGCTGTGGGCTATCAGTCCGCCTCCATCTGCGTCCCTGTGACCGTCACCCCCTTTGCTCAGACCGGCGTTACCACCACCAAATGCTGCGGCAATCCGGTGGTTACCTCCGGCCGTGAGATATGCGGCGGCGTGAAAAACGGCTCCTGCTTTTTCACCATCACTCAGGATATCTGCGTGGCGGTTCCTGTGGAATTCGGCGCGGTGGCCACGGTAGGCGACAGCTATGTCAACTGCAACGGAGCTTCTGAGGAGGATATCTGCACCGACTGCGGAAAGATTCCCCCTCTCACCGAACCTGCAGCGCCTGTAGTGTAACCATATTCCCTGGGGAGCGGACACGCCGGGATCGAATTGTGTCCTTTCTGCAGAATATTCTCAGCCTTCCGCCAAGTGCGGAAGGCTTTTTTATGATCGGTACGACCTCTGCAGCCATGTCCCTCAGTCCCCTGCGCCGCTGCCGCGTATGTTTGCGGGCATTCCGGTCAGACTATAAGGAAGGGGGCGCGGCCGGTTTTGGATTCTCTGCCCTGCCCGGATTCCCCTTCTCCGCTTTTTAAAGGTGAGGGAACCCCGCGGCAGCGCACTCAAAACTGCCTATTTTATCCCCCTCAACTGATGTATGGAGGTATTCAGATGGCGAAAAAGGGAATGGCCCGCCCGGAGTGGACCCACACACAGCCCCGAAATGAGGTATCCCCCGTTCCGATGATCCAGGGAAAAGCCAAGCACGGAAAGGAACGGGCAAATCCCATTGTGGAGGGAACTTCCGGCCCTGAGCAAAAGGTTTACCACGACGGTCCTGCCGGCAGATAAAAGGGGTGCGGACAGACACAGTGCTGTCCGCACCCCTTCGGCGTATACCGGAAAAATAGGCTTTCTATTGTACGCTGTTCTCCCAACCGGTATGATGCAGGATCACAGGCGGCGCTGTCTGGCCGGCGCCCAGCGGATCGCCAGCATCATCAGGCTGAAGGCCGCTGCTGCAAGGACCAGCACAAGGACAAAGACCGGAATGAAGGAACCCAGCAGATCGAACAGGGCGCTGAAAGCCACCACGCTCAGGGCGCTCCCCGCATAGAAAAATGCCATCAGCGTCCCGTTGATGCCGTCCGCCGCCTTCGGTCCGAAGACAGGGAGAGTCACCGACGAGCTGATATTCTGGATAGGGGTACCCGCAGAGATGAAGATGATGTTCAAAACCAGCACAAAGGCCGCCGGGAGAACGGTTCCCCAGAGGATGGCCATGGAGACGCCGATGGCGAACATACCGAAAATCACGGTGATGAAGGTTTTGATCCCCCACCGGTCCGCCACGCCGCCCACCAGGATGGAGACAAGCCCCCCCAGCAGCGTCATGGCGCTGGCGTAAGTGGAGGCGTGTGCCTGAGACACGCCGTTGGAGGTCCAGAAGGTGGTGGCGAAGCTGGAAAACGTGGCCAGCAGCATGGAGCCGAAGAAGGTGGCCGCGATCATCAGGAAGAAGGATCTGCTCTTTCTGGCCTCGGCAGGGGTGAGATCCTCCCCATCAGAGTCGCGGCGGTTCACGGTTTCAGCCTGCTCTCCTTTGTCCGCTCCCAGAGCGCGCTGTCCCAGCTGCTCCGGATCATCCCGGATCAGGAAAAGCTCGCTGAACAGCGCGCCGCCCACGGCAATAGCCCCCAGCAGAAGGTACATATTCCGCTGTCCTAATGTGCCGATCAGATTCCCGGCCAGGAACATGAAGAGTGCGCCTCCAAAGGCTGAGCAGCCGAACACCACGCCGATCACCGTATTCCGCTTGTCAATGAACCAGCGGTTGATCACCGACGCGCAGGTCACCTGGGCGCCCCAGGCCAGAATGAACCCGCTGATGCCGTTGGACACATACAGCATCCACGGTGCGGACGCGAAGGCGTTGATCAGCATAAAGGCGGCGCAGATGGCGGTGCCGGTGATCAGCAGCCTGCGGGGATGGAGCCTTTGGAGCATGGTCCCGGCGGTAAAGGACGCCAGGAAGCCGATCAAGGTCCCCAGTGCGCTGGAGGCGGAGAGGAGGGTCAGGGAGCAGCCGAAGTGCTCCAGAAAGTAGGGGATCATGGCGGCCCAGATGTAGCAGCATCCCAGATGGAAGAAAATGACGATCCCGCAGCCTGCGGCTACGCGGTACCCGGAAAAGCGCTGTGATTCCATTTTTTGCATATTGATTTCTCCCTGATCGTGAGATGGCTGCAGCGGCGGACCGCTGCAGCCATCCTGAATGGTTTTATGGCATTGTGTAGACCGGCGCCGTTACAGCAGCGACTTCATGGCCTCATACAGGCCGTTTGCGTCCATGCCGTTCTTGGCATACAGGAACTCCGGGGTGGCAATGGGCACAAAGTGGTCGGGGCAGCCCCGGCAGACCAGCTTGCAGGCGATGCCGGCCTCGGCAATGGCGGAGCCCACCAGCTGGCCCAGGCCGCCCAGCAGATTGTGGTCCTGAGCGGCCACCACCCGGCCGGTTCTGGCGGCGTCGATCACCGCCTCCTTGTCCAGGGGCTTGATGGTGTGCATATCCACCACCCGCACATCCTTGCCCAGCTCCTCCTTGATCCGCCGGGCGGCCTCCATGGCGAAATGGACCATGATGCCGGTGCAGATGAAGGCGCCGTCGTTTCCGGTCTTGGGGATCAGAGCCTTCCCGATCTTGTAGTCCACATCCACGGGATACAGAGAGGAGGTGGCCTCCCGGCCCAGCCGGATGTACACAGGACCGTCCAGCTCCATGGCGGCCTCCAGGACCTTGATGATCTGCTGGGGATCGCCGGGCTCAATAACGGTCATGTTGTTGCAGGCCACCATCAGCGCGGAGTCCTCCAGGCCGCAGTGAGTGCAGCCGGAGATGCCGTTGGAGTAGCCGGCGCCGTTGCCGATGATGATGACCGGCAGCTTGGAGTAGCAGATATCCGTGCGGACCTGCTCGTAGGCCCGCATGGAGGCAAAGGGCGCGAAAGCAAAGGCCAGGGGCTTGAAGCCCTCGTGGGCCATGCCCGCCGCCACGCTCATGAGGCTCTGCTCGGCAATGCCGGTGTTGTAGCAGCGCTCCGGATACTTCTCCTTGAAGGAGGCGATCCGGGAGGAGATGTCCACGTCGGCGGTAATGACCACCATATTGCTGTACTTGTCGCCCAGCTCCCCCAAGCACTTGCCAACGGCGTCCCGGGCACTCATCAGCTGTCCCACAGACAAAGTTACAGGCATACCCATCAGTTTGCACCCCACTTTCTTTCATAGGCCGCCGTCAGTTCGTCTTTGGCCTTGATCCAGTCCTCCTCGCTGACACAACCGGCGTGCCAGGCGGAGTTGTTCTCCATAAAGCTGACGCCGTGCCCCTTGACGGTGTGGCCGATGATGACGGTGGGCTTGTCGCTGTCCACCGCCGGCAGGCCGTCAATGGCGTCGATGATCTGCTCCATATCGTGGCCGTCGATCTCCACCACGTTCCACCCGAAGGCCCGCCATTTGTCCGGGAAGGGATTCATGGCCATGTACTCCTCGGTGAAGCCGTCGAAGGACATCATGTTGCGGTCCACAAATACCGCCAGATTGGCCAGCTTGTACTGGTGGGCAAAGAGCGCCGCCTCCCAGATGGAGCCCTCGCCGCACTCGCCGTCGCCCACCACGCAGTAGACCCGGCTCTTGGAGCCCTTGGCCTTCAAAGCGGCGGCGATGCCGGTGGCCACGGGAAGTCCGTGGCCCAAGGAGCCGGTGGACACGTCCACATAGGGATTGGCCAGGTTGCAGGAGTGCATGCCGAAGCGGCCGAAGTCCGTGGCGTACTCCTTATAAATGTCCTGCTTGTCGTAGCAGCCGATTTTCGCCTGGCTGAAAGATGTGACGGCGGCGGCGTGTCCCTTGGACAGGACGAAGCGGTCCCGGCCCTCCCACCTGGGATTTTTCACGTCATACCGCATTGCGTAGGTCCAGATAGCGGCCATCATATCCGACACAGACAGATCGCCGCCGATGTGGATCAGGGTCTGATGGCACAGGTCCAGCAGATCCAGCTTGATCTCCAGCGCATTTTTTGCAATGCGCTGAACGAGCGCTTTCTCGGCCATAATGTTCTCTCCTTTACAATGTTTTTGTGGTCCGCGCAGAGCAGCAGGCAGACAAAAGCGCTGCCCCGCGCCTGCCGGAAGCTTGCCGAAGACGGCCTTCTATGCAAACTTCAGCAGCGATTTGATGGTTCTGCCCTGCATCTGGTCCTGGAATGCCTTCTCAAAGTCCTCGGGCGCAAATTCACAGCCGTCCACCAGCAGGGTGTCCAGGTCCAGCACCTCCGTCAGGGCGATGCTTCTGGGGAACGTGTAGGGGGACTGGAGCACACCGCTGATGATGGTCACCTCCCGGGAGAATGCCTTGAAGAGCGGAAGACGGTAGGCGTAGTCCGGGCGGTACATGGCCGCGAAGAACTCTAACGTGCCGCCCATAGCCACCAGCTCCTCCAGACCGTCGCAGGCGCCGGCGCTGCCGGATGCCTCGATGACCACGTCGAAGCCCCGGCCCTCCGTGATCTCCATGGCCGCCGCCAGCCGGTCCTCTCCCACAGGGTCCACAGTGTGAGACACTCCCAGCTTTCTCAGGATCTCCCGCTTTGCCGGGATGGGTTCAAACACCGTCAGCCTGGTGGCGCCGGACCGCAGCGCCAGCTGGGCCAGGAGCATCCCCATGGCGCCGCCGCCGGAGATGGCCACTGTATTGCCGGGCCGGATCCGGCACAGGTCGATCCCGTGAAGGCAGACGGAGATGGGCTCCACCAGGGCGCCCTTCTGAAAGCTGACGCTGTCCGGCAGCTTGTAGACAGCCTGTTCTCCCACCACGATGTACTCCGCCATAGCCCCGGCCACCACGGTTTTGTGGTCGCAGAACTGCTCCTGTCCGTTGCGGCAGTAGTAGCAGCTGCCGCAGTGCTCATTGAAGCAGAAGGTCACCCGGTCCCCCACCTTCAGTCCCTTGGTAACCGCTCCGCTGCCCAGTTCCACAATGGTGCCGGTGGCCTCGTGACCCATGGGCAGTCCCTCCGGGTCAGCGGCCAAAAAGTCAAATTCCGCCCGCTTGAGGTGCAAATCGGAGCCGCAGACGCCGCAGTAAGCCACCTTGATCTTCACATCTGTGGGCCTGAGGCACTTCGGCTCCGGCGCATCCACCAGACGAAGCTCCCCGTTTCCGTAATAGCGAACACTCTTCATTCCATTGCCCCTTTCTACTTCTTCGGGATGCTACTTGGTGCAGTCCACAATGATCTTGTTGTTTTTGGATTCCAGAAATGCGTGGAAGACCTCCACGCCGTCGCTGAGCTTCATCTCCCTGGTAACGATGGTGTCCAGCTGCATCCGGGGAATCAGATCCATCACCCTGGGGTAGTTGTAGAAGTTGGTGAAGACAGTCTGTACCCGCCCCTCCTTTTCATAGAGGTCATACAGATTCAGCGGCAGCTCATAGTCCATGGGATACACGGCGAAATAGACCAGACGGCCCCGATAAGCGAGCAATTTAGGAAGCTGGGGCGCTGCGGAGGGGACGCCAGCCACATCGTAGACCACGTCGTAGCCCCGGCCGCCGGTAAGCTCCATACCCCGCTCCACGATGTCCTCTTTGGTGGGGTCGATGACATGCTGGGCGCCCAGCTTCAGCGCCAAGGCCCGCTTCTCGGGAACCGGGTCGGACACCGTCACATTGGTGCAGCCCCGCAGCAGGAGCATGTTCAGGTTGATGGAGCCGATGGCCCCGCAGCCCTGGAGCAGTACGCTGTCTCCGATGCGGATGTCCGCCAGGTCCATGCCGTCCATGGCCGAGGCCATAGGCTCCGCCAGGCAGTAGTACTTGGGGTCCACAGGGCTGTTTTCCGGGATTTTGAAGCACTGCTGGGGCTGGGCGGTGATGTACTCGGTGAGGCCGCCGAAGAAGGAGCCGGCAATCGGGTGAGCGCAGCCGTTGCCGAAGCCCCGCTTGCACTGGGGGCAGCTGCCGCAGGGCGCCACGGCGTTGACCACCACCTTGTCCCCTACCTGGAAGCCGGCCTCTGCCCCATGAGGATTCAGCTCTACAATGGTACCGCAGACCTCGTGGCCCATCACCCAGGGCGCCGGCATTCCGTACAGGCCCAGTGTTACGATGTGTACGTCGGTAGCGCACATGGCACACCACTCCACCCGGATCTTCATCCCATCGGTGGGCTGCAGTTCCGGCTTCGGAATATCGGTCAGCTCACACACTCCCGGGGAAATCAAATTCCGCTTCTCTCCCAGGACGGCCGCTTTCGTCATCACCAATGCTTTCATGTCGTTCCTCCTTTGCGTTTTGTGATGATTCTGCTGTCTGCCCTTTATTTTAGGATATTTTTTACAAAAATGCGTCTATTTTCCCGTGGAACTATGGTCAGTATTTTGTGATTCTTCCTTCTCACAGGAGAACTGCCCTGCCGCCACCTCCCCCGTGAGATTTGATTTTTTGTCCTCACAGGACAATATTTTTACCATCCGTAGACAAACCGCAAAATAAAGGAGTATGATAGTCTCAGCTATTGTGTCCGCAAACCCAGAAAGAAGAGGAGCTAAATGAAACAGATTCTGACCATCGCCTTTCAGGCGTCCCTTTCCCAAAGAATCCGCCGCTGTCTGGAGAAGCATGCCGACCGGTACGCCCTGTGCGGCACTGCCGAGAACTCCGTGACAGGCATGAGCCTCATCGAGGCTACCTGCCCCGACATTGTGATCATGCCCGCGAAGATGCTATTCTGGAATGCGGAGAATCTCATCAACCACCTGATCTCCCGGGGCTTCTGCCCCTGCTTTCTTCTTTTTTGCGACGGTCCCCTGGTTATCGGGGAGGCGGCGAAGGTCAAGGTGGCAGAGGTGCTGCCGGAGACATCCTGGACGGAGGAGCAGCTGCTGGAGGCTCTGCATCGGGCGGAGGAACGGACCAACAAGGGAGGTCTCTCCTCCCGGGAAGTGCGGCCCGCCAACAGCGCCGTGCAGCACAGTCTGGAGGTTATGGAGCTCCTTATGGGACTGGCTCCCCTCCAGACCCAGGAAGCCCAGCAGAAATACGGCCGGCTCCGGGTGGGCCGGCGAAGTTGCTGGCTAATCCTGGGGGCCGCTGCCCCGCCCTTCTCCGGTGACTGCGACTATCTCAGCGATCTGACCGGTCTGGAGGAGCTGATCCAGTCTCTGACCATCCTGCTCCGGCCCCTGGGCGCCTGCGAGATCTGCGTCTACCGGGAGACCAACCTCTGCATTCTGCTGGAGGAGCAGCCGGGCAGCGTCCCCGACTGGAACCTCTGGCTCGGCCGGATCAACCTCCATCTGGAGACCATCCGGATGCGGCCGCTGTGCTTTGAGCTGTCCGACGAGCCCCTTCCCCTGGAGCGCTGGCAGAGCGGCTGCCGAGAACTGCTGCGGCTGCGGGAGAGCCGTTTCTTCCTCTCCCCGCTGTACCTGCAGCCGAAGACCCGGGAGGCCCGCAAGCAGTTCGTCTCCTACGAGCAGATCCACAGCCATCTCTCCAGTCTCTCCCAGGCGCTGCAGTCCTGCAATTCCCCGTCCATCCGCTGCGCGCTGGCGGAGCTGGAGGAGATGGTCTGCAGCTCCATGTCCCGGGACGTCTACTCCTTCGTCTCCTCCCAGATGGTGCTGCAGTACAGCAACCTGTGCTACTCCCTCCAGCCGGACCCCCAGGCTCAACTGGAGCTGAGCTTCCAATTCCGGCAATTCGTGTCCGTAGCGGACTTTTTTGCCGCCTACCGGCAGAAGATCGCCCTGCTTCTGGAGCGGCTTTCCCAGGGCAGCGCCTCCAGCGCCGTGGTGGCCAAGGTCTGCCAATACATCCAGCAGCACCTGTCGGAGGACCTGAGCCTGGAGCTGCTGGCCGGGCAGGCCTACCTCTCTCCCTCCTACTTCAGCCGCCTGTTTAAAAAAGAAATGTATGTGCCCCTGAGCACATACATCAATCAGCTGCGGGTGCAAAAAGCCCAACAGCTCCTCCGCACCAGCTGCGGCGTCACCGAGCTGGCCGCCCTGGTGGGCTTTGACAACCCCAAATATTTCAGCCAGGTTTTTAAAAAATACACCGGAAAAACGCCCCAGGACTACCGGAAATCCTTGCAGGAAGGAGAACAGCCATGAAAGTTCTGTATATGAAGCCGGACACCACCCTCTATTTCAAGGAGGAGCCCAAGCCCGTGCCCGCCGGAGGACAGGTCCTGATCCGGATGGCCTATGCCTCCATCTGCAACTTTGATATCATGATGTGGAAGGGTACGGCGGCCTATCCGCCGGATGGCCGGATCGGCCATGAGGGCTCCGGTGTGGTGGAGGCGGTGGGATCGGAGGTCATATCCTTTCAGCCGGGGGACCTTGTGACCATCCTCCCCTCCTACGGCTGCGGGCTGTGTGAGGACTGCCGCAGCAAGCGGGAGGAATATTGCAGCAATATCCACGCTAACACCGGGCTGATGACGGAATATGTGTTGTGCGACCAGCGGAGTGTTTTTTTGCTGCCCCCCGGGCTCGGCCTCCGGGAGGGCTGTCTCACAGAGCCGCTGATGATGGCCATGGAGGCGGTGCGGAAGGCCAACCTGTCTGATGGCGCCAATGTCGTCCTCATGGGCTGCGGCGCCATGGGGCAGATCATTTTGAAGCTGGTCCGCCGCCACCCGGTGGGCAAGCTGATGGTAATCGAGCCGGACGCAGAAAAGCGGGAAACCGCCCTGCGGTTCGGCGCGGATTTCGCCCTGAACCCGGACAGCGGAAACATCGTCTCCGAGGCCCTGCTGTTGTCCAACGGACGGGGCTACGATGCGGTACTGGAGATCTCCGGCTCCCAGGCATCGGCCAAGCAGGCTCTCCACCTGGCTGCCCGGGGAGGCTCCGTGGTGTTCTTCGCCCTGTACGGCATGAATTTTGAGCTGAATGTAAACCTCTTCTCCCTGTATTGGAAAGATATCACCATCACCGCCGTAGGAGTACCCAGCGGCGTATTTCCCCGTGCCCTGCGGATCGCCCCATCCCTGCGCCTTTTCGAGGTGATTACAGGGATGTTTCCCTTCGACCAGGCCGTGGATGCCTTCGAGGCTAAGGCCCGGGGCGGACACGCCAAGGTGATGCTGGCCTTTCCCGGTGCTGCGGAAGGCCGCTGAGCTGTCCGGAATTCTTTCCCATGCAGCGTCAAAGCGACGCGCTCTTCGCTCCGACGGCTTTTGATTGATGTGCCTTTGAAGCTTGGATTCTTTTTACATCACATGGCAAACTCACCGCAGGCGGCCCGGAATTTTACGCAGCCCGGTCTCTTATCAAAATGGAAGGAGCAGCCGATAATACTAATGGAGCAGCTTTCTATTTTGCGAGAAAGGAGTGACCGCTATGGTAGAAGCGATTATGGGGATGCAGACCGCTCAGATCCAGAGCGCCTACAGTACCGCACTGATGAAGCGGTCCATGGACGACGCGGAAAGTCAAGCGCTCTCCCTCATCAACGACATGGTTGCTTCCGTACCCCAGCCCCCTCAGTATACCTTTGACGTCCGGGCCTGAATCGGGAGTCAACCCAGCGACAATCGATGATGCATGGGTATGCTCCCTCTTAGAACGGCAGAGAACAAAATCTGCCATCTAAGGGGGAGCATATTCCTATATCTGTAAAACAACTCCGCAGAAAGGCGGAAAGCACAAGGTGCCATGGCTGCAGGCTCCGCAGCCCTTCGTTCGGGCATCTTGCTCCTATCTCCGCTTTATGGTACACTACTTTATAAACTATCAAGCTACGGGCAGGGTTTTTCTGCCCAAGGAGGTGAGGCGGATTTATGTCATGGCCATGGAATGAACTGGGACTATCCGGTCCCTCTGATGCGGAGGCGATCAAACACGCCTACGCCCAGAGGCTGAAGGAAGTCCATCCGGAGGAGGACCCGGAGAGCTTTCAGCGGCTGCAGCGCGCCTATCAGACTGCCCGGCGGATTGCGCGGATGACCAAACGGCGGGAACCTGTCCCAGACTGGACTGCGCCGGAGGAGGCGCAGCCCTCTCCAGATGCCGCTGCGCCGGAGGAGACACAGCCCCCTCCAGACGCCGCTGCGCCGGAGACGCCGGAGGAACCCGACAATGCCCCGCCGGTGTGGGACTTTGATACCTTGCTGTCCCAAGGGGAGCAGGAGACGGACCCGGAGGACGAGATCCCGGAGGAGGCCCCATGGGTCCCCCCTGTGTATGAATATGAGGGTCCCCAACGCCGCCCCCGCCGGAGGCTCCGCCTCAGCGATGGAATGAAAAGCGTTGTCGTGATAGCGATTTTCTTGGCCATCGGCTTTGCTCTGAACTGGTCCAACTGGTTTCCACGCCCCATTGATAAGATTTCTGAGACCCAGGAGTGGCTGGAACGCACCTTCCACATCGATCTGGTCTCCTCCTCTCACAACAAGGACCGGGAGGAGGATCGTTTCCTCTACTGGCTGAAGGACGACCCGGATGTGTGTTTTCAGGCCATCTACAGTGAAGATGGGGAGTTTCAGACCAATTACACCAGCGCCATGCTCTATCAGGAACTGAAGTCGTTCTCTCAGGAGTGGCCGGACTACCCCCTCTGGTTTGACCGGAAGATGACGGACAGCGTGGGAGAAGGCGCTTCAGGCGGTGCGCCCCCTGCTATGTTCTTCTTCCAGATCCCTCTGGAGGGCGCGGAAGAATTTCTCAATGCCCTGGGGACCCGGCTGGAACAGCTGGCCGGCTCCTCCGACTGGTACCAGCTTCAGCCGCCGGAATTTCAGATCGCCCTGCTCCACGGCGAGGCGGCCGTGTACTCCTTCCACTCCTCCAACGGAGAAGTGCCCACTGGGCAGGAGCTGGTGGAATTCTATGAGGAGGAGATGACCGGCGCTCTGCTGCAGGACCTCCTCTTTCAACAGGATGTGGTTTTGTGGGATTACCCGGACCAGGATAACCTGATCTGGGCCAACACAGGGGCCGGCTGGGTCCAGGATGACGAGGGCTGGTGGATCTCCTGCCGGGGAACCGGACGGAGCGGGGAGGATTTGACCATGTACTATTTTCTGCGGTCGGACTACACCGCGCTCTACTGCATCCCTGGTCAGGTGCTGGAAGATCCTGAAGAGATGATGACCCTCTCTTGTACGGAAACACTTACCATGTCCTGCGGTCAGACGGTGGATATCTACCGGGTTTTGTAGCCGAGAGAAACATGCAGCCCGCACAAAAAGACCGCCGGCTCGCCTTCGTGCGAGCCGGCGGTCTTTTTTTACTTTGTCTCGTTCAGGTCCAGATTCCACGGCAGAGAAAACGGGCCGTCCGGCCGTTTTTTCAGGCTCCAATAGCTGTCTACACGATCCCGGATGATCTCTCCGCTCTCCTGTGCCTCTCCATCCTGCTCCACACGGAAGTTGGCGAAATACTCTAAAAAGTTCGTGCTCAGCTCATCCCAGGAGCTGAAGTGGGACTGGATCAGCTTGCCCACCTCACGGCTCCGCTGCACCAGCTCTTCCCGGCTGGCCCATCCCAACACCATGGCCATGCCCAGCAAAGAGCTGGAACGGCACAGCTGCCAGGCCCGGGCGGTTTGGGTATTGCAGTTGGTGAAGCCGGGCCCCCGGCTCATATACTCCACCGTCTCCAGCAGCTGCGCATAGCTGGTGATCTCCCAGCTCCCCCGCAGTGTAGAGCGGATGAGCCAGCGGGTGACGGGCGTCCGGGGCAAGCCGCCAAAGCGGATGGGAATGGGTCTGCGGCTGGGAAAGATGCGGCTGAACCGGGCGATGGACTGCCCCCATATGGCGTGGGTGCCGGCCAGCCAGCACTCCACATCGCTTTGCGCCCGGTTGCTCTCCCGCACCGGCCACAGCAGCAGACGGACCAGCAGGATCAGAAACACCGCCGCTGCCATCAAAGTCAGGCTGCCCAGCCAGGGGAACCACGACCGAAAGTCGGCGTGGGCGATATCCCGCTCCTCGCCCAGCATATCCGCGTAGTAGTCCAGGGTCGTCAGGTCCAGATCCTTCCACTCCACGCTGGCCCGCTCTGTCTCCGTCAGCTCCCAGGGCGCCCAGCGTCCCACCGGAGAGGCCCAGAGACCGGTGGCCGTGTTATACTCGTATCCATCCCGGCTGTACCGGGCGGCCACACGCTCCCCGCTCTCCAGAACCAGGATCTTGTAGAGGGTGTTTTCCTGCCCTAAAAAGAACAAATTGCCCTCCTCCCACGCCTCCGCTTCCTCCACAGTGAAGAGCTCCAGGCGTTCCATGTCCGCTACAGAGCGTGCCCGCGGTGTGTCCTCCTGCGCCTGGGTACCCACAGCCTCGGGGGCCAACCCCCTCTCCTTGGCGTACCGCCCCCAGACGGACTCCGTCAGCGCCCCCGCTGTCACCCGGCATACAATGGCCAGCAGCAACAGCGCCACAACCAGTACCCACCGCAAAATCCGTCCCAGTTCATACTTCATTGCAATTTTTTCTTCCTCTCCTCCATATCAATGACGCACAACATCCCACAGCAGCAAATCCGCATGAGAACTCCTTTCCGCAGCAGACTCAAAGTGGTCTGAATAGATAAAATCTATATACGCAAAGCCATCCATATTGGGGTCAAAGCTCTCCGCAGGCGTGCTGATCAGGTACATCCCATCATAGAAATACAGGCGATCCGTCTCGCCGGTAGTCTCATTCACCCCGCCGATCTGGATAAAGTCGTCTGTGTAAATGGTGATTACGCCTAAATGCACCAATTGATAGGGGGTATCCCCAAAATCCGCCTGTCCAAGGCCGCTCTCCTCCAGCAGATAGCGGATCAGGGCAGGCCGGGCCTGGGTCTGATAGCTGTCCGCCATGGCCGCGGCGTCAAAAGATTCCTCCGGGGCGGTATAGGTGTAGTAGGGACAATCTCTGATCTCCAGCTGCAGCTGATAGGCGGGAGCAAGCAGCTTGTACCAGGTCTCCTGGCTTAGGGAATCCAAGCGGCTGCTCAGGTCTTTTGCAGCCTCCGCCCCATCCCACATATCGAAAGAAATCCTGTAGCAAGGAGGCGTATCGCCGCTCTCCTCGCTCTGCGTCTTCAGTTCACACACATCCTCCCACTCCTCGGCAAAGCCCTCCAGTTCTCTGGCTACCAGGGCGCCGGCCAGGTCGGTCGTATAGCCCGGCTCTCCCCGGCTCAGATCCCGCTCCCCCTCCAGCCTTGCCACGAAGTAGCGCTGCTGCACCGGCAGATAGAAATAATTGGGGTTGGAGCTGTTCTCACCGTAGCAGGACTCCGCCGGAAAGCCGAAGTCCTCCTCGATGTACTGGCAGATGGTCTCCGCCTGCTGCCGGTAGGGCAATTGAGAGAAGTAGTCTCCCAGGTAAAAGCCGGCCAGGAGCAGCAAGATTCCATCCACAAGGATCGCCGCCCGGAACAAAAATGGGTGCCGCTGACGAAAGCGCCGTCTCCGGGTGGTCCAGGTCTGTGCCGCCTGGCCGCTGACGGCGCTGTAAAACGCCCGGTGCTTTTTGGGCTCCTTTCCCGCCCGGAAACCATAGGCCAGCAGCACATCCTCCCGGATCTTCGGATTGTGCACCGGTCCGGCCCGGAAAGCCTCCGCCAGTCCGTCCATGAACTGAGGCTCCTCCTTCACCAGGAAAAACAGTCCCGATCGGAGAAAACGCTCCCAATCGCTCCGGGGCCGCTGCTCCTCAAAGAGCAGACGGACCAGCTGCAGAGCCCGTGCCACAGCCCCGCCCTGTTCGCCGCCGTACTGCCGCCGCTGTTCCTCCGTCCGCCGGCGCTCCTCCTCCTGAAGAAGGCGCTGAAAATCCCACCGCTCCCGGGACTCCTTTTTCTCACGGGGCTCTTTTGGGGAATCCTCCTGGTCAAGCAGCGCACGGAAGTCCAGCTTCTGCCTCGGCTCCTCCGGCTTTGCCTGCGGTTTCTCCTCATGCAGCAGCTGCGAGAAATCCAGCTTTGGCGCTTCCTTCCCCGGCTCCGGCCGGGACGGATGCGGCGTCTCCGGCTCCCCGGTAAAATCCGGCGGTCCCTGTGGTGTCCCCCGCCCCGCCCTTCTGGCCGCCTGACGGGCCGCCTGATAGGCGGTATGCAGCCGCTGAAAGCCCTCCGGGTCCTCCTCCGGATGGACCTCCTTCACCCGCCGGGCATAGGCCCGGCGCACCTCGTCCAGAGAGGCAGGGCCGTCCAGCCCCAGTTCGCTCCATGGCCAACTCATTAAAAGTCCTCCTGATCCCCGGGGTCAGGGAAAAAGTCGTCCAGGGTATCCTGTCCCAGGTAAGCCTCCACGCTGTCCAAAAACTTCTCCATCCTTCGGGACGCCTTGGCCACCCGGATGGGCTCCTGAAGAGACAGCTCGTGCTGATACCAGGCCAGCATCCGATCCACCTGCTCCCGCACATCCCCCACCGTCATGGCGTACATCCGCTCCGCCTTGGCAATCAGAGCCCGGGGGACCTCCTGGTCCCGGGGGTGGAGCTTGAGAGCCGACAGTTCCTGAAGCCGCCGCTCCACCTCCCTTTGTGTCATCTCCTTGTTCTGCAGCACCAGCCGGGCCGGTTTGCCGCTGCGGCTGACCGCCTCCACCTCTAAAAGACCGTTGATATCGTAAGTAAAGCGCACCCGCACCGGCTCCTGCCCCCGGGGCGCCGATGGTACGGTGACCTCCAGCTCCCCCAGCAGGGTGTTGTCCTCACAGTAGGGATTCTCCCCCTGATAAATCTTCAGATCGATTCTGGTCTGCCCGTCCCGCACTGTGGAGTAGATCCCCTCCTTACTGGTGGGCAGCACGCTGTTGCGCTCGATGAGGGGCGACATCCGGTCCCGCCTGGGCTCCGCCTCGTTGTAGGTGGCCACTCCCAGAGTAAAGGGACACACGTCGGTGAGCACCAGCTCCCGCAGGTCGGCGGCCCGGGCCTTCATGCCCGCGCAAATTCCCGCCCCCAGGGCGATGGCTGTGTCCGGCCGGCTGTCGGAGGCGGGCTCCCGGCCCAGGAGCTGGGCGATGTACTGCCGCACTGACGGCATATGGCTGGAGCCGCCCACCATCACCAGTTCATCCAGCTCTTCCACGCGGATGGACGCATCCCGAAACACTTTCTGGACCGGGGCGGCCATGCGCTGGAAGAGGCGGCTGCATTTCCGGATCAGCCACTCGTTGTTCATGGGCAGGGACGCCCGGATGGTGCCGTCGTCCACGCTCATGACCACCATGGGCTGGACGGTCAGCGCCATCTTGCAGGTCTCCGCCTGGCGGATCAGCATCTCCTGCCGCCTGGAGTCCAAGCGGTCGAAGTCGATACCGGTCTCCTCACAAAAGCCCCTGGCAATGGCCCGGTCAAAGTCGGAGCCCCCCAACCGGTTATCTCCGCTCACCGCCGTGACGCTGACCACGTTTTCAAAGCGCTCCACCAGAGACACATCCAAAGTACCGCCCCCCAGGTCAAAGACCAGGCAGACCTTGTCCTCGTCCCCCTCGCTGATGTGGGCGGACACCGCGGCGGCAGAGGGCTCGTTCACCAGACGCTCCACCGTCAGCCCCGCCAGGGCGCCCGCCCGCTTGGTGGCGGAGCGCTGTGCCTCGGCGAAGTAGGCGGGAACACTGATCACCGCCTCAGTGACCGGCTCACCGAGATAGCACTCCGCATCCTCCTTCAGGCGGCGGAGCACCAGGGCAGACAGCTCCTCGGGCCGAAAGCTGCGGTCCCCCAGCTGAAAGACCTTCTGGGTACCCATATATCGCTTGAAGCGGGCGGCGGTCCGCTCCGGGTGGGAGATCAGGCGGTCCTTGGCCGCCTGCCCCACCAGGACGCTGCCGTCCTCATCCACGCTCACTACGCTGGGGGTCAGGTAGTCCCCGCCTGCGTTTGGGATCAATTCGCTGCGGCCATTGCGCCAGACCGCGGCCAAGCTGTTCGTCGTACCAAGATCAATTCCCAGAATTGCCATATGTGTCTCCTCTCTGCCAGAGTGGTCTGCTGTGATTTTCAATTCTGCATTGTATCATAGATTCCCTGAGAATTCCATATGCACTGTTGGAAGACAAATGGGAGTGCGGAACGATCTCCGGGCCGGATCACGACAGAACAAGGGCCGGAGAAATTCTCCGGCCCTGCGGCGTGGCATTGAGACAATTCCGATGGAATGTGAGTTCCTCTCCGGACGTGCCTGTTCTGGTTTTCCTGGGCTGCCAAAAAGCTGCCTCTGCCGCGCAGGGCGCAGCGCAGCGTGACCAAGACTCCGTTCCTTTTTCGCCGTCCCTCATCCGCCGATTTTCCGGATCGTCTTTCCGGTCCGTTCCTCCAAAAAGCATCGGAACTCCTCCACCGTGCCGCCCTCCAGTCCCGCCTTGTCAAATGCCTGGGCATGGTTTTTCCCCAGAATGACCACAAGATAGTCCCCGCTCTCCACCAGAGCCAGGATCCTGCTGTACTGCCACTGGGAGGTGAGGCCGGTAATCCGGGACTCGTAGCAGTCCCGGTGGAACACCGTGGCGCACTCCTCCATGCCCGGCATGGCCCGCCGCTTGCTGATGATGGCGGACAGCGTGTCCTC
Source organism: uncultured Oscillospiraceae bacterium (assembly GCA_944386985.1). GTDB lineage: Bacteria > Bacillota > Clostridia > Oscillospirales > Oscillospiraceae > CAJFPI01. Next base: position 25,865 of record CALXDD010000021.1, read on the forward strand.
CCCGAACTGGACCGCCAGCAGCATGACGATTACCCCGGCATCTACCCCGCGTACCCACAGGCTCTGTTGTCCGTCCAGTACAGACAGCAAGCAGGCGGCAATGATGATCCAGGAAAACACCCTGGTTAAGATGCTGACCCCTCTCCGGGTGGTCTTTCGGATGGCTTTTGACATGGCTGCCAGCGCCCTCCGGGTGTATACAGTTCTGCAGGAAAATTCCATAACGGCTGCTCCTTCTCTTTGGTATGGAACCAGTATAGCAAGCCGCTCCCGACGCATTCAATCTAAGATTCCTTAAGCTGCCTTAAAGTTTCGAAAGGCTCCCGGACGGAATCCACAAACAACTCCCCCGCTTTTCTCAAAAAGCGGGGGAGTTGTTTGTATGGAATGAAATTTCTGTATAACGGAACGGAAACCGGCGCCGGCTCCTCTTACCGCACTTTTTCCGCGGCGGCCTTGAGCTGCGCCAAATCCTGGTCGTCAGGGTGGCTGAGGGCCTTGTCAAAGTTTTCCAGCATGGCGGTGCGCCGCGGGCCGTCCTCCATGGCCTCGTAGCGGTCCCGCACCGCCTGGGGCATTTTGCCCTGGCACATGAAGGTTCCCACCACCTGTACCTCCGGCCCCAGGTGCTGGCGCACCCGTCCAAGAATCTGCTCAAAATAGGCGGGAGCGCCTCCAAAGCCGGCGGTGCCGAACAAAAATACCCGCTGATTGGTCAGGCTCTCCAAAAAACCGGCAACGGTCTCGTCACAGGACCCCTTGTCGGTCCAGAACCCCACAAAGACCGTCTCCGCCTCCAGGGCTTTGGGCTCCGGAGCACCGAAGCAGAGACACTCCTCCCGGGGCAGCGCCTCCCCGATGGCTTTGGCCAGCTGGGCGGTATTGCCGGTACGGCTGCTGTAGACGATGGCGTAACTCATGCTGTTTCCTCCCTTTCATAGATGCAGTGCACACCCCGGTGGGCCATCATGCCCCCCAGACACTCCTTGTTGCAGCGGACGCAGCGGCGAATTTCCCCGGCGCGTCCCTCCTGTACTTTCTTCGGCCAGCTTGGGTCCGCAATCAGCTGGCGGCTCATGGCGGCGCAGTCGATCCGCCCGGACCGCAGCTGCTCCTCCACAAAGTCGGGGTCCGTAAGCCCGCCCACGCCGCAGATAGGCAGCTTCGTAAGACCGCGTACCTCATCACAGAACTTCAAAAAACAGCCCTCCGCTCCGAATTCGGGGTGGCGTTTGGGCGGGATCGTATCGCTGAGTTCCCCATGGTCGGCCAGGGTCACATGGAAGCTGGTGACCCCCGCCTGCTCCAGCAGCGGCACAAACACAGGCAGCTCCGATTCCAGCACCCCGGCATTTCCGTAGTGGGGCTCCTCCTGGCGCACCGCCAGCTTGTAGTCGATGGGCACCTGTGGCAAAGCGCAGCGAATAGCGGACACCGCCTCCACCCCAAAGCGGGCCCGGTTTTCCGCACTTCCGCCGTAGCGGTCCGTGCGGTGATTGAACACAGCGGAGCTGAAGCTGCCGCACATCCGGTCCCCGTGGACCTGCACCATGTCAAAGCCCGCCTCCATGGCAAGCCGTGCCGCCTCTCCGAAGGCGCGGGTGATCTCCTCCACCTTCTTCTCCGAAAGGCCGGTGATATAGGGGCCCACCTGCTGGTTTAAAAGCGGCCGCAGCTCCTCCATGGAGATGCGCTTGGTGAGCACGCCGGGAATATACTTCACCATGGCCCGCATATTGGAATCGGACTGGTGGAGCTGGGCACAGAGTTTGCACCCCTCCTTGTGGACGGCGTCGGCCAGGGCGCTGTAAAAGGCAAAGCCCTTCTTGGTGTACAGAGAAGGGGCAAAGCCGTGGGGGAGCACCGGCACATCGCCGATTATGATCATGGCGCAGCCTCCGGCGGCAATGGTTTTCAGCCGCTCCACCAGGTCCTCCTGAGACAGCCCCATACTGGTGGGGGCAAAGATCATGCGGTTTTTCAGCGTCAGTCCGCCGTAATCCACAGGGCTGCTTATGGTCTCGTACATATGGAATCTACTTCTTTCTTGGTAGCTTTTGCCAAGAGGGAGAGAATCTGCTCCCGCTCCGTCTCGCTCAAAGAAGCCATGGCCTCCCTGTCCCAGTCAAAAAAGACCTGGTGGCTCACCTGGAAGGCCTCCTGCCCCTTTGCGCTCAGGTTCAGGTGGTAGGCCCGGCCGGACTTTTCCCGGGTGAGAAACCCCTCCTCCACCAGCCTGGTAACGCTGCGCTGAGAATAGCCCCAGTCCAGCCCCAGGGCCGCCGTCAGTTCCGCCTGGGTGCAGCCGGGATGCTTGCCCACATAGATCACAGGAAACAGCGAGCCGAAGCTCAGTCCCAGCAGCTGCAGCCGGGCGGTGGTGTAGTCCACAAAACTGCGGTGGCACATTGTGGCGTAATAGGCCAGGGTCTGGAACATGAATCGGTCAACTCCTTTTCTTGACTTAGTCAAGTATAACAGATATACTTGACTAAGTCAAGTATAAACGCAAAAAAATTTGCAGCACGCACTACAAATACAATTCAACCGGACCGCCTTCTCTGCAAGACGGTCCGGTTGGCAATGATACAAAATCTTTCTCCCGGAAATGTTTTGGGAAAGCCGGTCATTTCTCCGTGTGGAGGTACCAGGCGAAGCCGTAGGGGTACAGCTCCACGCCGCGGAGATCATCACGGCTGCCGCCGTAGATCAGCTCCTCAAAGGGGCCCTCGTCGCCGTTGGAGGCGGTGACAAACTCCTGGCTGAAGTTGAACAGCGCAATGAGTTTGCGGCCGTTGTACCAGCGGCCCACCCCCAGGACATGGGGGCTTCCGGTGTCAAAGGTCCACACGTCGGCCCGGGCGTCGAAGGCGGGTTCGGCGGCCCGCAGCTGCTCCAGGCGGCGCAGCCCCATAAACTGCTTGCCCTGGCGAGTGGAGGGGTCGTGGCGCAACTCTGCCAGATCCCACTGGAAATTGCCCCGGTGGATATAGCGGCTGTCGTCCCACTTCTCCCCGTTCTGGTGGTAGGAGTAGTCGTTGAGCTGGCCCACCTCGTCGCCGCTGTAGAGCACGGGGATGCCGCTCTGGGTGAGCATCCAGGCGTGGAGCATCAGGTCGCAGGAGATGGCCCGCTCCAGCTTGAAGGGGTCCCGCTCATAGTCGGCGGCCTCCACCCCGCACAGGGAGGCGGTGGTGCCGCACAGGCGGGCGTCCCCCAGCCGGGGATCGTCGTTGTAGAGCTCCCCCCGGCTGTCGCTGCCCGGCCGCTTACCGGTGAACCAGTCGTTGAGGTACTTCTTGTGGGCCACCTCGTTGGTGCCGAAGCGGGCCTTCAGCCAGTCGTAGTCCAGCCCCCAGCCGATGTCGTCGTGGCAGCGCAGATAATTGAGGAAGAGGAAGTCCCGGGGAAGCGCGCACACCGCATCCATCTGGTGGCGCAGCAGGGACACGTCCCCGGTGGCCAGCGTGTGCCAGGTGGTGGCCATGGTGGTCACGTTGTAGAGCATGTGGCACTCCGGCTTCTCAGGGCTTCCGAAGTAGGGCGCCACCTTGGCGGGCTCCATTACCACCTCCCCCAGCAGCAGGACGCTGGGGCAGACGATCTCACACACCATGCGCATGATCCGCACCAGGGTGTGAACCTTGGGCAGATTACGGCAGTTGGTGCCCAGCTCCTTCCAGATATAGGGCACTGCGTCCAGGCGGATGATGTCGATGCCCCGGTTGGCGAGATAAAGGAGGTTCTCCGTCATGTCGTTGAACACCAGGGGATTGGCGTAGTTCAGGTCCCACTGATAGGGATAGAAGGTGGTCATAACCACCTGATTGCAGTCGCTGAGCCAGGTGAAGTTGCCCGGGGCGGTGGTGGGGAACACCTGGGGCACCGTCTTCTCAAACTCCCGGGGAATATCCCAGTTGTCGTAGAAGAAATAACGCTCCCGGTAGCCCGGCTCTCCGGCCCGGGCCTTCCGGGCCCACTCATGCTCCTCACTGGTGTGGTTCATCACAAAGTCCAAACACAGGCTGATACCCTTCCCCCGGCATGCGTCGGCCAGGGCCTCCAGGTCCTCCATGGTGCCCAGCTCCGGCTCCACTTTCCGGAAGTCGGACACGGCATAGCCTCCGTCGCTGCGGCCCTTGGGGCTCTTTAGCAGGGGCATCAGGTGCAGGTAGTTGACGCCGCACTCCTGGAGATAGGGCAGCTTCTCCTCCACCCCCTTCAGGGTACCGGCGAAAGCGTTGGTATACAGCATCATGCCAAGCAAATCCCGGCGGCGGTACCAGTCGGGGTCCGTCTCCCGGCGCCGGTCCTGGGCCCGCAGGTCCTCTTTCCGCGCCTCCCAGCTCCGGCGGAGCATGGCCGCAAAGTAGTCGAAGGCAGCCTGATCGCCGTGGTAGATCTCACAGTAGAGCCACTTGAGCTCGTCATAGCGCTGGGCAAGCCGGCGGTCGAAGTCGCTCTCCACCTTCTTTGGGGCGGGACTTTGCTTCACAGCCGCCGGCTGCTTGGTCTGTCCGGCAGCGGTACGCTTCTTGGGCGGGGTTTTCTTTTCTTTCATTGCGTCTCCTCTTTCCTTTCAGCAGGATCAGATGGTAAAAATCGATTCCACAGAACCCTCCAGCCGGCCGCTCAGGCCGTATACCACATGACTGAGCACATACCGGCCATCGTTGATGAAAATCTCCACCAGATTGGGGTCCACAAAAATATCCAAGTGACATCTGTTCTCCGGCAGCCGGGGGCTTCGGGCGGTGAGGCGGCAGCCCTGGAGTCCAGCAAACACCGCGCTCCGGTCCGCCTCCACCCGGCCCTCCCGCATCCCGATGCGGTATCCGCCCAGATCCAGAGTCTGCCCCTCCCGGAGGGAAGCCCGGAACCGGACCGGCTTGCCCTCCGCCAGGGGGGAGAGGTTCGAAGCGGGACGGGTGAAGCAGGCGGATACGTTGGGATGGACCGGAAAGCAGACCTGGCCCTCCCGCATCTCCACCACCCTGGGAAGGCTCATCATGCCGTTCCAGGAGCCCCGGCCGTCCGGGGCATCCGTCACGGGGCGGGGCATCCGCATCCAACCCACCACCACCCGGCGGCCCTCCTGATCCAGGGTACTCTGGGGCGCGTAGAGATCCAGGCCCCAGTCCAGGAAGGAGAGAGGCTCGGTGAGGGTCATGCGGCAGGTCTCCGGGTCAAAATCCGCCCGGGCGTACATGGCCTGATCAGCGTAGGCGAGGCCGTCCGCCGTAACGCCCATGGGGGAGCCGAAAAACAGATACCCCTCCCTTAGCTTTGCAAGGTCCGGGCACTCCAGAATGCGGCCCAGCTCCGGGGAGGCGTACTGGTTGGCGTAGGTCCAGGAAAGACCGTCGGCGCTGCGGTAGAAGAGGACCCGGCCCCTGGCTCCGTCCCGGGTGCTCCCCAGAACCATGTAGTAGGTCTCTCCTTCCTTCCACACCTTGGGGTCCCTGGTGTGCTGCCGGTCCCCCAGGGTCGTATCTGTGATCACAGGGATGATCTGCTGCTTGTCCGCCCAGTTGTCAAAATGCCGTCCGTCCTCCGAGACCACCATGGCCTGACTGGTCTCAAACCGGTCGTCCAGGGCCAGGTGGATGTCCTCAGGCTGTGGCTGGGCGTAGCGCACCGCCGAATAGTAGAGGTGCATCCGTCCGTCGATCTCCATGGCGCTGCCGGAGAACACCCCGTTCTGGTCATAGTCCTTGGTGGGAAAGAGGGCCACGCCCAGATGCTCCCAGTGGACCAGATCCCGGCTTACCGCGTGGCCCCAGTGCATGGTGCCCCAGCGGGGGGCGTAGGGGAAGTGCTGGTAGAAGAGGTGGTACTCCCCCTTGTAGTAGAGAAAGCCGTTTGGGTCGTTGATCCAGTTTCCCGGGGCTCTCAGGTGCATGCAGTCTTTGATCACAGAAATCACTCCATTGTTCTTGCAGTCTTCGCCGCCGGCTCCGGCGGGCTCATAGAAATCGGGAGCCTCGTGGGAGGCTCCCGATCGAAGGTCCGCATCGCCGGTGTCAGGCCGGCAGATTGGATGGCCTCCATTGGCACATGGATTGTATCATACAGGAAACGTTTTGGGTAGCCCTTATTTTACCGCGCCGGACACCACGCCGCCGATGATCTGCTTTTGAAGCACCACATACAAAATCAAAATGGGGATCACGCACAGCAGCAGGCCCGCCATGATGGTGCCGTAGTCCGCCGAGTAGGTGCCGTAGAAGCTGTAGGTAGACAGGGGCAGGGTCAGCAGTTCCTTATCGGTGAGAACCAGGGAGGGCAGCAGGTAGTCGTTCCAGAAAGCCAGGGAGTTCAGGATGACCATGGTGGAGATGATGGGCTTGAGGAGGGGGAAGACGATCTTGAAGAAGATCTGCCTGCTGTTGCAGCCGTCAATGTAGGCCGCCTCCTCCAGGGCGATGGGGATGTTGCCCTTGATGAAGCCGTGGAACATGAAGACCGACATGGCCATAGAGAAGCCGGTGTGCATGAAGATCAGGGTGATGCGGTGGTTGAGCACATTGAGAGTGCCGCCGTAGATGCTCACCAGCGGGATCATGATGGCTTGGAAGGGGATGATCATAGAGGCCACCATCAGGGCAAAGGCGATCTTGGAGAACTTGTTGTTGTGGCGGACGATGTAGTAGGCCAGCATGGAGGCCAGCAGCGTCACCAGCACCGTGGCGGAAACGGTGACGATGAGGGAGTTCTTGAAGGCGTTGGGAAAGTCCATCTGGGTGAATGCCTTGACGAAGTTGTCAAGGGACAGGCCCTTGATGGTGTACAGCCAGGAGAAGGGGCTCTTGATGATATCCCGCTTCTCCTTCATGGAGTTGATGACCACCATGAGGAAGGGGAACATATAGGCGATGAAGATAATGACGAGGCCGGTCATGGCCAGGGCGTTGGCCGCCTTCTGCTTGTTCCCGCCGATCGTAGTCTTATTCATTATGCCTCAACCTCCTGTTTCTTAGTGACGTACACCTGGATACCGCTGATAATGGCCACAATGACGAACAGGATCAAAGCCTCCGCCTGGCCCACGCCGAACTGTCGGGAGGTGAATGCCTTCTCGTACACATGCATGGCCGCCATCTCCGTGGTGCCGTAGGGGGCGCCGGCGGTCAGGGACAGGTTCACATCGTACACCATGAAGGCCCGGGACAACGTGAGGAAGAGGCAGATGGTGATGGAGGACATCATCAGGGGCAGGATAATGTTCTTCAGCTTTACCCAGCCGGTGGCGCCGTCAATGCTGGCGGCCTCCAGCACATCCTGGTTGAGGCCCATAAACCCGGCCACATAGATGAGGATCATATAGCCGGACAGCTGCCACACAGACACCAGCACCAGGGCGGCAAAGGCCAGACTGGGATCAGAGAGCCATGAGACTTCAAAGAGGCTCCAGCCGGTGGCCTCACCGATGCCCACGAACACCCGGGAGAACACGAACTGCCAGATGTATCCCAGAACCAGGCCGCCGATCAGGTTGGGAGTGAAGAAGCCGGCCCGGAAGAAGTTCTGGCCCTTGATGCCCCGGGTGAGCAGATAGGCAATGGCGAAGGCCAGTATGTTGACAATGATCACCACAAAGATGACGTACTTAAAGGTCAGCAGCAGGGACGACCAGAACTGCTTATCCGTCAGCACGCTGGCAAAATTCTGCAGCGCCACGAAATTCTTGACGGAGGACACGCCGTTCCAGTCCGTCAGAGTAAGGTAGACGCCGTAAAGAAAGGGGACGATAACAACGGCAACGAAGCAGAACATTCCCGGCAGTGCGAAGCCGCAGAATTCTTTTCCTCCACGGGACTTTTTCATGTGTTTCTCTCCTCCTTATTGCTGCTGGGCCCAATAGTCCTCGATGGAAGCGATGAGCTCCGCCCGATCGCTGCGCTGCGCCAGATACTTCTGCATGGCGGCGCCGAGGATGGACCAGTGGTCGTTGGGTACGATGGCGGAAGCGTTGAACGCAGCCCCATCATGTACATGATTATAGATGTCGCGGCTGAGCGGATCAGAGGGCTCATAGGGGTTGTTCTGGAAGGGCGGGATGATGTTGCAGGTCTTCACCAGCATCTGCTGGCCGATCTCGCTGTAGACGATCCAGTTCAAAAACTCCTTGGCGGCGGCCAGCTGCTGCTCCGTGGCCACCACGCCGTCCAGCATCACCTGCTTGGAGGGGGACGCCTGGATCTGGCGGTTCACAAAATCGTCGGGATCGTTGTTCATGAAGTAGGGCAAAAAGCCGTACGCGTCGTCCTTCTCCGCGTCAGCGTCCTCTAAGTTGGGCCAGGCCCAGTTGCCGTTGAACCAGAAGGCGGTCTTGCCGTCCACCAGGTCGATGGCCATCTCGTCGTAATCGGCGCCCAGGGGGTCGCCCTTGGCCACGTTGTACTTCATCAGCACGTCAAACATGTCCAAAAACTGAGACATACGATCATAGGTCGAGAGATCCAGCTGTCCGCTCTTGATCTTCTCGATGGCCTCAGCCGCGCCGGCGGAGGTGCCGTCGTAGGTCTCATAGATGTACTGGAGGTGATGGGCGCCCAGGGACCAGTCCTCCATGGCAAGGGAAACAGGCTCCTCCATGCCCGCGGCCACCAGACGGTCCAGCAGCGCCACGAAGTCGTCCAGGGTCCGGATGGAGGCAGGATCAAAGGACTCCCCCAGGGTCTCCTCGATGACCTGCTTATTGTAGATGATGCCGCGGCCCTCAATGCAGAGAGGGAAGCTGTATACCTTCCCATTGACCTCGGTGAGATACCCCTCAGCCTCCTTGAGCCAGGCCTCGCCGGACAGATCGGCGGCCTTCTCCTCCGCCAGCGCAATAACGTCGGTGGTATCCAGGATGGACATGGTGGGCGGATTGCCGGAGTTATAGAGGCTGACGACCTTGGTATACGGAGAGTCGCCGTCGGTTACCGGCATGACCTCCACATGAACGCCGGACCGCTTCTCAAACTCCGCCCCCATCTCTACCAGGGCGTTTTGGATCTCCGCTTTGGAATTGAGCAGGGTAATGCTCGTCCCCTCCAGCGACGGGTCGTACTGGAAGGTGTCCACAGAGGTGTCGATAGGCTCCGCCGTATCCACCTCGTTGGGGTCGTCCGGGTTGCTGGCAAACCCAAACCGGCACCCCGAGACGGCCACCGCCACCAAGGCGGCCAGGATCGCTATCACGATCACCCCGGACAGGATTGCTTTTTTCATGATCACTCCTCCTAAAAATTATCAAAACACCAGATGCAACCGGTTACTTTGCCTTATATTAGCACTGAAAAGTAGCATTCGTCAATCATTTCCCGATAAATAAAGTATTTTTGTAAATGTTGTCCGATTTGTTTTTGCACAATTGTATATGTTTCACAAAGGTCCTTCCCCATCTGCCGGTTGTGAAATTTTGGCAGCTCTGCTATAATGATTACTGCAACGATTCTATATACAGCTTGAACAGAAAGCGGCAAAGGGAATATGAGGCACTACCATGATGGAAGCAAAGAAAAAAATCACTTTTGACGACATTGCGAAATATACGAATTTTTCCAAGACCACCATTTCCAGATACTTCAACAACCCGGATTCCCTGGCGCCTGAGAGCCAGCGGATCATCTCCGACGCGCTGGAAAAGCTGGATTACAAAGAGAATAAAGTGGCACGGATTCTGGCCAATGGACAGACGGAGTTTATCGGCATCATCGTCCCGGAATTCTACCACCGGTTTTTCTCCGAGGTGCTCAACCAGATTCTCTCCACCTACGAGACCTACGGCTATAAATTTCTGGTGTTTGTGGGGAACCAGAACGAGGAGAGTGAGCGGCGGTACATCCAAGAGCTGCTCTCCTATCAGATTGAGGGAATGATTGTCCTCAGTCACACCCTCTCGTCCAAGGAGTTATCCCGGCTCCAGCTTCCCATGGTGACCATTGAGCGGGAGGACCGGTATGTGTGCAGCGTCAATACCGATAACTACACCGGCGGCCGCCAGGCAGCGGCGCTGCTGGCGGAGCATGGCTGCGACATTCTGCTCCACATCAACTCCCCCACTGACCCGCGCATTCCGGCCTACGGGCGCATCACGGGATTTCAGGATTACTGTCAGGAGCACGGCCTGCGGCACGAGGTGCTGCTCCGGGACGTGGACCGCTCCCATGAGAGGGACCAAGCGATTCTGCAAAACGTCATTCATGTTCTGGAGGAGCAGTATCAGGGGCAGCGGAAGGGGCTCTTCCTCTCCAACGACACGCTGGCCAACACCTTCTTGAATCTGCTGTTCCGAAAATATGGGCAGCTGCCCGACGACTACCTCATCATGGGATTTGATAATGCGCCTACCTCTCGGGAATCCATCATCCCCATCAGCACTGTGGGACAACAGGTGGACCAGTTGGCCTATGAAGCGGTGCGTCTGGTGGTGGACCAGATCAACGCCCGCAAGGAAGGAAAGCCCCTCCACGGCAAAAAGCCGGTCCACAGGATCATCTCTCCCGTGCTGATTCCCAGGGCGACCACTGAGGGAGTTGTACGGGAGAATTGAGGGGCCTGTCTCATAGTTATGACTTTGCAGACGGCTCCATGACGGATTTCCTCCAAATCAAAGCAAAAAAGTCCCGGGATCTGCGATCCCGGGACTTTTTCTCTTTACAATTATGATCGGCATACCGCTCAGGACTCCACAACCCAGACCGCGGCCTGCCAGGGCTCCATGGTGACGGCAGTGGGCACGGCGGGAGCGCCCTCCCAGTTTGCAATGAGCAGACGTCCCTTTCCTCCCGCCAGGTCCGCCGGTGGAACAAAATCCGCCGGATTGCCGGAGAGGTTGCAGACGGTGAGAAGGGTCCTGCCCTCTAAGGTACGGGTGTAGGCGAAAAGCTGCGGGTCCTCCGGCAGGATCAGACGATAACTGCCGTAAACGATGAGGTCACTGTCAGGAGAGCCCCGGCGCAGGGCGATGAGCTTCTGGTAATAATGGAAGACAGAATCCGCCCGCTCCAGCTGTTCCCTGGCGTTGATCTCCTTGTAGTTGGGGTTGACCATGATCCAGGGGTCTCCGGTGGTAAAGCCGGCATTGGGGGAGTCGTCCCACTGGAAGGGGGTGCGGGCGTTGTCCCGGCTCTTGTAGGCAATGGCCTTCAAAAGTTCCTCCGGGGCCATCACGCCCCGGGCGGTCAGGTCCCGGTAGGCGTTGATGGACTCCAGATCCCGGTAATTGTCAATGGGGCCGAAGGGCACGTTGGTCATGCCCAGCTCCTCCCCCTGGTAGACATAGGGGGTCCCCTGCATCATGTGAAGGCAGGTGGCAATGCACTTGGCCGAGATCTCCCGATACCGGGGGGAGTCGTCCCCCAGCCGGGAGACGATACGAGGCTGGTCATGGTTGCAGAAATAGAGGCTGTTCCAGGCCACGCCGTCCAGCTCGTTCTGCCACCGGGAGAGGAGCTTCTTCAGGGCCACCAGGTCCATCTTCCGGGTGCTCCACTTGCCCATGATGGCGTCGCCGCCATCCAAGTCCACATGCTCAAACTGGAAGACCATGTTGAGTTCTGTGCCCTGGGCGTTGGCGTACTGCTTGGCCTGGTCAATGGTCACCCCGGCGCACTCCCCCACTGTGAGCAGATCGTAGCGGGAGAGCACCTTTTGGCGCATCTCCTGGAGATACTCGTGGACGTGGGGACCGTTGCAGCAGCCCAGGTTGCAGGGGCCGTAGGGAGCGCCGCCGGTGGGCACGTCGGGCAGCCCCTCCCGCTTGGAGATCATGGAGATCACGTCCATGCGGAAGCCGTCGATTCCCTTGTCGCACCACCAGGTCATCATGTCAAAAACCGCCTGCCGTACCTCCGGGTTGTCCCAATTGAGGTCCGGCTGCTTGGGAGAGAAGCAGTGGAGATAGTACATCCCCGTGGCGTCATCATAGGTCCAGGCTGGACCGGAGAAGGAGGAGCCCCAGTTGTTGGGCTCCCTGCCGTCCCTCCCCTCCCGCCAGATATAGAAATCCCGCTTGGGGTTATCCTTGGACCGGCGGCTCTCCACAAACCAGGGGTGCTCGTCGGAGGTGTGATTCACCACCAGGTCCATGACGATCTTCAGCCCCCGCTTGTGGGCCTCCGAGAGCAGCCGGTCAAAGTCCTCCATGGTGCCGAATTCGTCCATGATGGCCTGGTAGTCGCTGATGTCATAGCCGTTGTCGTCGTTGGGAGAACGGTATACCGGCGAGAGCCAGATCACATTGACCCCCAGCTCCCGGATATAGTCCAGCTTGCTGGTGATGCCGGGCAGATCGCCGATGCCGTCCCCGTTGGAGTCGCAGAAGCTGCGGGGATAGATCTGGTAGATGACGCTCTCTTTCCACCACGCCTTGTTCATTTCCATTTCCTCCCTTATACGGCCTCAATTTGATATTGGACGGCCTCACACTCGTCCAGGAAGGGCAGCGCCAACCCGGCGTACATCAGCTCGTCGCCGCCGTAGATCTGCCCGCCGATCCGATAGTCCCGGTCCGGGTCCAGCCCCTTCAGGCGCAGCAAGGGCCGCACGGGATTGGCGTGGCGCTGGGTCTGGACCAGCCCCACCAGCGCCCGGCTCCGGTCCTGGGAGACGTGCATCCAGGCGCAGAAGCTCTCCTCCTGCCGGAAGGGATCGCTGAGGCGGTAGTAGTCCCCCCGCATCACCAGATCCCAATAGGTGCGGAAGGCGGCGATCTGGGCAGCCACCTCCTTCAGCTCCTCTTCGGTAAGCTCATTGAGATCCAGCTCGTAGCCGAAGGTGCCGGCGGCGGCCACCACCCCCCGGGTGCGCAGAGGCGTGGAGCGGTGGGTCAGGCCGTTGGGCACGGCGGAGACGTGGGCGCCCATGGAGGCGCAGGGGTAGCAGAAGGAGGTGCCGTACTGGATGCGCAGGCGATCCATGGCGTCGGTGTTGTCGGAGCACCAGATCTGGGGGGTGTAGTAGAGCATGCCGCAGTCAAACCGGCCGCCGCCGCCGCTGCATCCCTCAATCAGCAGATCCGGGAACTCCTGGTGGAGCGCCTCCAGAATCTCGTACACCGCCAGCACAAAGCGGTGGTACACCTCCCCCTGGCGCTCAGCGGGCAGGGCGGCGCTCCACACATCGGTGAGGCTCCGGTTCATATCCCACTTCACATAGGAGATGTCGGCGCTTCTCAGCATGGCCCGCAGATTGTCCAGCACATACTGCTTCACTTCCGAGCGGGTGAGATCCAGCACCAGCTGGTACCGCCCCCGGGTGACGGGACGCCCTGGCACCTGGAAGGCCCAGTCGGGATGGGCACGGTAGAGGTCGGAGTTTTCGTTCACCATCTCCGGCTCCACCCAGATGCCAAACTTCATTCCGAGGCCCTTGATCCTCTCCGCCAGGGGGGCCAGACCGCCGGGCAGCTTGTCCTGGTTCACATTCCAGTCTCCCAGGCCGCCGAAGTCGTCGTTGCGCTGTCCAAACCAGCCGTCATCCATCACCATCATTTCCACCCCCACCTTGCTGGCGGTCTGGGCGATGGAATAGATCTTGTCGGCGTCAAACTGGAACAGGGTGGCCTCCCAGTTGTTGATAAGAATGGGCCTCCGGGCGTCCTTCCAGGGCCCCCGGCACAGGTTGAGCCGGATGGCCTTGTGGAACATCTGGCTCATATAGCCCAGGCCGCGGGCGGAAAACACCATAGCCGCCTCCGGAGAGGTGAAGGTCTCCCCAGGCTCCAGCTGCCAGGCAAAATGGAAGGGATGGATGCCCAAGGTCATGCGGGTCTCATGGAACTGGGTATGCTCCATCGAGGCCAGGAAGTTGCCGGAGTACACCAGGGCCATGGCCCAGCAGCGTCCGTTGTCCTCGGTGGTGTCCTTGTCGCACAGCACCAGGAAGGGATTTTGCTGGTGGCTGGAGGAGCCCCGGACGCTGCCGGCAGTGTGGACGCCCTGGGTAAGGGCGGATCGCACCGGCTCCCGCTCCCGGGCATAGGCGCCGCCCAAGGTAATAAAGTCGTGCTCTCCCACCGGAAAATCCAGGCAGGCGGAAGCCACCCGGGTAAGCCGGACCGGGGCGGAGCCGTCGTTTCGGACCCGGACGGCCCGGGTGATCATATCATACTCCTCCAGCACACCGTAGAGCAGCTCCACCACAAGGCCGCTGCAGGCGTCCCGGAGTTCCACGGTGAGGGTCTGGGCGGTAACGCCTTCGCCGTAGAAGGCGGGCAGACCCTCGAGGGCATATTTGCCCTCAGTAACCGTATGCCGGACATAGCGGAAATCCGCCGTGTGGCTGCCGTTTTCCAGGTCGGCCTCCAGAGAGGGGGTGCGGAAATCCCCCACGCCGCTGGAGGCGTACTCCTGGGGCTGGGTGTCCAGGGACCAGGTACGGTCCAGCCCCACCTCGCTGGGATTGGGGGAAAAGCCCCGGTCCTCCGGGCAGATCAGCCGGGAGAGGTCCCCGCCCCGGAGGCGCTGCCCATAGTAGGTGTGCAGCAGCACACCGGTATCGTCGATTTTCATCTGATAGCTGGTGCTGCGGGTGCTCAGGGTGATGGTGCGTTGAGAACTGTCGTATCCAATCATAGGGAATCATCCTTCTGGCATAGAGTAGTGGCCGCCCCGGGCGGTAATCAGCCCTATTGTATCACATTAAGTCCGTTTTTCCAGTCCCATTCTCGCCGAAACGGCAGACCTCGCAGGGAAATTTTCTGTTGCCTTTTGTAAAATTGTAAAACCGCCCACCCAGCCGCAAAACAAAAAAAGACACGACTTAAGTCGTGTCTTTTTCCTGGTGCGCGAGGCGGGACTTGAACCCGCACGCCCGTAATGAGCACTAGAACCTGAATCTAGCGAGTCTGCCAATTCCACCACTCGCGCATATCCAATTTTGAAATCCACACCGGGAAGGACTACGTCCTTCCCGGCGGGATGTGGCAGCGGGTGAAGGATTCGAACCCTCACATACGGAGTCAGAGTCCGCTGTGCTACCTTTACACAAACCCGCTGTGTTCATAGCGAACAGTCATTATTATAAGCATTTTTCTCCAATTGTCAAGAGCTATTTCAAATTTTTTTAAATTATTTCGACATCGTCATTTTAACGAACCCCAGACTTTACGCCGGGGGAGAATTTGTGCTATAATACGAAAGAATCAAAACCGTCTCCGGCCTGATCCCAATCCGCTCCGTGCATCAGGCTGAAGACAGCCGGGAGCTTTGCTCCCTTATTCTTGACAGGAGGGATCTGACATGGCAAAACGGATCATTACTGTGGGCCGCGAGTGCGGCAGCGGCGGACACACTATCGGCAAGCTGGTAGCCCAGCGGCTGGGAATCTCCTTTTATGATAAGGAGATCGTGGAGATGGTGGCCGCCAAGACCAAGCTCTCCCCGGATTTTATCGCTGCCCACGGCGAATATTTCCAGAACGGCTCCCTGGGCCACATCTTCGGCTACGGCGGCCGCTTTGCCTCCACCATGCGCACCCAAAGTTCTCTCCAGGACCAGATGCACTTCGTACAGACCGAGCTGATCCGGGAGATCGCGGAGAAGGAGTCCTGTGTGATCGTCGGCCGCTGCGCCGATTACATTCTCCAGGAACGAACCGACGTTTTGAACGTGTTCATCCACTCCGCTATGCCCTACAAGGTTGAGCGCTCCATCCGGGAGCACGGTCTGGAGGAGGATAAAGCCGCCTCCATCCTCACCAAGCGGGATAAAGCCCGCTCCCACCACTATAATTTTTATACCAACCAGACCTGGGGTATGGCCAAGTACTACCACCTGGCTCTGGACAGCGGTCTTCTGGGGGAGGAGAAGTGCGTAGAGCTGATTTGCTTGGCCTATCAGGTGTGAGGGTAACACTTCTTACATAGAGAATATCCGGCGGGCGGACAGAGTTCTTTTCATGGGCTCTGTCCGCTCCACTTTTCCAAAACGCTCTCTCAGATTTTTCGTTGACAAATTCTGACAAGGCGGCTATACTTTTTCCGGGGAGCTTGTGCAGCAGGCTGAGAGGGAGTCCTTCAACTCCGACCCTTATAACCTGATTTGGGTAATGCCAACGTAGGGATGGATGCTTGAAGAAAAGCGGACGCGCGTTGGCGCGTCCGCTTTTTGTTTTGTTTGAAAAGGAGCTTTTTATGAAACGCAACGCTGTCCATAAGCTGGCCCTGTCCGGCATTCTGGTGGCTGTGGCCGTGGCCGGCAGCCTCCTCTCCTTCCCCTTTCTGGGCTCCAAGTGCGCCCCCATCCAGCACATGGTGAATATCATCTGCGCCGTGTTCCTGGGCCCCTGGTACGGGGTGGCTGTGGCCTTTGTCTCCAGCCTTCTCCGCAATATCTTCTCCCTGGGCACCCCCATGGCATTCCCCGGCAGCATGTGCGGCGCGCTCCTGTGCGGTCTTGTATACGCCAGACTCCCCCGTCTCCTGCCCGCCTGCCTGGCAGAGGTCTTCGGCACCGCCGTCCTGGGCGGTCTCGCCGCCTATCCCATTGCCGTGTATGTCATGGGCCAGAGCGCCGCGGTATACGCTTTCATCTTCCCCTTCTTTGTCTCCACCGCCGTAGGCTCCTTCATCGCCTGGGCAGCCCTGTCCGCCATGAAGCAGGCCGGCCTTCTCCGCCGCCTGCAGCCCCATGTGTAAGATGCTGGGGGAGTGTCTGGACCGGGTGCGGCAGCGCGCCCCGCTGGTCCATAATATCACCAACTATGTCACCGCCAACGACGTGGCCAACCTGCTGCTGGCCTGCGGGGCCCGGCCCATCATGGCCGACGACCCCCAGGAGGCGGCGGAGATCACCGCCCACGCTGCCGCGCTGCATCTGAATTTAGGCACCTTCAGCAGCCGTACTGTCCCCTCTATGCTCTCCGCAGGAGAGGAGGCGGGGCGGCTGGGCCGCCCCATCGTGCTGGACCCGGTAGGGGTGGGGGCCAGCCCCCACCGCCGACGGACCGCCAAGGCCCTGCTGGAAGCCTTGCCCGTCACAGTGATCCGGGGGAACCTCTCGGAGCTCCGGGCTATCAGCCACGGCTTTTCCACCGCCGACGGCGTGGACGCCGCGGTCTCAGACCAGGTGGACCCCCTCCACCCGGAGGAAGCCGCGGAGCGGCTGAAGGCCATGGCCCGGTCCATGGGCGCCATTCTGGCAGCCACCGGCGGGGTGGATCTGGTCACCGATGGAGTGCGCTGCTTTGTCATCCACAATGGGCGGCCGGAGATGAGCCGCATCACCGGCACCGGCTGTCAGCTCTCTGCCCTCACCGCCGCCTTTCTGGGAGCCAACCCGGAGCGGCCCCTGGATGCGGCGGCCGCCGCCGTCTGCGCCATGGGTCTCGCCGGAGAGCTGGGCTGGGCGCGGATGGGCCCGCTGGACGGCAACATCGCCTATCGTGGCTATCTCATTGACGCCATCTATCACCTGTCCGGCGAGACGCTGGAGAAAGGAGCCAGGTATGAAGTGCAATAGGGAACAGATGCGGCTCTACGCCGTTACCGACCGGAGCCATTTGGGGGAAAAATCCCTCTATACGGCGGTGGAGGAGGCCCTCCAGGGGGGCGTCACCTTCCTGCAGCTGAGAGAGAAAACACTTTCAGATGAGGAGATCCTGGCGGAGGCCAGGGCTCTCCTCCCTCTCTGCCGTGCCCACAACGTGCCTCTTATCATCAACGACAGCGTGGACATTGCCCTGGCCGCCGGAGCCGACGGAGTCCATGTAGGTCAGGAGGATCTGGAGGCGGGGACGGCCCGGCAGAAGCTGGGACCCGACAAAATCTTAGGCGTATCCGCCCACAATGTGGAGGAGGCCCTCCGGGCGGAGGCACAGGGGGCGGACTACTTAGGCGTGGGAGCCATGTTCCCCACCGGCACCAAGAAAAATGTGGTTCCCACCTCCCCGGAGACCCTTCGGGCCATCTGCCAGGCGGTTTCCATCCCCGTGGTGGCCATCGGCGGCATCAGCGCGGAAAATCTCCCCCAGCTCGCCGGCTGCGGCATAGCCGGGGCCGCGGTGGTCAGTGCCATTTTCTCCCAGCCGGACTGTCAAACCGCCGCCCGGCGGCTGCGGGAAATTCTGGCAACCATCGTGAAATAAAGCACAGATCCCGCGGCGGATCGGGGGCACCACCTTCCGTCGCGTAAGAAAACGGCACTGCTGAAAGGAGCTGCACATGTACACAGCATTGACGATCGCTGGGAGCGATTCCAGCGGAGGCGCCGGTATCCAGGCAGACATCAAGACCATGACCGCCCACTGCGTCTACGCCATGAGCGCCATCACGGCCCTGACCGCCCAGAACACCACCGGCGTCACAGACATTTTGGAGGTCCCCCCCGCCTTTTTAGCGGCCCAGCTGGACAGCGTATTCACCGATATCCCGCCCCAGGCGGTGAAGGTGGGCATGGTGTCCTCCGGGGCGCTGATCCGGGTGATCGGGGAGAAGCTGCGCCAATACGGTGCGGAAAACATTGTGGTGGACCCGGTGATGGTGGCCACCAGCGGCGCCCGCCTCATCTCGGAGGAGGCGGTAGAGGTACTGTGCCGGGAGCTTCTGCCCCTGGCCGCGGTTCTCACCCCCAACATCCCCGAGGCGGAGGTCCTCTCCGGACTCTCCATCTCTGACGCCGCCGCCATGGAGAAGGCCGCCCGGACCATTGGGGAGCGCTACGGCTGCGCCGTCCTCTTAAAGGGTGGGCACCGGGTGAAGGACGCTGACGACTACCTCTGGCAGCCCTCCGGCGGCCGCTGGTTCCATGGGGTGCGGATCGACAATCCCAACACCCACGGCACCGGCTGCACCCTCTCCAGCGCCATCGCTTCCAACCTGGCCAGGGGTCTCTCCCTGGAGAAGGCGGTAGCAGAGGCCAAGGTCTATCTCTCCGGCGCACTGGGAGCCATGCTGGACCTTGGAAAGGGCAGCGGACCCATGAACCACGCCTTTGCCATTGCCGGGACCTATCCGGCGGCAAACTGATCTGGATACTATAAAAAAGGAGAAATACAATATGGAACGCAGCTACACCACCCAGATGGACGCCGCCCGGAAGGGCATCGTCACCCCCCAGCTTGAAACTGTCGCCCGCAAGGAGCGGATGACGGCGGAGGAGCTTCTTCCCTTAGTGGCCGCCGGCAAGGTGGTCATTCCCGCCAACGTCCGCCACACCTGTCTGGACGCTGAAGGCGTGGGCTCCATGCTCCGCACCAAGATCAACGTGAATTTGGGCGTCTCCCGGGACTGCAAGGATTACGACATCGAGATGCAGAAGGTGATGAGCGCCGTGAACATGGGCGCCGAGGCCATCATGGACCTCTCCAGCCACGGCAACACCCAGCCCTTCCGTCAGAAGCTCACCCGCGAGTGCCCGGTGATGATCGGCACCGTCCCCGTCTACGACAGCGTCATCCACTACCAGCGGGATCTCAACACCCTCTCCGCCAAGGACTTCATCGACGTCATCCGCCTTCACGCCGAGGACGGAGTGGACTTTGTCACCCTCCACTGCGGCATCACCCGAAAGACCATCGACCAGATCCGCAAGCACAAGCGGAAGATGAACATCGTCTCCCGGGGCGGCTCTCTGGTGTTTGCCTGGATGTGCATGACCGGGGAGGAGAACCCCTTCTATGAGTACTACGACGAGATTTTGGACATCTGCCGGGAGTACGACGTGACCATCTCCCTGGGCGACGCCTGCCGCCCCGGCTGCCTGGCCGACGCCACCGACGTGTGCCAGATCGAGGAACTGGTGCGCCTTGGGGAGCTCACCAAGCGGGCCTGGGAGAAGGACGTCCAGGTGATGGTGGAGGGCCCCGGCCATGTGCCCATGGACCAGATCGCCGCCAATATGAAGGTCCAGCAGACCATCTGCATGGGCGCGCCCTTCTATGTGCTGGGCCCCATCGTCACCGACATCGCCCCGGGCTATGACCACATTACTGCTGCCATTGGTGGCGCTGTGGCCGCCATGAGCGGCGCGGCATTTCTCTGCTATGTAACACCGGCAGAGCATCTGGCT
Organism: uncultured Oscillospiraceae bacterium; assembly: GCA_944386985.1. GTDB lineage: Bacteria > Bacillota > Clostridia > Oscillospirales > Oscillospiraceae > CAJFPI01. The sequence continues at coordinate 45,865 of CALXDD010000021.1, forward strand.
CTGCCCAACCTGGAAGATGTGAAACAGGGCATCATTGCCAGCAAGATTGCCGCCCATG
>CALXDD010000022.1 GCA_944386985.1 uncultured Oscillospiraceae bacterium
TTTTCGCCGAGCCGCAGCGAGGTGTTTCGGAGCGCAACCGAGCGCAGCGAGGCTCTTAGCGCGGAGATGCCTACTTTCGTTCAGCGACAAAAGTAGGCCGCCGGAGGCAAAACACCAATCGAAATACCATCGGGTACCGGCAAAACGGTCCTCACTCTTGTCAGAAAACAAAGAGAATACCGCTGCAAAGGCAGCAACCCTTTGCAGCGGCTCTGTTCTTTAAAACGCTGCCAAAATTTCCTCCATCAAAGCGAGGTCGCCGCTGTTCATGAAGAGATTGTAGAGGATCCCGTCCTGAATGAAATAGGCGTCGCAGGCGGAACGCTCCCCGGTGGTAACATAGAGAAGCACGTTCGTACCGCTGCCGGTGACGGTTTTCTGGGGAGTGATTTCAAGATCCTCACCCCCCAGGAACGACGCGCCGGTCTGATAGGGCTGGGCCCCTTCCGGAGCAACGCTCACATTGAAAATGATGGAGGTGACCCCCACGCTGTATACCGTGCTGATGTCTACGCTGTTCCTGCTGATATGGACGGAAAAATCCCTGTGGGAGCCTTCTGCGAGGACAGGATTCTCCGGCGCAAGGGGGATGCCGCTCCCTACAAATTCCGCCGCTTCCTCCCAGGTGGAGAAGGTGGGAACATCAAAGGTGACCACAGACACTTCCCCTCCACCAGTGCCGGAGGACTCTGCCGGGCGCTCCTCCAGAACGGGCATACCGTTTTGGATGTACTCCTGTGCCGTCTCCCCAAACTGAGAGACAGGAAATTTGACGGTCTCCTCCGCCATCAGCTGGTAATGGTTGACCTCCCCATCGTTGCGCATCTCCAGGATCCGGAATCCGAAAATGGATTCCGCCGCCAGTACCCCGGCCGCCAGCACCAGGCAGACCGCCGCGGCGATGACCAGAACCCTGCCCACGGACATCCGCCGCCGGGGCTGCCGGTCCGCCTCCTCAATGAGGTCCGGCTCCAGGTGCTCCATGGCCTCCCATAATGTATCTTTATTCATGCCATAATTCCTCCTTCATCAGATGGATTTTCAGCTTCTTTCTCGTGCGAAACAGCACGCTCTTGGTCTTGCTGACGCTCCAGCCCAGCCGCAGTGCCACCGCCTCCACGCTGTCGCAGTACCAGTACCGCCGGAGAAAGGCGATCCGCACCTGAGCGCTCTGCTGCCGGAGAAAGGCGGAGATGGCCTCCCCCACCGCCTGGGCCTCACAGTCCGCTGACACGGAGGCGCCATCCGGCAGTCCCTCCGCCAGTTCCGCCCGCAGAGCGTCCGCCACTGCGTTCTGCCGCCGGCGGCCAAGGGCTTTGTTGCGGACAATAGTCCCCAGCCACGCCTTGAAGGAGACGGGCCGGGTGGGCGGGATGGCGTTCCACACCGCCAGATAGGCGTCGCTGACGCACTCCTCCGCGTCCTCCGGGCAGCCCAAAATGTTCCCGGCAATGGCCCGGCAGTAGGGACCGTAGGCGCTGTCCAGCTCGGCCAGGGCCTGCTGGGAACGCTGCTCCAGAAGTCCGATCAGTTCTTCGTTTGTCAAATGTTCTCACCTCCAAGGGGTACCCTCACCTATCAAGATGCCGAAAATCCTCTGCCGGTTGCATTGTATAGATAAATTTTTGAAAAATAGGCTCCTCCTTTCCTGACGGGAAGGAGGAGCCTTGCGTTTTATTTGGTTCAGCGCTTCTCAGTAGGCCAGCTTGTCCGCGGTCCAGTCGGCGATGACGCCGCTGTAAAAGGCACACTGGGCGTTGGCCAGAGAGACCTCTAAGTTCACATAGTTGCCGCACTCCTTGGGGCTCTTGCCGGGCATCTCCCCGTCGTATACGGCGCCCTGAGCGAAAACCGTCTTCACCAGCTCCACAGCCTGCTGGTCTGTGAGAAGGCGGCTGTCAAAGAGAAAGTAAAACCCGGTCTGGCAGCCCATGGGGCCAAAATAGATCACTGCGTCCTTCTGGGGGGAGTTGCGCAGGAGGGTAGCGATGATGTGTTCTACGGAGTGCATCTCCGCATTGGTGAGCAGGTCCCCGGTGTTGGGCTTTTTAAACCGGAGATCAAAGGTGGTCACATCCCCATCCCGGCGGGACAGATACATCCCCGGCACCAGCTTGTTGTGGTCCACCTGAAAACTTGCGATCCGTTCCATTCTTTTACACGCTCTCCTTTCCGTCCCGGAGCATCCGGGCCACCGGCAGCACCACGGTGTTGAGATGGGCCATGGCCTCGCCGAAATTGAAATATTCCTGGGGGCTGTTCTCGCTGCACAGCCGGTCGGACACCGACTTCAAAGCCGAGAAATGCACACCGTTTCGCAGGCACACCTGGGCGATGGCCCCGCCCTCCATCTCGCACAGCATCGGATCGAAGGTCCGGGCAATCCAGTCCGCCCGTTCTCCCTTCACCATAAAGGCGTCGCCGGTGGCCACAGTGCCGGTGAGATAGGGCACCTGGAGCGCGTCCAGGCACCGGCACAGGGGCTCGGACACCGTGGGGAAGCGGAGGGTGTTCACCGTGGAGACAAAGCCCACCGGATCACCGATGGCCGAGGTGTCCACGTCGTGCTGAAGAAACCCGTCCGCCACCACTATCGTGCCGATAGGCAGGTCCCGGAAGCTGCCGGCCACACCGGTGTTGAGGACCCAGTCAGGGCGATAGCGGTCTAAAAACAGCTGGGCGGCCATGGCGGCGTTGACCTTGCCGATGCCGCCGGCGCAGGCGATGATGTCCGGTTCGATCTCGTAGAAGGAGACGCCGTTCACCGTCTCCAGCGGTCTTTCACCGGCCTGGGCCAGGAGGCTGGCCAGTTCCGTATCCATAGCATATGCCAATCCAATGGTCATAGGGGAAGTCCCTCTCTTTCTGTCAGGAAAAACTGCCGTCTGCCGGGACTGGAAATATCAGGCCCCGGACGGCGTCTGAGGATACTATAACATATTTTTCCCCACACGCAAAGGGGAAATTCCAGTCACAGGGATGTCTTCCCCCACTCCGGCGGTTTACATTACATTTCTGTTACGGTACCGTACAACCCCTTCCATCTGTCCTGAGGATGTGATATAATGCCAATGGTTTTTGTAGAAAATGGTCGGAAAATGGGGATTCTTTCCACTTTTCAGCCATTCTGCAAGACTGAGTCTGCGGAAAGAGAGTGTACCAATGAAAAAACTGTGTTCCCTGTTCCTGTGCGCCCTCCTGGTGCTCCAGCTGCTGCCTGCCGGCGCCCTGGCGGCGTCGGCGATGACCACCAGCGACCAGGGGGTGGCCTTCATTGCCGAGTTCGAGGGCTATCGCCAGTATGCCTACTCCGACGGCGGCAAGTGGTATATCGGCTACGGCACCGCCTGCGGGCAAAACGACTATCCCAACGGCGTCACCGAGGAGGAGGCCCTGCGTCTGCTCCAGGAGGATTTGGCGGAGAAGGAAACGGCGGTCAACGACTTTTTGACCCAATACAGCATCACTCTGACCCAAACCCAGTTCGACGCCCTCATGAGCCTTACCTACAATCTGGGCACTGGCTGGATCAATCCCTCCTACCGTCTGGGGGCCTACCTCATTGACGGCTGGGACACCCACACCACCGACGAGATGGTCAACGCCATCGCCACTTGGTGCCATGTGGGCAACGAGCCTCAGCCCACCCTGGCCCAGCGGCGGCTGACGGAAGCCTACCTCTTCCTCTACGGCGACTATGAGAACAACGGGGCGCAGTCCTATGTGTACCTCCACTTTATCCCCGGCGACGGGGCGGAGGTTCCCCACAGCACCCTGTTCTACCCCATCAACCACGCCTATGGCTCTCTGCCGGTGCCTACCGGCGGCAGCCAGACCTTCCAGGGCTGGTACACCGCCGGCGGCACCCAGCTGACGGCGGACGACGTGGCGGTGAGCAATATGGACGTGACCGCCCGCTGGGGGACGGCTCCCTCTGCCGGAGACGGCACCTCCTCTGTCAGCTGGAACAACCCCTACAGCGACGTGAAGGAGAGCGACTGGTTTTACGCCTATGTGAAGAATCTGACCCTGGCCGGGTCGGTGGAGGGCTATCCCGACGGCACCTTCAAGCCCGCCAAGCAGATCACCGTGGGCGAAGCGCTGAAGATGGTGCTGCTGGCCGCCGGCGAGCCGGAGCAGGCCATGACCGACAAGCACTGGGCCAGCGGATACCGGGATCTGGCTTTGAAAAAGGGATATGTAACAGCGGACCAGGTGACAAATCTGGACGCGGTAATCACCCGGGGCGTAGTGGCCCAGCTGATGGCCCTGGTGATGGGTCTCCCCGCCAGCTCCACCCAGTCCCCCTTTGCCGATACCAGTGACCAGTATGTGCTGCGTCTGTACGACGCGGGGCTGGTCACCGGCAGCTACAACGCCCAGAACCAGCTTGTCTACCAGCCGGACAAGGGCATCGTCCGCTCGGAGATCAGCGCCATGGTGTGGCGTATGCACCAGTATGAGCCGCCGGTAGAGGAGCCGGACCAGCCGGATGAGCCCGCCGAGCCGGAAACCCCTGACCGTCCCGCCGAGCCGGACCCGGAAGAGACGGGGTACATCACCTACGGCAACAAGAAGATCCCCATTTTGGCCAACGTGCCGGTATGTGAATACGACAAGAGCCTCTTCCGCCTGGATGGCAGCGTCCTTTTCTATGACGATCCCCAGGTGGAGACCTACCTCGGCATCGACGTCTCCAGCTACCAAGGGAACATCGACTGGCAGGAGGTGGCCGCCGACGGCATTCAGTATGCCTTTATCCGAGTGGGTTTCCGGGGCTACGGTACCGGCAGCCTGAACCTCGACCAGTATTTTGAGCAGAACATTCAGGGCGCCCTTGCCGCGGGGCTGGACGTAGGCGTCTACTTCTTCTCCCAGGCCATCACCGTGGAGGAGGCCATCGAGGAGGCGGAATTGGTACTGAATACCATCAGAGGCTATAACGTCACCTTCCCTGTGGTCTTTGACTGGGAGCCCATCAGCTCCAGCAGCGCCCGCACCAACGGTCTGTCCAGCGATGTGCTGACGGACTGTGCCATTGCCTTCTGCGAGCGGGTGCGTGCGGATGGCTATATCCCCATGGTCTACTTCAACCAGAATGTGGGCTATACCAGATACCAGCTGGACCGCCTGACGGACTATGACTTTTGGTACGCCCAGTACCCCAGCAAGAACGCCATGTACCCCGCCATGTACTATAATTACCAGATCTGGCAGTACACCAGCAGCGGCACCGTGGCCGGGATCTCCGGCAGCGTGGACATGAACCTCTCCTGGAAGAAGTGGTAACAGCTTTTCTCCTGTACAGATAAAAAGCGTCGGCAGCCGGTTCTTCCGGGCTGCCGACGCTTTTTTAAAAGTTATTGGGAGACAGAACATACCGCCGCGGGGCTTCGCGCTCCGCGGCGGTATGTTTCTCTTTTACTCCGCTCTGGGAACCTTGCAGACCCAGCCGTAGGGGTCCGCCGTTTTGCCCCACTGGATGCCGGTGAGGGTGTCGTACAGCCACTGGGCGCAGGGGCCGTTCTCCTCGCCGATGGTGTAGCAGTGGTCCTGATAGCAGAACTTGCCGATGGGGGAGATCACCGCCGCGGTGCCGCAGCCCCAGGCCTCCTCCAGCTTTCCGCTCTTCAGCGCGGCCACCAGCTCCTCCACGGAGAACAGCCGCTCCTCCACCTCGTAGCCCTTGTCCCGCAGAAGCTGGATGCAGGAGCGGCGGGTGATGCCCGGCAGCACCGAGCCGGTGAGGGCGGGGGTGACAATCTTGCCGTCAATCTTGAACATGACGTTCATGCCGCCCACCTCTTCAATGTAGCGGCGCTCCACACCGTCCAGCCACAAAACCTGGGCGTAGCCCTTCTCCTCCGCCCGGGCCGCCGCCCGGTTTGCCGCGGCGTAGTTCCCGCCGCACTTGGCGTAGCCGGTGCCGCCCCGGACAGCCCGAACATCGGTATCCTCAATGAGGATGTCCACCGGCTTCAGACCGCCGGTGAGGTACGCGCCTACCGGAGACAGCAGCACCATCATCTTGGCACTGCCGATGCAGTGCAGCCCCAGATCCACATCGGTGCAGAATTCCACAGGGCGGATGTACAGGGAGGTGCCGGGCGCGTCAGGCACCCAATCCCGGTCCAGATCCACCAGGCGCAAAACAGCCTTCAGCAGAAAGTCCGGATCAAAATCCGGCAGCTGGATGCGCTCAGCGGAGTCCCGCATCCGCTGCATGTTGTCCCACGGACGGAACAGCTGGACCTCCCCCGCCTCCGTGCGGTATGCCTTCAGGCCCTCAAAGGCCTCGGCGCCGTAGTGGAATACCGCCGCGCCGGGATGAATCTTCAGATCCTGCAGGGGCACAATAGCCGCGTCGTGCCACCCCGTGCCTGGGGTGTAATCCATCATAAACATGTGATCGGTGAAAATGGTTCCAAAGCCCATGGTCCGGGGATCTGCAGGCTTCTTTGCCGGCGCAGTGGTGCGCGTAACCGTCAGTTCCATCACAATACCTCCTTAGGGGCGCTTCGCTTCGTCACAGCAGATCCGCAGCGAGGTCCCACTTATAAAAATACATCGGAGGTATTGTACACCTGAATTTTTATGTTTGTCAACTACTCTCCGAAGATCTCCTGCCGCTGTCAGTACCCCAGTTCCCGCAAGACTTTTTTCACCTCGTCCTTGTCAGATTCCCCTGCCGTACCTGCCACCACCGTATTTCCGATCCGGGACACCGCATAATAGGTCCCGCCGGTGGTCAGGGTGTATTTTTCGCTGCCGGGCAGGGAAACTGAGGACTGTACCCGGCTGCCGGCGGAAATCCGGTCCAACTCCTCCTCCATAGCGGCAAAGGCCCGCTGTGCCTCCTCCTCACTGGTGAAGACTATCAAATGGATCGTACATCCATCTTTTTCCGCCGCGTAAACTGATTCTCCTTCCAAAGCGCCGTATTGGTCTGAGACCTCCGCCACCGCATACCCGTTCGCATCCATCTGCTGTGCAAAAACGGAGGGCTGAATGGGCGACTTTGGACGGAGGAGAATCACCACCACCAGAACCGCCGCAGCAATCAGAACCGCCGCAGAAACACCGCAGAGGATCAGCACCTTTTTTATCCTCCTACGCACTGAGGGATTTTCCAGGCTTCTCTCCGGCCGCTCCCGCAAAAGCGCGCTCAGCTGCTCCTCCGCACTCTGCCCGAAGGTGCGGGCAATCCAGCCGGGATCATACCGGCTGTCGTTTGTGTCATAAGTATAGCTCCAAACTTTTTCCACCGAATGCTTCTCAGTTCTCCCCGGCCTGCTGAACTTCCGCGCATCCACATAGATGGTGAAAAAGCTCAGCAGCGGCAGCATCTCCCGGTAATCGTCCATCACATGCAGATAGAAAAGGTCCAGCTGGTCCCAGGTATCCAGCGGCTTGGTGATCTGGGCAATCTGACTCTCCCCGTCATAGATGCTGACCACATAGATCTTTCCCCGGGCACAGGCATAGCAGTCATACATTTTGTCCTGGCAGGAGATGACCATCTGGGTGGTATGTGCCCCGTCGATCCGCGTATAGAAAGACCCCCGCACCACACCGCCGCTGTCGATGATCTGATACTCCGCCAGCTTGGCGGACTCGCCGAATAAATATCGATACCGAAACAGGGATTCTGCCGCATTGTCCCACATACAGCAATCGGTGTGGAACAGCTCCCTCCCCTCCCGGTCCGTAAAGTGCAGCTGGCGGAGGCTTTCCATACGGAAGGGAAGGCGAATATCCACCCAGGGCGCCTGGGCCCGGAACAGGACCTTCCCCTCCTCTTCCACCTGGAATCTGTTCTCCCCATCCGCCCGCACCTGCCGCACTGTAACCATCATTCCCCGCTCCTTCCGATTTCTCCCCGCCCGTTGGATATACCTCCGGCATGCCTGTCTCGGGTATTATACCATACCGGCGCCAATTTTTCAGATCTCTATGAAAAAACGACAGCGAGACTGTTCATGCTCTTCCACTTGTCAGCCGCCATTTCGTCCACCGACACGGCCACAACAGATCCTTTGGAAAAGCCGGTGCGGGCCGTCTGCATCTGCAGGCGGCCCGCACCGGCTTATTCTTTCAGTTTACTCCCCTCCATAAGAGAGGCAGCGCATCAGGATGGCGGCCACCTGGGCCCGGGTGGCAGTACCCTGGGGCGCCAGGCGGTTGTCTCCCACGCCGGTGATAATCCCCCGTGCGTTCATCCAGCACATGGCCTCATAGGCGTAGTCACTGACTGCGCCGGCATCGGCATACTCCAAGGCGTACATCCATGCCCCGGAAACATCCACGCCCCGGTACTGAACATAGCGGTAGAGCATGACGGCCAGCTGCTCCCGGGTAATGGGAGACATCGGGCTGGTACCGTCGGACACGCCGGTGTCAAGGCCCCACTGAAGCCCCGCCGCATACCAGGAATCGCCACCGGCGGTATTCACTCCGTCGTACCGGGCCAGCACCGTCAGAACCATCGCCCTGGTCATGGGGGCGTCGGGGGAGAAAAGGCCGTCGCCGGTGCCGGTGAAGAGGCTGTTGGCGGCCGCGAAGTACACAGCAGGGGCGTACCAGCTGTCCTCCCTCACATCCAGGAAGGAGATCCCCTCCACCCGGGCATCACTCCGCAGCAGCACCCGGGAGAACACATCCCCCACATACAGGGTATCCCCATTCACCAGGAGTCCTCTGGGGGACACGGGGTAAATCCCGTTGTCTTCACGCTCCAGCAGAGTTGTGACATAGCCGTCCTTCAGCACCCGCACCGCGCCATTGCCGGTGTCGGCAATGTACACTGTGCCGTCTTGACCCACCGCTATCCCCTGGGGGCTGGAGAAGCGGGCTGTATCAGCTGTACCGTTGAGAAAATCTCCCTCATAAGCGGCGTCGCCGGTAAGCTCGGCTCCGGCCGCCAGCACGGCCTGATTGCCCTCAAGGGCCACGATCCGATGATTTCCCGTGTCGGCCACATAGAGCACTCCGTCGGCCCAGCAGAGGCCGGTGGGCTGGGAGAACCGGACCGTTTGCAGGCTCCCCAGGGCGCAGCCCTCTTCCCCGCCGGCGTAGGTGGTGACATTGCCATCCTCATCCATACAGCGGATGACATTGTTGCCGGTGTCGGCGATGTACACCGTGCCCTCATTGTCAACCGCCAAGCCCGTGGGAGAATCAAAGGAGGCCTTCTCCCCGGTGTCGTCGCGCAAGCCCGCCCTGCCGGTACCGGCGGCGGTATACACCCGCTCTTTGTCCATATTCAGATACCGGAGGACGTGATTGCCGGTGTCAGACACCAGGAAGCCGTCGTCGTAGGGCACGATAGCCCAGGGCTCCGAGAAGGCGGCCTGGGCGAAGGTCCCGTCGTTGTACCCCTCTACCGGCCGGCCGGAGAGATCGGTGATCTCAGTGCGCCCGGCAAGGAGGGACGCCTCCCCGTCCTCCACGGTCCAAACGGCCCGGTGGTAGGTGTCCGCCACATACAGGGTATCCCCCACCAGAGCCATGCCCGAGGAGGCCATGGAGGAATCCACCGTCTCCGACGCGGCCCGGGCGGGCAGCGCCAGGACCAGGGCCAGGGCGGTGGCGGTCAGGATGGAAAACAGTCGTTTCATATGCATCACACTCCCTACAATTCAAGATTCTGAAATCCCGTCCAGCAGGAAAATTTCAAGCTTCTGGGCCTTGCCCTTCAGAGTAATGCCATCGCCCAGAGAGGTAACCCGGATGCGGTCCCCCAGGCGGTCCACCACGTCCCGGCTGATGTAGATTTTGCCCGCCGGGGCGTTGGCCTCCAGCCGGGCGCTGGTGTTGACGGTGTCGCCGATGGCGGTGAAGTCCATGCGCATTTCCGCGCCGATGTTGCCCACCACGGCGCTGCCGCAGTGGACGCCGATACCGAAAGACACCGTCCGCCCGAACTTCTCCAGCAGCTCCTGGGACAGCGCTCTGGAGCCCTCCACCATATCGAGGGCCGCCTTGCAGGCGTTCATCACATAGTCTTCCTGCTGGATGGGGGCATTCCAGATGGCCATGGTGCAGTCCCCCACGAACTTATCCAGAGTACCGTGGTTTTTCATAATGCAGTCGGTGGTGAGGGTGAGGTAACGGTTGAGAATGGACACCACCTCCTGTGGGGTGAGAACTTCACTCATAGTGGTGAAGCCCCGGATGTCCACAAAGAGCACCGCGATGTCGCAGAGCTTACCGCCCAGGCCCAGGGAATCGGCGCCCTCCCGCAGCAGTTCCCCCACGATCTCCGGGGCCACATACCGCTTGAAGGTGCTGGAGATTTTCCGCCGCTCCACCGCCGCCTGGACGTAGTTGAAGGCCACTGCCCCGGCAAAGAATACGGTGACGGCGAGGGAGAGCCACAAAGGGTGGAGAACATACCCCGCCCCGTACAGCCCACGGCAAGCCAGGACGCTGCCCCCGGCCGCTACCAGCCACACCGGCACAGCGCAGCGCAGCTTCCGGTCCAGGAAGAACCAGAGGCAGGCCGCAGAAAGGACAAAGAGGGCTGCGGCCTGAAGGCCGTCCGGCACCTCGGTCTTAAAGTCCTGGCGCAGCATCTGTTCTATCACGTTGGCCTGGAACTCCACGCCGTACATGAGGGAGGCCCGGTCGGCAGCGGTAGTCACATAGTCGGACAGGCCCGCCGCGTAGGGGCCGATGAGGACGATGGCATCGGCAAAGAGTTCGGCGGGGAAATCCCCGCTCAAAAGGTCGCTCACCGAGATGCCCTCGTAGAAGCCGCCGGGCAGGGCGGAGAAGTCCACATAGAACCGGTGAAGATCATCGGTGGGCACATCCAGAGTCTCCGGCAGACCGTGGGCCGCCGCGTACTTCTGGTAGATGGCGTAGGAGAAGGATGGGATCGTGCGGCCGTCTGGCAGGTCAATTTCCAAAATGGCGTGGCGCAGCACCCCGTCGGCGTCGTACATGGCGTTGATGTGGCCCTGGGAGGTGACGGTTTTCAGGGCCTCGTAGGGTTCCTCATAGGAGAGAACGGCGTAGTCCTCCAGGTAGAAGGCCCCGGTGTCCTCGGTGATAAGTTCCGTGCCGAAGTTTGCTACGGAGGCCACCACCACGTTGCCGCAGGCAGCGGCGGCCTCGGCAAGGTACGCGTCCAGGTCCGGATCGGTCTCCCCGGTGTAGAGCACGTCGATACCGATGGCGGCGGGGCGGCAGTCCGGGTCGGCGTTGAGGGCCTCGATGGCCATGGCCATCACGTCCCGGCCCCAGGTCTGGTAGGGACCGATGTCCTCCATGGCACGGTCGTCGATGCCGATGACGAAGATATTGCCGTCCAGGGCCTTGGGGGTTTGATAGAGGCTGTCGGAGAGCATCTGGTCCGGGCTGTAGAAGACCCCCAGGGCCGCCGCCGCGGTAAACATGGCGGCGCAGAGTAGGGAAACCAGGACTTTTTTCCATGCTTTTTGTCTCATGGGTTCTCCTTTATGGCAGCTGACTCATTTCGCCGTCGTCGACATTGGCGATCTGTCCGTATGTGGTATCTAAATAGCCGCTGCTCTGGGAGATTAGTAAGAGGCCGAAGTTGGTAATGGTGCCGTTGTTGATAGTGATACCGTAGATGTAAATCCTTTTACCGCTGTTATTGACGATGGTACCATCGTTGGTAAGGGTAACGGAGGAATCAGAAGTGGTTTGGCCATTATAGAACTTGCCGTCGTTGGTGATTTGACCTCCGGCCTCATTGGTGAGGGTGCCGACAGCACCGGTAGCACTGTAGATACCGTTTGCATAGGTCCCGCCGTTCGTGAAATTACCGCTATTCGTGAAACTGCCGTAATTGTTCATGGTACCGGTGACCGATATGGTACCCTGGTTAACAATGACGCCGCTGTTGTTTAACATCCCCGCAATCGTCAGAGACGCGCCGCTGGAGATCGTCAGGGTCTGACTGGAGAGGAGATTTACCGCTCCATCACCGGCATCGATTGTGACGGAGGCGCCGCTGTCCACCACAATACCAATGCCAAAAGAGGTATTATTATTCTCTAATATCTCCTTCAGATCTGATCCCGAGATACTGGTACCGGAATTAATGTGACACTTTCCGTCCGCGCTGGTCACCATGCCCTCAGGCAGAATCAGGATGTTGTATGTACTGCCTGCGCCGCTGTTAGAGGGGGACTTGCCGATATACGTTCCGTTATTCCCGATGTAGCCCTCGTTGCTGATGCTGCCGTTGTTGGTGAGGGTCCCCTCATTGGTCAGCGTACCGCCGGCGGCAACGGTCACCGTGGCACCGGCGGCTACCGTCAGGCTCTTGCCCGCCGGTACGCTCACACTCTCACTGGCGGCAATGGTCACCGAGCCGCCGCTGGCAATGGTCACCGTTTGGTAGGTATTCAGAAGAGACTGCAACTCCGCACCCGTAATGGGGGTTGAGACCGTATAGTCCACAACAGGCGTCGGCTCCGGCGCAGGGTCAGGGACGGGCGTCCAGCCGGGCTCCGGCTGGGGGGCGGCAAACTCAGGGGCCTGGCTGGTTCGGTTGGGAAGGCCGCCCGCCTCATCGGCGATCCGGTCCAGCTCCGCCTGAGCCTCGTCCTCGTCCCGCTCCAGCCGCCCCTTGGCTCCGGCCACGATCTCAGCCACCGGCAGGTCCGTGGCCTCCGCAATGCGCTGCTGCAGCTCCGGGTCCTTGGCCAGTTCCACCGCCGCGAAGCCGGGTACATCCTCTGCCGTCAGTCCCTCCAGGATCACCCGCCAGCTGTCGCTCCCCACGGGAAGGGACATGCCGGTCTGGCCTGCCGCCACCGTAGTGGTCTGAAAGCCGCTCTCTGTGGCGGCATTGGCGGTGGTAACCTCCACCTGTCCGTCATAGATGCTGACGGCGGAGGTCAACCCATCCCGTACCTCCACCAGTCCGGAGGTGCCCCGGATGCCGGTGACCATGGTGGAAGTGCGGATGTTCAGGCTCTCACTGGGGGAGAGGGGGGCTTTCACATTGAAGAAGAGTTTTCCGGCGGACACCAGCAGTTCCAGCTTACTGCCGCTCTTCCGGACCTCCACCTTGGTGCTGGCGTCCAGCTTCACCACCTTGGTGCTGTCCAGAGTCACATAGGCGTAGCTCTTGGCGGAGGTGGAAAGGACATAGCCGCTGTAGAGCTTCATATCGTCACGAACCGACAGTGTCTTGCCGCTGCTGTTTTTCAGCGTCACGGTGCCCTCTGCGGCGGTGAGGCGCAGGTCCGCCCCGGAAGCGGTGTCCTCCGCCCAGGCAGCGGTCCCCAGAGACAGGGCCAGCATCAGAGCAAGGCACAGGGCGGCCAGCCGCCGCAGCCGAATGGATGAAACGGATTTTTTCATAACAATACCTCCTCTCCCTGCCGTCCAAAACGGACGTTGGGGTGCTGTGTCCGGACCGCCTCCTCCAGGGCGAGGAGGTGCCGGTCGGTACGTTTGGGGTCATGGTGGATGAGCAAAGTCTGCTCCGCTCCGCAGCGGTGGGCGATGGCCGCGCTGCGAGGAATGGTGGAGTGGCCGAAGCCACGGGTACAGGTGTACTCCTCAGAGGTGTACTGGGCGTCCAGCAGGAGAAGGGAACACCCCTCAGCAAAGGCGCAGAAATCGTCGGGGGCGTCGCTCTCCGGCTCGTAGTCGGTAGCGTAGACCACCGAGCGGCCGCCATAGGTAATTTTATAGATGGTGGAGCCGCCGGGATGGCGGGATTCCATCGTCTTGATCTCTACCGGCCCGATGGAAAAGGCGCCGGGCACGTCGTGAAAGCGCAGGTCCGCCTTCATACTGTCGGTGCGAACAGGCCACAGGGGCGGCGCCATCAGGGTTTCCATCTGTTCCCGGGCACTGCGGCCCTCACGGGTTTTGAGATAGACGTCGCACCGGACGGTTGGGTCAAAGAGCGGACCAAAAGGGGGAAACCCCATGAGATGATCCACATGGGCGTGAGTGATCAGCATGGAGCAGTGTCTCTGTGGATGAAATGCCTGCCAGGCACGGCCGGACAGCCCGGTGCCTGCATCCAGAATGATGGTCTCCCCGCCTGCCCAGACCAGCACACAGCTGGTGCCGCCGCCGAAGCTGGCAAAATCTCCGCCGTGGACGGGCAGGGTTCCCCGCACGCCAAGGAGTCTGATCTGTATTGTAGGATCCATTTTCTCCCTCCTCTCCCGCGGTCAGTTGGAGCTGACGTTAGTGAGGCTCAAATGGTTAATGCGCCGCAGTGCGATGATATTCACCGCCGCGGCAAATACCGCCATGATGGCGCAGGCCAGAGCGCAGGCAATGAGGTTGGGGGAGCGGACGTAGTGCTCCGCCCCGGCTTCAATGACCCGCACATCCACATAGGCCATAGCCATACCGAAGAGGCAGCCCGCCAAAAGGCCCAGGACAATGAGGACGATGTTGTCCTTGTAAACATATGCCTTGGTCTGGCCCATGGTATAGCCGTTGACCCGCATGACCGCCAATTCCCGGGCCTTGCGGCTGATGTACATGGAGATCTGGTTGAGGAGCACCAGCACCGACATTACCGCCGACAGACTGGTACACACGGCGATGACCATGTCCAGCTCGCCGCCGGAACGCTTATACTCGCTGTTGTCCCGGAGACTGAGAAAACCGTCCATCCCCTGGACCTTCTCCTGAAGGCCGGACATATCCCCCTTCAAAAGGAAGACGCAGAAGTCCGCCGTCTCCCCCATGATCTGCTCATAGTATGCGTCGCTGGTGACGATCATGTGGTAGGGCAGATAGTGCTCAATGACGCCGGAAACGGTGGCAGGATGGGCCCGGCCGCTCCCGTCCATCAGTTCGATGGTGCTGCCTTCGGAGAGATCCAGCTCCTCCGCCGCCCGGCGGGACAGAAGCACCCCGTCCTCCGGCACCTGAACGGTCTCTCCGGTGGAGATGTCCGTCAGGTCCATGTAGTCCCCCAGGGCTTCGGCGTCGGATACGGCCACCACATGGGCGGTCTCCCAGCTGCCGCCCTCCGGACGGAAGTTCTTCAGTTTATCCTGGATCAGGATGTAAGAGGTTCCCTCGCCATCCAGCACCCCGGCAAAATCTTCCGCTGAACCGGCCTCGCTGTCCACCACCAGCCGGTAGTCATAGGAGGCGCACTGTTCAAAGTGGGCGGACAGGGCATTTTGAATGCCCATCTTCATGGAGAAGCAGCCCACCAGCAGAGCGGTACAGCCCATAACGCCCACCATGGTAGTGGCCATGCGGCCCTTGTCGCTGAGGACATTCTTGATCATGGTGCGGGAATAGAGGTTGAGTTTCTGGTAAAAGCCCCACTTTTCAAAGAACAGCCGCCTTCCCCGTGTGGGAGCATCCCCCCGGAGAAGGTCGATGGCCGGCTCCTTCACCAGCTTGGAACAGGTGAGAAGGGTGGCGATGAGGAATACCGCCAGGCACAACACCCCGGAGAGTACGGCAGTCCGCCAGGTAAAGACCAGGGGCACGTCGCCGATGCAGAACTTGGGGGCAAAGATATAAAGGGACATATTCTCTACAATAAGGATGGCCAGCAGCCAACCAAGGAGCGTCCCCAGAACGGCGCAGATCAGGTTATAAAGGATATAGTGCCGTAGGATCTCCCCAGGCGTGAAGCCCAGGGCCTTCTGAGCCCCGATGAGGACTCGCTGCTCCCGGATCATCCGGGTGATGGCGGCAAAGGAGATCACCACCGCCACCAGCAGGAAAAGCAAAGTCATGACGATACTGAGGCCCCGGATGGTATCCGTGATGGTGGTAATCCCCCGGATATCGCCCACGTTCTCCCTGCCGGAGAGAATCCAGTCCTCCACCTGCAGGGAGGCGGCGTCGGCCTCGGCTTCCTCCAGCTCCTTCTGCCCGTCAGCCAGATCGGCTTTGGCCTCCTCTAACTTCTGCCGGCCGTCGGCCAGGTCGGCCTTGGCCTCGTCCAGATCCCGCTGGCCGTCCTCAATCTGCTGCCGGGCGGTCTCCAGCTCACCGACGGAAATCTCCAGGGACCGGGCGGCGGCACGCAGCTGGGCCTCTCCCGCCTGATAGCTCTGGATAGCTGTCTTCAGCCGGGCACCGGCGTCGCCCATGGCATTGACCGCAGTCAGAGCCTGGCTGAGATCCGTACTCAGACCCAGAGCGCTGAGCTGGCCGTCCAGCTCCCTCCGGGCCGCCGCCAAGGCGGCCTCCTGACGGTCATAGGCCGCCTGGCCGTCGGCGTAATCCGCCTCACCACGGCTCAGCTCCTCCCGGGCCGCCTGGAGATCGTCCTCGCTGGTCTGGATTTCCGCCTGGGCGTCCAGGATCTCCTGCTCCTTCTCAGCAATCTCCGCCTCGGCGTCCTGAAGCTCCCGGCGGGCGTCGGAGAGATCTGCGTCCACCTGGCTCTTCAGTTCGTTGTAGCGCAGCTGGGCCCGCTCCTGAGCAAGGGGCTCCAATTGATCAAGATAGGCGGCCTCGCCGTTGGCATATATATTTGTAAAATAGTATATCCCTTCCAGCACATCACTGTCAATATAGGCGGTGGTGTAACAGTCGCTGTAATAATCCGGATCAAAGGCGTCCTCCGTCAGACAGACGTAGTATTCGTTGGAGCCGAGGCCCGCTGTTCCGGTGCCCCGGACGTCAAAGAGGCTGACGCAGCTGTATACCGGGATGTTGATGATGGCGGTGACGGTGAAGGTGTCTCCGGTGAGGCAGCCGTCCTGCTCCAAGGTGATGGTATCCCCCACCTTGACCCCCTCCTGCTCCGCCAGATACTCCTCAACGGCGGCCTCGTCAGCGGCGGCGGGCAGAGTGCCCTCCACCACCACGGGCAGATTGACAGTATCCGTCAGGGACCGGGCCTGGACGAGGGTGCCGCTCTCCCCCCGGCGAAGGACCACGGAATCGGTGTAGCCCCCCTCCACTGCGGTCACCCCCTCCCAGGAGGCGACGGCGTCGAGATCCTCCGCCGTGATGCCGTTGGCGCAGGTGATCTCCAGGGTCTCCAAATTGTTGTCGGTGAAATACTGGTCCGCCCGCCGCAAAATGGCGTCGGCGGAGGACTGGAAGCCGTGGTAGTTGGCGATGCACACAGCGGCAATGACCGCCACAGCCAGGAAGGAAACGCCGCCCTTCCGAATGCTCCGCAGCAGATGCTTTCCTCTTGTCGTCTTCATTACCACACCAACTCCTTCGCAGCGGCGGGATGGCGGTTGACGATGACCTCCGCCACCACGCCGCCCTTCATGCGGATGACCCGGTTGGCCATCTTGGCGATCTCCTCATTGTGGGTAACCATGAGGAGGGTGGTGCCCGCCTGGATAACCTCCTCCAGGACTGTGAGCACCTCGATGCTGGTCTCATAGTCTAAGGCCGCGGTGGGCTCGTCGGCCAGGATGATCCTCGGCTTTTTCATCAGTGCCCGGGCGATGGAGACCCGCTGCTGCTGGCCGCCGGACATCTGGGCGGGGTAGTTGTCCTTTCTCCCCAGAAGGCCCACCCGATCCAGCGCCTGCTCGGCGTCCATGGGGTCCTTGCACAGCTCCCCGATGAACTCCAGATTTTCCTTGGCGGTGAGGGTAGGCATCAGGTTGTAGGCTTGGAAGATGAAGCCCACCTGGTCGCGGCGGTACATGGTGAGGAGCTTGTCGTCGGCCTTGGAATAGTCCTCTCCGTCAAAGAGGAAGGTACCGCCGGTGAGCTGGTCCATACCGCCGATGATGTTCAGCATGGTGGACTTGCCGCAGCCGGACTCCCCTAAAATCACCAGGAACTCCCCCTCCCGAACGTCCAGGTTGACGCCCTTGAGGATCTGGATCCGGGTGTCGCCGGCGCCGTAGGTCTTGGTGACGCCTCTGAGGGAGAGAATCACCTTTTTCTCCTCGGCAAAGCCCAGGTTCAGCCCCTTGCCGTCGATGGCAATGGCGGTGAGCATGGCCAGGTTCTCGCACAGCTCCACATCGGCGTCGTTGTAGAGAGAGCCATCCTTCTTATTGATGATCTGGATACACCCGATGACCTCGTATTTGTTGACGAGGGGCACGCACACCATAGAACGGGTGACAAAGCCGGTGGCCTCGTCAAACCGTCCCGCCCACCGGGGATCGCTCTGGCAGTCCTTCACCACGGTGGTCTTTCCCTCCTGCACCACGGTGCCGGCGATGCCCTCCCCGGAGGCCAGGCTCATGCCCGTGAGGTCCGCCCCGCCGATGCTGAAGGAGGGATAGATCCGCTGATCCCCGGCAGCGTTATAAAACCAGATGGTTCCGGCCTCGGCTCCCACCGCCTTGACCACCTCTCCGAGGCTGGTGCGCAGGGCATCCTCCAGGGACTCCGCCTCCTGGAGCAGCCGGGTGATTTCCCAGACAACCTGAGTATAATTGATGCGCTTGTCTTTCATGATGTCACTCCTTGAAATTTATTCTTCGCCATCCTGCGGCGTCCGCCGGCAGGCCGTTCCCGCTTCCCCTCTCCGGAGCTCTCCTGTCGTCATCCAGGAAACTGCGGCGAAAAGCTCCCGAATACGCACTTCTTTCGATTTTCAAAAAACGTGAAGTTTCTTTTGAATTTCAGACCGTTTTGTGCTATAATTGTGCTAATATAAGGTAGATTACGGTGATAAGCAGTCTCCTTTTCGATCAGTCCTTCAGACAGATCCGGCGGATCAGCCGCTGCCAAAGACTCCTCCGAGGCGCCGGGGGCGGGAGCGGCAGTTCTGTTGGAAGCCGGGCGCGCTTTTTCTCACAACTGCGAAGGGCGGAGCGCAGCATTTCCTCCGTTCCGGGCAGCAGAGCGAAATGGGTCACCTCCAGGCGGTAGGAATAGAGGGCAAAGTCCAGATCCGAGAGCCAGATCAGCGGGTTTTCGGAGCACTCCTCCACAGCGGCTGCCGCCAGCTCCACGCTTCCGGCCCCCTCCTGGGCCAGCATCAGAATTCGGCGGGGATTGCGCTTTCCGCTGTCAAGAAAAGCGGCAAAGTCAGAAAACGCTTCTGTGCGGATGGGCTCCGGCGCACTTTCCCCCAGGGCAGCCAGCATACCTGCCAACCGGCTCCAGATCTGCGGATCGGTGGTGTAAATGGAGACAACCGGCATATAGCCCCCTCCCTCTCAGCATAAAAATTCCAGACCGCCATTTCATCAGGCGGTCCGGTCAGCAAAGTCAGCGTAACACAGGCCCCAGCCGTTTTTCAAGCGCACCGCCGCAGGCGGTTTTGTTTTGCCGCAGGCGGTTTCCCTCTTTCAAAAAAGCCCAGTGAATCGCAGGTGGTTTTTGTGCAAAACGACATACATATCGCAGTGGTGGATGACCTGCCGGAGGATCGGGAGCATCTGCAGACAGCTTTGACTCACTATGCCGCCAAACATGGCCTCAGATGGAACATATCCTGTTTTTCCAGCGGAGAAGACCTTCTGCACAGGTATACTCCCGGCAGCTTTCCCCTGGTGTTTCTGGATATCCTCATGGGCGGGATCGACGGCATCCAGACCGCCCGGCAGCTCCGGGCCGCCGACCCCGACGTTCTGCTGGTGTTTGTCACTACCGAGGCCGGCTACGCCGTGGAGGGCTATGAGGTGGATGCCTCCGGCTTTCTGGTGAAGGATGATGTGCAGAAGGAAACGCGCTTCGCCCGCCTGATGGAGCGGCTGGCGCCCCGGCTGCATATAGATGCAGTGCTGGAACTGACAGAAAACGGCGTCCCCATTCAGGTCTCCGCCGGTGAGATTCTCTATGCTGAGGTGCTGGACCACAGCATGGTCCTCCACACCAGCGGCGGCGTTCACACTCTGCGCATGACCATGGAGGAGCTGAAGCCTCTGCTGCCCAAGGACGGCCGCTTTTTCGAATGTCACCGGGGCGTTGTTATCAACCTGGACGCCGTCTCCGTGCTGCAGGACAAGGTGGTCACCATGGAAAACGGGGATACCCTGCCGGTGAGCCGCCGGAGGAAAACCGAGCTGGAGCAGAATTATGCTGCCTGGAACATCGCCCGCATCAGGAGGGGATGGTGATGGCTACGCTGCTGTATGTTCTGGTCACCTCCCTGCCCGCCCATATCGCTGCGTTTTTTCAATACTGGCACTTCCCCTGGCGCTCCAAAAAGCTGGCGGCAGTATTGGTCCTCCTCAATCTGCTGCTGAAGCTGTGGACCGTCAGCCGGGTGCTGGCGGCAGGCGGCAGCGTGCGGCAGGTGGAGGTTGTGACTTCTCTTCTGGGCGCTGCCCTCTACATCGCTTTGATCCGCACGGACCCCTTCAAACTGCTCTTCACTTACATACTCCTGCTGGACTACCTCATGGTGGTCCGGGGCGCCGCCGCCTTTTTGAGTGCGAGGCTCTTTGCCGCCTCCTCCCAGTCCTGGCAGGGAAGCCTCCTGTGCACCCTCCTCTATGCGCTGTCCCTGCCCTGGCTGCTGCACTTTTTCCGTAGGAACGCCCAGATGGTCTTTGAGACCGACGCGCCGGAGCTGTGGCGCACCATTTGGCTGGTACCGGCCCTGACCAGCTTAGTGGTTCTGATCTATACCAACGCCTATGAGGAGGAGGTGGGAAACTGGTCCTTCCTGCTGACGCGGCTCGTTTTGCTGCTGTGTATCATTGTGACCTATTTTTCCCTGCTGCGCTCCCTGGAGGCACTGCGGAACCGGACTGCCCTGGAGGAACAGGCCAGGCAGAGCGAGCAGGTTCTGGCCTTCCAGCGCGCCCAGTACGAGCAGCTTCAGTCCTACATGGAGGAGATCCGCCGGGCCCGCCATGATCTGCGCCAGCACCAAAGCATGATCCTCTCCTATCTGGAATCCGGGGATACGGACCGGCTGCGGGAATACCTGCAGTCCCAGATGGACGCCCTGCCCCCGGAAACTATCCGGAAATACTGCAGAAACTACGCGATCAATCTGCTGCTGAATTATTATGCCTGGCGCTTTTTGGAGAAAAAAATTGAGTTTGAATTTCAGGCGGAACTGCCGGAGCGGCTGCCTGCCCTGGAGCCGGATCTGTGCGTGGTACTGGGCAACCTGCTGGAAAACGCCCAGGAGGCCTGTGCGGGACAGGAGGATCCCTATGTCCGCGCGGCGGCCCGTCTCTCCGGCAGCAGGGCCATCACTCTGATCGTGGACAACACGGCGCCCGCCGCCCCGTGTACAGCCCCCAACGGTTCCTTTCACTCCACCAAGCACGAGGGCAGCGGCATCGGTACCCAGTCCGTCCGCTACATCGCTCAAAAATACAACGGCACCGCAGATTTCCGCTGGGAAAACGGTGTGTTCTACGCCTCCGTCTTTCTCAATCCCCGGTCATAACCTTAATCTTTTCGCCCTCTCTCCACTGATTTTATATGCAAAAGGCTCCCTATCTGCCGATAGGGAGCCTTTTGCCGAAATTGCCTCGCTTTTCTGATCAGGGCTTTTCCGCCTCTCCGCCAGGGGAATCCACCCTGTTGACTTCTTCACAAAATGTGGTATACTTACAATCAATTGCAAATGAGTAGCATTTGCAGGCATTGATTGGAAAGGAAACGCCTATGTTGGATTTGATTCAAGACGCCTTGTTAGACACGGTGAAGCTCCTGCCGTTCCTTTATTTAACGTACCTCGTCATGGAGTATCTGGAGCACCATTTGGAGGGACACACCGATGCCGTGATGAAGAAGGCGGGGCGCTTCGGCCCCCTGGTGGGCGGTCTGCTGGGCGTGGTACCCCAGTGCGGTTTTTCCACCGTGGCGGCCAATCTATACGCCGGACGGATCATCACGATCGGCACATTGCTGGCGGTCTTTCTCTCTACCTCTGACGAGATGCTCCCCATCATGATCTCCCGGCAGGTGCCTGCCGGCCTGCTGGTAAAGTTTCTGGTGCTGAAGGCCTCCATTGCTGTGGCAGCCGGGTTTCTCATCGACGCAGCCTATCGCCGCCGCGGCAGGACGCCCAGCGGCTCCATCGGTGAGATCTGCGACCATGAGCACTGTCACTGCGAGAAGAGCAGCCCCTTTATGGCAGCTTTGCGGCACACCGTCAGCATCGGTCTTTTCATTCTGCTGATCAACTTTCTGATCGCTTTGGCCCTCCATCTGGTGGGAGAGGATGTGCTGACAAAGGTACTCCGCAGCGTCCCCATACTCAGCGTTGTGCTGTCGGGCGTGGTGGGGCTGATTCCCAATTGTGCCGTTTCGGTGGCCATCACCACCCTGTATCTTGACGGTTTTCTCAGCTTTGGCGCTGCGATGGCCGGCCTTCTGGTGGGAAGCGGCATGGGGATTCTGGTGCTGCTGCGGATTAACCGCAGCGCACGGGACAACATGCGGATCATCATCCTGCTGTTGGCCATCGGCATCGTCTGCGGCGCGGCGCTGGATCTTCTTGGAATTGTGCTGTAAGGAGGCATGACAATGGATATGCCGCAATGGCCTGCGGGTCTCAAACGGACAAAACCGAGGGAAGTGGTATTTGACGTTTTATGTGCGGCGGAACAGCCCCTGGACGTACCGGAACTCTACCGGCGGGTTTCGGAAATTCAGGACGGCCTGGCTGTCTCCACTATTTACCGGGCCTTGGCGGTTTTTGAGGAGCACGGTCTCGTGACAAAGACCACCATGATGGACGGCGGTTCCGCTCTCTACACTCTCCGCCGCGCCGACCACGCCCACTACGCCATCTGCCTCAAATGTCACCGGCAAATACCCTTGAAGCACTGTCCCCTGGAGCATCTCCCCATTCAGGAGGAGGCAGACGGCTTTACCATCACCAATCACCGGCTGGAACTGTATGGTTATTGCAGCCAGTGCCGCAAAAAAGCGATGATACAGCATCCTGCTGCGTCTGCAGGTCCAGATGGACAGCACTCGTCCCGCAGACAAGAGGGGCAGCAAACAGGAGCTGCCAAAAAGGATACGCCGAAGAATTGACATCCCGCGCCAAAACGTTGAAAACAGCAGATCCGGAAGTCCTATGACTTTGGATCTGCTGTTTTTATAATCGTCCGGCTTTTCCCGGCCTCCGCCTGCCTGTTGATCTGATGGAAGCGCGGCTTCAGAAATGGTCTCACCGCCCTGCAGGGGATCGCTGCTATACCCGCTCGATCTTTAAACCCAAGTCAAGGTATTCCAGATACAGCGCATCCTCTAACTCCTTCCCGGTGATCACCAGAGAAACTTCGTCATAGTCCCAGGCCTTCAAAAAGGCGCTCTGCCTGAATTTTTCATGGTCTGCCAATACCACCAGTTCCCCTGCCATTTTTTGGACGCTCTGCTTAAGGCCGATCTCCTCAATGTTCGTCAGCATAAATCCATTGGTGGGGGAAATGGCGTCAATTCCCATAAAGGCGCAGTCCACCTGTGTCCTGCTGACAAATTGATCCGCGAAATAGCCGCTGAGAGAGTAGAAGCCCTGCCGGAGCACGCCGCCTGTCACCATAACCACGAGATCTTCTGCCGAGGACAGATCCCCTGCTATTTGGACATCATTTGTACAGACGGAAACTCCGCGTTTCGTCTGCAGAAATTCTGTCATCTCCCGCACAGTTGAGCTGGCGTCCAAATAGATACTGCTGTTTGTTGATACCAACGACGCCGCGTAGGCCGCTATCCGCTTCTTTTCCCCCTCATTTTTCCGGCGCTTAATGGAATACGGATGCTCAAAAGTATTCCCGGCGCCCCTTAAAACCGCCCCCCCGCGAACACTATCCACAACCTTTCGATCTTCCAGCTCCTTCAAACTTCTGCGAATCGTTGCGGGGGATGTGTGGAAGGTATCGGAAAGTTCCTGAATACTGGCATATTTGTTAAGAATAAGATACTCTCTGATCTTATCTAAGCGTTCTGCATGCAGCATGGCCCCACCTCCAGCAATCTGAAAGATTTTTGTTGTACAGAGGATCTTCCTGTATGCGGTGTTCTAT
Source organism: uncultured Oscillospiraceae bacterium (assembly GCA_944386985.1). Taxonomy (GTDB): domain Bacteria; phylum Bacillota; class Clostridia; order Oscillospirales; family Oscillospiraceae; genus CAJFPI01. Next base: position 23,859 of record CALXDD010000022.1, read on the forward strand.
TATAAAGTGCGATCCGCTTCTCTGCGAAGACAATCAGAAGCATATGCAAATGCGGCAGCCATCCCGCATTGTTTCACGGAAGGAACAACCACTGAAACGGCCGCTTTAACCTCGTCCATTGCATCTTGGGGAGCAAAGGAAATCCCGGCGCGCTGCAGCACTGGAAGATCCGTTATCGCGTCGCCTGCACAGAAAAATGCCTGGAAAGGAATTTTGAGAGATTCTGACAAGTATTCCATCGCCTGCCGCTTGCCGCAGTTGGCGGCGACCACGTCGACAAAGGTCCTGCTGGAAAAGGAAAAATTACAGAGTCCCTCAGGAAAATACTGCCGGCAAGACCGGAGGCGCTGCGGATTTTCACAGCACATCCCAATTTTTAAAATGGGACCGGATACCTGGTCGGGGGAAACCGCAGGCTCTTGAAGTTCCTCAAGCACCCCCCAAGCCTCCAATTTCTGATTTCGGCGAAGGAGGTAGCTGCGCTTTTGTGTAAACACCTGCACACTTACGTCAGGCTCATCAGCAAGAACATGCCGCACCGCCTGCATGACATCCCAGGAAAACGGAAAACTGGCGAGACAGCGTTCCTCTTGAAAATGGTATATCTCAGCGCCGCCATACAGGATGGACGGGGCGTTAACGCCAAGCTGCGCGGCAATCTCCCGGGCAGCCAGAAGCGATCGTCCGGTACATAAGGAAAGAAGTCCGCCCCGGGCGGTATATGTATGGGCAGCATGAATCACTTCCGGAGGCAAATGGACATCTCTTCGCAAAAGCGTTCCATCAACATCCGTCAGAAATATGTACTGCATCACAATCCATTCTCCTCCATCCTTCTCTGTGGATGCAAACCTTTTTGCTAACGAATTTCAACTGTTGAAAGGAAAAAATCAGAAAATTTTTATAAATATATCATAGCAAAGCGGCTTCGCATCGTCAATCCCATCGTTTTTCGCGAACGCTTTTCAGGGAACAGATCCCCCTTGCGGGAAGCCGCATCGGATCAAAGCGGGGGACAAAATAGGACATGGCCGGCACCCAATTTCTCAGAATTCCCTTTTCTCATCCTGTGAAAATGGATGCAAGCCATGTCCATTGTCCATATCAAAGAAAATAGGTCTGTCCCGCAGGTAAACGCGCCGCTGTCCGGGGACAGGTCACTGCTTACGGATTGCCCGGACCTTATCCATAAACTGCTTCACACGATTTTCGTCCACATGATTTTCAAACACGCCGTCCTTCTTGAAAGTTGTGCCAACTACAGCGCCATCCGCAACAGCCAGCTGCTGCTCCACATTTTCATAACGCACGCCGGTGTTGGCAAATACAACTGTGTTCGGCACGGTGTCTTTTACCCGTTTGATGATCTGCGTGTCCGTCATTGCGCCCGCGGTAAGCCCAGAGACACACAGCGCATCCGGTCTGTTGTTGAACACCGTGGATTTGGCAATCGATTCGATATCCCGATCCGCCAAATACTTCGCGGCTTCCGGCACGATGTTGAACAGCAGCTTTACATTTCCGGCGCCGATGCTGTGCTGATGCCGGATTGTTTTTCCGACATTGGTGTTCCACATGCCAAAATCGCTGGCATAAACGCCGGTAAAGATCTCGCGAACGAACTTCGCGTCTGTGGCCACGGCCAGATCCAGGGATTTTTCCGGATCCCAAAGCACATTCACTCCATAGGGGATACGGATATCATGCTTCAGCTCGCCGATGATACGGGCCATAGCTGCCACGGTAACGGTCTCTACATTGGTCAGATACGGGAGACTGAACTCGTTGGAAAACATGACCGCGTCCACCCCGCCGTTTTGAAGAGCAAGAAGGTCCTTTCGCGCGTTTTCAATGACCTGATCCATGGTGCTGGATTGATAATATGGGTCCGCAGGCAGGGGGTCAAAGTGGCACATCGCAATGATCGCCTTTTCCGTACCGATTACTTCACTCAGCCAGCTCATAATAGTTGCCTCCTTATGCTATCGTAAAAAATAAGTAATGGACTGCCGTCGGTCATACCGTCCGGCTGCGGGAAATCTTAATGAACAGGAACGCAATGGGAATGATCAGCAGCAAGAGCAAATAGCTCATGGCGGACGCCTTGCCGATCTCCAGATACCGGAATGCCTGCTGATAGATGTGGTAGCTGATTACCTCCGTCGTAGAGCCGGGGCCGCCGCGTGTGAGAACGAAGATCAAATCGTAGGTCTTCAGGGCCGTAATGGTACGCAGCAGCAGCACCACAGAAAACGTGGGCAGCATCATGGGAATGGTAAGGCGGAAAAAGCTCTGGGTGCGGGATGCGCCGTCAATGGCAGCCGCCTCATAGGGCTCAGTGGGGAGCGTAACAAGGCCGGCCAGAATGACGAGGACCATATAGGGCACATTCTGCCAGATATCAATGAACATCACCGTCTTCAGCGCCAGCGATGCGTCAGCCAGCCAGGCCTTTCCCGAAATGCCGAACAGGGACAGCACATAATTGACAATTCCCAGGTCGGAGTGGAGCAGAAGCCGCCAGATCAGGCCGACGGCAATGGGCGTTATCATCATCGGCACAATAATGATTGTGAAAAACAGGTTGCGTCCCTTCCGGATATTGTTCAGCAGCAGAGCAATCACCAATCCAGCCAGAAATTCCAGGATCACAACGCCTACGGTGAAAATCAGCGTGGTCTTTACGGAGTCCCGAAAGTACACATCCTTGATTACGTCAATATAATTCTGTAGTCCGACAAATTCTCCCAAGCCCTGGTATTTCAGGTTGGTGTCAAAGAAGCTGGTGATCAGGGAGTAGCCCAGCGGGATTGCCAGGACCAGCAGCAGGGCAATCACAGACGGCAGCATGAACAAAAGAAAATTGGATTTTCGAATGGATTTCAACGGTTTCATCCTCCTTTTCTGCTTTCCGCAGGGTGGGGACAGTCCCCACCCCGCGGTCGGCACAGGCTCAGGTCATGCTTGCCATTTCTTCCGCAACGGTATCCAATGCCTCCTGAGCGGTCTTGGCGCCTGTAACGGCTTCAGACAGCTCCCGCCCCAGAACCTCGATCAGCTGGGGAGCGTCCTCCATAATCGGAATCATTTTCGACGTTTCCATGATGCTCTTCACGGTATCCAGATACGGGCAGGCCGCCAGAACGTCCGCGTCACTCATTACATCGCTGCGGGTGGGAGAACCGCCGCTCAACGCGCGCGCCTTGCACACATCAAAGGACTCCACCCACTCCAGGAACTTCCAGGACAGTTCCTTATTTGCGGCATTATGAGGGATGGCCCATCCCCAACCTGCGTTCAGGGAAACACCGCCGGGAATCTGGGCCACATCACAAAGGCCGGCCACGTTGGATTCCGCAGAGTTCTCCAGTTTGGGCAGCATCCAGTTGTAGGTCACATAGGATGCCGCGCCGCCCTGCGCCATAACATTGAACGCCTCATCAAAGCCATAGCCGGGGGAGCCTGCCGGAGCGGCGTTGGTCATATTATCCACATACAGCTCCAGAGCCTTCACAGCCTCCGGACTGTTGATCGTAATATTGCCGGACGCATCGTAAAAATCTCCGCCGCAGCTGAAGAGATAGTTGCACCACTCCATGGCGATGGGGTCCGGACGGAGGCCCTGCATGACCGCGCCGGCCATCTCGTCGCCCTTGACGCTGGTGATATACTTGCATGCCTCCACATAGTCCTCCAGGCTGTCCCAGGCTGCCAGATCCTTTCCGGTTTCATTTTTGTAGCCCTCTGCCAGCTCCGGATCGCTCCAGATGTCGGTGCGGTAGATCAGCGCCAGCATATAGTTATAAAACGGCAGCATATAGGTGGTCCCATCCACCTGGCCGACCATATTCATCATGGAGTCAATATACACGGAAGTATCAAATCCGGAGGATTCAATCATGCTGTCCAGCGGCTCGATCCAACCCGCCGCCACAAATTCGCCAACCCAGTAGCAGTCCACCACGATGATGTCGTATGCGTTGGTGCTGCTGAGCATCTGGGTCAGGATTTTCTCGTGCATGGAAGAATAGTTCACGGATTCAATATTTACCGTGATGCCGGTTGCTTCCTCAAAGTCTGCGATATTGTCGATGACACACTGGGTGTCGGGCACATCCTCCATGAGGATATTGATTGTGTTCTGGCTGGTGGTATCCTCATCGGAATTACCGCCGCATCCGGAGAGGACGAAGGAGAGCAGCAGTACCGTGGCAAAGAGCAGCGACAAAATTCGTACAGAAGTTCGTTTCATTTCAATTCCTCCTTATTTAATATGGTGTTCCCTCTGCATAACCGCCAGGGAACCGATTGCCTACTTCACAGAGCCATAAGTAAGGCCTTGGACCAAGTACTTTTTGATAAAGATTGTAAGGAAGATAATGGGGAGAATCGCCACGATGGTAGACGCACACAGTTCCGCAATCATAACACCCTGCTGGGTATCCAGACTGGCGATGGCAACCGGCAGCGTTCTCGTATTCAGTCCCGTCAGGTTCAAGGCGAACATGAACTCGTTCCAGCACACCACAAAGCTGTATACCGCCGTTGCCATGATCCCCGGCATTACCAGCGGAAGGACTACCCGGAAGTAGGCCTGCAGCTGGGTGCAGCCGTCTACTGCGCACGCATCGTCCAACTCTCTCGGAATGGATTCAAAATGGCTCAGCAGCATCCAGATCACATAGGGAAGATTAAAGGAGAGATAAGACATAATCAGCGCGAAATAGCTGTCATCCAGCCCAAGTGATTTCACCAGCAGCGAAAGCGGAATGACCATCACCACAGGCGGAATCATCTGCGTCACCAGAATCGCCATCCGCAGCTGATTGCCCCGTTTGGCACAGCGGCAGATCCAGTAGGAGGACATGGCCCCCAGCAAAACGGAGATCAGGGTGGTAACCAGGGCAATAAAGAAGCTGTTGAAGAAATATTGCCCGAAGGGATTCCCCACGAAGATATTGATGTAGTTATCAAGGGTCAAGGCGGCCGTCCAGTTCGGCGGGATCTGGTAGGCCTCCGCTTTTGTAATCAGGGACGTACGCAGAATCCAGAGAAGCGGCAGCAAAAAGAACAGTGTAATGATCGTCAGGACCACATAGGTAAGTGCAACCTCTATTTTTGATTTTCGGTTATACAAATCGTGTCACCACCCCGTTATTCAAAGAAGATTTGTTCAAGAGAATCTACAATCACGGCATCCCAGTCGAGCATCTGCCGGCGCATTTCCTCCGTCTCCGGAATTCCTATACCGATTGCTCCGGCACTGTGCGCCATCTGCACATCCACATAGGAATCGCCGACCATCAGGAGACGGCCAAGCGGAACCTGAAGCTGAGATGCAATCCGCTCCAGCATATCGGGATACGGTTTTCCTCTGCTTACCTCGCGCGGCGAGATAATAAACGCCAACGCATCCGGATCATCAAAAAGGCGAAAGGACTGGATGACCCGTTCTGTGGTGTCCGATGTTGCAACGCCGTAGGGGATTCCCTTTTCACGAAGCCGCTCCATGATTTGAGGGAACCCCTTCTGGGGCTGCAGCGCCCTGCGCAGATCCAGCTGTTCATCCGCTTTTTGAAAAATCGCAAACGCCTGCTCCCGGGCCTGCGTCCAGGAGAGACCCAGGGTCTGTACCAGCAAGGCCGCCGTAGCAGTCATCTCCTCCGCCGGCGAGGCGACCGCCATGATTCCGGTGGCATCCACATCAGACACCGAAATCCCATCTTCGGTCTTCACGCCAAAGCAGTCTGCCCAGCTTTGGACCGCTCTGGCTCCGGCAATGTATCGGATCTGCTTGAGCCGTTCTTCCGCCAAGGCAATCCAGAATGCCTTGCTTTTGAACAAAAGGCCATCTTTGTCAAATACGACCGCCTCAATTGCAAAGGTCCTTCCGCCGGCATGTACCCGCGTCATACCAGGTTTGCGCCGCCGGCAACGTTGATCGCCTCACCGGTCAGGAACTTCGCCTCAGGCGATACCAGGAAGCCGACGACATCCGCCACATCCTCCGGATAGCACAGCCGTCCCAAGGGGGTCCGCTCCACATATCCTGCCAGGACCTGCTCAGGCGTGATGCCGCGCATCTCCCCTTCCCAGACAATTTCTCTGGCCTGCATGCTCGTCTTCACATAGCCGGGGCACACACAGTTCACCGTGATGTTGTCAGCAGCAAACTCCAGAGCGGCGGCCTTTGTTAACCCCAGCACAGCAAACTTGGATGCGGTGTAGTGCGGCAGAGTGGGATCCGGCTTTACGGCCGCCATGGAGCAAGTATTGACAATCCTCCCTCCATGCGCTTTCATTAGGGGTGCGGCCGCCTGCGTCACGAGGAACATGCCTTTGACGTTGACGTTGAAGTTGAAGTCCCACTCCTCCTCCGTCAGATCCACCAGATGGTGCATGGTAGACACGCCCGCATTGTTCATAAGAATATCCAGCCTGCCATAGGTATCCTTTACCCAGGCCATGACCTCTCCCACGTTTGCCTTTTTGGTAACGTCGAGCTGCACGGCGGCATGCTTCTGATTTCCGGTGGGATTTTTCAGCATGGAGACGGTTTCCTCCGCCCCCGCCAGATTCAAGTCGGCCACGATCACCGTGGCGCCGAGCGCGTCGAGCTTCTGGGCAATCGCCCGTCCAATTCCGCCGCCCGCACCTGTGATCAATGCGATTTGTCCTTCATTCTGCAGCATAGCCAATCCTCCTCGTTCTTTTTTCAGCGGTATAAATTCTGAAGATCCTCGCAGGAGGGCTTCAGTTGTTGATACAGATTTCTATAGATGTGATAGGCTTTGTCATAGATTTGAACTGCGCTGAGGTCCGGCTTGTAAACCTTGTATTCAGTGAGGAAGCGGTTGATTTCACTCCAGTCATGGAAGAGACCGCCCTGCATTCCCGCGAGAAACGCCACACCCAGAGCGGAGCCGGGATGGGAGGGATATGCGCGGACCTCCGCTCCTAAAATGTCTGCGGCAATCTGGCACCAGAGAGGGCTCTTTGCGCCGCCGTCTGTCGCAATGATCTGTTTGGGCCTGTGTCCCATTTGTTCGATTACCTCAATATGGTGACGGAATCCGTAGATCACCGCCTCCAAAATGGCCCGGAAGATGTGGATTTTGGTGTGCGACAGCGTCAGGCCGAAAATAACGCCCCGGGCGCCGGGATCAAACAGCGGCGTTTTTTCTCCCAGAAAATAGGGCAATACCAGCACACCGTCGGAGGCTGCCGGAATCTTCTCTGCCTCCTGATCCAGCTTTTGCAGGATATGAGGGTCATCCGACTCCAAAACGCTGCGGGTAAACCATTTGACCAGAGAACCGCTGGATGCCATGCATCCATTAATGAGGTATCGTCCCGGGACATCATGATAATCGAAAAACAGCTGCGGATTGGTCTCCAACTGCTCTGTACAGTACATGATGTCGCCAGCGCCGCCGAACTTAATCAACAAGTCGCCTTCGTCGATAATCCCTGCCGCCAAAGTGGAAGCGACATGATCGGCACTTCCCGCAATGATCGGGATTCCGGCGGGCAGCCCCATTGTCTGTGTCATCTCCGGCGAAGTGCAGCCGACGACATCAGAGGGAGCGCTCACCTTCGGGAACCAGGAAGGATCGATCTCAAACTGCGCAAACTGCTCCGTCAGCCACTTCCGCTGCCGTATGTCGAAGCACCCGCTCTCCGCAGCCCAGTTCAGCTCGATGGAGGGAACACCGGACATTTTATAAAGGATATAGTCGTAGGACCCCATGACCATCCTGGTTTTTGCCCAATTTTCAGGCTCATGATGCTTCACCCACAGCAGTCTGGGAATAATATGCTGCTGATTGGTGGTGCCTCCCGTCTGCTGATAGAGCAGCTTCTGATCCAAAGCGCCAGTGACCTGTGCGATCTCCTCCACTGCTCGTGCATCATTTTGCTGAATGGTATTTCGAACGGGATTGCCGTCCTGGTCCAGCATCACGATTGCGGGGACCATACCGCTGCACCCAATACACACCACATTTTCCAGTCCGCCCGGAATCTGGCGTCCGATGTCGCGGACCGTTTCTACGGCATTTTCCCACCAGAGATCGGCACGCTCTTCCGCCCAGTTCTGATGAAGGGAGATCAGGTCATGGTATCGAATGGATTCCGCGACCATCCTCCCCGCAGACGAAAGGAGAACGGTTTTTACTGAAGTGGTTCCAATGTCAATTCCAAGCACATATTTTTCCATATTGGTACTCCTCACAGGTTTCTCTTCACTAAGCTCAAAGGAATAATGCAGTCTGCACAACGTTGTTGGTTATCTTGGGTGTATTATAGCATCCAACCGAGCAGGAAACAACAAAATATTTCAAATCCTTTCAGATTTTTACAATCTTTCGCAATAATTTGAAAAGTTTTTAAACTGAAACAGGCCCATATGTTTAAAAATAGATGCCGTATCGTTTTTTTACTCCATCCATTCTCTGCATTTCCGTAATATTTTTTTAAATAGCAGTAAAAAATCAGACTTTGCAAAATGTTGCAAAATATTTCATACTTTTGCGCTGAAATTTATAAGATTCGTCATCTTGCACAACAGCAGTTTCCGCCGCGCCGTCTTGTTCATGCATCTAAGCACACAACCGCCAGTGCAGATACGCAGAATTTCCGAGGCAAAGACCATTGCATGACTTTAATCAATCAGAACACTCCATTTTCAAAATCTCCGGGACCGTCTTTTCATAAAGCAGCTGCTCTCAGCCTGTTGGAAATCACTTTTTGGAGCGGCTTCCGGGGATGCTTGCGGCCAGGGACGGGTTGGGAGTGAACCGGCGATCCGCAAAGGGCTCGGGTGGACCGGCTGCCATTGGGCGATCCCTTCCATCCTGCTCTGCGGCAAAGGAACGGCCGTGGATTTCTGCATGAGCGCCGAGCCTTCAGAAATTCATGCTCTCATGGAAAAGTGGGATTTGAGCGCAGCATCTGAAGCAGAACGGCGCCTTTCTCAAGAGCGGCAGATGGAATGGGACAACCCTTACACATTATTTGAACCATTCTGCTGTATCAGCGCTCACTATGGTTCATTTTTTGACAGGACCGCAAGTTTGGAATATAATAGCTGCCGACTTATGTATAGCTGATGCCGTTTTAATAGGTTTTCTTTGGCGCGCATTCCATAGGCAACCTCTTGTATTCGATTTTTCTCCAAAGGCAGCCGAATTCTTTAGCAACAAGTACGGCATATCACTGAACAATTTTTGAAAAGGCGAAGGCTTGTCTGGATTTTATGAGAAAATTTTGGAATCAGCAGAAGCAAAGGCATCAGATGCAAAATCATTTGCTGAATGAGGTGCAGCTATGAGCGTTCGGAGTCTTGGTTATGATAGTGAGGCTTTGGATCATATCATTTGCTATTTTATGAGGACGGTTTTACGGCTTCAAAAATCCGGAATAGAAAACTTGCCGTTGAAAAACACACTTGACGAACCTTACCAAGCATTTTTGGACACCGCTATCAGCATCTTTTTGGACTCACCCAATCCGGAACTTGCCCGCCTGATTTTAGAAGCGGAATATGATGCGGCCATAAGCTGCGGGCAGATTTCCGCGGAAACGGCTCTGGGACTGCAGTTGATCAAGGAATTCACCTGGCACATTCATTATGATGAAGATTATTACAGCTATTTGCTCTCGACAGAAAATATTTGGGGAAATACAGCCCTTGAATACGCTAACCTTACTTTTTATCCCAACCTGCCTGAAGAGATAAAATGCAAATACCGTATACATGATCTCATTGCGATCATTCCGGAAAAGATGTTTCGATTAGATGATTATTGATTCTGCACGCCATCCGCATTTACATCCAGCGGTCACTCTTCCCTGTGTGACTGCTTTTCTATATATCACAAAAAAGATCTCGGCGAATTATGCTTACTGCATATTTTGTCTTTTGAGGATTTGTATGGCTATGAAATCCTGCGCCGTATCCATGAAAGTTTTCCCGGCACACAGGAAAGTGCCATTTATGCCCTGCTCCGAGGGCTCTGCAAAGCGGGCTGCACAGAGCAATATGAGGGAAAAATCTCTGACAGCCCAGCACGAAAATACCATCGCATTACAAAAAGCGGAAAAGCAAAACGAGAGGATTTACTTGGAGAACGGCACCATCTCCGGGATACCCTTTCAAAATTGGGAGTGGAATAGTCCCTGCCGTTTCCTGCTGCAATAAGACAGAACAGGCATCCCTTGTCAGCTTCTTCCGCTGAAAAGGAATGCCCGCTCTGTTCATCGTGATTCAATTCGTTCGCATTTCCTGCGCCAGACGATGGCCGCAGATAGACCTGCCCACGGAGTGTTTCTCTGTGATCAGACTCTGGGTGACGGTGATCCACAGCACCAGTTTCCGATCCGACTTGTCCAGCCGTCCGGCGAGTAACCGGCGGCAGGATTCGTCTCCCTGTCCGGATTCCGCTATGAGCTGTGGCATATAGAATTGCCGCACAGCAATTTCAGTCCGCCCTCCATGTGCCTTTCCGCCGTTTTTGCATACAAAAAGGGCTCCTTATCTCTCGATAAGGAGCCATTTGGAGCTGGAAACGTGACTCGAACACGCGACCTGCTGATTACGAATCAGCTGCTCTACCGACTGAGCTATTCCAGCGTACCTCCATGAAATCCAGCTGTCTGCCAGACCATGTCGGTGACGTTGATTTTACCACAGTTTCCCCACCGCGTCAACCTCTTTTTCCTCGTCCCCAATCTTTCACTTCTTGCCGGCACCATAAGAGCTGATTTCAAAAACAGATACTTATAAAACCCATTGATTCCTTTTGCCCTTTTTTATACCAAAAAGGAAGCCTTCCCCACAGAAGGCTTCCTTTTTATTCTCTACTTTTTATTCTCTACTTTTTATTCTCTACTTTTTGTTCTCTACTTTTTGTTCTCCCACAGCCGGCGCAGCGCCTCGCTCTTCTCCTCCAGCCCCTCCACCAGGTTGTCGGTGGATGCCTTTAAAATCACCCGTAACGCCTCCGCCAGCACCTGCCGGGACTCCTTATTCAGCTCCTTATACGTTTTCACCATGGCCGTCAGGGAGCGCAGGCGGTCGCTGTCCAGCTCCGTCAAGGTCTGGGCGTTGGTGCTGCTCAGCACTTCGAACATGGCATCCACAAACTGCCGCCGCTGATCGTCATCTAAATTGGCGAAGAAGCCCCGGATGGCCTTCTCGTTCACCCGCCCCTCCGTCGACCGCTCCTCCATGCGCACAAAGCTGGTGCCCTGTACCTGCCAGCTGAAGCCGTCATGCTGGTTGAGGCCCTGCTGGCTGCTGTGGACCACATGGTAGTTGTCGTCATGCTCCAGCAGCATCCCCACCACGGAGGATTGCGGCACGATGGTGACGATTCGCTCCCGCACCGCCCGGTACTCCGGCCGCTCCAGCAGGGACTCCTTGAAGCCGGGGCCGTCGTTGTTGTACACCATCTCCAGCCGCTTCTGCACCGCGGCGCCGCAGTGGACCGCCGCGTACACCGCCAGGTTGCCGCCTTTGGAGTGGCCCCCCAGACGCAGCTGCTTTCCCCTGCTGTGGCGGGCCGTCTCCCGGAGATACTCCGCCGCCAGCTGCTGGCTGGGCACCTCGGAGAGGAAGGTCATGTTGAAGTCCTCCTTCCAGCCCACCAGGGTGTCGTCGGTCCCCCGGAAGGAGAGGTAGAGACTCCCATCCCCCGTATCAATGGTCAGGGCGGCAAACTGGATCTCCCGGTCCGGGTCTAAAATGGAACGAAATCCGCTGAGGGGCATGTCCCGGAACCGGGGACTGGCCGCCATCTCTTTGGCCATGATCAGGATTTGGTCCGGCACCAGAACCCCCATGGAGATCTCCTCCCCCTCCCGCCGGGCAAAATACTGCTCTACCGCCCGGTGGAGCTTCACACTGCGGCCCTGCCCCACATCCGGCACAATATCTGTCAGCTCCAGAAAGCTCAGCTCCGCCAGGAGGAGGTTGTCCACCTCGTTGAAGGGAGACTGCTTCAGCGTCAGATCACCCCGCCAGCCCAAATAGTCCAGAATAGTACCCATAAAGCGCTCCTTCCTCGTCCCTTTCTGCCCTCTATCCTATGTCAGCCGCCCTATCTTTGTCAATGGGGCGGACATATTTTCTCCCGCCTCCGCATAGGTTCCACTACCAGCTGCCGCGGAGGTTCTCTGTCCTCCCGGCATCCACACCAACGAGAGGAAGGACAAACATGGAAGATACTGTATGGACCAATCAGGTGACGCTGTGGGGCACGGCGGCGGGAGAAGCCCTGTTTTCTCACGAGAGTCACGGCCAGCGCTTTTACCGCTTTCCCCTGGCCGTCTGCCGTCTGTCCCGGCGGCAGGACCAGCTGTGGGTGCTGGCCACCCGGGCGCAGCTTGCGTCTCTCCAGCCCCTGCCGGGACGGCCGGTGGCGGTGGAGGGGCAGCTGCGCTCCTTCAACAACCGCAGCGGCCAGGGCAGCCGCCTGGTCATCAGCGTCCTGGCCCGGCAGCTGACGGAGCGGACGACGGGGGAGGACTTAAACTGCGTGCGTCTCTCCGGCGTTCTCTGCAAGCCGCCGGTGCTGCGCCGCACCCCTTTGGGCCGCTGCATCTGCGATGTGATGCTGGCGGTGAACCGGCGGTATGGCCGGGCGGACTATCTGCCCTGCATCGCCTGGGGACAGGTGGCCGCCCAGGTAGGGGCGATGGCAGTGGGAGACCGGCTGAGCCTGGAGGGCCGCTTCCAAAGCCGGGAGTACACCAAGGTCACCGGGGACTCCTCCCAGGTGCGCACCGCCTTTGAAGTGAGCATTATGCAGCTGACGGACCCGCCCTGCCGGGAAATTTTGTGAGAAACACACACTTTCCTTTTGCTTTCCTCAGTGGTATGATACTGCGTTGATGGCATGCGGTCCCTGAGACCGCGGAGGGAAGTGTGTATATGACGACAAAAGAAAAGGTTCTCAACTGGTGCAAGGGAGAAGTGGTCCTCCTGACGGCGGCGGTCTGTGCGGTGATATCCGCTTTCTTCGTACCTCCATCCGCCGCCTACCTCTCCTATATTGATCTCCGGGTGCTATGTCTGCTGCTGTGTCTGATGGCGGTGGTGGCTGGATTTCAGTATTGCGGTGTATTCGTGGTGCTGGCCCAGCGGCTGCTGGCGGGGCGCAAAAATCTCCGGGTGCTGTCACTGCTGCTGGTGCTGCTGCCCTTCTTCAGCTCCATGCTCATCACCAACGACGTGGCCCTCATCACCTTTGTCCCCTTCACCCTGTTGATTTTGGAGATGGCAGGCCACCGGGAGCGGATCATCCCTGTGGTGATTCTGCAGACTGTGGCAGCAAACCTCGGGAGCATGGCCACTCCGGTGGGCAACCCTCAGAATCTCTATCTCTGCGGCGCCTTCGACCTCTCCGCCGCCGACTTCTTCAGCGCCCTTCTGCCCTTCACCCTTCTGAGCCTGGCGGCCCTGGCGGTGGGAGCCTTTCTGGGACCTGGCCACACGGTCCAGGTGGATTTTCCGGAGAAGGCGGCCATCCGCTCCCCCCGTCTGCTGGCGGTGCTGACGGTCCTTTTTGTTCTGTGTCTCCTCTCTGTTTTTCACGTTCTCCACTACGGCATCCTCACCGCCGTGGTGGTGGTGACACTGCTGCTCCTGCGGCGGGAGCTTCTGGCAAAGGTGGACTACTGCCTGCTTTTAACCTTTGTCTTCTTCTTCATCTTCGCCGGCAATATGGGGGAGATCCCCGCCCTGCGGGAATTGCTGGCAGGCTGGATGGAGAGCAGCGCCCTTCTCACCTCGGCCCTTGCAAGCCAGATCATCAGCAATGTACCGGCCGCAGTATTGCTGGCCGGCTTCACCAGCGACTGGCGGGGCCTTCTGCTGGGGGTGGACCTGGGTGGCCTCGGCACCCCCATTGCCTCCCTGGCCAGCCTCATCGCCTTGAAGTACTACCTCCGCTCCCGGGACGCCCGCCCCGGCGCCTTCCTGCTGCGCTTCTCCCTGATCAACTTTGGGGGCCTTATTGTGCTGCTGGCGCTGGCCATGGTGCTGGCATGATCCCCGTCCCCTCGCCGCGGCGTCGTCTTCCCCAGCAGGGGAATTCCCGCCGCGGCATTTTTTTGTTCACTTATTTCCTTTTTCACCCTGATTCCAACTTTCTATACCATTTTTCCATAAAGTTTGCGAGAAAATTGTGCAAAAAATCAGTAGAATTCTGTGAAAAATGAGTTTATAATCACAAAATCATGGAAAAGGATGCTTCTGCTATGAATCAGGTGAAACCCAAACCGATCGTGGATGCTGCGCATCCACGGGAACGCTTAGCGTTCCTGGCCCTCCCGCTGACCGCTCTGGTGATTACGCTGGTGGTGGAGCTGTTCAACCACAAGACCTTTACCAGCGGTCCCGCCTCTTTTTTCTCCTTTGTCATCCATCATCCGCTGGCTCTGCTGGTGGATCTTCTCATTGTATTATGTACGCTGGCCCCCGCTCTGTTTTTTCGGCGGAGGGTCTTTTGGTGTACAATGGTCTCTATTCTGTGGCTGATCGCCGGCGGCGTCAACGGCTTTATTCTGCTTAACCGGATGACTCCCTTCACTACCGCGGATCTGACCGTGCTGAATACCGGACTGGATACTCTGCCCAACTACCTCTCCACCGGCTATATCGTCCTGCTGGCGGCGGCGCTGGTGATCGCCCTTTTGGGCCTGATCCTGCTTTTCTGGAAAGGTCCCCGAAATAAGCTGCCCAGGCGCCGGCGGCTGATCACAGGCGCCTTGAGTCTCGCCATCGTGTGCGCCGCCTGGGCCGGCTGCCAGTCCCTGGCCTTCTATACCGGACAGCTGTCCACCACCTTTGCCAACCTGGCCTTCGCCTATGAGGACTACGGCTTTTCCTACTGCTTTCTCCAGACCTGGCTGAACAAGGGCGTCCACCGTCCCTCTGACTACAGCGCCTCCTCCGTCTCGCGCATCACGAAGAAGCTGGAGGAAGCCACGGCGGATGCCGCCGCTCCCCAGACCGACGTGAATGTGATCTTTGTCCAGCTGGAGTCCTTTATTGACCCGGCCATGATTACGGACCTCACGCTGTCGGACGTGGCCGCCCCCAACTGGGAGGCCCTGAAGGAGTCCTATTCCACCGGCTATCTGACGGTTCCGGTGGTGGGCGCCGGCACCGCCAACACGGAGTGCGAGGTGCTCACCGGCATGAGTACCCGGCTTTTCGGCCCCGGCGAATACCCCTATGAGACCTGCCTTATGAATCAGACGGTGGAGACCACTGCCTACAACCTGAAGGAGCTGGGCTACGCCGCCCACGCCATCCACAACCACCGCGCCACCTTCTATAACCGCAACGAGGTATACGCCAATCTGGGTTTTGACGATTTCACCGCTCTGGAGTATATGCCCAAGGTGTCCATGACCCCCAAGAACTGGGCCAAGGACAGCATTCTCACCAGCCAGATCCTCAAAGCGCTGGATGTGACGGAGGACCAGATGGACTTCGTCTTCACCGTCTCCGTCCAGGGACACGGCAAATATCCCACCTCTCAAATACTGGAGAACCCCGCCATCACAGTGATCGACTGTCCCGACGAGGACTACCGCTACGCCATCGAGTACTACGTCAATCAGGTGCGGGAGATGGATGTGTTCATCGGAAATCTGGTGGACAGCCTCTCCAAGCGGGAGGAGAAGACGGTGCTGGTGCTCTACGGCGACCATCTGCCCGCGCTGAACTTAGAGGCAAGTGACATGGCCTCCTCCACCCTCTACCGCACGGAGTACATCATCTGGGACAACTTCGGCCTGGCCAAGGAGGACGAGGATCTGGCCGCCTATCAGCTGTCCTCCGCCGTGATGGAACGGCTGGGAATCTCCAACGGCATCCTCAACGCCTACCACCAGGTGTACCAGGGAGAGTCCTCCTATCAGTCCGGCCTGCAGACGCTGCAGTACGACATGCTCTACGGCCAGCGCTACGCCTGGGGCGGCGTCTCTCCCTATGCGCCCACAGATCTGCAGATGGGCGTAGCCCCCATCCAGGTGGAGAGCATCGTGCAGACAGAGGAGTCCTGGCTCATCATCGGCGAGAACTTCAGCCCCTACTGTGAGGTACGAAATATGGACGGCGACCTTCTGGAGACCTCCTATATCTCCTCCCATGTGCTGCGGGTGCTGGAGGACCCCATGACCGACAACCCCGACGAGCTGACCATCAGCGTGGTGGACAAGCACCGGGAAATCCTCAGTGACACGGAATAATACCTCCTCCGGATATGCGGAGGGAAACGGCTGTGCTGTTTCCCTCCGCTCTTTTTGAAAAAGAATTGACATTTGAGCTAGGTCGTGATATGCTGTCCATGCATCGGGGATGCTTCGTTTGGTACATTATCGCTAACAAGTGTATGCTTGTTGGCGATTTTTTTATCCCCAGAACAACCGTTTATTCTCAGGAGGAAACCGCCATGCCCCAGCACGACCAGTCTGAAAACGCCTTTCTCTCCGGACCTATTCTGCCCCCCCTGCTCCGTTTTGCTTTTCCTCTCATGCTCTCCCTGGTCCTCCAGGCCCTCTACGGCGGCGTGGATCTGATGGTGGTGGGCAAGTTTTCCTCCACCGCCAGTGTGTCCGCCGTGGCTACCGGCAGCCAGATGATGCAGACCGCCACTGTCCTGGTAGCCGGGCTCACCATGGGCGTCACCGTGCTGGTGGGAAGGGCGGTAGGCGCCGGAAAGCCGGAGGCCGCCGGCAGCATCGTAGCAGCCCAGATCCGACTCTTTACCGGAGTGGCCCTGGTGCTCACCGGCCTCATCGTTGTCTTCGCCCCCCAGGCCGCCGCCGTGATGAACGTGCCGGAGGAGGCCCTGACGGAGACGATTCAATATATCCGCATCTGCGGCGGCGGCATGGTGTTTATCACCGCCTACAACGCCATCAGCGGTATCTTCCGGGGCGTGGGCAACTCCCGGTCCCCTTTCCTGTTTGTATTCATTGCCTGCATCGTCAACGTGGTGCTGGACCTTCTCTTTGTCGCAGGGCTTGATATGGCCTCTGCCGGCGCCGCTCTGGCCACCGTCATCGCCCAGGCCGCCAGTGTCCTTTTCTCCCTTCTCTATATCCGCCGTCACCCCCTCCCCTTCCGCCTCTCCCGCCAGAGCTTCCAGTCCAGAGGGGCGGCGGGCGACATTCTCCGGGTAGGCGTCCCCATCGCCCTTCAGGACACCCTGGTCCATATTTCCTTCCTCATCATCACCAGCATCGTCAACACGCTGGGGGTAGTGGCCTCCGCCAGCATCGGCATCTCGGAGAAGTACTTCGTGATCCTCTCCATCGTCCCCTCCGCTTTTATGTCCGCCCTCTCCGCCTTCGTGGCGCAGAACATGGGGGCGGATAAGCCCCAGCGGGCCACCCGGGCCCTTCTGCTGGCCCAGGGAATCTCCTTCCTTTGCGGCGCGGTCATCTTCCTCCTCACCTTCCTGGGCGGCGGTACTCTGGCAGCCCTCTTCGACAATGACCCCGCCGTCATTGCCGCCACCGCCGACTATATGCACGGCAGCGCTTTTGAATACCTGATGGTTCCCTTCACCTTCTGCTTCCTCGGCTACTTCAACGGACGGGAGCGCACCACCTTTGTCATGCTTCAGGGATTGCTGTCCGCCTTTTTGGTACGAATCCCGCTCTCCTACTTTCTCAGCCGCCTGCCGGACACCGGCATGTTCACCATCAGTTTGGCTGTCCCCGCCTCCGCCGTGGTGAGCCTTACCATGTGTCTTCTGTATTTTCTGCACCTGCGCCGCCGGGAGCGCGGCACCCCCGATTTTTGTTGATCCTACCGGAGAAAAGGCGCTGCCTCTTCTCCGGTTTTGTTTTACCCTGACAGGATTTTCCTTTTAATAACAAGGTACCTTGACATTTAAATTTCCCCGCTGTAAGATATCACTACTGAGCAGGCCATAAACAGAACGGACCGGTGCGCATGTGTGGTCCGCGGCGGTCTGACGCGGCGCGGCACAGCGTCCGTGCGGGGAGGGAGGCGTGTGGATGGAACAGGGGTATATCTGTCATGAGGTGATCCGAAACCTCCGGCAGTGCGGCCACTTTCTGTACTTTAAAACAGGGGGAAAAACAGGACGCAGGCGGATTTTTTACTTCCTCCTGCAGCGGGGCGAGCTTCCCCAGCGGGAGCTGCAGGATCTCCTGGGCGTACAGTCCGGCTCCCTCAGCGAAATCATCATCAAGATGGAGGCCGACGGCCTTATTGAGAAGGTCCGCAGCCGCCGGGATGGGCGGCGGCTGGTGCTGCAGCTGACGGAGGAGGGCCGCAGACAGGCGGAGGCGTCCTGCGTCAAATATGAGCGGCAGGTGGAGAAAATGCTCTCCTGTCTCTCTCCGGACCAGAAGACCGCTCTGCTGGACACCCTGGAGCTGCTCATCGAGCACTGGGCTGTTTTGGACACTGACGAAGACTTTCTCTCCCCCAGCGGGGAGGAATCTCTCCCCTATGGGAGAAAAGGGCGGCTGGGTAAGGCGCCCACTACTGACACAGAGGAGGATCGCCTATGATCAGAACATTGGCACGGAGCATACGGGAATACAAAACCGTCTCCATTTTGACCCCGATTTTTGTATCGTTGGAGGTGGTGCTGGAGTGCATCATCCCCTTTCTCACCGCCAACATGGTCAATCAGATCAAGGCCGGCTGCAGCCTGGATGTGATCGCCCGGTACGGCGTGGTGCTGGCGGCGCTGGCCGTTTTTTCCCTGCTTTTCGGCGGACTGGCCGGGTCCACCTGCGCCACCGCCAGCTGCGGTCTGGCCAGGAATCTCCGCAAGGATATGTTCTACAAGATCCAGTCTTACTCCTTTGAGAACATCGACCGGTTCTCCGTTTCCAGTCTGGTCACCCGTATGACCACCGACGTGACCAATGTGCAGCTGGCCTACATGATGATCATCCGGGCCGCTGTTCGCAGCCCGCTGATGCTGGTCTTTTCCTTTGTGATGGCCTTTATCATGGGCGGAAAGATGGCCGCTATTTTTCTTGTCACCATCCCTATTCTGGGCATCGGCCTTGCCCTGGTGATCCGTAAGACCATGCCCCTCTTCCGCCGGGTCTTCAAGAAGTACGACGCCCTCAACAGCTCCATTCAGGAGAATGTGAAGGGCATGCGGGTGGTGAAGTCCTACGTCCGGGAGGAGTACGAGAAGAAGAAGTTCGGCGTGGCCGCCGAGGATGTGAAGACCGACTTCACCCGCGCCGAGCGGATTCTCGCCATCAACATGCCCCTGATGCAGTCCTGCATGTATCTGGTGATGGTTTTTGTTTTGTCCTTTGGCTCCTACCTTGTCATCACCACCCAGGGGCTTGAATTGGATGTGGGCCAGATGTCCTCCATGCTGACCTACAGCTTCCAGATCCTCAGCAGTCTTATGATGCTGTCCATGATGTTCGTTATGGTCACTATGGCCGGTGAGTCCGCCAAGCGAATCGTGGAGGTTCTCAGCGAGGAGAGTACCCTCCACAGCCCGGAAAACCCGGTGATGGACGTGAAGGACGGTTCTGTCGACTTCGACGATGTAAGTTTCAAATACTCCAAGTCCGCTGAGCGGATGGCCCTGTCCCATGTGGACCTCCACATCCGCTCCGGCGAGGTCATCGGCGTTATCGGCGGCACCGGCTCCTCCAAGTCCACCCTCATCCAGCTGATCTCCCGGCTGTATGACGCCACCGAAGGCGATGTGAAGGTGGGCGGCGTGGATGTACGCCGCTATGACCTGGAGGTGCTGCGCAACCAGGTGTCCGTGGTGCTGCAGAAAAATGAGCTCTTCTCCGGCACCATCAAGGAGAACCTCCGCTGGGGCAACAAGGAGGCCACCGATGAGGAGATCCGGCACGCCTGCCGTCTGGCCCAGGCGGAGGAGTTCATCCTCCAGTTTCCCGATGGCTATGACACCCACATCGAGCAGGGCGGTACCAACGTATCCGGTGGTCAGAAGCAGCGGCTGTGCATCGCCCGTGCCCTTTTGAAGAAGCCCAAGATCCTCATTCTGGATGACTCCACCTCCGCTGTGGACACCCGCACCGACGCGCTGATCCGCCAGGGCTTCCGGGAATTCATTCCGGAGACCACCAAGATCATTATTGCCCAGCGCATCGCCTCTGTTCAGGACGCCGACCGGATCGTCGTCATGGAGGGCGGCAGAATCAACGCCGTGGGCACCCACGAGGAGCTTTTGAAGAACAACCCCATTTACCGGGAGGTCTATACCTCTCAGAACAAGGCAGGTGATCACGATGTCGCATAATCCCTCCTCCCGTCCCAAGACCTCGGGCGTCATCAGGCGTCTGATCCGCACTCTTTTTGCGTTTTACCCTGTGCTGCTTCCGGTGACGATCGTCTGTATCCTCATCAACGCCGTGGTCAGCTCCCTGCCCGCCATGTTCCTCCAGAACGTTCTGGCGGTGGTGGAGGAGTGCTGGCGAAGCGGCGACTGGTCTGCCGCCGCCCCCCGCATTCTGCCTCTGGTGGGTCTTTTGGCTGTCTTCTACCTCATCAGCCTTCTGGCCGGATTTGCCTACGGCCAGATGATGGCCGTCATTACCCAGGGCTCCCTGGCCAAGCTCCGGGAGAAGATGTTTGACGGCATGCAGGACCTTCCTATCAAGTATTTCGACACCCACAATCACGGCGACGTGATGAGCTATTATACCAACGATATCGATACCCTTCGCCAGATGGTCTCCCAGAGCTTCCCTCAGCTGATGATCACCACCGTGATGACCTTCACCGTGCTGTGCATCATGCTCTACTACAGCCTGTGGATGACGCTGGTTGTAGTGGCGGGCACGCTGATCATGGCGCTGGTAGTCAAGAAGGTGGGCGGCGGCTCCGCCCGCTACTTCATCCGCCAGCAGGAGGTCCTTGGCCGCACCGAGGGCTTTGTGGAGGAGATGATGAACGGCCAGAAGGTCATCAAGGTCTTCTGCCACGAGGAGGAGGCCATGGCCGACTTCGACGCCGTCAATGACGCCCTCTTTGAAAACTCCCGCCGGGCCCACCGCTATGCCAATACCCTCATGCCCATCCTCCACAACATCGGCAATGTGCTGTATGTGATTGTGGCTCTGGTAGGCGGCTATCTGCTGCTGACCGGCGCTCCCAACGTCAGCTTCTCCGGTCTCGCCTTCAGCATCAGCATCGTGGTGCCCTTCCTCAACATGACCAAGCAGTTCACCGGCAACATCGGCCAGGTGTCCAACCAGATCAACTCTGTGGTCATGGGTCTCGCCGGCGCCAAGCGGATCTTCGATCTCATTGACCAGCAGCCGGAAACCGACGACGGCTATGTGACGCTGGTCAACGCCAAGGAGGGTCCCGACGGCCAGCTCACCGAGTGTGAGGAGCGCACCAACGTGTGGGCCTGGAAGCACCCCCATCACGACGGCACCATTACTTACACCAAGCTGGCCGGCGACGTCCGGTTCTTCAACGTGGACTTCGCCTATGAGAAGGGCAAAACCGTCCTCCACGACGTATCCCTTTATGCCAAGCCTGGCCAGAAGATCGCCTTTGTGGGCTCCACCGGCGCTGGTAAGACCACCATCACCAACCTCATCAACCGCTTCTACGACATCGCCGACGGCAAGATCCGCTACGACGGCATCAACATCAACAAGATCAAGAAGGCGGACCTGCGCCGC
>CALXDD010000023.1 GCA_944386985.1 uncultured Oscillospiraceae bacterium
TTCCGAAAGTTTCCAGTGTAAAAAATCCCTTCCCAGTCCATGCTGAGAGAAAGATGAGACAGCGGAGGGGGACAAGAATCATGAAGCGAAAAGCGGCTGCCGTCCTGCTGACGGCCCTTTTGACGGTGCAGCTGTGCCAGCCGGTGAAGGCGGTAGGCACCTCTGCAGGTGCGGCGGTGCTGATGGACGGGGACAGCGGGCGGATTCTGTACGCCCACAACGCCGATCAGCCCATGTCCATCGCCAGCATTACCAAAATTATGACGGCTCTGGTAGCTCTGGAGCGGTGCAGCCTTGACCGGGTGTATACCGTTACCGGGGAGGACATGGCGGAGGGCTCCTCCATGTATCTGAAAGCGGGGGAGCGGCTTACCCTGGAGGAGCTTCTGTATGGGCTGATGCTGTGCTCCGGCAACGACGCCGCCCTGGCGGTGGCCCACTGCGTCAGCGGCAGTGTGGAGACCTTTGTGGCGGCCATGAATGAAAAGGCGGAGGCGCTGGGGATGACCAACACCTCCTTTGCCAACCCCAACGGGCTGGATGATCCCGCCCACTTTTCTACTGCACGGGATATGGCGGTGCTGACAAGGGAGGCCCTGGCCCGGGAGGACTTCTGCCGCATCGTGTCCACCCGGTCCATCACCATCGGCCAGCGGACGCTGGTGAACCACAACAAACTCCTGAGCTGGTATGAGGACTGCATCGGTGTGAAGACCGGATACACTCAGACGGCGGGGAGGACCCTGGTGTCCGCCGCCCGGCGGGACGGGCAGACACTCATCGCTGTGACGCTGAAGGACAGCAGGGACTGGGAGGACCATAAGGCTCTGCTGGACTACGGCTTTTCTGCCTTTCCACAGTCAGTGGTACTGACAGATACAGTGCCGGCAGCGGAGCTTTCTGTAAAGGGCGGAAGCCTGTCAGCGGTTGCTATACAGGCAGAAACCAGTGTTTCTTATCCCTTGGCTCAGGGGGAGGAGCCGGAAATCCGGCTGGAGCTCCCTGAGGCAGTGACCGCGCCCCTTGTCAAGGGAGCCGTGGTGGGGGAGGCGGCGGTCTATCTGAGGGACCAGGAGATCGGGCGGACAAGACTTCTCTGTGGGGCGGACGTGGCCCTGGCTCTGGGCCGTCCTGCGGACTAAACCATACAACCAAGAGGCGGAGAGGAGGGGAGCGCATGCTCCAGCGGCTGCAGAAGCTGCTGTCCGCAGCGGGGCTGTGCTCCCGCAGGACGGCGGAGATGTGGATCGAAGCTGGCCGGGTGACGGTGAACGGCAGGATGGCCAGGGTGGGGGATCAGGCGGACCCGGAAACGGATGACATCCAGGTGGACGGCAGGCCCCTTCCCGTGCGGCAGGAACCAGTGTACCTGATGCTCAACAAGCCCCGGGGCTACGCCTGCTCTCTCGCAGATCCCCATGCCGCCCATCTGGTGACGGAGCTGGTGGCGGACTGCGGCCGCCGGGTGTACCCGGTGGGCCGGCTGGATGTGGAGTCCCAGGGCCTGCTGTTCCTCACAGACGACGGAGACTTCGCCCACGCTGTGCTGCATCCCAGCCACATGGTGGACAAAGTCTACCATGTGACGGTGAAGGGAATGGGGGAGGACACGGCAGAGCGCCTTGCCGCCATTACTGATTTAGACGGGGAGCCGGTACGTCCCGCCAAGATACGGGTGCTGCGGCGTAAGGACCGGAAAGCCCTCTTGGAGATCACCATTCATGAGGGGCGCAAGCGGCAGATCCGGCGTATGTGCGCCAAAGTAGGGCTGACTGTGGAGAAGCTTTTCCGGGTGGCGGAGCACGGGGTGCTCCTGGGAGATTTGGAGGAGGGGGCCTGGCGGCCTCTTACCGAGGGGGAGATCCGCCGTTTGAAGAGCGGAAAAGAACAAGCGTGAGGAGGGAGCGGCGTGCAGAAAAACGTGCTCCACACCATTAAAAAGAACCTGTCCGGTTTTTCCAAGGGGCAAAAGCGGATCGGGACCTACATATTGGAGAACTATGACAAGGCGGCCTTCATGACCGCCAGCAAGCTGGGCAGCATCACCGGGGTCAGTGAGTCCACGGTGGTGCGTTTTGCCGCTGAGCTGGGGTACGACGGCTATCCCGCTATGCAGAAGGCGCTGCAGGAACTGGTGCGCAGCCGTCTCACCTCCCTTCAGCGCATTGAAGCATCTACCGATCGCTTCAGCGGTTCCGACCTCATCACCACTGTCCTCCACGCGGATATGGAGAAAATCCGCCAGGCGGTGGAAGAGGTGAGCCGGGAGGATTTCCGGATCGCGGTGGAGGAGCTGATGGCCGCCCGGCATATCTACATTTTAGGGGTACGGTCCAGCTCCTTTCTGGCAGGCTATCTCCACTTCTACTTTCACTTGATCTTTGACAATGTGATACTGGTGACAGAGAACAGTGCCGGAGATATTTTGGAGAAAATCCTGCGGATCGGGCCGGAGGACGTGCTCATCGGCATCACCTTCCCCAGGTACTCCAGCAGCACCGCCGTGGGCGTCCGCTTTGCCCGGGACCGGGGAGCCCGGATCATCGCCGTTACCGACGGTCCCAGCTCCCCCTTGTATCCCATGGCCACCGCCAACCTCACTGCCCGCAGCGATATGATCTCCTTTGTGGACTCTCTGGTGGCCCCTTTCAGCCTGCTTAACGCCCTGATTGTGGCGGCGGGCTATCGTAAAAATGCAGATATTTCCCAGATCTTCGGAAGTCTGGAGCACATCTGGGAGGAATATGGAGTGTTTGGTGGTTCCAATGAGGAATGATTGGGATGTACTGGTGATCGGCGGCGGCGCCGCCGGAATGATGGCGGCCATCGCCGCAGCGGAGCAGGGGGCGGCAGTTTGTCTCTTGGAGCCCAACAGCCGCCTTGGGAAAAAACTGAATATCACCGGCAAGGGCCGGTGCAATCTGACCAACAACTGCTCTCAGCAGGAACTGATGGCCAATATACCGTGTAACGGAAAATTCCTTTACAGCACCTTTTCTCAGCTGGACAGCCGGGATACCATGTCCTTTTTTGAGGGCCTCGGGGTGCCGCTGAAAACGGAGCGGGGGAATCGGGTCTATCCCGCCAGCGACCGCTCCTTTGATGTCAGCGCCGCTCTGGAGCGTCGGCTGAAGGCTTTGGATGTGACGCTGCTCCGGCAGCGGGCGGAGTCCCTGGTGCTGGAGGATGGGGCCGTAAGGGGAGCCGCAGGCGGAGGAGAGGTGTGGCGCGCCAAGGCGGTGATTGTAGCCACCGGCGGCGTGTCTTACCCTCTCACCGGCAGCACCGGCGACGGCTACCGTCTGGCCGAGGCGGCGGGCCATACCATCATCCCCCCGCGGGGCTCCCTGATCCCTCTGGAGGCGGAGGGAGAGGACTGTCAGCGGATGCAGGGGCTGAGCCTTCGAAATGTATCTATTACCGTATGGGAGGAAGGGAAAAAGATTTATACCGATTTCGGGGAAATGCTTTTCACCCATTTTGGCGTCAGCGGTCCTCTGGTGCTGTCCGCTTCCGCCCATATGCGCCATTTTGAAAAGAAGAAGTACCGGCTGGAGATCGATCTGAAGCCCGCTCTGGACGAGGGGGCGCTGGACCGGCGGCTCCTGTCGGATTTTGCCAA
Organism: uncultured Oscillospiraceae bacterium; assembly: GCA_944386985.1. GTDB lineage: Bacteria > Bacillota > Clostridia > Oscillospirales > Oscillospiraceae > CAJFPI01. Next base: position 3,623 of record CALXDD010000023.1, read on the forward strand.
ATATGCCAACAGCGACTTCGGCAATGCCCTGGGGGATTTGCTGCCGAGGAAGCTGATCCCAGTGGCGGTGGAACGCTCAGGCATCCCCGCCCACGAGAAGGTCCACGATATCACCAAGGAGCAGCGCCGGACGCTGCTGACGGCGCTGAAGCACTTCAGCGTGGACATTCGGGGTCCAAGGCCGGTTGAGGAGGCCATCATCACCTCCGGCGGCGTGAAGGTGGGGGAGGTGAACCCCTCCACCATGGAGTCCCGGCTGACGGCGGGGTTGTATTTCGCCGGGGAGGTTTTGGATGTGGATGCCTATACCGGTGGCTTCAATCTGCAAATTGCCTGGTCCACCGGCTATGTGGCAGGACAACACGCGGCCTTCGCCGCGATGAGTGAATAGAGGAGAGGATCGTATGAGTGACAAGAGACGAGCCGTGGCCATTGACGGGCCCTCCGGCGCAGGGAAGAGCACCCTGGCCAGGGCTGTGGCCAAGGAGTTGGGATTCCGCTATGTGGACACTGGAGCCATTTACCGCACCGTGGGCTGCGCGGCCCACCGAAAGGGGCTGGACCCTGGCGATGCCGCCGCCATCGAGGCGCTGCTGGGGGAGCTTCAGGTGGAGATGACCTATGACGGGGAGGGGCTGCAGCATATGCTTCTCAACGGGGAGGACGTGACGAAGGAGATTCGCCTGCCGGAGATCTCCCTGTATGCCTCCCGGGTGTCCGCCATTCCGGCAGTGCGGGCCTTTTTGCTGGAGATGCAGCGGGAGATGGCCAGGAAGTACGACGTGATTATGGATGGCCGGGATATCGGCACCGTGGTGCTGCCCCAGGCGGATGTGAAGATCTTTCTCACCGCTTCCCCGGAGGATCGGGCACGGCGGCGGTATCTGGAGCTCCAGCAGCGGGGGACCCCTCAGGACTATGATCAGCTTCTCGCCGAAATCCGGGAGCGGGATTACAACGACTCCCACCGCTCTTCCGCCCCCCTTCGTCCGGCGGCGGACTCCATTTTGCTGGATACCACAGACAACACCTTTGCGCAGAGCTGCGCGCTTTTGCGGCGGACCATTGAGGAGCGGCTGGGGAGATGAAAATGGGATTCAGTAAAGGATTTTTCAAGTTTGCCTACTGTGTGGTGAAGCCCATTTTCGCCCTTTTGTGCCCCATTCGGGTCATCGGGAGGGAGAACGTGCCTGCCGGCGGCGCGGTGCTCTGCGCCAATCACAACAACGCTGTGGACCCCATCCTCATCGCTCTGGCACTGCCCAAGGACGCAGGACTTCGGTTCATGGCCAAGATGGAGCTGTTCCAAAATTTCTTCCTGAAGTGGCTGTTTTGTAAACTGGGCGCTTTTCCGGTCAATCGGGAGGGCAACGATGTGGTCGCTATGAAGACTGCCATGCGCTGCCTCCAGAGTGGGGAAAAGCTGCTGCTGTTCCCGGAGGGGACAAGAGTGAAAAGCGAGGGGGACGTGGCAGCCAAAGGCGGTGCGGTGATGTTCGCCACCCGCACCGGGGTACCCATGGTGCCCATTTACTGCGGCGGACGGGAGAAACTCTTTCACCGCAGTACCATCGTCTTCGGTCAGCCCTACAGCCCCCACAGCGCCGGACGGCGGCCCACAGCGGAAGAGAACCGGCAGTTTGCCGATGAGCTGCTTCGCCAGATCTACAGTTTGAAGGAGAAGGTGTGAGATGGAGGTCATCCTTGCAAAGTCCGCCGGGTTCTGCTACGGCGTGCGCCGGGCGGTGGAGATGGCCAGCCAGGCGGTGGAGGAGGGGCGGCGCCCGGCCATGCTGGGTCCGGTGATCCACAACAGCGCCGTCATCCGTCAGCTTACCGAGGGGGGCGCCCGCCTCATCCAGCGGGCGGAGGAGGCCATGCCCGGGGAAACGGTGGTGATCCGCGCTCACGGAGAAGGGGAGGCTACCTACCAGATTCTGGAAGAGCGGGGCGCTCAGGTGCTGGACGGCACCTGTCCCCATGTGCGGCGGATTCAGGAGATCGCCCGGGAGGCTGCCGGCGAGGGGCGGCAGATGATCCTCATCGGCAATCCAGATCACCCGGAGGTCCGGGGCATCTGCGGCTGGGGCCGGGATGTTCTGGTATTTTCGGGGCCGGAGGAACTGGCGGCGTGGCTGGAGCGCTGTCCGGAGGCCAGGGAAATGCCCCTGACTATGGCGGCCCAAACCACTCAGATCCAGGAGGTTTGGGAAGAATCTCTGAAAATTGCAAAAAAAGAGTGTACAAATCTGAAAAAGTTTGATACAATATGTTTTGCTACGCATAAGCGCCAGTCCGAAGCGGCAGAAATTGCCGGTCAGGTTGACGTGATGGTGGTGGTGGGCGACCGACAAAGCGCCAACAGCCGACACCTGGTCAAGCTCTGTCAGGAGCGGTGTTCCCGGGTCTTCCTGGTGGAGGATGCGGGGGAGATCACACCGGACAAGCTGGCAGGCTGCCGCGTTGCCGGACTGACGGCGGGCGCTTCCGCACCTGCGAGCATCATAAAGGAGGTCAACAAGACGATGAGCGAAGAAAAAATCATGAGCGAGGGCACCGAAAATTTTGCCGAAATGTTTGAACAGTATACCAATACTTTGAATACAGGAGACAAGGTCACCGGTGTGGTTACCGCCATCACCCCTACTGAAGTCCATGTCGACCTGGGCTGCAAGCAGGCCGGCTACATCCCCATCGACCAGCTGACGGACGATCCCACTGTGAAGCCCGAGGACGTGGTAAAGGTGGGCGACACTGTGGAACTGTTTGTCATCCGCGTCAATGATGTGGAGGGCTATGCCACTCTGTCCAAGAAGCGTCTGGATGCCAACAAGATCTGGGACGTGCTGGAGCAGGCCGTGGAGGACAAGACTGTCATGGAGGGCGTTGTGTCCGAGGAGAACAAGGGCGGAATCGTGGTCTTCATCAAGGGTGTGCGCGTGTTCGTGCCTGCTTCCCAGTCCGGTCTGCCCCGCGGGGCTGATCTCAGCCAGCTGATCAAGCAGAAGGTGCAGCTGCGCATCACCGAGGTGAACCGTGCCCGCCGCCGCGTGGTGGGTTCCATCCGTGCTGTTGCTTATGAGGCTCGTCAGGCTGCCGCTGCCGCCGTTTGGGAGGGCATTGAGGTCGGCAAGCATTATACTGGTACTGTGAAGTCCATGACCAGCTACGGCGTGTTTGTGGACATCGGCGGTGTGGACGGGATGGTACATATCTCCGACCTGTCCTGGAGCCGCATCAAGCATCCCAGCGAGCTGGTGAAGGTGGGCGACACTCTGGATGTGTACGTCATCTCCTTCGACAAGGAGAAGCGCAAGATCTCCCTGGGTGTGAAGGACCGCAGCATGAACCCCTGGGAGAAGTTCATGGAGACTTACAAGGTTGGCGATGTGGCTGACGTCCGCATCGTCAAGCTGATGACCTTCGGCGCCTTTGCCGAGGTGGTTCCCGGTGTGGACGGCCTGATTCACATCTCCCAGATCGCTGACCGCCGGATCGAGAGCCCTGCTGAGTGCCTCGCCGAGGGCCAGATCGTGAAGGCCAAGATTATCGAGGTGGACGAGGACAAGAAGAAGATCTCCCTGTCCATCCGGGCTCTGCTGACCGCTCCCGCCGACGACGCGGAGTAAGCAGCAGAACTGCAACAGAATCAGAGAGCGCGCCGCGAGCTTCAGCAGCTCCCGGCGCGCTTTTTTGCCTCCTGCCACCGAAATATTTTTTATTCCTTCGCTATATGTGTTAAAAAACGGAAAAATTGGGAATAATTTGGAACAAATCCTTGCAAAAGCTTGTTAGGTGGGGTACAATAAACGGTAGTGTGCCGGAAATTGTGTGGTAAAGAAGCGAAGGAGGACGTATGTTTCAGGTAGGGGACAAGGTGGTCCACCCTATGCACGGCGCGGGCGTGATCGATAAGATCGTAGAGGAGCGGATCAGCGGAAAAACACAGACGTACTATGTCTTTTCCATGCCGGTCAGCGGGCTGGTGCTGAAGATCCCCACGGCCAAAAGCCATCTGGTGGGACTGCGGTCTGTGGTGGATTCGGCTGCGGCCTCTGCGGTGATCGGCGCTCTGTCGCGGCTGGACACCGGCGAGACCTCCAACTGGAACAAGCGCTATCGGGAAAATCTGGAGCGGCTGAAAAGCGGGGATCTCTACGAGGTAGCCCGGGTCATCAAATGTCTGATGCTCCGGGACGCGGAGCGGGGGCTCTCCACCGGGGAGCGGAAGATGCTCCACAGCGCCAAGCAGATTTTTCTCTCAGAGATGGTGCTGGCCACCGGGGAGAGTTACCAGACTATGGAGAGCAGGCTTTGCGCCTGTATGCAGTCCGGAGCAGAGAAAGAGGAAGCGGCATCATGTTAGATAAAGCGGGGAAGCTGATGTTTGGATTTTTGAAAAAGCGGAGGGGTGGACAGCCGCCCCTCTTTTGCAGCGCGGTGGTACCGGCGGCGGGCAGCTCCCGACGGATGGGCGGGGAGAACAAACTCTTTGCCCAGGTGGGGGGGATGGCGGTACTGGCCAGAACAGTAATGGCTTTGGCCGGTTCGGAACTGATTGGAGAAATCATCGTGGCCACCCGTGAGGAGGACCTGATGACGGCGGCGGATCTCTGCCGGGCCTGCGGTGTGGAGAAGCCGCTGAAGCTGGTAGTGGGCGGCGCCACCCGGCTGGAGTCGGTGGCCAAGGCGCTGGAGGAGTGCGACCCACGGGCCACGCTGGCGGCGGTCCACGACGGAGCCAGGCCTCTGGTGACGGTGGATGTTATTGACGAGGCGGTACGCCGGGCAGCGGAGTGCTACGCGGCGGCCCCTGCGGTGCCGGTGAAGGACACCATCAAGGAGGCAGGGGAGGATGGCGTGGTTACCGCTACGCCGGACCGGAGCCGTCTTTTTGCGGTACAGACGCCCCAGGTGTTCGACATGGATCTTCTGAAGGGGGCACTGAAGGCGGCTTTGGACGCGGGGATTACCCTCACCGATGACTGCGGCGCGGTGGAGCGCCTCGGCAAGCAAGTGGTATTGACGAAGGGGAGCTATGAGAACATCAAGATCACCACACCGGAGGATCTGATTTTGGCCCAGGCCATCTGGGACAATCGAAATGGAGGCTGAGACCATGCGCATTGGTCATGGATATGATGTCCACCGGCTGGTGGAGGGTCGCCCTTTGATTTTAGGGGGCGTGACGATTCCCTGGGAGCGGGGCCTTCTGGGCCACTCTGATGCGGATGTGTTGATCCACGCAGTGATGGACTCCCTGCTGGGGGCGGCGGCGCTGCCGGACATCGGCCACCAGTTTCCCGACAACGACCCCGCCTATGCCGGGGCGGACAGCCGGATACTGCTGCGGCGGGTAGCGGAGCTCATTGCCCGGGCGGGCTATCGGATAGGCAACATTGACGCCACTATTGTGGCCCAGGCACCGAAGATGGCGGCGCATCTGCCGGACATGGCCGCCAATATGGCGGCGGACCTGGGGGTGGACGTGGGGGCTATCAATGTAAAGGCTACCACTGAGGAGCACCTGGGCTTTACCGGTTCCGGAGAGGGCATTGCCGCCCATGCGGTGTGTCTTTTGCTCTGCGGCGATCTGCCGCGAAGGAAGGAATGAAAAATACCTCTGCAGGGGATTCTCCCTGCAGAGGTATTTTTGGCTTCTGAAGACGGCCTGTTTTTTCTATTTTACCCGCCGGAGGCATAACACCAGACAGGATACCGTCGGGCAAAAAAGAAATAACGGGCCGTCGTCAAAACGCCCGGCCCCGGCGAAGGGGCAAAAGCCGTTCTGCGGCCTGCCCGGCCGGAGGGCAGAGAAAGACGCACCCCCTGGGAGGACCTGCATAGGATGCCGTGAGAGGGGGTATCTTTCTTGAACCATATTTTGATTCTGTGCCGGTCGGTGACCCAGGCCCAGCGGGGCGGTATGCTGCTGAGCCGTTCAGGCATCACCAACCGGATCTTTCGTTCTCCGGCGGGCCTGACGGAACGGGGGTGCAGTTACTCTATCCGTATCACACCGGAGCATCTGCACCACGCTATGGAACTGCTGCGCCGGGGCGGAATCCAGCCGGTGAAGGTGGTAGCCCAGGGGCCGGATGGATATACTGAGGTGAGCGCGCCATGATCTATTTTGACGCTGCAGCCACCAGCTTTCAAAAGCCCGCCAGTGTGGGACGGGCGGTGGCCGAAGCCATGGCCGCCATGAGTTCTCCCGGCCGGGGCGGCTATCCTACTGCACAGATGGCGGACCGGACCCTGGTAGAGTGCCGGGAGGAGCTGGCTCAGCTTTTCCAGGTACCCGATCCGGAGTCGGTGGTCTTCACCAGCAACGCCACCCACGGATTGAACATCGCTATCCGCTCCCTGGTGAAGCCGGGCAGCCGGGTGGTGCTCTCCGGCTATGAGCACAACGCTGTCACCCGGCCCCTCTATGCCATTCCGGGAGTAAAGCTCCATGTGGTAAATACGCCGCTGTTTCAGCCGGAGGAGATGCTCCGGGGATTTTCCAAGCTGATTACCGCCGATACCACCGCAGTGGTCTGCACCCATGTTTCCAATGTCTTCGGCTATGTGCTTCCCATTGGAGAGATTTCTGCTCTGTGCCGGGAGAGAGGAGTTCCTCTCATTGTGGACGCCTCCCAGTCGGCGGGAATCCTGCCGGTGGATTTCGCTGCCTGGCAAGCAGCCTTTGTGGCCATGCCCGGCCACAAAGGGCTGTATGGTCCTCAGGGAACCGGGGTGCTGCTCTGCGGCGTACCTACGGAGCCTCTCCTGCGGGGCGGCACCGGCAGCAACTCAAAGGAGCAGGAGATGCCGGAATTTCTGCCTGACCGCCTGGAGGCAGGGACCCACAACATGCCCGGCGTGGCGGGCCTTCTGGCAGGAGTGCGCTTCGTAAGAAAGCTGGGCATTCAGCGCATCCGGGACCACGAGTGGCGACTGAAGGAGCAGCTTCTCGCCTTCCTGGAGGGGCGGCAGGACTTCCGGGTCTACGGCTGCCACGATGAGGCGCTTCAGGCGGGCGTGCTGTCCTTCGCGCCGGTGGAGGGGGACTGCGAATCCCTGTGCGACCGTCTTGCGGAGGAGGGCTTTGCCCTGCGCTCCGGCTTCCACTGCGCGCCCTTCGCCCACCGGACCGCCGGAACGATCCAGGGCGGTACGATACGCTTCTCCGCTTCCGCCTTTAATTCCCAGCGGGAAACATCGGCTCTGTGCCACGCGCTGGGCCGGGGAGGAACGACGAAGACAAGGGGGGAAAAGTTTACAATTTCGTAAAAGTTGTCCGCCCTTATTTCTTGCATTTTTCTGGCATATATTATAGAATAAGAATAACTATGTGATTCAAAAAAACCGGGGAAATAAGGAGCGCGCCATGGATGTTTTGATAGAATTTCTGGACTCTTGCAGGCGTTATATTCTTACCGTGGGCATGACAATCGGAATCTCCGATCTGCTGGATATGGCCATCGTTGCCTACCTGGTCTACCGGCTTTTGGCCCTGGTGAAGAGCACCAGTTCAGAGAAACTCATGAAGGGTGTGCTGTTCATCATCCTGGCCTTAGCGCTCAGTTCAGAATTTCAGCTCAATAGCCTCAAATACCTGCTGAATATGATGGTGGAATGGGGCGTTCTGGCCCTTATCATCCTCTTTCAGCCGGAGATCCGGCGGATTTTGGAGCAGGTGGGCGGCAGCAGATTTTCCTTCATGAAAATGTTCAGCAAGGGCCAGCAGACCAGCGCCATTGAGCGGGCTATCGAGGTCACGGCGGAGGCCTGTGCGGACATGAGCAAGAGCCGCACCGGCGCGCTGATCGTGTTTGAGCGGAAGATTCTGCTGGACGATGTGCTGCGCAGCGGTACCCGCTTAGATGCGGAGCCCTCATCGGAGCTCCTGAAAAATATCTTTTTTGTAAAGGCGCCCATGCACGACGGTGCCATGATCATGCGGGAGGGCCGTGTGCTGGGAGCCGGATGTATGCTCCCTCTGAGCCGGAACGTCAACCTCAGCCGGGACCTGGGGATGCGCCACCGGGCCGGCATCGGCATGAGCGAGAACTCCGACGCGGTGGTGGTGCTGGTCTCTGAGGAGACGGGCACCATCTCCGTGGCGGTGGGCGGCATGCTCAAGCGGCATCTGACGGTGGAGACCCTGCGGCTGCTGCTGGCCAACGAGCTGCTGCCCGGGGACGACGACGCCCAAGCTGCCAAGAAGCGGTTCCGTTTGACGGATCTTCTGCCGGCCAAAAAGGAGAAGGACCATGAATAAGATCAAAAACAACAAGGCATTTCGAATTGGTCTGTCGATTCTGGTGGCGTTTGTTTTGTGGTTTTATGTCAATAATGTGGACTCGACGCCCAAGGATGTGACATTCAACGATGTGCCGGTGGTGTTCATTGGGGAGGATCTTTTGATGGAGCGGGGGCTGATGATGGCGGACTGCTCTCACGACACTGTGGATCTGACCCTCTCCGGCAATACCAGCGTCCTGGCCCGGCTGGATCCCCGGGATCTGACGGTGCAGGTGAACCTCACCAGTATTACCACCACCGGCCAGCACTCCCTGAACTACGATGTGAATTTCCCTGACAGCGTCACCAACAATATGGTGAATGTGAAGGATGCCGACGTCCAGCGGATCACCGTGGATATCGTGGAGCTGTACAGCAAATCCATCTCTGTCCGGGGCGAGCGGACCGGAGAGCCGGCGGATGGCTATATGGCTGGAGAGATGAGCTTCAGTGAGGACACCATCCTGGTCAGCGGCGAGCAGCTGGCGGTGAGCAATATCAGCTATGCGAGAGTCAGCGTGGATCTGGACGGTGCCAGTGAAAACATCGTTACTGTGGTGGATTTTGAACTTATCGACTTCAACGGCGATGTAGTGGACAAGAGCAGCTTCCGCACCAATGTGGAGAACATCCAGGTGACGGTGCCCATCCTTCGGATTAAGGAGCTGCCTTTGGAGGTTAAATTCATCGAGTCGCCCGGCTCTATGATGAGTAATATCAAGTGTACCATTGATCCCGTCAGTGTCACTGTGGCCGGGTCGAATAAGAACATCTCCAAGCTGGATTCCATTTTGCTGGATGAGATCGATCTGAGTACGGTGACGCAGGATACCACCTTTACTGTGCCGATTCCGCTCCCCGCCGGGTCCACCAACCTCTCCGGAGAGGAGGAGGCTACCGTGACCATTGAGTTTTTGAATATGGCCACGGAGACCTTAAGCATCTCCTCCGACAACATCAGCTATATCAATGAGCCGGAGGGCAAGGAGGTGACGGTAGTCACCAACGAGATGGACGTGACTCTCCGAGGCCCCGCCGATGTGCTGGCGGACATTCAGTCCTTCAACATCCGGGTGGTGGGCGACCTGTCTGACGTGACGGCGGACAACGGCGATTATGCCGTTCCCGCCCAGGTGTATGTGGACGGGACTGACGAAGCCGGCGCCATCGGGACCTATCAGATTACGGTCCGTATCCAATCATAGCAGGAGGAAACCATGACCCAGACAGCAACAGTGGAGCGGCTCCTCGGCGATGGCCGGGTGCTGATCTCCGTGGCGCGGCAGTCCGCCTGTGCCCATAACTGCGCCGAGTGTGCCGGCTGCGGCGGCCATGCCGGATCGCTGGAGGTTCGGGCGGTGGACCGCATCGGCGTGTCGGTGGGGGAGAAGGTACTGGTGCGAAGCGACAACCGCCCCATCCTCACCACAGCGGCGCTGGTGTATCTGGTGCCCGCCGCCGCCTTCCTGGTGGGCTACGGTTTGGGGACGTCCCTGTCCCCGGCTCTCCACGCCTTGGTGACGGTGGCTGTTACCGCTTTGGGAGCGGTGCCCGCTCTGGTGCGGGACCGGCGCAGCCGCAAGGCCGGCGGTGTGGTCTCCTTTGAGATTGTGGGGCGAATGTAGCGGTGTTCGGTTATGTTCGTCCCGCTGCGGACCATCTGTCGGAGGAGGAGAGCCGGGCCTACAAGGCGCTGTACTGCGGGCTTTGCCATACGCTGGGCCGGCGGTACGGCGGGGTGAGCCGCTGGATCCTCAACTATGATTTTACGTTTCTCGCGGCGCTGCTGTCCGGCACTGTTGCGACGGAGCAGCGGCGGTGTATTGCCAGCCCCTTCCGCGCCAGAACGGCGGCGGTGGGAAACGACGCACTGGATCTGGCGGCGGACTGCAGTGTGATTCTTACCGGCTACAAGCTCCGGGATGAGGTGCTGGACAGCTCTTTTCTCCGCTCCCAGGGCTGCCGGGCCGCCGGAGCTGTGCTGGGAGGCGCTTTCCGAAAGGCCTGTGAGCGCCGCCCTCGTTTTGCCGGGCATACAAAAGAAGAGATGGCTCGTCTTCTCTCCCTGGAGCAGCGGCGCTGCGCCACCCTGGACGAGCCTGCCGATACCTTTGCAAGTCTCCTGGCGGGAATCGCCGGAGAGGTGGAGGACCCTGTTCAGCGGCGGGTTCTCACTCAGTTTCTCTACCACCTGGGCCGCTGGATCTATCTGGTGGACGCTCTGGACGATCTGGAAAAGGACGCCGGGGAGGGCCAGTACAACCCCATCCTGCTGCGCTGCGGTCTTCAGGACGGCAAGCTCAGCGGAGAGGACCGCCGCAGCGTGGTGGTCACCCTGGACGCCTCCATCCGGCAGATGGCAGCGGCGTTTGAGCTGTGGGACTTCGGTCCCTGGAGCGGCGTGATCCGCGCCACGGTGTACGACGGGCTCTACCGGGTGGGAAACGCTGTTTTGGAAGGAACATTTCATGCCTCCCCCCGCAAAAAGGACCGGGGAGGCAAGAAGGAGCACATATGAACGATCCCTACAAGGTTTTGAACGTCCCCAGCACCGCCACCGACGAAGAGGTGAAAAAAGCATATCGGGAGCTGGCACGGAAATACCACCCCGACAACTACCACGACAACCCTCTGGCCGATCTGGCCCAGGAGAAGATGAAGGAGATCAATGAGGCCTACTCCACTATTCAGAAGATGCGCCACCAAAGCGGCGGACAAGCGTCCTACAGTGGGCAGGGGGGCTACAGCCGGTCTTCCTACGGCGGATATGGCGGATATCAGCAGGCAGACTACTCCCAGGGGACGCCTTTCCAGCGGGTGCGTTTCGCTATCCAGCGAAATGACCTGAACATGGCAGAGCAGCTGCTCAGCGCTATCAGCGACCACACGGCGGAATGGCATTTCCTGCGGGGGGCCATCTGTATGCGCCGGGGCTGGCTGGACGAGGCCCGGCGCAGCTTCCAACAGGCCTGCGCCATGGACCCGGGCAACGGGGAGTACCGTCAGGCGCTGGAGCGGCTGGAGAACAGCGGGCAGGCCTACCGGCCCGCCGGGTTTGAGGTGTTTACCTCGGACTGCGGCAGCAGTAATCTGTGCGGCGGGCTGCTGTGCTCCTACTGTCTGTGCAATTCCTGCATCGGCGGCACCATGTGCTGCTGAGAGTAATCGAAGAAGGGGACAAGAGGCATGATTAAAAGTATGACCGGCTACGGCCGGGCCAGAGAGACGCGGAACGGCCGGGACATCACTGTGGAGCTGCGCAGCGTCAACAACCGGTATTTGGACTGCACGGTGAAGATGCCGCGGATGTATATTTTTGCCGAGGACGCCATTAAGTCCATGGTGCAGAAGAACGTGTCCCGGGGCAAGGTGGATGTGTTCCTCACTATCGACTCCACCGGGGCGGACCAGGCGGTGATCTCCGTCAATGAAGCGCTGGCCGGGGAGTACCTCCAGGCGGTGCGGCAGTTGGCGGGGGCTTTTTCTCTGCCGGAGAATGTGACGGCCTGGGACCTCTCCCGTCTGCCGGACGTTCTTACCGTCACCAAGGCGGAGGAGGATCTGGAGGCGGTGAGCGCCGACCTCTGCGCTGTGCTGGCGGAGGCCATTGAGGCCTATAACGCCATGCGTGAGCGGGAGGGGGAGAAGCTGGCGGAGGATATCCTTGGCCGGCTTGACACCATCGAGGCATTGACAGCAGCGGTGGAGGAGCGCTCTCCCCAGACTGTGGCGGAGTACCGGGAGAAGCTGTTGGAGCGGATGCGGGAGGTGCTGGGCAGCGCCACCGTGGACGAGGGACGGCTCCTCACCGAGGCGGCCATCTTTGCCGACAAGGTGGCGGTGGACGAGGAGACGGTGCGCCTTCGCAGCCATCTCTCTCAGCTGCGGGACATGCTCCGCAGCAGCGAGCCCATTGGCCGGAAGCTGGATTTTTTGATCCAGGAGGTGAACCGGGAGTCCAACACCATCGGCTCCAAATGCTGTGATGTGGAGATTGCCCGAAAGGTGGTGGATCTGAAGGCGGAGGTGGAGAAGATCCGCGAGCAGGTCCAGAATATCGAATAAAACGGAGAACAGGAGGCAGGGAATGAAACTCATCAACATCGGATATGGAAATCTGATCTCCGCCCAGCGTCTGGTGGCGGTGGTCAGTCCTGACTCTGCCCCCATCAAGCGGATGGTCTCGGAGGCCCGGGACCGCAGTATGCTCATTGACGCCACCTTCGGGCGCAAGACCCGGACGGTGCTGATCATGGACAGCGACCATGTTGTGTTGTCGGGGCTGCCGCTGGAGAAGCTGGCGCCCCGGCTGGAGATCGATCCAGCCGAATTAGAGGAGGAAGAAGACACATGAAAGGCAGGACGTTTATCATCACCGGACCTTCCGGTGTGGGCAAGGGTACCATCATTCAGGAACTCTTTGCCCGGCAGCCCAAGCTCTATTTTTCCGTGTCCGCCACTACCCGAGGTCCCCGGCCGGGAGAGGAGAACGGCGTGCATTACCACTTCATTTCCCGGGAACAATTTGAGCAGTGGATTCAGGAGGACGCTTTTCTGGAGCACGCGGAGTATGTGGGTAACTGTTACGGAACCCCTAAGAAGTATGTGGATGAGGCCATGGACCGGGGGGAGGATGTGATTTTAGACATCGAGGTCCAGGGCGCCGAGCAGGTCTACCGGAAGAGGCCGGACGCAGTGCGGATTTTCATCGCCCCGCCCAGCTGGGAGGAGCTGGAGCACCGGCTCACCGGCCGGGGCACCGAGAGCGCCGACAAAGTCCGCAGCCGTCTGGCCCGGGCCAAGGAGGAGTTCCATTTCGCTGCGGACTATGACTACATCGTCATCAACAATACCGTGGAGGAGGCTGTGGAAGAGATCCGGGCCATTATCCGGGCGGAGCACTGCCGTCCCGCCCAGCGGCTGCCGCTTTTAAACGCGGCTCTGTAAGCGCCGGTATTCCGGCTGCCGGAGGGTGCATACCATTTCATAGAAACCTATCGCCATGTTATGTGCGTGACATAAAATTTGAAAGAAAAGGAATGATGTTATTATGATGCTCTATCCCGCTATGAACAAGCTGACCGCAAACGTCCCCAACCGCTACCTGCTGGTGAATGTGGTGGCCCGCCGGGCCCGCCAGATTGCCCAGCACGCCGAGGACATCGGGGAGCACCTGGAGGAGAAGCCGGTGACCCTGGCCATCCACGAGGTGGCCGACGGGAAGCTGTCCGTTGCTGCCGCCGACGTGGTGATCAAGGACGTGGAGGCCTGAGCCTCCCGGGGAGGAGAGACGGCTTGGAAGAAACTGTGATTGCCCGGGTGGCTGTAGCCGCAGCCACCTATGCCTTTGACAAGCCCTATGACTACCTTGTGCCCGCCGCCCTGACGGCCAAGGCGGTTCCCGGCGTTCGGGTCACTGTGCCCTTCGGCCGGGGCAACAAGGGGTCGGAGGCCATTATTCTCAGCGTCCGGACTGAGTCGGAGCGGCAGGAGCTGAAATATGTTCTGGAGGTGCTGGACGACAGCCCGGTGCTGGACCAGGAGGGACTGCGTCTGGCTTTCTGGCTCAGGGAGCGGTACTTCTGCACCATCTATGACGGCGTCAAGACCATCCTGCCCGCGGGCCTCTGGTACCGTGTGCGGGAGGTCTACCATGTTGTGGGTGATCTCACTGAGGAGGCCTCCGAAATCCTTGGCAGAAAGGCCAAGGCCCGGGAGGCCTACGGCGTACTGATCGCCGAGGGCGGGCAGGCAGAGCTGGAGACCCTGAAGGACCGCTGCGGCGACAATGTCACCGCTGCCCTCCGGGAGCTCTGCGACCTGGGACTCATCACCTCGGAGACCACCGCCCTGCGCCGCCTCAGCGACAAGCTGGTGCGCCGGGTATCCCTGGCAGTTCCGCCGGAGGAGGCCATGGCCGCCGCCGAGGCCAAGCGGAAGACCGCGCCGCTGCGGTATGAGGTGCTGCGGCTTCTGTGTACTGTGGGCAGCGCCCTGTCCCCGGATATCTGCTACTTCACCGGAGCCTCCTCCGCGACCTTGCGGGCGCTGGAGAAGGCGGGACTTGTGACCATGGAAAAAGAGGAGCAATACCGGGTGCCAAAGTTCAGCAGCCAGATCACCGGCGTCCCCATCACGCTGAATGGCGAACAGCAAAAGGCATTTGATGGCATCCTGGCTCTTGCCCAGTCCGGGGAGGCCGCCTGTGCCCTGCTCCACGGTGTCACCGGGAGCGGAAAGACCCAGGTGTATATCCGCCTTCTTCAGGAGGTGGTGGCCGCAGGGAAGACCGGCATGATTTTGGTTCCGGAGATCGCTCTCACCCCCCAGATGATGGAAAAATTTTCTGCCTACTTCGGCAGTAAAGTGGCGATGCTTCATAGTTCTCTCCGGCTCTCCGAGCGTTATGACCAGTGGAAGCGGATTCGCCGGGGAGAGGTGCAGGTGGTGCTGGGTACCCGCAGTGCCGTGTTTGCGCCCCTCCAGAATCTCGGCATGATTATTCTGGATGAGGAGCAGGAAAACAGCTATCAATCGGAGCAGCTTCCCCGCTACCATGCCCGGGATGTGGCAAAATACCTCTGTGTGGAGGCCAAGGCCACCCTGGTGCTGGGTTCCGCCACCCCCACGGTGGAGAGCATGTACGCCGCCCAGATCGGGCGTTACCACCTCTTCACCATCCGGGAGCGGTACAATACGCAGCCCCTTCCCGAGGTGATTTTGGCGGATCTCCGCCAGGAGATCCGGGCCGGGAACAGCGGTACCATCAGCAGCGTTCTTCGCCAGGAGCTGGAGGAGAACATCCGGCGGGGGGAGCAGAGCATCCTCTTTCTCAACCGCCGGGGCAGCAGCCGGATGCTGGTGTGCGGGGAGTGCGGCGCAGTGCCGGAGTGTCCACGCTGCAGTGTCCCCATGACCTACCACAGCGCGAACCACCGGCTCATGTGCCACTACTGCGGCCATTCGGAGTGGGCGGAGGAGACCTGCGATGAGTGCGGCGGTCTTATGAAGCATGTGGGGGTAGGGACTCAGAAGGTGGAGGAGGAGCTCCACCAGCTGTTCCCCGGGGTGGAGGTGCTGCGGATGGACGCGGACACCGCCGCCGGAGGCCACGAGAAACTGCTGCGGGCCTTTCAGAAAAAGAGGATTCCCATTCTCCTTGGCACCCAGATGGTGGCCAAGGGGCTGGATTTTGAAAATGTAACATTGGTGGGGGTGCTGGCGGCGGATCTGTCGTTGTATGTGGACAGCTACCGTGCCGCCGAGCGGACCTTCAGCCTTCTCACCCAGGTGGTGGGCCGGGCGGGCCGGGGGGACAAGCGGGGCCGGGCGGTGATCCAGACCTATACCCCGGACAATGACGTTATCGTCAACGCCGCCCACCAGGACTACGATGCTTTTTACCGCGAGGAGCTGCGGCTGCGCCGCCTCCGCCGTTACCCGCCCTTTGCCGATCTTTTCACCCTCACCGTGTCCGGCGGGGAGGAGGGTGCGGTGCTCCGGGCCGCCGCCCGTCTTCGGGACGGACTGAAAATGGGGCTTGCTTATCCCACTGCCGCCAATATGAGCGTGGAAATTATAGGTCCAGCCCCGGCGCCGGTTTTGAAGGTGAACAACCGCTACCGTTACCGGCTGTTTTGGGTGGGAAAAAATGACCATCAGACCAGGGAGATCCTGGCACATTACTTGAAAGCGTTCCACAGTCAGAAGGAGAACAAGGGGCTCAGCCTCTTTATCGACTGCAACGCACTGGAATAGGAGGAAGCGATATGGCGATTCGGAAGATCGTCGTTCAGGGGGACGAGATTTTGACCAAGATGTGCAAGCCGGTGACGGCTTTTGATGAGAAGCTCCATATCCTGCTGGACGACATGGCCGACACGCTGCGTCAGGCCAACGGCGCCGGGCTGGCTGCCCCTCAGGTGGGGATTCTGCGCCGGGCTGTGGTGGTGGCCAACGACGAGGACGAGATTTTAGAACTCATCAACCCGGAAATTGTCTCCACCGAGGGAGAGCAGACCGGGCCGGAGGGTTGCCTCAGCGTGCCGGGAAAGTTCGGCATGGTGACCCGCCCCTACCGGGTCCGGGTCCGGGCCCAGGACCGCGACGGACAGTGGTTCGAGGCGGAGGGGGAGGAGCTGATGGCCCGGGCCTTCTGCCACGAACTGGAGCATTTGGACGGCCACCTCTATGTGGAGCACATCGACCATTTCCTCTCCGATGAGGAGCTGAAGGAGTACTACAAGGAGCAGGGCTACGACGTCGAGGAGGACGAGGGCTGATGAGAATTGTATTCATGGGCACGCCTGACTTTGCCGTGCCCTCCCTCCGCCGTCTGATCGCCGATGGCCACGAGGTGGCGGCGGTGTTCACCCAGCCCGACAAGCCCAAAAATCGGGGAATGAAGCTGATCCCCACCCCCGTGAAGGAGGCGGCCACAGAGGCCAATATCCCTGTCTTCCAGCCCAAGTCCGTCCGGGACGAGGCGGTGCTGGAGGAGATCCGGCAGATGAAGCCGGAGCTTCTGGTGGTGGCGGCTTATGGGAAGATTTTGCCGGAGGCTCTCTTACAGATCCCCACGGTGGCGGCCATCAACGTCCATTCCTCGCTGCTGCCCAGGTACCGGGGGGCCGCCCCCATCAACTGGGCCATTTTGAACGGCGATGAGGAGACCGGCGTCACCATCCAGCATCTTGGTGTGGAGTTGGATGCCGGAGATATCATTACCGTCCGCAAAACCCCCATCGATCCCCAGGAGGATGCCGCCCAGCTCTATGACCGGCTGGCGCAGCTGGGGGCGGAGGCCCTCAGCGAAGCGGTCACCGCCCTTGGGAACGGTACCGCCTCCCGGACGCCTCAGGGAGAGGCGGTGGGTCCCTACGCCGCCATGCTCACCAAAGAAATGTCCCCCATTGATTGGAACAAAAATGCCCAAATGATCGTCAATCAGGTGAGAGGCCTTATCCCCTGGCCCTGCGCTGTCACTACCCTCAACGGGGAACAGGTGAAGGTGTTCCGGGCTGCGGTGGGAGGAAAGACCTCCGCCGCGCCGGGAACTGTGGTGTCCGCCGATAAGCACGGCATCGCCGTGGCCGCCGGAGACGGACGGCAGGTGGTGGTGCTGGAGCTGCAGCGTCCCGGCAGCAAGCGGATGGCGGCGGCGGATTATCTGCTGGGCCATCCCATCAAAGTGTAAAGGAACGATTCTATGCCCTTTTATTACTTCTACGATGCCAGGTATATGGCCATGCTGATTCCGGTGCTGCTGATCACCCTGTACGCTCAGTTCAAGGTCAGCTCCACCTTCAACCGCTATTCCCGGATTGCCAACAGCCGCCATCTCACCGGTGCTCAGGCCGCCGCGGAGGTGCTGCGCCGCCACGGTGTGTATGATGTACGCATCGAGCGGGTGCGGGGGAATCTCACGGACCACTACGATCCCCGGACCAATGTGATCCGGCTCTCGGACTCGGTGTATGACAGCCCCACCATCGCGGCAGTGGGCGTGGCGGCCCACGAGGCGGGCCATGCGGTGCAGTATGCCGTGGGCTACGTTCCCATCCAGATCCGTGCGGCCATCATCCCCCTGACTCAGGTGGGGTCCCAGGTTGGGATCGTACTGCTGATTTTGGGGCTGATTTTGTCCTTTGAGTCCCTGTTCTTTATCGGCATCGTGCTGTTTTCCTTCACCACCCTCTTTCAGCTGGTGACGCTGCCGGTGGAGTTCAACGCCTCCCGCCGTGCCATGGAGACCATTCGAAGCGGCGGGCTGCTCAACGATCAGGAGGCCAATGGAGCCCGGAAGGTTCTCAGCGCTGCGGCGCTGACCTATGTGGCGGCGCTGCTCATGTCTATCGTGCAGCTGCTGCGGTATGTGATGCTGTTTTCCGGCCGGCGGAGGAACGATTGATGGCGGGAAGTGACGCGAGGGAGACGGCTCTGTCGGTGCTGACCTCCTGCCGGAAGGCGGAAGCTTGGGCCGACGGCGCTTTGAAGACGGCCAGCAGGCCACTGTCCCGGAAGGACGCGGCCTTGGCCGCCCGGCTGACCTACGGTGTGCTCCAGAACCGGGCGCTGCTGGATTTTCACATCAGCCGGTATTGTAAAAAGAAAATTCGGGACTTAGAACCGGTGATTTTGGATATTATGAGGATCGGAGCCTATCAGATTCTCTTTTTGGACCGGGTGCCGGACAGCGCCGCCGTGAACCGGGCTGTGGAGATGGCTAAGGTCCACCGGCGGCCCCAGGCGGCGGGAATGGTGAACGCCATTTTGCGCCAGCTGTCACGGGAGAAGGAACAGCTTCCCCAGCCGGAGGAGCTGTCCGTCCGGTACAGTCACCCCAAGTGGCTGACGGACCGGTATGTGGAACTGCTGGGCCGGGAGGAGGCGGAGAAGGCTTTGGCCGAGGACAACCGCCCGGTTCCCACGGTGCTCCAGCGAAATCCGCTTCGGGCCTCGGAGAAGGAGCTGCTGGCGGGCCTTGATGGGGCGGAGGTAACGCCCCACCCCTGGCTGCGTGGCTGCTACGAGCTTACCGGCGCCGGAAACTTAGAGCAGCTGGAGAGCTTTCAAAAGGGCGAGTTCCTGGTTCAGGATGCGGCGGCGGCCCTGGTGCCCCGGGTGGCGGGCTGTGCGCCCGGCCAGCGGGTTATCGACGTCTGCGCCGCTCCCGGCGGAAAGTCTTTTGCCGCTGCCATGGCCATGGAGGACCGGGGAGAGGTGCTGTCCTTCGACATCCACCTCCATAAGATCCGCCTCATTGAGGAGGGCGCGGACCGGTTAGGCATTACCTGTGTCCGAGCCGCTGTGCGGGACGCCCGAATGCCGGACCCGGAGCTGCAGGGTACTGCCGACGTGGTGCTCTGCGACGTGCCCTGTTCGGGGCTTGGCATCATCCGGAAGAAGCCGGATATCCGCTACAAGGACCCCGCCCCGCTGGCGGGGCTTCCGCCGGTACAGCTGGCCATTTTAGAGAGCGCCGCCGGTTATGTGAAGAAGGGCGGCGTGCTGGTGTACTCCACCTGCACCATTCTCCCGGAGGAGAACCGACAGGTGGTGGACCAATTTCTGCAAAAGGACGGCCGCTTTGCGCTGGAGCCCTTTACTGCAGAGGGACCGGTGGGGGAGACAGAGGGGGATGTGACCCTCTGGCCCCACCGCCACCAGACCGACGGATTTTACATCTGTAAGCTGAGGAAAAACCATGACTGATATCAAATCCATGACCCTGCAGGAGATGACAGAGGCCATGCAGGAGATGGGGGAGTCCGCCTTTCGGGGCCGACAGGTGTTCACCTGGCTGCACAAGGGGGCCAGGTCCTTTGAGGAGATGAGCAATCTCTCCAAGGCTCTGCGGCAGAAGCTGGCGGAGGCCTACGCCATCACCGCCCCCACCGTGGCCCGCAAGCAGGTTTCTGCCCAGGACGGCACCATCAAATACCTCTGGGAACTGGGGGACGGCAACTGCATCGAGACGGTTCTCATGCAGTACCACCACGGCAATACGGTATGCATCTCTTCCCAGGTGGGCTGCCGGATGGGCTGTGCCTTCTGTGCTTCCACCGTGGGAGGGAAGGTCCGGGACCTTCTGCCCTCGGAGCTTTTAGACCAGGTGCTGTTTACCCAGCTGGACAGCGGCCTTCCCATCTCCAACATTGTGCTGATGGGCATAGGGGAGCCTATGGACAACTTGGACAATGTGCTGCGGTTTCTGGAGCTGGTGAACCACCCTGACGGTCTGAACATCGGTATGCGGCACATCTCCCTGTCTACCTGCGGCGTGCTGCCGGGTATCCGACGGCTGGGGGATCTGGGGCTGCAGCTGACACTGTCTGTGTCCCTCCACGCCCCGGACAGCGAGACGAGGTCCAAGATCATGCCGGTAAACCGGGCTTATGACGTGGAGGACCTTTTCCGGGAGTGCCACCGGTACTTTGAGAAGACTGGCAGGCGGATCTCCTTTGAGTATGCCATGATTGACGGGGTCAACGACAGCGACCAACAGGCGGACCTCATTGCCAAAAAAGTGAAGGGAATGCCTGCCCATGTGAATCTGATTCCCCTCAATGACGTGCGGGAGAGTCACTTCAAGCCCAGCAGGCGTATCGCCGCCTTCCAGAAGCGGCTGGAGAGCCACGGCGTCACCGCCACTGTCCGGCGGAGTCTGGGGGGCGATATCGACGCCTCCTGCGGCCAGCTTCGGCGGCGGGCCATGGAGGAGAGGAAGGGGGAATGCGTATGATCGAGACCTGGGCATTGACCGACGTGGGATTGGTGCGGCGGGACAATCAGGACGCCTACGGGGTCTACAACCAGGACCCCTGCACCGTCTGCGTGGTGTGCGATGGTATGGGCGGCGTCCAGGGTGGAGCGCTGGCCAGCCGTATCGCGGTAGACACCTACCTGGAGATTGTCTGCGGAGAGATCCGCCCCAATATGAGTACCTTTCAGATACAGAAGCTGTCCGCCAGAGCGGTGGCAGAGGCCAACGACGCCATCCGCCGGGAGACGGAGAAGGATCCATTTCTCTGCGGTATGGGCACCACACTGGTGGCGGCCATCAGCTGCGGAGAGAACATGGCGGTGGTCTCCAATGTGGGGGACAGTCGGGCCTACCACATCACGGAGGAGGGCATCCGCCGGGTGACCAAGGACCACTCCCTGGTGGAGACCTTGGTCGACCGGGGGGACATCACCGAGGAGGAGGCCAGGAGCCACCCCAAGCGGAACTACATCACCAGGGCCCTGGGTCCCGAACCCAGCACCTTGTGCGACGGCTTTGTGGTGCCTCTGGAGCCGGGGGAGTATCTCCTCCTTTGCACCGATGGACTGGTATCCACGGTGTCGGACCAGGAGATGTATGCGGAGATCACCGGCGGCGGGCTGGATACCTGTCTCGACCGGCTGCTGGCAATCTCCAAGCGCAATGGCGCGGCGGACAACGTGACCGCCGTGCTGCTGCGGAAGCTGTGAAGGGAGGAGGGCACGAGATATGGAGCGATACATAGGCAAGATGCTGGACAATCGCTATGAAATATTGGAAGTCATCGGGCAGGGCGGCATGGCCGTCGTGTTCAAGGCCAAGTGCCATCTTCTCAACCGCCTGGTGGCTATCAAGGTCTTAAAGCCGGAGCTGGCCGACGATGCGGATTTCCGCCGCCGGTTCCACGACGAATCCCAGGCTGTGGCCATGCTGTCCCATCCCAACATCGTCTCGGTGTACGACGTGTCCCGGGGCGGGGACCTGGAATACATCGTCATGGAGCTCATTGACGGCATTACCCTCAAGCAATATATGGAGCGCCGTGGCCAGCTGAACTGGCGGGAGGCCCTCCATTTCATTACCCAGGTCATGCGTGGTCTCAGCCATGCCCACAGCCGGGGAATCATCCACCGGGACATCAAGCCCCACAACATCATGGTCCTCCGGGACGGCAGCGTGAAGGTGGCCGACTTCGGCATCGCCTGTCTCGCCGCCCGCAACGCCCAGACCATGGCGGGCCGGGAGGCCCTGGGGTCGGTGCACTACATCTCCCCGGAGCAGGCCAAGGGGGAGCGGGCCGATGAACGCTCGGACATCTACTCCGCCGGTGTGGTGCTCTATGAGATGCTCACCGGCCGCCTGCCCTTTGAGGGGGACAGCCCGGTGTCCATCGCCATCCAGCATTTCTCCGCCGTACCTCTCAATCCCCGGGAGATCCGTCCGGAGATCCCGGAGGCCCTGGAGATGATCTGCCTGAAGGCCATGGCCCCCCAGATCACCAACCGCTACCAGAGCGCCGATGAGATGCTCCGGGATCTGGAGGAGTTCCGGCGGAACCCAGAGGTGGATTTTGCCTACGATCTGGCGGATCTTCGGGGAGAGGCCCCCATTGACGAGCCTACCCAGTCCATTAACGCAAGGGAGATCCACCGGGAGTTTACCAACCACAATCGGAAGGTTCCGCCCTGGAAGAAGTGGACGCTGATCGCCGGGGGATCGGTGCTGGGTATTCTGCTCATCGTGGCGCTTTACAAGGTGATCCTCTCCAGTTTCCAGCTGGACCCTGTGGAGGAATACCCTGTGCCCAAGGTCATCGGTATGACGGTGGAGGAGGCCATGGAGTCTCCGGATGTCAAGGATATCTTTGAGATCGATGTGGTCTCCACCAAGCCCAGCGATGAGTATGAGGAGGGGATCATCATGGATCAGGATCCCGCACCGGAGCGGATGAAGAAGAGCGACTTTGTGATTTCCGTCACCGTCAGCGAGGGACTGCCCAGCGACGAGATGCCCAATGTGGTGGGTTATGACCGTACCAGCGCCCGATTGATCCTTAACCAGCTGGACCTTGGTCTGGAGATTCAGACTGAGGATGTGTATGATGAGACGGTGCCCGCAGGAAACGTCATCAGCACCCAGCCTTCCAAAGGTACGACTCTCCAGCAGGGAGATACTGTTACCCTTATTATCAGCAAGGGCAAGGAGCTGCAGCCGGTGGCCATGATCTCTTTCCTTGGCATGACCCGTGGGGAGGCGGAGAGCAAGCTGGCGCAGATGAATCTGAAGGGTTCCTTCACTGAGGTGGAGAGCAGCGACGTGGAGGCCGGCCGGATCATCAGCCAGAGCGTAGCTGCCACGGAGACGGTGATGGAGGAAACCACGATTTACTTCACCGTCAGTATCGGTCCGCCGGAGTCTTCAGAACCGGATGACTCTCAGTCTACGGAGACCGGGGAGAATACCGGAGGCAGTGAAACAGTGAATGGCGATACGCAGCTGCCGATTCCTCCTACAGACGAGGAGTTCAATGATGATTAAAGGCCAGATCGTCAAGGCCCTCAGCGGCTTTTACTATGTGAACACGGAGGGTGGTCCTCAGCTCCAGTGCCGGGCCAGAGGAAAATTCCGCAAGGACGGCTGTTCTCCCCTGGTGGGGGACTGGGTGGAGGTCCGGGAGACGGAAGAGGGGGCCGGTATGGTGTGGGAGATCCTGCCCCGGCGCAATGCGTTTGCCCGGCCCGCCGTGGCCAACATCGACCAGCTGGTGATCGTGGCCTCCGGGGCCATTCCCCAGACGGACCCCTTCCTGATCGACAGGGTGTCCGCCATCGCCGCCCTGAAAGGTTGTGATACTCTCCTGGTTCTCAACAAGTGCGACTTAGATCAGGCGGAGCGGCTGTGGGAGATTTACACCCAGGCCGGGATGCCCGTGGTCCGGGTCAGCGCGGAGACGGGGGAGGGAATGGAGAAGTTGGTGCCGCTGATTTCTGGAAAGCTATCTGCCTTTACAGGAAACTCTGGCGTAGGAAAATCCAGCATTCTCAATACGTTAGAGCCGGATTTTGCCCTTTCCACCGCCGCCGTCAGTGAGAAGCTGGGGCGGGGACGGCACACCACCCGCCATGTGGAGCTTTTCACCCTCCGGTGCGGGGCACGGGTGGTGGATACGCCGGGCTTCAGTTCCTTTGACGCGGAGGAGTTGGATCTGGAGCTGAAGGAACACCTGCCGGAGACCTTCCCGGAGTTTCGTCCCTATCTGGGCCAGTGCCGCTTTGTGGGATGCAGCCACACCAAGGAGAAGGGCTGCGCTGTCCGGGAGGCGGTGAAGGCGGGAATGATTCCCCGCAGCCGCCATGAGAGCTACCTGCGCCTCTATGAGGAGCTCAAGCAGGTGAAGGCCTGGGAGCGCTGAGCGTTCGATTAAAAAAGTCCGCCGGAAGCTGCACCAATGGTGCGGTACCCGGCGGACTTTTTTGCTTGGTAAAAAAGATTCCCTCCGAATTTTCAGATAGAAAATCGGAGGGAAAAATTCAGGCCAATATTTGCAGCAGGGCGGGGGTGATGAAACTCTCCACTGCGGCGGCCAGCAGGATCAGGGGGAAAATCAGCAGCAGCATAGTCTGCAGAAGACCGGTGAGAAATTCCACCATAGGCACAGCCCTGGCACTGCGGGTGATGAGGCGGATAATATTGCGGCACAGTGCAACACCCATGGACACCGCCAGCAGCAGCGCGGGGATCTCAAAGATGCCGTGGGGCAGAATTCCGGCGAAAAAGAGGGTCAGAGGCAAACCGCTGATGGTATAGTAGGCCGCCATGGCCCCCACCAGTACGGCGTTGGTGATGATCGAGAGCACCGGCAGGAAGACGAAGGGAAGAAAACCATACAGCACGGAGAAGAGCATGGCGAACCAATTGTTCAGGAGAATCCCAAAAAAGGAGATCCCGCCGGACTCGCTGACCACGCCGGATTGGGCGAAGATCTCCGTGACGGCTTTCATCAGCTCGTTGGTGAGGGAGGGGTTCAGGGCAAAAACCACATAGCCTGCGGCGCTGCACACCACGAAGAGGATGCCCATGATCCAGGGCAGCTTTCCCAGCTGCTGGTGGACAAAGGACCGCATCCCGTCCACATGTGTCTGCAGCGTTTCCTTCATGCCAGCTTCTCCAGCCCGGCCTTCAGGCGGCGCAGGGTCTCGTCCCGGCCAAGAATCTGGCAGATCTCCACTGCGCCGCCGGGGGTCACCTGTTTGCCGGCGGCGGCGATGCGCACCGGCCACATGAGGGTGGCGTTCTTCACCGCCAGCTTCTCCGCCAGGGCGATGAGGCAGTCGTGGATAGCCTCCTGAGTCCAGGCATCCAGACCCTCCAGAGCGGGAATGGCTGCCTCCAGCATGGATTTGGAGACCTCCTCATTGGTTTTGGACTTCTTGTTGGTAAAAAGAGCCTTATCGTAATCGGGCAGGGCGTCGAAGAAATCCACCTTTTCCGGGATGTCGGTGAGCTTCTCGCACCGGGCCTGAAGCAGAGCGGCAACGGCGGCGGTATCAATGGCGGGGTTCTTCACGCTCTGGCGGATATAGGGCTCCGCCGTTTTGGCAAAATCCTCCGGCGTCATGGCCCGGAGATAGAGGGCATTGAAGTGGGTGAGCTTCTCAATATCGAAAATAGCGGGGGACTTGGAGATGCCGGCAATGTCGAAAATCTCCGCCAGCTCAGACAGAGAAAAGATCTCCCGCTCCGCCTGGTCGCCCCGGGGGCTCCAGCCCAGGAGGGCCACATAGTTGAGGATGGCCTCGGTAAGATAGCCCTGGGCTTTCAGATCCTCGTAGGAGGGGTCGCCGTGGCGCTTGCTCATCTTGTTGTGCTGATCCCGCATGACGGGAGAGCAGTGGACATAGGTGGGCACCTCCCAGCCGAAGGCATCGTAGAGGAGGTTGTACTTGGGGGCGGAGGAGAGATACTCGCTGCCCCGAACCACATGGGTGATGCCCATGAGGTGGTCGTCAATGACATTGGCGAAGTTGTAGGTGGGAAGACCGTCCCGCTTGAGAAGGATCTGGTCGTCTAAGGTCTCGTTCTCCACGGTGATATCGCCGAAGATAGCGTCGTGGAAGGTAGTGGTGCCGCCGGCTGGAATCTTCTGACGGATCACATAGGGCTCCCCGGCATCCACACGGGCCTGGGCCTCCTCAGGACTCAGAGCGCGGCAGGGGTCGGCGGCGCGGTTGAAGTCGCCGCTGTCCTCTTCGCTCTCCGTCTTCTCGCAGAAACAATAGTAGGCATGGCCCAGTTCCACCAGCAGGCGTGCATACTTTCCATAGGTGTCCCGGCGCTGGGACTGGATATAGGGAGCCACAGGGCCGCCCACATCGGGACCCTCGTCGTGGATAAGGCCGCATTCAGCCATGGTGCGGTAGATTACGTCGGTAGCGCCCTCCACCAGGCGGCCCTGGTCGGTGTCCTCAATGCGGAGGATAAAGGTGCCGCCGGCGTTGCGGGCAATGAGCCAGGTGTACAGCGCCGTGCGCAGATTGCCCACATGCATATAGCCGGTGGGGGAGGGGGCGAACCGGGTACGGATCTTGCCGTGAGGGATCTTCGCCTCCATCTCGTTGAAATAGGTCGTGTCGAGAGCCATAGGGATCTCCTCCGAAGTGCAGTAATATTGCCGTGGGCATACAGAAGAAAGAAAGTCCCGAAAGATGGGGACTTTCCAAAAAGGCAGACGCCGGGTCTCCTGCCGGAGACAAGAGGCGTACAAAAGCTGTCAACACAGCCCATACAGCAGACCTATTATACTGATTTTCTGCCGGTTTGGCAAGTAGTTCCCGGAAGCATCGGTAAATTTTGCCTGGAAAATAAGAAAAATTTCAGAAAGCATGCTCTGCCGTGTGGAAACGGAGGATCAAAACAGCTTCAGCGGCCAAAGGCAACAGGGCAGAAGGGGGGGTGGAATCTCTTCTATATTGCGAAAAGAGGCGGGGGCAGCCGGGAGAGGCAGCTGCCGGGCAGAAAAGAAAACGGGGCAAGTTGACAAATGACACCTACAATTTTATACTTGTCATAAACTGCCAACCGGCAGTCTATATTCCATGATTACGGAGATATCAGGATGAATACAAAATTGCAGATTGCATTGGACGACATCCGGCTTTCGGATGCCATTGCGCTTTTGGAAGAGATCGAAGAGGATATTGACATCGCAGAGGTGGGAACGCCTATGATGATGGAGTATGGTATGGAGGCTGTTCGGGAGCTGTGCCGCCGGTTCCCAAAGCTGCCTGTCCTCTGTGACGCCAAGATTATGGATGCTGGAGAGTATGAGGCAAAGGTCGCTCTGGATGCAGGCGCCTCCTATGTGACGGTGTTGGGTGTTACAGATGACCTGACGCTTCGGGAGGTGGCGGACACTGCCCACCGGTATGGCGCCAAAGCGGTCGCGGATATGATTTGTGTGACAAATATGGAGCAAAGAGTTGCGCAGCTGGAAGGATTTGGCATTGACGTCCTTGCAGTGCATACCGGAATTGACCAGCAGAATGCCGGCAGAACAGCACTGGACGACCTGTGCCTCATGCGAAAGTGTGTGTCTGAAGGAGAGGTAGCTGTAGCGGGAGGTATCCACCTTGAGACGCTGGACAAGTACCTGATGTACGAACCGGACATTGTGATTGCGGGCAGCGGGATTTGTCACGCAAAAGATCCCCGGGAAGCAGCAAGAGCCATGAAACGGCGGATTGCGGCACGGCGCTGACGAAGTGAGGAGGAATCTGTATGAGTGTCAAAAAGAAAACCCAGGCTATTTTGGATGAGCTTTCCTATAATCTTCGCTTTGTGGAAGAGGAGTCATTTGGGCCGCTGCTGGACCACATAATGGCGGCTGGTCATATTTTTACTGCCGGAGCGGGACGCAGCGGCATAGCGATGAGGGCTTTTACCAACCGCCTGATGTATCTTGGACTGTCGGTCAGCGCCGTGGGAGAAATCACAAGTCCGCATACAGCGCCGGGAGATCTGCTGCTGATCGGTTCCGGCTCCGGAGAGACGGAGAGTCTGGTGGCTATGGCGCGGAAGGCGAAGAAAAACGGCGTCCAGATTGCGCTGGTTACTATGGATGATCAGTCCACGCTTGCCGGTTTGGCAGACTCCGTGGTGGTATTGCCCGGAGTATCGCCCAAAGTTCGGCATCATGGCACAGCCATCTCCTCCTTCCAGCCTATGGGAAACGCCTTTGAGCAGATGTGTTTTCTTGTCTATGATGCTCTGGTGATGGAACTGATGGAGAAAATGGGAGAGACATCCGACTCGATGTTTGCGCGGCATGCGGATTTGGAATAATCTCATTGTGGCAAACGGCATGATTATGGGCCCCTTTGCTGCAGGACAGAAGAAAAGATCGATATTCATGGCTCTACCTTGCACTTTGCGGCAGCCTGTGATACAATAAATTGCTTATTATGGAAACAAACGCGCGGATGCCGCGGAAGATAAGGAGCCGATCAATTATGGATGAAAAAAAGGTCATGCTGTCCGGAATCCAGCCCAGCGGAGATCTCCACCTGGGAAATTACCTTGGGGCGATCAAAAACTGGAGTGAGCGGGCAGAGGAGTTTGACTGCTATTACTTTATGGCGGATATGCACACCATTACCGTGCGCCAGAACCCGGCGGACCTGCGCCGGCGCACCCTGGAGCAGCTGGCTCAGTATATTGCCTGCGGACTGGACCCGGAGAAGAACACCCTCTTCATCCAGTCCCATGTTCCCGCTCACGCGGAGCTGGGGTGGGTCCTCAACTGCTATACCATGTTTGGGGAGCTCAGCCGTATGACCCAGTTCAAGGACAAGTCCGCCAAGCACAAGGACAACATCAACGGCGGCCTTTTCACCTATCCCGCTCTGATGGCGGCGGACATCCTGCTCTATCAGCCTGATTATGTTCCCGTAGGGGAGGACCAAAAGCAGCATTGTGAGCTGACGAGAGATGTGGCCCAGCGATTCAACCACATCTATGGCGATGTGTTCAAGATCCCCGAGCCCTACATCCCCAAGGCCGGCGCCCGGGTCATGGGGCTCACCGCTCCGGACAGCAAGATGAGCAAGTCCATGCCGGACGGCTGCGTGTTTTTGATGGAGAAGCCGGAGGACATTCAGCGCAAGTTCAAGAGGGCCATCACCGACAGCGATACGGAGAACTGTGTCCGCTACGCGCCGGCAGAGAAGCCGGGTGTGGCCAACCTCATGAACATCTATGCCGCCGTTACCGGCAAGACTATGGAGGAAATTGAGGCGGAGTTTTCCGGTAAAGGCTACGGCGTCTTCAAGCCCGCCGTAGGCGACGCAGTCATTGAGACCCTGCGGCCCATCCGGGAGGAGGCTACCCGGATTCTCAAGGACAAGGCATATCTGGAGAGTGTCTACAAGGCCGGTGCCGAGAAGGCCTCCTATGTGGCCAACAAGACGCTTCGGAAGGTCTATAAAAAGATTGGCTTTGTGGCGCGGTGATCGAGGCGAGAGACGGATATGGTAGTAGATAAGGAATTGATTCTCAACGTGATGAAGGCGCTGGTGGTGGCCTTGTGCATCAGCTTTGCCGCTACCCCCTTTGTCCGGCGCCTGGCCTTTACCATCGGCGCGGTGGACGTGCCCCGGGACAACCGGCGGATGCACAACCATCCCATTCCCCGGCTGGGGGGCCTCGCCATTTTCCTGGGCTTTGTGATCAGTGTGCTGATTTTCTGTGACATTGATCTTCAGCTTCAGGGAATCCTCATCGGCGCAGTAATGATCGTGATCCTGGGTGTAATCGACGATATTATGAGTCTGCCAGCCAAGCTGAAGCTGGTAGTGCAGATTATGGCGGCCCTCTGCGCCGTGCTCCACGGCGTGGCTATCGAGGCCATCAACAACCCCAACATCTTCAGTGACAATCCCTATTGGGTCCTGGGATTTTGGAGCTATCCCATCTCCATCATCTGGATCGTGGCCATTACCAACTCGGTGAACCTCATCGACGGCCTGGATGGTCTGGCTGACGGCGTGTCCACCATTGCGGCGCTGACCATGCTGATTCTGGCAGTACTGCTGGAGGAGTGGGAGATCTCCATTATCTGCGGCGCTCTGGTGGGCGCCTGCGTCGGTTTTATCCCCTACAACCTGAACCCCGCCAAGATCTTTATGGGGGACACCGGCTCCACCTTCTTGGGGTTTATTCTGGCCACGCTCTCCATACAGGGCCTTTTCAAATACTACGCGGTGATCTCCTTCCTGGTGCCCTTCATCATCCTGGGCCTGCCCATCTTTGACACCAGCTTCGCTTTTATCCGGAGAATTCTCCGGGGCCAGAGTCCCATGACCGCCGATCGCAGCCATGTCCACCACAAGCTCATCGACATGGGTATGAACCAGAAGCAGGCGGTATCCACCCTGTATATTGTGTCCCTGGTGCTGGGTCTCAGCGCTGTGCTGCTGGCCACCACCTCCATCGGCAAGACGCTGCTGTTTATCCTGGCGCTGGTGCTGTGCGGCTTTGTGGCGGTGCGGGCCATTTTCCCCCACCACCCGGAGCTCCACCACGGGGAGCACAAGGAGGAGCACAAAGGCGAGGAGAAGAAGGGGGAGGACAAGCATGAGTAAGCTGAAGATCATGAGCGTGTTTGGTACCCGGCCCGAGGCCATCAAGATGGCCCCGCTGGTGAAGGAACTGGGGGAACGGGAGGAGATCCAATCCATCTGCTGCGTCACCGCCCAGCACCGTGAGATGCTGGACAGCGTGCTGCAGGTGTTTTCCCTGACGCCGGACTGGGACCTCAACATCATGACGCCCCGGCAGACCTTGAGCACCATCACCAGCAAGTGTCTCCTCGGTATGGACGAGGCCATTGAGACGCTGCAGCCGGATATGATCCTGGTCCACGGCGATACCTCCACCACCTTTGCCGGGGCTCTCTCTGCCTTCTACCACAAGGTGCCGGTTGGTCATGTGGAAGCGGGTCTCCGCACCTACGACAAATACTCTCCCTACCCGGAGGAGATGAACCGTAAGCTGGTGACCGCCATCGCCGACCTCTATTTCTGCCCCACGGAAAACAACCGGCAGAACCTTCTGAGGGAAGGCGTGGAGAAGGGCGTCTTCGTCACTGGTAATACCGTCATTGACGCTTTGAAGACAACGGTACAAAAGGATTTTAACTTTACAACGAAGATTCTCAATCAGCTGCCCTACGACAGAGAAAAGATCGTGCTGGTTACCTGTCACCGCCGGGAGAACTACGGCCAGCCTATGACCCAGATCATGACGGCCCTGCGCCGTCTGGCAGAGGACCATCCGGATGTGGAGCTGGTGTATCCCGTTCACCTGAGTCCGGTGGTTCAGGAGGCGGCCCGAACCTATTTAGGCGGCCATCCCCGGATTCACCTGATTGATCCGCTGTCTGCCGATGAGATGCATAACCTGATGGCCCGGTGCTATCTGGTGATGACGGACTCCGGCGGTCTCCAGGAGGAGGCCCCGGCCCTCGGCAAGCCGGTGCTGGTGCTGCGGCGGGAGACGGAGCGGCCGGAGGCCGTGGCGGCGGGTACTGTGCAGCTGGCGGGAGTGGAGGAGGAGACCATCTATCAGATGGGCCACACTCTTCTCACTGACCAGGAGGCCTATGGAAAGATGGCCCATGCGGTCAACCCTTATGGCGACGGCTTTGCCTGCCGCCGGATTGCCGACGCCATTTTGTGGCACTTCGGCAGAGGAGAGCGGCCGGAGGATTTTCGCGGCTGAGCATCTGACAGGGGAGGAGCTATGGACAGAAAGCGGCTGACCTATTTCACGTTCAGCTTGTTAATTTTGATTTTGATCGTGGTTGTGCTGTTTGCCCGGGGCGCTACCCGCCGCAGCGGCCATATCACATTGCCGGACGCCGACAGCGGAGGGCAGGGGAGTGATCAGGCAGTTAACAGCGGCGACAGCGCCCTCAATCTGGTGGAGATCACGCCGGAGACGGTGCAGACAGCCATTTCCACCATGTCCCGCCCCGCGGTCTACAGCCGCACTGTCACAGTGGAGACCTTCTGGGATGGCGGTTCCCGCAGCTTGGATGCAGTGGTGTATGAGAGAAATGGCCTGACGCGGATGGACAGCCAGCAGGCCGACGGCAGCACCCGGCATCTCCTCACCGACGGGGAGACCACCTGCCTGTGGTACAACACCAGCACCGACTGGTCCACTTTCCCTGCGGGGAGCTTCTCCCAGGATGCGGAACAGCGCCTCCCTACCTATGAAGATATTCTGTTGCTCCCAGAGGAGGAGATTGTGGACGCGGATTACAGCGCCTATGAGGGAACCTACTGCATCCGCGTGGTGACAGCGGAGGATGCCTACGGCTATGCCACCACTTATTGGATCTCTGTGGATACCGGCCTTTTAGCAGCCGCAGAGACCTATCTGGGGGAGACCATGACCTACCGGATGCAGGGGCTGACGGTGGATACCGCCGAGCCGGATGCCTCCTTATTTCTCCTGCCGGACGGCAGTGCGTTTTCAACCTGAGAAAGCATTATAAGCAAAAATGTCCGAAACAGCCGTTTCGGACATTTTTTATAGGATCAGCAGAAGTCCCAGGGCAATCAGCAGTTCGTCGTCCTCCCCCTCGGAAAAGAGGAGGAGCAGGAGCAGCAGAAGCAGCAGATCCCCAGTGTCCACATCCTCTAACTTCAACCGGTCAAGGATTTTTCGCAGAAAGCCGTTTTCATGGTCACGGCGATCCTCCTGCCGGTGTGTTCTCCGCTCCTCCCGGTGCCCCGGTTCCCGCCATTCCCGATCCTCCTGCCGCTCCGGCGGTTCCTGGTGGGGGACCCGGTGATATTCGCCGTTGTCGTTTCGGATGTAGCGGTTATACATGGCTATTCCCCCAACCTTCCCAGAAACCGCTTGCCCAGGTGGAGGACCCGGGCTGCCCGCAGCGCCTGATCGATCTTATCTCTGCGGCTCTCCTTCAGGAAAGGACGCAGGGCGTACAGAAGCTGCTCCCGCTCACTGGCTTTGTTGTCATTGAGTTCCGTCAGCAGAGGAAGAACCTTCTGCAGCAGGGCAGGGTCCAGGCCGAAACCGCTCTCTGGGCCGGAGGAGAGCGGCGGCGCCGGTTGAGGCTCCTGGGATTGCTGCTGGCCAAGGGACTGGGCCAGGGAGGCCACCTGGGCCATGGCCTCCGGATTGGATAAAATGGCGTTCAGCTTCTCCTCAAATTCCCCCACGGCGCGTTCCTCCTCTCCCGGTTACTTCTTTCCCTCCACGGCATCCCGGATGCGGGATACCAGCTGGCCTCCCTCCGGCGTGGCCATCATGGCCTGCACCATCTGGGCCAGCTCCGCCGTGTTTCCCTTGGCGGCGGAGGCGGCGGCTTTCTGCAGCCGCTCCTGGCCGCCCTGACGGCCCATGATCTCCATCAGACGCTTGCCGTCCTGGGAGCGGAGAATGGAATCCACCGCGCCCTTGTTGTTCTGCAGCAGCTGGGACAGCTGTCCCAATGTGTTGTCCATAGAAATTCCCCCATCTCATTGTGGTACTGCAGTATATGCGGGGGAGAGGAAAAATGTGAGCGGGAGATGGTGGTGTGGTTCTCAGACGGACCCTGCGTATTTCTTCTCCCGACCAAAGTGTGGCGTTCTGCCGGCAGCCGGAGGTAAAATACCAAACAGTGTATCGTCGGGAAAACAAGAAAACCAAGCCCCTCATCAGCAGAAAAAATGAACACATCCACCAGCGAAGCTGGTGGTTGTCACTATGCGGGCATAGCCCTTTGTTCCTCGCGGACGCGTGCAACGCGTAATACGGCCTGCCAGCTGCGTGAGGACTGTTACTTGCCGCCCGTAAACGGGCTGTTAGATGGAATTCTCAGTTGTTCTCCCATCTCGTCCTCTTTTAGTTGGTTCCTCACATACTCCGCAATTCGGCTCTCGTTCTTCCTTACCGTATCCACATAATATCCTCTGCATCAAAATTCTCGGTTTCGGTACTTGTATTTTAGTTCGCCGAATTGCTCATACAGCATGGTACTGCTCTTCCCTTTTAGGTGCCCCATAAAATGTGATACGGAAATCTTCGGCGGTATCTCTACAAACAGGTGGATGTGGTTGGGACACGCCTCTGCTTCTATAATTTTTACCCCTTTCCACTCGCACAGTTGCCGCAGTATCTTTCCTATCGCCGCTTTCTTTTCTTGATAAAATACCTTCCTGCGGTACTTTGGCGCAAACACAATATGATATTTGCAATTCCATCGTGTATGAGATAAACTATTGATGTCATTCAGTCCCATCTGAATGTCCTCCCTTTGCTATTCTTTGTGCAGTTGGCAGACCGCACTTCCATTATAGCAAAGGGAGTTCTTTTTCATCGCCTTAGGCTTTTTGGTACCACTCGCTTAGCGAGTGGTTTTCTTTATACAAGAAAACCGCCGCAGGTGCAGTGCATCTGCGGCGGCTCTCCTTTTCTTAGTCTTTTCCCAGGAAACGCGCCAGAAGCGCCTGGTTCCCTCGTGCAAGAACCTCCCGGGCGCTGTCCCCCAGAGCGCGGGTCAAAAGGGCCTCCTCGGTATGAATTCCTTCCCCGTGAGGAACGCCTACAGCGCCGGAGTCGGAGCCGGTGGCAATGAGAGCCCCCATGGCGGCAGCTCTTTGCAGCAGTGCCCCCTGCCGCCGGAGAATCTCCTCTACCACAGCCTCTGAGCAGCCGGGACGGTGGGCGAAGGGGGCGATGGCGGCCATGGTGGGTACCCAGATCGTCTTTCCCTCCGCCAGGAGGGAAAGGTCCTCCTCGTCCATAAAGTAGCCGTGCTCTATGCTGTCTGTCCCCGCCTCCAGAGCGGCGTGGAGCGCCTCCGGCCCGTTGACGTGGGCCATGACAGAGAACCCCTCCTTGTGGGCCATGTCTACCAGGACATGGATCTCCTGCGGCGGCAGCGGGGGACAAGAGAGATGGCCGTAGGTATCAAAATACAGAATGCCGGAGAACATCAGCTTGATGAAGTCGGCACCCTCCCGACGGGCTCTTGCCAGCAGCTGCCGGTATTCTGAGAGCGTCTCATATCCAAAGCCCACGATTCCGCCGTACCGCCCCTTCCGGTGGATGGCAAAGGCGGGGGTCACATAGCGGATGCCGTACTCCGGCGCCAGGTTCCGGGCGGCAAGGGACACCCCTAAAGCGTCGCCGCCGTCCCGGAAGTAGGTGATGCCGCTGTCCCGGCAGGCGGCGAGGTGGGCGCGGATCAGCGTCAGGTCCGGTCCGTTTTTGTGGGCGGTCATCCCTTCCCGGTAGTCCGCCCCATTCATAAAAATGTGCCCATGGCACTCACAATATGTCTTCATGGTTCCATCATACCATTTCTGTCAAGGCGGTTGGCGACTATACATTTGGAGAAAACTGTGGTAGAATGAAACATCCTGAAAGTTTGAGAGGAAAGGGGAGAGATTCATGGCGGAGTGGCTGAGGCCGGAGGTGTTGGTACCGCTGCTGGTGCTGGGGCTTGCGGCCATAGCCGGAGCTGCTGGAGCGGCGTGGCTGCTCTGGCGGCGCGGAAAGCTGCGGGCGGTGTCCGGCGAGGTGGTGCGGTATCTGGTGATCGGCGTGTTGACCACAGTGGTGAGCATCGCCGTCTACGCTCTCCTGACAGAGGCCCTGGCGGTCAACTACCTGCTGGCCAACCTGATCTCCTGGGTGGCGGCGGTGGTGTTCGCCTATTTCACCAACCGTTCCTTCGTTTTCCGGGCCCAGGGGGGATTGCGGCAGTTTCTCCTCTTCGGAGCATCCCGACTTTTGACATTGGGACTGGAGTACGGCGGCCTTCTGCTGCTGGTGGAAGGACTGGCCGTCCATGAGCTGCTGGCCAAGGTTATTATGCAGGCAGCGGTCATCATCGCCAACTATGTGCTCAGCAAGTGGGCCGTGTTCAGAAAGGGACGCCAGGTATGAAAAAATTGATCAGTGTAATTGTACCCTGTTTTAACGAGGAGGAGGCTTTGCCCCACTTCTACCGGGAGATCTGCCGGGTCAGCGGGGAGATGGAGCAGGTGGACTTTGAGTTCCTGTTCATCGACGACGGCTCCTCCGACGGCACCCTTGCCGCTCTCCGAAAGCTTGCAGAGGGGGACAGGCGGGTGCGCTATGTGTCCTTTTCCCGGAATTTTGGCAAGGAGGCGGCCATGTACGCCGGTTTCCAGAACTGCCGTGGGGACTACGCCGCAGTGATGGACGCAGACCTCCAGGACCCGCCGGCCCTTCTTCCGGAGATGCTGCGGTGGATTGAGGAGGAGGGCTACGATTCCGTGGCCACCCGGCGGGTGACCCGGAAGGGGGAGCCTCCCATCCGCTCTTTCTTTGCCAGGAGGTTTTATGGTCTCATGCGCCACATCTCCCGCACAGAGATCGTGGACGGGGCCCGGGATTACCGGCTGATGACCCGGCAGTTTCTCAACGCCCTGCTGCGGCTGTGCGAGGTCAACCGCTTCTCCAAGGGGCTCTACGGCTGGGTGGGATTCCGCACCAAGTGGCTGGAATTTGAAAACCAGGAGCGGGTGGCGGGCACCACCAAGTGGTCCTTCTGGAAGCTGCTGCTCTATTCTTTTGACGGCATTGTGGCCTTCTCGGTGACACCGCTGGCCATCTCCTCCCTTACAGGGATTTTCTTCTGTCTGGTGTCCTTTTTGGCCATCTGCTTCATCGTGATCCGAACCCTCCTCTATGGTGATCCAGTGGCTGGATGGCCCTCTCTGGCCTGCATTGTCACCTTCATCGGCGGCATCCAGCTCCTCTGCATCGGCATTCTGGGCCAGTATCTCTCCAAAACCTATCTGGAGGTGAAAAACCGGCCTATCTACCTGGTGAAGGAGAGCGGCGGGGAGGAGGATGATCGTGACCGGTGAGCACGCCTTTGCCCGGCACTGGCGCCGAAGGGGTTCCCTGTGGCTGGCGCTGGCCGCCTTCCTGATTATTGTGCTGACCCTCTTTGCCGGGGGGGAGATCGGCCTTTCCGACAACGGGGACTTTTACCGGGTGATGACTGCTTCCTCCCTGGAGGCCTGGGAGGGGAACAGAGCTTTCACCTACATTGACACCTGCCGTATCGTCCTGACGGAAAACAGCGCCGCCGGAAACGCGGTCAAGATCCTCTTCGGGGCGGAGGGACTGGCGGAATACCCCTCTATCCAGATTCTCCTGGTCCGGGTCTCTGTGGTGCTGAGCCTTCTGGTCAACAAGGTTCTGGGGCGGGAGATAGAGGTTTACCATTTAGGACTTTTAGGGCTTTTGTACGCCGCCCTTTACGCCTGGGCCATTGGGTATTTCTTCTCTCAGTTCTCCCTGGGCTCCTGGCGGCGGGATCTGCCGGGGAAGGCTCTGATGCTGCTGGTGCTTTGCGATGTGGGCTACACAGCCTACTTCAACTCCCTCTACGGGGAGGGGCTGCAGCACATTGCCCTGATCTTCTTCGCCGGGTCCCTGGTACAAATTCTGCTCCATCCGCCCCGGCTCCGGGACGGCGTCTGCGGAGCCTTGTCGGCCCTGGTATACGGCTGGGCCAAGTTCTTCAACATTCCCGCCGCCTGCTTTATGCTGCTGCTCTTTGCGGTGCTGGTCATTCTACGGGGCGGGCGGCGCTGGGCGGCGGCCTTCTGCGGCGGTGCCATGGCGGTACTGCTGGCGGTGTTCCTGGTGGTGCCCTCCTGGATGAACGAGACCAATACCTACAACACCGTGTTCTTCGGCGTGGTGCGGGATGTAGAAGAAGAGCAGGCCGGCGATTATGTGGAGGACCTGGGGCTTCCCCGGGAAATGGCGGTACTCCGGGATACCAACTACTTCACCAACGGTGTGTGGGCGGCACTGGAGCAGGGGGGCTGGCGGGATGCGGTGAACAGCGTCAGCAAGGTGGATCTGGTGCTCTTTTACCTGACCCACCCGGGCCGCACCTGGGAACAGGCGGAGATCACCGTACAAAACTGCGGTATGATCCGGCCCTACTACCTCTCAAATTACGGACCTGACCACCCCATGATGGTTCTCTCCCATCGGATGGGTCTTTGGAGCGACCTGCGGGAGCGACTGCCCTTCAACACTATGTGGGGGAACCTGTTGGTACTGGCGGCGGCAGGAGTGGTCTGCGGCTTCTTTTTGAGAAAGCGACGGGAGAAGCGAGGTGTGTGGATCGCCCTGGGCCTTCTCACCGCGGGCCTTCTGGGCTACACCTTCCTCGTCCCCATCGTTTCCAACGGGGAGGCGGACCTTGCCAAGCATATGTTCGCCTTTATTGAGCTGATGGACCTTCTGGTGCTGTTGGTGCTGGCGGGGCTGTTCTCCCTTCGGAGAGGCTGCCGTCTGCCGGCGGTCGCCGCCGGGGGCCTGGCGGTTCTACTGCTGCTTCCCACTGTGACAGACAGTATTCGGTCCCTGGCAGAAAACACCAGGACCTACGACGAACCGGAGGTGGGGGCGTGGATTTCGCTGGGCCAATGGGAAGGGGAGGACCTTCTCTGGCAGGTTGTGGCGGAGGAGAACGGCGTGTTAACGCTGATGAGCGCCTCTTCTGTGGCGTCGCTGCCCTTTGAT
This sequence comes from uncultured Oscillospiraceae bacterium, assembly GCA_944386985.1. Taxonomy (GTDB): domain Bacteria; phylum Bacillota; class Clostridia; order Oscillospirales; family Oscillospiraceae; genus CAJFPI01. The sequence goes on from CALXDD010000023.1 coordinate 41,775, forward strand.
GAGGAGGGAGACGGGACCTGGGCGGACAGCAGCCTCCGCGCCTGGCTGAACGGCCCCTTCCTGGAGGCGTTCTCCCAGGAGGAGCGGAATGTTCTGACAACGCAGGAGACGATGGTGGTGTGCAGCGCCAGCTGCCGCCAGGAGGCGGAGGCAGGGGACCGGGAGCTCTACTGTTCCCACATTCCGTCCCTGGCCTCCCGGGATCTGGACAGAGCCTACCGCATCCGTTGTACGGATCTGGTGACCCTGCCGGATGTGGGACAGATTACCGCCTTGGACGCGGAGGGGCGGGACTGGACGCTGACGGAGTCCTATTGGCTCACCACGCCCTACTACAGCAACAGCGCCCTGGTCCGCTGCGCCGGTAGCAATGGGACCGTACCCTTTGCCGACGCCTCGTCGCCGCTGCTGGTGCGCCCCTGCCTGCAGATATCCTGTGAAGACGGCTGGGAGGGAAGCGGAAGCAAGGGGGATCCCTTTACGCTGTCATTGCAGAAATGAAAAATCATAACCACCGGCCGTGCCGGTGGTTTGCACAAGCCCCCTTGGGGCATGTCCCGGGCAGAGCCTATAGGCTC
>CALXDD010000024.1 GCA_944386985.1 uncultured Oscillospiraceae bacterium
TGGCCGACTAAACACCCAATCACGGTTTCAAACAAGTATTCTGCCCATGTCTTAAAGTACTACACAGCTATTCCTATAAAAATCAGACATCCCTCTCCGCTTCTTCCGGAAAGGGATGCCTGTCTGTCTCAAAGTGATTCAACTCGTATGCCAATTCCCATGCCAATTGGAATCCGCAAAGGAAACTGTCCATGGAGCGTTCCTCTGTGATTAGGTTCTGTGCGTCCATGATCCGCAACACCAGCTTTCTCTCTGGCTTTTCCAATCTCTCAATAAGTTGTTGGTGGCAAGTTTCAATTTCCTGCTCAGACTCTGCCATAGGCAGTGGCGTGTAAAATCCGTAGTAGAATTTTTTCAGGGCGTTGTTCATATGCTCTACCTCCTTGTAGCAAGACACCATACCACAAGTTAGCGTGAAAAGCCACTGGAATATTTGTATTTCAATAAATGCCTTATCATTGGTTTTGCAGACCATACACCACTGTCCGTGGGTAGAAAACTTACCACTTTTGCGAGAGCCGGTAGTTGTCCTGTTAAATAAGAAATTAGAGCCTGTGGTGCTCCACAAGCCCTAATTTTCCCCATACACGGCGTTAAGCCCCATAGGTTCACATTGTGTACCTATGGGGCTTAACCCTTTGGATGTCCTTTTATTTTGGGTTCCGCCGCCCAGAGGGCGGTTCCACCCTTCGGGGATTGAAATGCTCGGGCGAAATGAATTTGCCCTCCGCCAAGGGTTTGGCCTGTGGCCAAAACGCTTGTACGGCGCAAAAACGCTGCCCCACCGTGCGAGGGCCCCGGTTTTGGTTGGTATCCATTGTGTATAAATAAGACACACCTAAGTAATCCGAACCCATTTCTCGTTAGAAGATGGTTCGGGTTATTTTTGCTTTTTACAGATTCAAAGAGAGCGAGGGGACCAATCGGCGGATTGAAGACGGTCCTGGGTAATCCCTGCGGGGAAAAACAAATCTTCCAGTGATCAAGCGAGAGATGCTTGCCGGCCGTATTCCAATTGCCGGAGCAGGCCCGGAATCAATAGAAACTGTTTCTTTAGCGGCAGGCTTTTGGCGGACAGGGCGGTTTTTCATCGAAAAGATTCCTGTTCTCTTGACGAATGAAGGGAAATGCGGTATTCTATTATAATAAGATACTACGTCATACATATGACGGACTGATATAGGAGGACATAGGATGACAGAGCAGGCAGGATATCTGAAAAGCTTAAAGAGCGAATCCGTGGTGCAGCGGGTGATCAACTGCCTCACTGACGCCATGGTCAATAAGGAGCTGAAACCGGGGGACAAGCTGCCCACGGAGCCGGAGCTGGCTGCCGCTTTCGGCGTGGCCCGCACCTCTGTGCGGGAGGCCACCAAGATCCTCACCTACATGGGCGTGCTGGAGAGCCGCCGTTCCGAAGGCACTTTTGTATCCAGCGGCTTTCAGGAGAGTATGATCGATCCCATGGTCTACGGCATCATCCTCAACCAGGGGGAGGATTTCCAGAGTCTCATCGAACTGAGGGAGCTGACGGAGGTGGGGATTCTGCGTCTGGCCATCAAGAAACAAAGCCCGGAGGGCCTGGAGCTGATCCGCCGGAGGCTGGAGGAGTTCGAGGCTGCCGCCGCCCGGGAGGGCGACGTGCTGGAGGCGGTATTCCAGGCGGACAACAATTTCCACGACGCCGTCTCGGCCCTGTGTCAGAACAGTCTGGTGGACAAGATCAACCGGGTGGTGCGGATGCTCACCTATGCCGTGCGCCACGAGACGGTGGAGACCATGCTGACCACAGGCCGGGTCCATGAACTGATCCAAGCCCACTGGCGGATTTATGAGGTATTGTCCAGCAAAACGGAGGAGGGATTGGAGGAGATCATCCACAACACCTACTTCCTGGATGTTGGCAGAGAATGAGAAAATGAACAATTTGCCCTGCGGCTTTTGGAGGAATTCCGGGAGCCGCAGGGCTTTTTCCTATTTTTATTGGTAGACCGCCCAAAAAATGGAGCGGTAAATTATGCGAAAGCGAGAAAAGAGAAGAGGTCCCTTGACTTTCCCAAGAGCAAATGGTATTACATACATATGTGGTTATGTCAGACAAAGGACATTGAGGAGAAGAGACGGAACCACAGGAGGGGAGACGGCAGGGGACTGGCCAGACCATTCGGCTCCCTCAATACGGAACAAGGAGGCGCACATGAACAGGAGAAAAGCGATTGCACTGGCATGGGTTCTTGTTTTGACCCTTTTCACAACAGCCTGCAGCTTCGTGGAAGAGGAGACGGGGCAGCGGGAGGAAAACGACTACCAAAAGATCGAACTGGTGATGGCGGTCAACGGCACCGACAATCAGATTGACGCCCGGGTGGCGGACTATTTCGCCCAACTGGTGGAGGAGCGCTCCGGCGGCAATGTGACGGTGGCGGTGTTCCCCAACGACCAGCTGGCCGGAGGCAACGCCTCCCGGGGCATTGAGATGATCGCCTCGGGCAGCGTGGATCTGGCGGCCTACGCCACCTGCACGCTGGCGGTGGTGGACAGCCAGCTGCCGGTGGCCACCATCCCCTGGAGCTTCACCGACTATGCCGATGCCCGGGAGGTCATCGACACCACCGGAGGCGAATACTACGCCCAGCGTCTGGCGGAAAAGAACATGACCTATCTGGGGTCCTTCCACAATGGATTCCGTCAGATCACCAACTCCCAGCATAAGATTCATACCCCGGAGGATATGGAAAATCTGAAAATCCGAGTGCCGGGCAGCGTGGTATACATGGGGTTCTTCCGGGCCCTGGGGGCAGACCCCACCTCCATGAACTGGAGCGAGGTTTTTACAGCCATCCAGCAGGGAACCATCGACGGCCAGGAAAACGGCGTAAGTATTACCGCCTCCTCCAAGATGCAGGAGGTCCAGGACTACATCACCATGTGGAACTACTCCTATGAAAATGATCTCTTTGTGGCCAATACCACGGTGTGGGAGACCTTGGAGGAGAAGACCCGGCAGCTGCTGCAAAGCTGTGCCACAGAGGCCTGCGAGTGGGGGAGAGATACCCTGGAGAAAGAGGAGCAGGAGCTTCTCAAGGAGTTTGAGATGGATGGCATGGTCATCAGTTATCTCAGTGAAGAAGAGCTGAATGTCTTCAAAGCGGCGATTGCCGACTGGCGTTCTGAGATCATGGCGGAGTTTGGTGAGGAGGCCTGCGAGGCCTTCGGCATCACGGACTTCGACCTTACAGAATAGAGAGGAGGAACAGAGATGATGCGTATCTTAGACTGGATCGAGGAGATCCTCTGCATAATCTGTCCGGTGGTGATGACGGTGCTGGTCTTTGCCAACGTGCTCTCCCGGTATGTCTTTCACAACTCCCTGTCCTTCTCGGAGGAAATCACTACATATCTCTTTATTCTGCTGAGCCTTATGGGCACCGCCATTGCCGCCAAACGCCGGGCGCATCTGGGCCTGTCCATCCTGACAGATGCGGTATCCCCAATGGTGCGGAAGATCCTCCATGTTTTAGGCTTTGCCATCGGGACGCTGTTCTCGGCGGCGCTCTTCTACTACGGCATCCTGATGGTGATCAACCAGTATAACCTGGGGATGGAGACCTCGGCTATGCAGTGGCCTGAGTGGATCTACGCCACCTTCGTCCCCTTCGGGGCCTTCTTCATCACCATCCGCTTTGCTCAGGCGGTTGTCCAGGAGCTGCGGGCGGAGCCCCAGGCTTCAAAGGAGGAGGTGGATGACCTGTGATCGCGGCGGTTCTCTTTCTTTCCTTCGCGGTGCTGCTGATCATCGGCGCGCCCATCGCCATCTGCCTGGGGGTCTCCAGCGTGGCGGCCATGCTCCTCCAGGGGGCGGGGCGGCCGGTGGAGACGGTAATGAGCAGCCTGCCCCAGCTGTTCTCCGCTTCCACCAGTAAGTTCGTGCTGCTGGCCATCCCCTTCTTCATCCTGGCGGGCAACATCATGGATAAGGCGCAGATCTCCAAGAAGCTCATTCGTCTGGCGGAGACCTGTGTGGGACATCTTCGGGGCGGCCTCGCCATTGTGTGCGTTATCGTATCCTGTTTCTTTGCGGCGATCTCCGGCTCCGGACCCGCCACCGTGGCGGCCCTTGGCCTGGTGATGATCCCGGGGATGATCCGCTCCGGATACAGTCCCGCATTCTCCGCCGCGCTTATGGGCTGCGCCGGAGCCATCGGCGTCATTATCCCGCCTTCTATCACCTTCGTGGTCTACGGCTCCATTGCGGATACCTCCATCGGCGACCTCTTCAAGGCCGGCGTGATTCCCGGCCTCATCATGGGGGCGGCCCTTATCATCGCCGCGCTGTGGGTGGGCCGGAAGACCCAGCTCAAGTCCCTGCCCAAGGCCAGCGGAAAGGAGCGCTGGGAGGCATTCAAGGACGCATTCTGGGGGCTTCTGATGCCGGTGATCATTCTGGGCGGCATCTACGGCGGTTTTTTCACCCCCACCGAGGCCGCTGCCGTCTCCGTGGTCTACGGCCTTTTTGTGGGCGTCTTTATCTACAAGACCGTGCGAATCAAGGAACTCTACGCCATTATCATCGACTCGGCCAGCACAACCGCCACAGTGATGTTCATCACCGCCACCGCCAGCCTCTTCGCCTATGTGCTGACCCGGGCACGGCTGGATGTGGCCATCAGCGACGGCCTTGTGAATCTGACCCACGGCTCCACCTTCCTTTTCTTCCTCATTGTCAACATCCTGCTGCTCATTGCCGGCTGCTTTTTGGACTCCACCTCGGCGCTGTATATCTTCACCCCCCTCTTTGTCCCCGTGGCCCAGACTTTGGGAGTGGACCCCATTCACCTGGGTGTGGTGATGATCGTGAATCTGGCCATCGGCCTTTTCACTCCGCCGGTGGGCGTGAATCTGTATGTGGCCTGCGGGGTGGCCAATGTAAACCTCAAGCAGATCTCCAGAGCAGTGGTGCCGCTGCTGATCGCGTCCCTCATCGTGCTGCTGATCATCACCTATATCCCCGGTATCTCCACCCTGTTTACCTGAGAGCGTTTAGATTGAAAGGAGAAGCGCTATGAAAGAACAACTGACCATCCAGCAGATGAAAAACATCTGTGTGGATCTGCGGAAAAATATTCTCACCATGATCTATAAGGCCCAGTCCGGCCACCCCGGCGGGTCCCTGTCTGTGGCGGAGTTCGTCACCGCCTGCTACTTCCGGGCCATGAACATTGATCCTGAGAACCCCAGGTGGCCCGACCGGGATCGGTTCGTTCTCTCCAAGGGCCATGTGTGCCCCGCTCAGTACGCGGCGCTCGCCATGAAGGGCTACTTCCCCATGGAGGTGCTGGATACTCTGCGGAAGGAGGGCTCCATTCTCCAGGGTCATCCGGACATGAAGAAATGCCCCGGTATTGATATCTCCACCGGCTCCCTGGGCCAGGGCCTGGCCTGCGGCGTGGGAATGGCGCTGGCTGCCAAGATGGACGGGAAGCGCTATCGGGTCTTCGCGGCCCTCGGTGACGGCGAGTGCGACGAGGGAGAGATCTGGGAGGCCTGCCACACCGCCAACAAGTATCAGCTGGACAATCTGGTGGTTTTCGTGGACTACAACAACCTGCAGCTGGACGGCACCTGTGATGAGATCATGCCCTTAGGGGACCTGGCTGCCAAATTCCGTACCTTCGGCTTTGACGTCTATGAGATCGACGGCAACGACATGGAGCAGATGGTGGCGGCCATGGACCTGGCGCTGGCGGTAAAGAACGGAAAGCCCAAGTGTATCTTGGGACACACCGTGAAGGGTAAGGGGGTCTCCTACATGGAGAACCAGTGCGGCTGGCACGGCGCCGCCCCCAACGAGCAGGAATACAAGCAGGCCATGGAAGAACTGGACCGGCAGTATGCCGCATGCTGAAGGAGGAAATACCATGAACGAAGTGAAGAAAGCGACCCGCGACGGCTTCGGCGAGGAGATCGTCCTCTTGGGCAAGGAGAACCCGGACCTGGTGGTGCTGGATGTGGATATCGGCAAGTCCTGCAAGACCGGCGCTTTCCGCAAGGAACTGCCGGAGCAGTATCTGAACGTCGGTATTGCCGAGCAGAACGGCGCCGGAGTGGCTGCCGGGCTTGCCACCTGCGGCAAAATCCCCTTTGTGGTCACCTATGCCGCCTTCGGCTCCATGCGGATGTGTGAGATGATCCGTCAGGAGATCTGCTACCCCCATCTCAACGTAAAATTCGCCTGCTCCCACGGCGGCGTTACCCCCGCCAACGACGGCGCCTCTCACCAGGCAATCGAGGACATGGGGATTCTCCGCACCATCCCCAATATGACCGTCATCATGCCCGCCGACTACTGGGCGGCTCGAAAGCTGGTGCGAGCGGCGGCGGAGTTTGACGGGCCGGTATACCTTCGCTTCACCCGGGACGCCATCCCCGTATTCTATGATGAGAACGCTGCTTTTGAGATCGGCAAGGCCAACTGGCTCCGGGAGGGCAAAGATGTGTCCCTCATCGCCAACGGCGATACCGTCCGTCTGGCGCTCCAGGCCGCCGATCTGCTGGCCGGGGAGGGGATCTCTGCCCAGGTGCTGGATATGCATACCATTAAGCCCCTGGACGTGGAGGCAGTGGAGCGGTGTATCCGGGAGACCGGTAAAATTATCACCGTGGAGGACCACAATATCTTAAACGGCCTTGGCAGCGCCGTGGCCGATGTGGTGGCAGAGAGCGGCAAGGCGGTATTGCGCCGGGTTGGCATCCAGGATCAGTTCGGCATGTCCGCACCCTATGAGCGGCTGCTGGAGATGAACGGGATCACAGCGGAGCATATTGTGGAGCTGGCCCGCGGTCTGATGGGCTAAAAATTTTAATCTCTTATGTCTTACAACATTCATCATTCAATATAAAGTAGGCTTTTCAGAAAGGAAGGTATTTTATGCTGGATTTCAATGGACAGGTGGTTCTCATTACCGGCGCAGGCTCTCCCAAGGGCATCGGCCGTACTATTGCGCATACCTTTGCCCGCCAGGGGGCCCAGGTGGTCATTACCGATATCAACCAGGAGGGCCTGGATGCCAATGTCCGGGAGATGGAGGACAAGGGCTGGAAGGCCATCGGTATGGCAGGGAACATCTGTGACAAGGATTCTGTGGACGCCCTGGTGGCGGCGGTGGTGGAGAAGTTTGGCCGCATCGATGTGCTGGTGAACAACGCAGGCGTATCCCAGAAGGTCACCGTGGAGGATATGACCCTGGCAGACATGCAGCGGATCTTCAACGTCAATGTGTTCGGGCTTTTCCTCATCACCCAGGCGGTGTGCCGTGTGATGAAGAAGCAGGGCTACGGCCGCATCGTTCACCTGAGCTCCGTCTCCGGCAAGCGGGGGGGCGGCGTATTCGGCGGCGCCCACTACTCCGCCTCCAAGGCCGCCGTGCTGGGCTTTTCCAAGAATTTGGCCCGGGAGGTGTCTCAGTACGGCATCACCACCAACTGTGTCTGTCCCGGCCTCATCAACACGGAGATCTGGAAGAGCATGCCCCAGGAGCAGGCCGATGCGGTGATCGCCGGAATCCCCATGGGCCGCCCTGGCGAGACCCAGGAGGTGGCCGATGCCATCGTGTTCCTGGCTTCCCGGGAGGCATCCTATATCACCGGAGAGGAAATCGACATCAACGGCGGCTCCCACATGGACTGAGCTGCCTGCGTAAGAGCGCTGACAACATGGAAAGGCTTGAGGGCATGGAGAATTTCTCCATGCCCTCAAGCCTTTGGAATGTATAGTTAGTTGGATGTTGTATGCAGCAATAAGGTGCTTCCCAAAGGAGATATGCGGCAATTACTTGTATAAAAATTAAAGTTGAGAGGAAAATTTCTTGTAATTTTAAGCTTCGTTTATTATAATGAAATTATCAAAATTTGGGAGGAATCACATGAAACTTTTTCAACGCATCGCAGCCCTTTCCCTTGCACTGACGCTGATCGTATCAGGCACTGTGCTGGCGGCACAGCAGGAATTGCTTGTGACCACAGACCCGGCAACCGGCGTGACACTGTATGCTGCCACTTTGCTTGATATAAAGGGCAAGACGCAGGGACGTCTGGGAGAGACCTTTACCGCAACATCCTATACTACCCATGAGACCTATACCTACGGCGAAGCAGGGCCTGTGGACATCTATGAGATAGCGCCTGGTCAGGCATTTGAGTCGGAGTACGCCTCTTATACCCTCCTGGTTCCTCTGGAGCTGCGGACGGACGGCGCTCTCTATTTGGATAAAGCGACCATGGAGAGCGGCGATTTTTATACGATGGGAATTGATGAGGCCAGCGGAATCGGCAGTGCCTCCATTGATCGGGAAGGCTACTATCTCCTCCGGCACAATACCCCGGATATGCCTGGGAATGACGGTTTGTATGTGCTGCATGTAACCAGTGATCCGGGAACTCCCGCCACGGAGCCCACCCAGCCCGCCGAGAGCTTCGCCGGCTTCACGGATGTGAAGGCCAGCGACTACTATGCCGACGCCGTGAAGTGGGCGGTGGACAGCGGTATTACCAGCGGGACCAGCGGAACCACCTTTTCTCCCGCGGCTACCTGCACCCGGGGGCAGGTGGTGACCTTCCTGTGGCGGATGTTTGGTAAGCCTTCCGCTGCCGTGAGCAACCCCTTTGCCGATATGGATGCGGGGGATTACTTCTATGAGGCGGCGCTGTGGGCCTATGAGAAGGGCATTACCAGCGGAACCAGCGCCACCGCTTTCTCTCCCGACAAGGTCTGCAGCCGCGGGGAGATCGTGACCTTCCTGTGGCGGGCCGCGGGGAAGCCGGAAGCCACACAGGCCATGCCCTTTACCGATGTGGCAGAGGGCAGCTACTGCTATGACGCAGTCTGCTGGGCCGCGGAGAAAGGGATTGCCACCGGTTCCGGTGCGTTCAGCCCCGCCGGTGCGGCAAGCCGTGCCCAGACCGTCTCCTTCCTCTATCGCTACGAAGGCTGAGCAGAAAGATTTTGCGAAGCAATGTGATTCTGAGGGCTTCCGGCAGCACTGCCGGAGGCCCTCTTTCCAACAAGAGACCTGCGCATGCTGTCAAGCCGCTGTATTTCCGCTGTCGGCAAATTGAGAACTTGTGGGGAGTAAAACATGAAAAATGAATTTGACGTCTCTGATCTGGCGTGGAAAACCTATAGGCTTATGTATAAGGATAACTTTCCTGCGGAATTTCAGGTGCTGGGTGATGATGACAGCAGGCAAAGAAGATGCATGATAGAAAAATATGCCAACAAAGGCCGTACAAGTGCGTCCAGACTTCTGTTCAGCGGGGATACAGATTTTAATTTCACCAAGGGATTTGCCCATTCCCGCCTGGAAAACTACAGAAAGTGGTTAAGTGATGTTCCCAAATTCAGAGACATGTATCAAAATCATTTGACCATCATGGAGGATCTGACCTATTCCGTTGTCAATATTTCTCTTATGCCGCAGAGCGGGAATCTTCAGGGCGTGAAGCAGGGAGTCGGAAATGACCGAATGGATACCTTTATCTGGGCTTTGACTGCATACTATGAGGGAAGTGCAAATGTCCTATTCAATCATGCGTCCTACGAAAATACAGAGGCTTTGGAAGACTATCTGAGTATGTTTGAAAATGTATATGACTATTGTCAGACGGTCTATCACATCAATGCGTCCTTGGTTGACGACCTGGCTGCATCAGGCGCATGTCCGATCCGTACGCCTGAAGAAATGCTCCGCTTTATGACCTTGGCAATCAGATTTTGGCGGCAGAAAAGCAGCTTTCTGCACGAGCAATTAGAAAACTGCAAGCGGTTCCCGGAATTGGAGGCGGCGCTGAGCGCTGTTGACCTTAAATTGGCAAAATTCTACCAAATATAGTAAAAGCCGCTGGAAAACAGATGTTTTCCAGCGGCTTTTTGCTGTAACAAAGAATAGATAAAAGGGGATTACTTCTTCTGCACATACTTCAGGCAGTCCAGCATAACGGCCACCAGGATGATGACGCCGGAGAACACGAACTGCAGGTTGGTGTCGATGCCCAGAGTGGTCAGGGAGTAGGTCAGGGCAGTGAAGATAAACACGCCCACTACAACGCCGGAGATCTTGCCGATACCGCCGGTGAAGGAGATACCGCCCACCACGCAGGCCGCGATGGCGTCCATCTCCCAGCCCTGGCCGTAAGCGGCGGAACCGGAACCGAACATCCGCAGGCACTCCAGCCAGGAGCCGAAGCCGTAGAGGATACCGGCCAGAACGAAGGCGCCCACGGTGACCCAGAACACGGAGATACCGGAAACGGAGGCCGCCTCCGGGTTGCCGCCGACGGCGTACAGATTCTTGCCGAAGGTAGTCTTGTTCCAGATGAACCACACCACAACCACCGCGGCCACAGCCCACAGGATGATGGTGGGGAAGTTGTTGATCCGGGGGATGATCATATTGGGGATGGTGGAATCAATACCGCCGAAGGAGATGCCCTTGGTGGAGTAGGTCACCAGACCGAAGATCACCAGCATGTTGGCCATGGTGGAGATAAAGGGGTGCATCTTGAACTTGGCGGTGAAGAAACCGGCGATGGTGGTGAAGATAGTGCACAGCACGATGCAGACCACCAGAGCCAGAACCACGCGGCCCAGAACCGGCACGCCGGTGAAGTCAAAGATATGACCAAACACAGAACCGGTATTGATGCCCTGATGCATGATGATGGTGGCGGCGGTCATGCCCATACCGACCATACGGCCGATGCTGAGGTCCGTACCGGCCAGCAGGATGAGCCCCGCCACGCCCAGCGCCAGGAACATTCTGGGAGAGGCCTGCTGCAGGATGTTCAGGATGTTGTTCACCGTCAGCAGCTGCACGTTGGGCCCCTTGACAATGGGGGTGATGATGCACAGGGCGATAAAAATGATGATGATGGCGATATACAGGCCGTTGCGCAGCAGGAAGTCCCGGCGGTTGAAGGTATAGCGGTAGTTCTCCCACTGCTGGGCCATGGTCTCACCGAAGGTGAATTTGGACATCCGCAGCATATCGATGAGATGATACTTGTGGTCGATGGCGGCATGCTGGCGGTCCTTCACCTGCTGCAGGTCCTTGGCCAGCTGCATCTTCGCGTCGAAGAGTCGGTTTTTCTGGACGTATTTCTCGTCCTTGATCTCCTGCTGGTCGGTGAGCTTGGCCAGGGTCGCCTGGTGCTCCTTATTCAGCTGGTCCACAGCGGAGCGGTACTTCTCCTGGGCCAGAACCTTCTCCTCTTTGCAGCTGGCCTGCACTGCCTGGTAGTAGTCGGTGTTGTAGTGCTCCTTCAGGTAGCCCTCCGCGTCGGCGATGAGCTTGGCCACCTGGTTTTTGTTCTGGGCCTCCACCGCCTTGGCTTTCTCAAGGTTCTTCCTATACTCCGCCAGCTTGGCGGCCTTCTCCTGCTGGGTGTAAATATGGTCCCGCTTCAGGTTGTCAATGTTGCTCTGCATTTCGATGACCTGATCGGTGCCGTTCTCCCGCAGGGCATTGATTTGCTCTTGAATTTTGCCAATATATTCATCAATCGGCTTACGCAGCTGAAGCTCCTGCTCCGCTGTAAGAATATTCGTCTTTACTGTTGCCATATGCAATTTCTCCCATTATAGGTATTTTGCACTGAGCCGCAAAAGCTCTTCCTGATTGGTCTCCTTGGTGTTCACGATCCCGGAGAGGTGACCGTTGGACATCACGCCGATGCGGTTGGTGATGCCAAGGATCTCCGGCATCTCGGAGGAGACGACGATGATAGTCTTCCCCTGCTTTGCCATGTTGATGATCAACTCATAGATTTCGTACTTGGCACCCACGTCGATGCCGCGGGTGGGCTCGTCCATCATAAAGATCTGGGGCTCGCGCTCCAGCCATTTGCCGAAGATCACCTTCTGCTGGTTGCCGCCGGAGAGGCTGGAGATCATGTCGTCGGGACCCATGCACTTGGTGTGCATGATCTTGATCTCCTTGTTGGTGGCCTTTACCATCTTGGGGGTGGAGAGGGCCGGACCGGCCTTATACTGGTCCAGATTGGCGATAGTGGTGTTGAAGGTGAGGTCGCATTTCAAAAACAGGCCGTTGGCCTTCCGCTCCTCGGTGATCATGGCAAAGCCATGCTCAATGGCCTCCTTGGCACTGTTGAAGTTCATCAGCCGGTCTTTGAAATAGACCCGGCCCGCCGCTCTGGTCCGGACGCCGAAGATGGTCTCTAAAAGCTCGGTGCGGCCGGCGCCCACCAAGCCGTACAGGCCGAAAATCTCGCCCTCCCGGACGTCAAAGGTCACATCCTGCAGATAGGGGGCATACTTGGTGGAGAGATGCTGCACCGACAAAATGGGCTTGCCAGGTGTGTTGTCCACCGGGGGGAAGCGGCTTTCTAAGGACCGGCCCACCATGGCGGCGATCAGCTCGTTCATGTTGGTGTCCTTGGCGCTTTTTGTCATGACCAGATTGCCGTCCCGCAGAACGGAGATCTCATCGCAGATCTCAAAAATTTCATCCATCTTGTGAGAGATGTAGATAAGGGCAATGCCCTGCTCCTTCAGCATCCGCATCATCTCAAAAAGCTTTTCAACCTCCTGCACCGTCAGGGAGGAGGTGGGCTCATCCAGCACAATCACCTGGGAGTTGTAGGAGATCGCCTTGGCAATCTCGCACATCTGCCGCTGGGAAACGGACATATTCCGCATGGGCTGGCTGAGGTTTACCGTCATTCCGAGCTTCCGGAACAGCTCGGAGGCCTTCTTCTTCATGTTGCTCTCGTTCACCACGCCTACCGAGTTGGTAGGGTAGCGGCCGAGGAACAGATTATCAATCACGTTCCGTTCCAGGCACTGGTTCAGCTCCTGGTGCACCATGGCGATCCCGTTTTCCAGAGCGTCCTTGGGTCCGGAGAAGCTGATTTCCTTGCCGTTTAAAAAGATTTTGCCCTCGTCTTTCTGATAGGTACCAAACAGGCACTTCATCATGGTCGACTTACCGGCGCCGTTTTCTCCCATCAGCCCCATCACGGTTCCCCGCTTCACGTCCAGGTTGATGTGGTCCAGCACTCGGTTGCGGCCGAAAGACTTGCTCATACCTCGGATTGACAGGACAATATCGTCTTTCGCATCTGCCATTCTCGTTACTCCCGTTTCAGCGTATTGCAGGCTCAGCGAGAAATCTGACCCTGCTGTGTATTTCTTCCAAATGCGCTATTAGGGAGAATTCCTTCGTCCGAACAGGGAGGCGCTTCTCCCGAACGGAGAATTCCTTCTCCCTAATAGCAAGTGTTATTCCTTCTTAATCAGCGAATCGGAATCCGCTGACCGTCACTCACCAGATCACTGGCTCAGCAGGCCGGTGTAGGAAGCGGCGTTGTCGGTCTTCACCATGTTGATGGCGAAGGCGTCATAGGCGCTGGGGTTGCCCAGACGGTTGGTGATGTTGGACTCGGTTTGGCCGTCGCCGTCCACATACTCAACATTCAGGTTCAGAAGGTCGTCGTACTTCTGCAGCAGGGGCTTGTAGGTGGAGCCCAGGAAGTTATCGGCGGCGTTGTAGGTGTTCAGCCACACGTTCTTGGTGGGGTGAGCAGTGGCGTCAAGCTGGTTGGAGACAGGAGCGTAGGTCACGGTGGAATCCAGGAAGTCCTGATAGTTCTCAGCGGTGACGGCCACGTTCAAAGCGTAGTAGGAACGGGTAGCCTCGTCATAGTAGAACACGTCGGAGCTCAGGACGTTGCCGGCGTCGTCAGCAGTGCCGATACCGGTGTCCATGTCCACGCCGTCCAGAGCGTTGCGCAGCACACGCAGGGTCAGGTAGGCCTGCACATCGGCGTGCTGGCTGATGGTGCCGCCGTAGCCGTTGGCGATGGCGGCCACAGCGTCGGAGTTGGCGTCATAGCCGAAGGTGGGAACACCGTTGGCCTGGGACCAGGCGTTGAACATGGCCATGCCCATACCGTCGTTGTTGGAGGCCACGATGTCGATCTGCTCACCGAAGGAAGCGGACCAGGTGCCGATGGCGTTGCCGGCGGTAGCGGCATCCCAGGTGGCGCCGGCGGAGTTCTTCATCTCCTGAGAGGCCAGCTCACGGACCACATAGGTCGTGCCGCCGATGGTCAGCTCGCCGTCCTTGACGTAGGTGGACTTGCCGTCCACGTTGGTGCCAACGGGAGTGCTGTCGATGGCGCCGTCAACCTCAACGGCAGTGCCCAGAGCGGAGCGGACGCCGCGGGTACGGGCGATGGAGTCGTTGTGGCCGATGTCGCCGACGGCCAGAACGTAGCCGATGATGCCGTCGCCGTTGCGGTCGATCTCAGTGCCGCTCTCAATGGCCTTGGTGATGTAGTCCAGAATCATGGTGCCCTGCAGCTCGGCGCCCTGGTTGGCGTCAAAGCCCACATAGTAGGTGTTGTCGTTGAAGGACAGAGCAGTCATGTCCAGCTCGCCGGTGGCGCTGTTGGAGGGCTGGCGGTTGTACCAGACAAGGGGCTTATCCTTGTTGGCCACAGTGCCGGTATCGCCGGTATTGCTGGTGTCACCGGTGTTTCCGCTGCTGCCGTTGTTGGTGGTGGTCTCACCGCAGGCAACCAGGGCGAACATCATGACAGCAGCCAGGATCATTGCAAGAGCTCTTTTCATAATCGTTCTCCTTTTCCATGCAATTTGTACAGAACCTGAAACACAGGCCCTGCCTTACATGTTCAATTTTATTAAAAAAGGAGTAAAAAAACAAGTTGAAAATTCACCGAAAGGGTGGTAAAAATTTATGCAAATACATCAAAGTGCTTAAAAATGGGGATCTATTTTTGTGCAAAATCCTCACGACCGGCGCTGCTCAAAGGCAAACAGAGCTTTTTGACTGTCGATGGAAAAAAGATTTCGACGGTCCACAATCTGGGTGGAGGTGTCCACCGTCCGCTCCAGGCCGGACTCCTGTCCTGTGAGGAGCTTATAGGCGCTCTCGATGCCGAGATAGCCCATGGCATAGGGGTTTTGAACGATCAGGGCGTCCACGCTGCCCTCCTGGAGTCCGTCCACAGTGGCCACATTGGAGTCGAAGCCCACCAGAAACACTGTGTCGGAGAGGCCCAGATCCTCCACGGCATAGGCGGCGCCTACACTGGTGGGTTCGTTGAAGGCCAGCAGCACGTCGATCTGGGGATATTTTTCCAGCAGAGCTTCCGTGTCGGACTGGGCGTGTTTGGCCTCCGCCAGGGTATTGACGACCGCTACGATCTCCGCCCGGCCGCTCTCAGTGAAAGTATCCACTGCGCCCCGCTCCCGCTCCTGGCCGTTGGCGCTGCTGATGTCATAGTTGATGATCCCCACCCGCAGCGTTCCGTCCACCCGGTCCAGGGCGGCCTGGGCCGCCATCTGCCCGGCGGCATAGTTGTCGGTGCCGATGTAGGTGCTGACCGCGTCGGAGGCCACGTTGCTGTCGATGGCCACGATCCGGGCCCCGGCCTGGGCGGCCGCGTCGATGGCGGCGGCGTTGTTCTCATAGTCGATGGCGGAGAACACCAGAGCCTCCGCTCCCGCCTCCACCGCATCGGCCACCATCTGGTTTTGCGTCTCGTAGTCCTCCTCCGTTTCCGGACCTACAATGGTGAGCTTCATGTTATACTCCGTGGCGGCGGCCTCCGCCCCGGCGAAGACCGACAGCCAGAACTCCGTCTGGGTGGATTTGGCTACCAGAGCCACGGTGTGCTGGGCGGCGGGGACCGGGCTGGCCATGCAGCCGCACAGGCAGAGGAGGACCGCCACTGCCGCCGCCAGCGCCGTCCGCTTATTTCGTCTCATAGTCGCCCTCCTGTATTTTGGGCATGCGGATCTCCACGCAGGTACCCACGTCCAGCTCGCTGGTGATGCGGAGCCCGTATTTTTTCCCAAAGTAGATCTGCAGCCGGTCGTTGACGTTTTTGATGCCGATGCCGGTGCGGTCCTTGGGCCCATGCTGCAGGATGGAGGCCACCTGCTCCGGGCTCATGCCCACGCCGTTGTCCTGGACAAAGAACAAAATATCCTCGCCGTCCTGACAGACCCGGACGGTGATCATGCCCTCATCCACCATCAGATCCAGGCCGTGGTTAATGGCGTTTTCAATGATGGGCTGCAGGGTGATCTTGTTGCAGTAGTAGTTGAGACAGGCCGGGTCCACGTCAAACTGGTAGGTAAACTGGTTTTTGTACCGGTATTTCTGGATCTGGAGATAGCTCTCGGCGTGCTCGATCTCCTTGGCGATGGGGATCAGCTCGTGGCCTTTGCTGATGCTGATGCGGAAGAGCCTTGCCAGGGCGTGGACCATCTTTACCGCGTCGGCGTTGCGGCCCTGCTCGCACATCCAGGCGATGGAATCCAGGGTGTTGTAGAGAAAGTGGGGGTTGATCTGGGCCTGGAGGGCCTTCAGCTCCGTTTTCCGGAGATTGACCTCCTCCTCCCGGACGGTGGTCATCAGCTGCTGGATGCGCAGCACCATGTGGCCGAAGGAACTGGAGAGCTCCTGGACCTCTCTGGTGCCGCCCACAGGCCGGTAGGTGAAGTGGTCGGCGTCGGTCTCAAAGCTCTCCATGGCCGAGGCCAGCCCCCGCAGGGGGCGGCCCAGCAGCTGGGAGAGGAGCCAGCTGGTGAGAAGGGCGGCGGCCAGCACCACCACTGCCAGCAGGAAGGACAGGCGGATCATCTCCTGGACATTGCGGTTCACCAGCTCATCCACATAGCTGACGCCTACCACCCGCCAGTCGCTGCCTTCCACGCTGGTGACGCAGTAGATTACCGTGTCGTCCACATAGGAGTCATCCTTCAAGGAGGCAAGCAGCTCCACATTCTCCGACTTGAGCCCTGCGTACAAGAGCTGCTGCTGGGGGTGGTAGACGATGTTGCCGTCCTTGTCCACCAGGAAGCAGTAGCCCCGCTGACCGATGCTGACGTTGTTGATATAGCTGGAGATGCTGGAAAAGCTCAGGTCCAATGATACCCAGGCGGCCTCGCCTCCCGGGGGCAGGGGGGTGGTCATGGTGACCACCCAGGGGTAGTAGCTCTCGAAGATGGACTCCACATGGGGGGCGGTCATGTAGGCGGACTGGGAGGATCTGGCCTTTTCCAGATCAAAGGAGAGGTTCTGGAAGATATTCTCCCGGGGCTCCCGGCCCGGGGACCAGCACTCCAGCAGGTCGCCGCTGTCGGAGTAGCTGGTGACGGCCACCACGTCCGGCCGGAACTTCAGAAAGGCGGCCAGCAGCTCGTCCCGGTCGGACTCGTCCTCCAGCATGGACTGCTCCACCAATTCCATCGCCTGGTCCATGTCCCTCAGGTAATTGCCTACTGTGTTGGACACCTGGGATACCGCCTGCACGCTGCTGGTGCGGGCGCTCTGGACCATGGCGCTGCGGTACCGGTTCAGAAACAAAAGGATGCAGCAGCAGAGGATGACGGCTACCACCCCTACCACCATGGCCACCAGGATGGTAGTGATCCGCAGTCCGGTGCGGGGAGATCGGCTGGTCAAGACGGCTCACCCACCCTCTCCACCCCCAGCCGCCGGCGCATGGCGTTGGGGGACTCGCCGCAGTATTTTTTGAAGCAGTAGCTGAAGTAGTGCTGATCGGTATAGCCGCAGCGCTGGGAGATCTCCTGCACCTTGAGACTGGAGGTGGCCAGAAGGTCCCGGGCCGCATCCATCCGCTTTCGGATGAGGATATTGATGAAGGTCTCGCCGGTGCACTTTTTGATGCAGGCGCTCAGGTGGTTGGGACTCACATCCAGCATCCCGCTGAGGGACACCAGGGAGAGATCCGCGTTCATATAGTGCTGGTCCAGGGTGTCCAAAGCCCGCTTGCAGAGGAGACTCCCCCCCTTGACGGGAGCCAGGTCACTGATGAACTGGGCGCCGCTCTCGCTCTTGTCCCCCTGACGAAGGGCCTCCATGGCCTCCCGGTAGGCGCCGTGGAGGGCAGTGAGGGACCGGGCAGCCCGGCTGATGCCGATGCGGCAGCGCTTGCCCAGCACCCGGGATGCCATCTGGGGGATCTCGTCGGCTAAAATATGCAGGTATTCCTCAAAATCCAGGGGATTTCCCAGCAGCACGGAGACCACCTTTCCAGAGGCAAAAAAGCTGACGCAGCGGAGGTATTTGGAAGCAAGGGTATTCACCGACGCCACAAAGGACGGGTCTGTGCAATTGCCCCCGCTGTCGCTCAGAAGGGTGGAGACCATCAGCGTGTAGCTGGGGTGGTCCTCCTGATCCCGCAGCAGTCCGCACTGCCGGGCCATAGCCTCCGCCTGGATTTCCGCGTCCGGATCGGCGTAGTCGTCCAGCACCAGAGGCATCAGCACCGCCGCCCGCTGGTCCTGTTCGCCGCCCCGCTGGGCGGCCTCACGGAACATGGCGAACTGGGCGTCGATCTTTTGACGGATGGTCCGCAGCTCCGATGCCAGGCCCTCCATGGTCAGGGGCTTGAGCATATAGCTGATGATGTTGTACTGAATCGCCTGCTTGGCGTATTCAAAGTCGTCGTATCCGCTCAAGAAAGCGATGTTGGTGGCGGGGCGTACCTCCCGTACCTGCCGGGCCAGTTCGATGCCGGAGATGAAGGGCATACGGATATCGGTGAGCAGCAGGTCGGGCTCGTACTTTTCCACAAGCTGCAGCGCGTCCAGTCCATTGCTGGCGTTTCCCACCAGGCAGAAGCCAAGCTCCTCCCAGGGAATCATGGTGCACACGGCTTCTCTGATCTCGTCCTCGTCGTCGGCGACGATCACAGTGTATAACGTCATTGCGGCCATTGCGGTATCTGTCCTTTCTTTATGGGAAGATTGGTGAGTGAGGTGGTCGAAACCTTATCATACTGATTTTAGCGCTATTATAACAGATTTCGCGCCTGACTACAATTATTACGCAAAATTCCGTACCGATTTGCGGCGGCCTTTTTACAGGCGGCGGAGACGCCGTACGGACCATCGGACAGACTGCTTATGGCCGGATTCTCCTGAAATGATGAGGATTTTTAAGAAAAAGGTTCTCTTTTCTCCAACAGAAGTGCAATGGAACGAAGAAACGGATTCTTTTCCCCGTGACAACAGCGGGGGAGGCATGCTATGATACAGTCGGCTTGTAAAAACCCGCGGCGCGCCGCGGCAGAGAAAGGAATCCAAAGATGAACTATGTGGACAAAAAGAAATTGATCCCCGGGGCCATTTTACTGATCCTTGCCATCCTCTCTCTATGCGTGGTGTCAAAGGCGGCCACATCCGCCCGGTTTCATGCAAAGACCATTGCGGCGCTGGAGGAGAAACAGACCACAGTGCTGGAGCTGACGGCGGCCACCACAGCGGCGTCTGCCGCCATTACGCTTCTTCCCGGGGACGCCGCAACGCCTATTGCGGAGAAGCTTGCGGATCTGAGCACCGGCTTTCTGCTTGTGCTCTGCGCCATTTACTTAGAGAAGTATCTCCTCACCATCACCGGCTATGTCACCTTCCAGGTGCTCATTCCGGCGGCGTGCCTGCTTTACCTTCTCTATCTGCTGATTGACCGGGAGGTGCTTCGGGTACTGGCCAGGAAGCTGTGTATCTTCGGCATCGCCATTGTCCTTGTGATCCCGGCCAGCGTCAAGCTCTCGGGCCTGATCGAGGACACCTATCGTACCTCCATTGACGCCACCATCGAGACGGCAAAGGAGACCGCTGCAGAGGTGGAGAGCAGGGCGGAGGAGACGGAGGAGTCAGACGAGGGATTCCTCTCAGGCATCCTCTCTTCCATCACCGACAGCATCACCGGCATCGCCTCCGATCTGTCCGAAAAGGTGGGGACCATGGTGAACAATTTCCTGGAGGCGCTGGCGGTGATGCTGGTGACCTCCTGTGTGATCCCCATTCTGGTGCTGCTGTTTTTCGTGTGGCTGGTGAAGGTGACCTTCTCTCTTGATCTGCCGCCGGCCGGCGGCGGGCCGCTGCTCCGCCGAAAGCGTTCCGCTTCCCGAGACCAGGGGGAAGAGAAGGAGAAGCAGTAAGGTCCCTGCGCGGGAGCGGCGCCATTAGGAACAGGTCCGCGCCGGTTCGGAGGTTTTGACTTCCCACGAAATGGTGGTATACTGTACCATGTTAAAAATGTGAAGGGAAGAGGAGGCGGGAGCCATGGAACAGTACCGGATTCGGTCCGGCGGAGCCCTGCGGAAATGCGAGGGGGAGTTGGAACCGGGGGAGGTCCGTCTGATTCAGATGACCGAGCAGGAATTTGCCGGGCTGGAGGAGCGGATGCCCCACAAGCGGCGGCTGGAGCGAAGTCTGGAGACGGTCCGCTACTGCAAGGTGGAGTCCTTCGGAGACAGCGTACAGGGGGTCATGCGCATTCCCGGCCGGGGGGAGGAAAAGCCCCTGTCCTTCGGGTTCTACCTGTGGCGGCAGGAACTGCTGCTCATCGGCGGCGGCGGAGCGCTGGGCAAGCGGCTGGAGAAGCTGCGGGACACCCTGCCGGGAGACGCCTCGCCCCGGCACCTGCTTTTGACGGTGCTGGAACAGCTCATTGACGGAGACCTCCTCTATCTCCAGGAGGTGGAGGAGCGGCTGGGGGCTGTGGAGGAGAGCCTTCTGCGCAAGCCGCCGGAGCACTTCTATGAGAGGGCCATCATCCAGAGCAAGGAGCTGTCCGCCCTCCACGCCTACTACGAGCAACTCATCGATATCGGCGATGAGATGACCGGGGAGGCGGCGGGGGAGGAGAGCCGCTTCTGGCAGCTGTTCACCAACCGGGCGGAGCGGCTTCACAACCATGTGGAGATGCTGCGGGAGTATCTGCTGCAGCTGCGGGAGCTGTACCGCACCCAGATCGATGTCCAGCAAAACCGGGTCATGACCATCCTCACCGTGGTGACTACCCTCTTCATGCCCCTGACTCTCATCGCCGGGTGGTACGGCATGAACTTTCCAAACATCCCCATTCTCCATTGGCGCTACGGCTACGCGGTGGTGGCAATGGTAAGCCTGGGGATCATTGCGGCGGAGATCCTGTATTTCCGGCACAAAAAGATGCTGTAAGGAGATAAGATCATGGCAAAGGAAACCGATACCGCCCTTCGCAGCCAGGTGCTGTACTGTGTCTATGTGCGCAGCCACACGAAGGAGGGAACTTTTCAGGCCCTGCGAAGGGATCTGGAGCGCATCAAGTCTCTGGGGACGGATGTGATCTGGCTGATGCCCATTCATCCTGTGGGGGAGCAGAGGAAAAAGGGCAGCCTCGGTTGTCCCTACGCCGTGCGGGACTATCGGGCGGTGAACCCCGCCTACGGCGCCATGGAGGATTTCCGGGCGCTGGTGGAGGAGATCCACCGCCTGGGGATGCGGTGCATCATCGACATCGTGTATAACCACACCGCTCCCGATTCCTGGCTGGCCCAAAACCACCCGGAGTGGTTTCACCACGATACCGGCGGCGCCCCTGTCAACCGGGTGGCGGACTGGTCGGATGTGGTGGATCTGGACTACAGCAGCCGGGCGTTGTGGGATTACCAGATTGAGACGCTGAAGCAGTGGGCGGCCATCGTGGACGGCTTTCGCTGCGACGCGGCGTCCATGGTGCCGCTGGAATTCTGGCGGGAGGCCCGGGCGGCCTGCGCCCAGGTGAAGGAGGGCCTTTTGTGGCTGGCGGAGTCGGTCTACGCGGATTTTGTCCGCCAGCTGCGGGCCATGGGGATGCCCTGCTGGTCCGACGGGGAGCTGTATCAGGTCTTCGATGTGGCCTATGACTACGACATCTGGCCCTGGTATGAGAAATATCTCCGGGGAGAGATCTCCCTTCCGGTGTACATCGAGATCCTCCGGCTTCAGGACGGGCTGTATCCGGAGAACTATGTGAAGCTGCGGTGTCTGGAGAACCATGACCGGCCCCGGATCGCCGGACAGGTGACGGACAGAGGGAGGCTGGAGCAGCTCACTGCCTTCCAGATGTTTCAGCGGGGCATGGCGCTGCTGTACGCCGGACAGGAGTGGGCCAATGTCCACACCCCCAGCCTCTTTGAGAAGGAGACGGTGGACCGGGAGACGGGGACGGATCTGTCGCCGCTGCTCCGGCGTCTGGCGGAGATCAAAAAGGACGAGATCACGGCCCGGGGCAGCTGGGAGCTGCGGGAAGAGGGGGGCGCGGTGTACGCCCGGTACCGCCTGGGGGACCGTCTTCTCTGCGGTGTGTTCCGCCTGGAGGGGGACGGCGGCAGGATCGCTGTGGAGCTCCCCGATGGGAAGTACCCGGAGCTTTTGTACGGCGGGATCGTGGAGGTGTCCGGCGGCGCTGTGGCCTCCGGGGAAAGGCCCCTCATTTTTGAGGGGACCCTGTAAAAGCGCCTCCGCAGTGCTCCCCGCAGAGAGGGGAGTCTTGCCGGGGCAGGAGAGAAAGATAAATGCCGTCTCCGGCATTTCCGGCAAACAAGCAGCGCGTCTGGGACTGAGGCCCAGACGCGCTGCTTGTTATTTTTCAAAAAATTCAGGAAAACTGCCCAAAGAACTCCTCATACATCCGGTCCGCCTCCCGCCGCAGGGCGGCGCAGTAACCGTCATAGGCGCTGAGCAGGGCGCGGCCCTCGGCTGTCAGCACCGCCCCGCCGCCGTGACGGCCGCCGGTGGTGGAGTCCAGCAGTTTGAACCCCAGCTCCCGCTCCGCGTTTTTCACAATGGTCCACGCCTTGGAGTAGGCCATGCTCATATCCATGGCCGCCGAGCGCAGGGAGTGGAGCTGTTCCACCTTGTGCAGCAGCGTGGCCACGCCGGGACCAAAGCACTTCTCATCGGTGAACAGCCGCACAGACAGCACGATCTTCAGCTTTTGGTCCATGGCGTCTCCTTTCTTGCGGTGAAACTTACTTCTTCAGGGTGTCTACCCAGGCGCCGTACTTGGCCAGCTTCTCATCCCGCTGCTCCATGTCGTCGCCCTTGGTGAGGACGTAGACCTTGATCTTGGGCTCTGTGCCGGAGGGACGGACGATGAGGGAGGTGCCGTCGGCCATTTCATAGCGCAGTACGTTGGAGCCGCTGAGCTCCATGGCGCTCTTCGCGCCGGTGGCGCAGTCCACCACAGTGCCGTCGCTGTAGTCCTTGAACTGGGCCACCTTCACCCCGGAGATCTCTGCGGGCGGGGTCTCCCGGAGGCGCTTCATCAGCTTGGCCATGTCCGCAAGGCCGTCCAGACCGGGCATCACCAGGTTGAAGGTCTTCTCGCCGTAGCAGCCGTACTTCTCATAGAGGGATTCCAGCGCGTCCAGCACCGTCATGCCCCGGGCGGCATAGTAGGCGGCCATCTCCGTCAGCAGCAGGGAGGCGGTGACGGCGTCCTTGTCCCGGACATAGTCGCCCAGCATATAGCCGTAGCTCTCCTCAAAGGAAAAGACCACCTTGCCCTCGCCGCTCTCCTCCAGCTGGTTCTTTTTCTCCGCAAGGAACTTGAAGCCGGTGAAGGTGTCGTAGCATTTTGCGCCATAACTCTCCGCCACAGCTTTGGCCATCTCAGTGGAGACAATGGACTTCAGGGCCACCGCGTTCTTCGGCAGCTTGCCGGTGCGTTTCATGGCGCCCAGCAGATAGTCCAGCAGCAAAACGCCAGTCTGGTTGCCGGTGACCACCTGGTACTCGCCCTTGCCGTCCCGGACCATGATGCCCACCCGGTCGCTGTCGGGATCGGTGCCGATGATGAAGCTGACGTCGTTCTTCTTGGCCAGGTCCACCGCCAAATAGAAGCCCTCCGGATTCTCCGGGTTGGGAGAGACCACGGTGGGGAAGTTGCCGTCAATGACCATCTGCTCGGGGACGCAGAGGAGATGCTTCACCCCGGCCCGCTTCAGAGCCTCCGGCACCAGCTTGTAACCGCAGCCGTGGAAGGGGGTGTACACCAGCTTGAAGGTGTCGGCCACGGCGGGAATGGCGTCGGGGTCGGTGACCATGGCCATGACCTCCTTCAGGAAGGCCTCGTCGGTCTCCTCGCCGATGACCTCAATGAGGCCCTTGGCCACGGCCTCGTCATAGTCCATCCGCTTGATGTCCTTGAAGATATCGATTTTTGCCAGTTGATCGGCAATGGCGGCGGCGTGGTGGGGGGGCAGCTGGGCGCCGTCCTCCCAGTAGACCTTATAGCCGTTGTACTCCTTGGGGTTGTGGCTGGCGGTGACGTTGATGCCCGCCTGGCAGCCGTAGTAGCGGACGGCAAAGCTCAGCTCAGGGGTGGGGCGGAGGGAGTCGAAGATCCGCACATGGATGCCGTTGGCGGCGCAGACCTCTGCGGCGGCGCGGGAGAAGGCCATGCCGTTGAGGCGGCAGTCCATGGCGATGGCTACGCCCCGGCGCTTGGCCTCCTCACCCTCGGCGCAGATCACATTGGCGAAGCCCTGGGTGGCGTGGCGGATCACATATACATTCATCTGGTGAAGGCCCATCTTCATGGTGCCCCGCAGCCCGGCGGTGCCGAACTCCAGAGGACCGTAGAACCGGCTCTCGATCTCCTTGGGATCGTCAGCGATGGCCTTCAGCTCCTGGACCTCCGCCTCGGTGAGCACACCGCTGTCAAGCCACTTTTGGTATTCCTTCATGTAGTCCATATCCATTAACTCCTCCTTCAAATTGTGGGGAATATATGCGCGAAATCAAAATACAGCCTGCACCAGCAGCATGTACAGAGCGGTGCTGCCGGCAATACTCAAAAGGGTGCTGCGCCGCCAGATGTGGAGTCCTACGCACACCGCCACGGCCATCACCTCCGGCGCGCCGAAGGGGGCCGCGGTGAGATCGATGGAGCGCAGGCAGTAGACCACCAGCATCCCCATAACGGCGCAGGGCAGCGCCCGTCCCAGCTCCAGAATCAAAGCGGGGGGCTCCCGCTTTCCGCCGAAGAGCAGGAAAGGCAGCAGCCGGGTGAGGATGGTTACAGCGGTGATCACAGCCACCAGGGCCAGGGAGTGGAGGTTCATGCGTCCGCCTCCTTCTCTTTGAGATGGGAGCGGAGGACCGTCAGCAGCAGGGCAATGCCCGCCATGGCGGGGATCAGAAAGTTGTCCGGCCCGAACAGTACCAGACACACCGCCGATACCCCAAGGCCGATAATGGCGCTCAGATGGTTTTTCCGGGTGAGCCACTGCTCGGTGAAGATCACCACGAAAAGGGCGGTCATGGCAAAGTCGATGCCGGTGGTGTCAAAGGGCAGCACCTGACCTAAAAGGCCGCCCACCACGCTGCCCGTCAGCCAGTAGCACTGGTCCAAAAGACTGATCCAGAAATAAAATACTCCGGCCTCCACCCCCTCGGGGGGCTTGGCGGAACAGACCAGGGAGTAGGTCTCATCGGTGAGGCCGTGGATGAGATAGGCCTTCCTGCCGCCGTGGATGGGGCGGTATTTTTCCAGCATGGACAGGCCGTAGAACAGGTGGCGGGCGTTGAGGATGAGGGTCATAAGGGCGGCGGAGAGGAGGGAGGCCCCGGCGCTTAAGAGGTCCACCGCCACATACTGCATGGACCCGGCGTAGATGGTCAGACTCATCAGTCCCGCCCACCAGAAGGAGTAGCCCTTGCTCTGGAGCAGAATGCCGAAGCCCATCCCCAAAACCAGATATCCCGCCATCACCGGCACCGTCAGGGGGAAGGCCGCGCGGATGGCTTTTTTGTTCACAGGTGAATGGTTCTCTTTCTATTGGAATAGTGGTCCAAAGAAGCAACACTTCGATGGACATCGTATATGATACTCTATTGTACCAAGACTTTTCACGGGGTTCAAGAGGAAAAGGGAAAAAGACGGCGGAAAGTCCGCCAGTGGGACCTCCGCCGTGGAAGCAGAACATTATTTGTGGTAGCGGCTTCCCTCCAGGATCTGATAGGACCGGTAGATCTGCTCCAGGAGCATCACCCGGGCCAGGTGGTGGGGGAAGGTCATGGGGGACATGCTGAGGCGCAGGGCCGCCTGGGCCTTCAGGGAGGGGTGGAGCCCTACGCTGCTGCCGATGAGAAAGGTGAGCTGGCTGCCGCCGCTGTTGGCCCAGCGCTGCATCTGCGCCGCCAGGGCCTCGCTGGACATGGTCTCCCCCTCAATGCACATGGCAACGAGAGCGGCGGAGGAACTGAGTTTTCCCCGGATGGCCTCCGCCTCCCGGCTGAGGGCTTGTTCGATCTGGGCAGGGGAGGGGTTCTCCGGCAGACGTTGCTCCGGCAGCTCCGTGATCTCCAGTCTGCAGTGGCGCTGGAGCCGTTTTTGATACTCCGCTGCCGCTTCTGTGTAGAAACGTTCTTTTAATTTTCCTACACACACAATATTTACTTTCTGCATGCCGCCGCCTCCGTCTCATGGGCCGGACTGAGACCGGCCCGGGGAGCCACCGACAGCAGTCCCCGGTAGTCCGCCCCACGCAGAGCGGTCTCCACGGTGCGGAAGGCCATTTGGGGGGTGTTGTTTTCCTGACTCAGGTGGGCCAGAATGATGTCGCCGGTGCCCCGCAGGGCAGCCGCCTGGGCAAAACGGGCCGCGGCGTCGTTGCTGAGGTGTCCCTGGTCCCCCAGCACCCGGGCTTTTAAGTAGTAGGGGTAGGGGCCGGACCGGAGGGTCTCCACGTCGTGGTTGGCCTCCAAGTACAAAAGGTCCACGCCAAGGAGGCATTCCGCCTCACGGGGAATGATGCCGGTGTCGGTTAAGTAACCCAGAGAGCTGCTGCCCCAGTCGAAGCGAAAGCCGGTGGAACCGGGAATGTCGTGACTGGTGGGTACGGAGGTCACAAGGCAGCCGCCCACCTCCGTCTGTCCCCCCAAGGGGAAGGGGAGAAGCCGCCCCTCCAGCCCTGCCGTTCGGTA
The DNA here is from genome assembly GCA_944386985.1 of uncultured Oscillospiraceae bacterium. GTDB lineage: Bacteria > Bacillota > Clostridia > Oscillospirales > Oscillospiraceae > CAJFPI01. Next base: position 26,816 of record CALXDD010000024.1, read on the forward strand.
GCACAGCTGCCGCGCGGTCTCCTCCGTGCAGAGGATAGGGGCGGCGCAGCGCTTGAGCAGGGTGGCGAGGCCGGCGGTGTGGTCGTTGTGGGCGTGGGTGATGAGTACAGCGGTCAGATCTTCCAGCCTGAGGCCCATCTCTTCAAGCCCGCGGCGCAGGCGGAGACAGCTGATGCCTGCGTCGATGAGGAGATGTTCCTCCCCAAGAGAGAGAAGAGCGGCGTTGCCGGCGGAGGAGCTGGCCAGAGTCTGAAAGCGCATAAGGGGACCTCACAATTCCAGAAATAACGGCCGGGCAAAGACTGTCCGGCCGGAAAATACAACACAACCAGGACCCGATCGTAAGGACCGGGTCCTGACACAGAGGAGAAAAAACTCAGCCAGCGCTGAGGGCCTCGTCCTCGTCGGGAACCTCTACAGAGGTGATATTGCCGCCCAGCTTCCGGAATTTTTCGATAACGCTCTCATAGCCCCGCTCAATGTACTGCACACCGGTGATCTCACTGGTGCCGTAGGCGGCAAGGGCGGCAATGATCATAGCAGCGCCGGCCCGCAGGTCGCAGGCCTCGATCTGGGCGCCGGAGAGGTGCTCCACGCCCTCGATGATAGCCAGATTTCCGTCCACCTGGATCTGGGCGCCCATGCGCTTGAACTCGTCGGTATAGCGGAAGCGGCTGCTCCACACGCTCTCGGTGATAATGCTGGTGCCGTGAGCAAGGCAGAGGGCGGCGGCCAGCTGGGGTTGCATGTCGGTGGGGAAGCCGGGATAGGGCATGGTCTTGATGTTGGTCTTCATCAGCGGGCCGATGCGGCGGACCAGAAGATTGTCCTCAATCTCCTCCACCTCCACGCCCATCTCCAGGAGCTTGGCGGTGATGCAGTCCATGTGCTTGGGAATGATGTTGCACACCTTGATCTGGCCGCCGCAGGCGGCTACCGCCGCCATGTAGGTGCCGGCCTCGATCTGGTCGGGGATGATGGAGTAGGTGCCGCCATGGAGCTGCTCCACGCCGCGGATCTTGATGATATCGGTGCCGGCGCCCCGGATATTGGCGCCCATGGAGTTAAGGAAGTTGGCCACGTCCACAATGTGGGGCTCCTTGGCCACGTTTTCGATGACAGTGCTGCCCTCCGCCAGGGCGGCGGCCAGCATGATGTTGATGGTGGCGCCAACGGAGACCTTATCGAGGAAAATATTGGCCCCCTTCAAACGGCCGGTTTCACCGGCCCGGGCGTTGATAAAGCCGCTTTGCACCTCCACCTGGGCGCCCAGGGCGTTGAAGCCCTTCAAGTGCTGGTCGATGGGGCGGGTGCCGCCGAAGTCGCAGCCGCCGGGCAGGGCCACGTCGGCCAGACCGAACCGCCCCAGCAGCGCGCCGATGAGGTAATAGCTGGCGCGGCAGCGGCGGGCGGAGTCATAGGGCACTCTGGCGTTGTGGGCGGAGGAACAGTCGATCTCCACCGTATTTTTGTTAAGAAAACGGATTTTTGCGCCCATATCCTGGAGAATGGACAGGAGAAGGGTCACATCGCTGATCTGGGGAATATTCTCGATCCGGCACACGCCGTTGACCATCAAAGCGGCGGGAATAATCGCCACCGCGGCATTCTTGGCGCCGCTGATGTGGACCTCGCCGAAAAGAGGATTTCCGCCCTCCACAATATACTTTGTCAAAAGAACACGCTCCTTATATTATCCAAGCAGGACAGTACTCCACACAGACAGTCTGTCCTGAGAAAACAGCATCATACATCCGTCTTTACGAAAAGAGGGAGACATAATCTGGTTTTATGCCAAAGATAGTATACCAAATATTCTCGCAAAATCAATAATCAATTCAAAAAAACGAACCATGAATTTTCAGGGGAACAGGGGGCGTTTTTGGGGAAATTACTAAGATGTTCTCTGAACCTCCTTGGTAACGCAGTCTACATAATAACTATAGGTGTCGGTAACCACCTGCCACTTGGCGGACAGCTGCAGGGTGCTGGGAGTAGAGGACTGGAGGGCGTAGGCGGGCTGAACAGAGATGACGCTGTTGCACACTACGCCGGATTCACTGCGGTACTCCAGAAACTGACTGAGGGCATCCGCGGCGGTGTAGGAGGGCTGGGGCAGTGGTGCGGTTTCCGCAGTGGAAACCCAGGAGCCCGCCACCGACACCAGCTGCTGGCCGGAAAAACGGAAGGAGACGGTGCAGTTATAGACGTCATAGCCCTCTACCTGCCGCACGGCGGAAAAGGTGCCGCTGTTGGCGCTGTAGCTGGGGGAGAGCGCCTGATAGCCGAAGGCTTCCAAAAAACCGTCAAAAAAAGCCTGGGGGTCCGACACGTCCTGGCTGACGGGAGCATAGTCAAAAGCGCCGCTGCTGCGAAACTGGACCGTGCCCATCGCTCCTGTGTAGGTATAAATTCCTCCGCCTTGATCCTCCACCTGCACATTCTCCTCCAGAAGGTAGGCGGCGATGGCTGCCTCGTCTGTGAGACTGCGGCTGACGCCCATGGGCGTCAGGGAGGGGGCGTCGGCGTCCAGATCCTCAGGGAGGGTGATGCCGTGGTAATCAAAGAGCCGCACCAGCTGCTGCTCCAATTCCTGAGAGGTGTGGCGCTGCTGGCAGCGGAAGTTCAGCAAAAGCCCCAGCAAAAACAGATTCAGCAGAAGAAGAATGAGGATGGTGATATTTTTTAGCCGATAGGTTTCCACACAGGGCAGCTCCTTTCTCATTCTTTACCGCACCAGCCAGGTGGGTTGCAGCTGGTCGCTACCCTGATCCACATATCCCACCGTCAAAAAGCCGCCGTCATAGGCGGAGGCCATGGCCACCGCCTGGGTCAGAGGAAGCAGGGGATAGGTGGATTCCTGGATGGTATACTGCCGGAACCGGCAGTGGAAGGCGGTAATGGTGGTGCCGGTGATCTCCACAGAGATGGCGTTCTCCCCGTCGGAGAAGTAGACCGGGATACCGCCCACCTGGTAGTCCAATGTTACCAGCCAGCCGCCGTCAATAGCGGTAATGCCGGAAAACCACAGGGAACTTACGTCGATTCCCCCATAGGACAGCAGCGTCTCCGACAGCTGCAGCGCTGCCAGCACCGCCTCCGTCCGCGTGGCGGACGTTCCCTCGGCGGTGATCTGGTAGAGGGTGCTGGCCGGCTCGGTGCCGCCGGTGTAGAGGACGGTGCCGTCGGTCTGGACCCGGAGGGTGCGGGGGTACTCCACCACTACCTCCGTTCCGTTGGAGAGGGGGTAGCGGGAGTTGGTGTGAGGGTTGAAGTCCAGCAGAGACAGAAGGTCGTCCACCGATTGAGCCGCCGCCGGAGTGGCGGCATGGAGGGTGGAGGCGTGGACACGCTGGCTCGTCACCAGGGTAAAGGGGTCCAGGGCTGCGTACTCCTCGCCGGCCTCAAAGGCAAAGCGGGCGTCGTTGCTCTCAAAGGAGCTGACCACCTGGGAGAGGGCGGAGAGATCCACGGCGGTGGTATACTGCTGGACAGTGTCGCCGCCGTCCCAGAGAAACAGAGCGGCGGTGGCGTCTCCAGTGTCCGCAATCAGGTAGTAGCGGGCGCTGCCGCCGGGATCAAATTCCGCCTGGAGCCGTCCGGACATCACAGAAATAGGGACTGGCAGCAGAAAGTCAAAGCAGATCCCCCGCTGGGCCACCAGCTCCCGGAAAAGGTCGGAGGAGACCTGCCCGCCGCCGTAGGCGGAACCCAGCGCCTCCCGCAGAAGAGACAGCGCCTGATCCACCCCTGTGGTGTCGGAGGAGACCAGAAGGCCGCCGTAGCGGCCATACTCCCCGGTGACCACCAGGTTCATGGGAGCAGAGAGCGTGGAGAGATCCACCGAGTGGGAGGTGTCGGAAAAGCTGGGGGCGATAATGGTGTCGTTGAACTGGGAGGTCAGGGATTTAAGGGAGCCGTCCAGCCCCAGCTCAAAGGAGGCCACCTGTCCCAAAAGTGCCAGAGCGGACAGGCTCAGCCCCAGAATGGTCAGGTTCTGCCACAGCCGGGTGTGCTTACGCTTCATTGCCGTCCTCCTCCGGGAAACCGTCCTGGCGGATGGGCAGCACAATACGCACGGTGGTGCCGGGGCCCTGGTGGTCCGTGAGGCCGATGGTGCCGCCGTGGCGCTGGACAATCTCACGGGCGATGGAGAGTCCCAGACCTGTGCCTCCGCTCTCCCGGCTGCGGGCCTTGTCCACCCGGTAGAACCGGTCGAAGATCCGGTTCCAGTCGCTCTTGGGGATGCCGATGCCGTTGTCGGACACCTCCATCCACACCTTGCTGTCCACAGCCCCGGCGTTGACCCGGATGGTGCCGCCGTCGGGGGTGTATTTGATCGCATTGCCGATGACGTTCATCATCACCTGCTCCAGCCGGTCCCGGTCGCCGATGATCATGGGCAGATCCTCGGAGGAGAAGTCCCGGAAGAGCTGATGGCGGTGGCGCTGGGCCTCCAGGTCCACCGCCCGGCACACATTTTCAATGGCGTCGCCGAAGTGGAAGCGGGTCATCTTCAGATCCGTCCGCCCGGACTCCAGGCGGCTGAGGGTCAGCAGATCCTGGACGATGTGGGTCATCCGGTCGGTCTCACCGATGATGATATCCAAAAAGCTGTTGGCAGTCTCCGTGGGGATATCGTCGCTGTCCCGGAGCGTTTCGGCGTAGCTGCGCACGTTGGTGAGGGGGGTGCGCAGTTCATGGGACACGTTGGCCACAAATTCCTTGCGCATCTCCTCGTTCTTCCGCTGGACGGTGACATCGTGGAGCACGGTAAGCACCCCGGGGCCGCCCTCCTGGGCGAAGGGGGCAAAGTAGACCTCCAGGAATTTGCCGTGAATGTGAAGCTCCGCCTCCTTGTAGTTGGGCCGTTTGAGCTGCACCAGTTCCGAGAGGGGATAGAGAGTACCGAAGAGGCTCTGATAGTCCATGCGCTCCACATCATTGTCCAGCATGTCGCTGGCGGCGGGGTTGCAGTGGACGATGGAGCCGTCGGAGGCGAAGGCCACCACACCGTCGGTCATGTGGAGGAAGAGGGTGTCCAGCTTGTTGCGCTCGTTCTCCACCGCGTGGAGGGTTTCCTCCAGCACCGCGGCCATCTCGTTGAAGGTGGTGGTGAGCACGCCGATCTCGTCGCTGGACTCCACCTGGATGGCGTTGCCGAAATCCCCGGCGGCCACCCGCTCAGCGCCCTCAGTCAGCTTCTCAATGGGGGTGATCATGGTCTTGCTGAGGAGGAAGCTGAGGAGGACAGAGATGAGGAGTCCTACCAGCAGGGCCTGAATGATGATGAGGAACAGCTGACTGTTCAGCTCACTCACCGTATCCCGGTTATCGAAGATATAGATGATGTAGAAGTTGTCGCCGCCCTGGATCGGGTAGGCGAAATCCATATAGTTGGCGGTGATGTCGCTGCCGTCGCCCACCTGACCGTTGCGGGCGGCCAGGATGTTGGTGGTGACAGCCAGATCCCTGCCTCCCTCCTCATCAGAGCCGGTGAGAAAGGCGCCGGTGACGCCGTCTAAGATATAGTAATTGCGGGTCAGGGAGTCGATGCCCAGAGCGCCTACGTTGGCCTCGATGATGCTGCGGATCTTGTCCACACCGTCCTCCTGGGCAGCCTCCAGACGGAGATTTTCCAGGAAGGTCTCGTTGTCCGCACCGAAGGTGTTGCCCATCTGCTGATAGAATTCGTCAACGTAAAAGCTGGTGATGCTGGTCATGAGAAAGGCTCCCACAATGGTCATCAGGGAGGTGATCAGCAGCAGCATGATCAGCATCAGCTTGATATGGAGACTGCGAAACATGGCGAACTCCTCTCTCCCGGCGGCTCAGGCCTGGTCGGCGAAATAATAGCCCACGCCCCGGCGGGTCAGAATGTAGGCGGGGGAGGCGGGGTCGTCCTCGATCTTCTCCCGGAGACGCCGCACTGTCACGTCCACAGTGCGCACATCGTCGCCCACATAGCCGTAGTTCCACACCTGCTCCATAAGGTCAATGCGGCTGTAGACCTTGCCCGGGTGGCTGGCCAGGAAGGTCAGCAGCTCATACTCCCGCTGGGTGAGATCGATGACCTTGCCGCCCTTGGTGACCTGATAGGTGTCGGTGTTCACCACCAGGCCGCTGCCGGTGTCCATGGTGCTGGAGGCGTCCATTTTCATGGAGGTGCGGCGGATGTTGGCCTTTACCCGGGCCATCAGTTCCCGCATGGAGAAGGGCTTTGTGATATAGTCGTCGGCGCCGATCTCCAGACCCAGCACCTTGTCGGCCTCCTCCTCCCGGGCGGTAAGGATCAGCACCGGCAGGTTGTTGCCCTGCTCCCGCAGGCGGCGGCACACGTCGAAGCCGTTCATCTTGGGCAGCATTACGTCCAGCAGCAGAATGTCCGGATTTTCCTCCATGGCCAGGCGCAGCCCCGTCTCTCCGTCGTAGGCCTCCAGGGTGGCAAAGCCCTCCCGCTGGAGGTTGAAGCGGAGAATGTCCACAATATTTTTTTCGTCCTCTACGATCAGAGCAGTTTTCTTGTCCATGCCATCCTCCTCACAGGCCCAGCAGCAGCTTGGCCTTCAAAATGGCCGCGCAGGTTTTGGCGTCCCGGATCTCGCCGGACAGGATCTTGTCCACCAGCTCCTGGAAGGGCATCCGGCTGACGGTGAGGAACTCGTCCTCATCCAAATGCATCTCCCCCCAGCTGAGGTTCCGGGCCAGGTACAGCCGGATGATCTCATCGCAGTAGCCGGGGGTGGGGAAGATCTCTCCCAGGGACTGCAGCTTTTCGCAGGTGGCGCCGGTCTCCTCCTTCAGCTCCCGCATGGCGGCCTGATAGGGGTCCTCCCCCTTTTCCAGCTTTCCCGCCGGGATCTCTATCAGCGTCCGGCCGAAGGCGTAGCGGTACTGCCGGACCACCAGAACGTTGTTATTTTCATCCAGGGCCAAAATGCCCACCCCGCCGGGGTGGTTGACAATCTCCCGGGTGGAGGTGCGGCCGTTGGGCAGCTCCACCGTATCCACATGGACGTGGATCACACGTCCCTCATACTTGCTGACCTGCTCCAGAGTCTTCTCATATAGTTCCATAACAGGGCCTCCTTTATGATAACCGGCGGCAATGCCGCCGGTGCAGCGCGATAGATACCTCATTATAGCAATATTCGTATAAAAAAGCAAATCCCAAAGCCGTCAGGCTTCGGGATTTGCTTTTTCAGCGGTGGACGGCGGCGGGGTCGATGCCGTCGGCATAAATTCCATAGACGCCCCGGTCCAGAAGCTTCTGAGCGGCGGCGGGATCGGAGAGGGTGTGGACATAGACCCGGGAGCCGTAGGCCTCCAAAATGGGGAGGAAGGACTCGTCATAGAGAAAGCTCCACATGACAATGTCGTGGATGCCCAGGGCCGCGGCCTCCCGGACATACCGCTCCAGAATGTCGGCCTCACCGTAGAACTCCGTCTGATAGAGGGTGAGCATATAGTGGCCGAAGTGGTGGACCGCCTCCACGGTGTGGTACATCTCCGGGGTGTACAGCTGTACCACCATGCGGCTGAGAAGATCAGGGCGGCCTATGGCGTTGGCCTCATTTACCAGCGCGGTAAAGAGGGCGGTCACAGAGGCGTCATCGGTGTCTTTGAAGTCGGTGATAATCCAGATGTCCGGGTAGTGGATCATCAGATCCAGAAGATCTCCAAAGGTGAGAGGGGTGTACTGCCCCAGAATGGGGGTTGCGGAAAACTGCTCCCGAGTGGGAATATGCGCCTCGTCGATTCCTGCCTGCATGCCGCCCAACCAGTCATGGCGCAGCACAGCGTAGCCGTCGGAGGTGAGCACAAAGTCGCATTCGAACACCCGATATCCCAAACGGTAATTATAGAGGAAGGACTCCTCAGCGGCCACCCGAGTCCTGCCATTGATGGCGCCCACGCCGTGGGAGATCAGGACATAGTCGTCATAAGAGGGGGAATCCTGCCAGAGAGTAAGCGGGTCCAGAGTCCCCGCGGGCAGGGTGTCCAGGGCGGCGGGCAGCAGGGAAGCGGCGGCGGCCAGGGCTACAGAGGCGGCGCAGAACAGCGCTATGGCGGACTGTACCGCGCCGGTGAGACGGTTTTTAACTAAGATCAATCCCATCAGCTCCTGCAAGAGAAATTTACCATATAGAGTAGTATAACAGAAATCGAAAGAAGAAGTAAAGAAAAAACTGGATTTTCCGAATATTGCCATGGTATTATGAAAAAACGGAGGAATTTTTATGTATTATGCGTATATTCTCGTCTGTGCCGACGGCACGCTGTACACCGGTTGGACCACAGATCTCCGCCGGCGTTTAGCTGTTCATAATGCCGGAAAGGGGGCAAAATACACCCGTTCCCGCCGTCCGGTAACACTGCGGTACGCGGAGCGCTGTTCCACCAAAGAAAAGGCCATGCACCGGGAGTGGGAGATCAAGCAGCTGAGTCGGGCGGAAAAGCTGCGCCTGATCTGTGAATTTCAGACAGTTGTCTGAAATTCGAACATTTATCTGAATTGACTATTTTCTCTTGACAGAGAATCGGGTATAGTATGTTGTGAGAAGACGGGCGGAGCCTGAAAAACGGTGGAGGAAGACGATATGCGGACAGCAGTGGTGACGGACAGCAACAGCGGCATTCTGCCGGAAATGGGCAGAGAATTGGGGGTATTTGTGGTCCCTATGCCCTTCACCATCAATGGAACCTTGTACTATGAGGGCGTATCTCTGACTGCGGAGGAGTTTTTCCGGTATATGGAGGAGGGGGCGGAGGTGTCCACCTCCCAGCCCGCGCCGGGGGAGCTGCAGGATCTGTGGGAAAAGGTGCTGGAGGAGTATGACGAGCTGGTGTACATCCCCATGACCAGCAGCCTCAGCGGCTCCTGCATGAGCGCTATGGCTCTGGCGGAGGATTTTGAGGGCCGGGTCCAGGTGGCGGACAACAAGCGGATTTCCCTGCTGCAGAAGCAGTCGGTACTGGAGGCGGCAGCCCTGCGGGACAAAGGAAAGACGGCGGAGGAGATCAAGGAGATCTTGGAGGAGCACGCTCTGGAGCACCGGATTTATCTGGGGGTGGAGTCCCTCAAGCAGCTGCGCAAGGGCGGGCGGATTTCTCCGGCCACGGCGGCCATCGGCACGGCGCTGCAGATCAAGCCGGTGCTGCGGCTGTGGGAGGGCGGCATCGACCTCTTTGCCAAGGTCCGGGGCCGTAAGCAAATGGAGCAGAAAATGATCGAGGCCCTGCGCCGGGATTTGGAGACGGACTTTGCCGGGAAGCCGGTGTCGCTGTATGTGGCCTATGTGGGCACGCCGGAGCAGGGAGAGGCCTGGCGGCAGACGGTGCAGGAGGCATTCCCAGGCCATCCGGTGACGAAAGATGTGCTGTCACTGGTGATCGCCTGCCACACCGGGCTGAATGTATTTGGGATAGGACTGGCTCAGAATCTGGAGATATAAGAGGAAAAAAGACAGGCCCCGCACTGTAGGAATTTCTACAGCGCGGGGCTTTGATTTATGGGGTCCTCTTCGGGCCGGCGGGAACCGGAGTCTGGGAAGACTCAGAGGGAAGGGTAGCCCGGGCCAGGACGATGCCGTCAAAGAGTTCGCCGTTGATCATGCGTTCCAAACGACGGATGAAAGGGGCCGGATCTGCGGTCATGCCGTCCTTGGCCCACTCCAAGATGGTGCCGATGAGGGCATAGGCGTAAAACCGGGAGACAAAGCGGACATCCTCATCCGTCAGGCTGCCGCTGTGGTCGGCGTTGTGAAGAAGGTTCGTCACCAGGGACTGGTAGAACTCTAAAAGACATTGCGTGAAGGAGTTCTGACCGGCGACACTGAGGGCGTTGAGGTAAAAGGTGCGGTTTTCCTGCATGGTCCGGCACAAAGCAAAGAGACTGTCGCTCCAGCAGTCGGCGTGCATGCCGCCGCTGACGATGGGCGTGATTTCGTTATAAAAGATCCAGGTAATCACGTCATACTTATCCTGGAAGTGGTAATAGAAGGTATTCCGGTTGATGTGGCAGCGGCGGGCAATATCGCTGACGGAAATGGAGGCAAAGGGCTTATTGGTCATCAGGTCCTTCACGCCGATAGCGATCGCCTGTTTGGTGATATCAGAGTTAGCCATAGAGAAACCGCCTTTCCGGGAAGCTGTCCGCAGGGGGTCAACAGAGAGTATCATACCATGATATGGCAAAATGTTCAAGTGCATAGAAGGCGGGAACTTGGCGGAAGATGCTGTCAACGGTCATTTCTCCATCAAAGCAGAAGAAAAAGGGAGAAAGATTTTTTTCAGATTTGGAGATTTCCACAATATCCACAGAGTTTTCCACAGCCACTTGCTGAAAAATCGGTGTGGGCAAAATGCCGAAAGAAGGAGAGACGGGGGTAAACAAAGCGTATAGGGACAGTCCGTTCTTGCATAGAAATGGACGGAGGTGATAACACATGATCGGCACAGCTTGGCTGCTGCTGCGCAGCAGTCTTTTTTTGTCCCTGCATCTCAGCGGCGGAATCCACTCGTTTCCCAAGCCACTTACAGCGGAGGAGGAGAGACTCTATCTGGAGCGTTATGCTCAGGGAGATCAGGAGGCCCGGGGCATTCTCATTGAGCGAAACCTCCGCCTGGTGGCCCATATTATTAAGAAATATTACACACAGACAGCAGACCAGGAGGATTTGATTTCCATTGGGACGATTGGGCTAATCAAAGGAATTTCCAGTTACAATCCACAAAAGGGGGTGCGTCTGGCTACATATGCGGCACGGTGTATTGAAAATGAAATCTTAATGCATTTTCGCAGTCAGAAGAAGCTGCAAGGAGAAGTCTCTTTGTCGGATACATTGGAGACAGACAAAGATGGTAATAGCCTGTTTCTTCTGGATGTAGTTGGTGTGGAAGATACTATGCTGGAGGACCTGGATACGCGGGATACCTGCCTGAGGCTGCGGCAGTTGGTAGAGCGGTGCCTATCAGGCCGTGAAGCTGATATTATCCGGCGAAGGTATGGCCTTAATGGAAATACGCCTAAAACCCAACGGGAACTGGCAATAGAATATGGTATTTCACGGTCCTATGTATCCCACCGCCGCTAATGTAAACGAAGCCCGGAAAGCCTTGTGGAGCAAGACTTTCCGGGCTTCGTGCGTGGTTTGGGAAGTTTCGCGCTTATTGTAAACGGCAGAAAATTTAGAAAGATAAGCGGCTCTTCATCAAATATCTTCTGCTTCCATACAACACTTTGAATAAAATGTAAATTTTCGAGCAGCATCTGATAAAGATCCTGTTGCGTAATATCCGTCCTTCGTTTTTTCTACACACCCAATTAATGGAGACGACAAAAACTGTAGCATATTAGATATTTCTTCAATTGTTGGAAGTGTGCCTAATTCTGTGTTATCGCGTAAAGATCGGTAAACATCTCGCTCAAGCAAAAAACCTTCTGTTACGGGATCATCACTTTCTGAAATTAGACAACGCATCACTGCTCGCATCAACTTTCCTAAACGTATATTTTTTTGCCGATCCTCGTCAATAAGAGATATATCAGCAATTCCGGCTTTTTCAAAAATTATTTTATATGAATTTAACTGAATAGGAACTTCAAGGTGGCGCTGTATTAATGATTCCAGTGCATCAACATCTAATAAAACTACATTATGTTCAATGGCACGTTTGATTAGTCGTTCGTTTTTAAAAGCGCAGCCAATAACCATGCTGAAATTTGCTCGATGTTTTTTCCTGTGTTCCTCTAATGTATCGAAGTCTACCAATGAGTCTGTCACACTATCTGATGCGGTCGATTTAGCATCAATGGCTACAGAAAAAGATACTTTTGGAGAGCCGGGAGTATGAATTAGTACATCTGTTTTTCCAGCACCACCAAGTCTGATTGCCGCAAATCCAAGTGTTTCAAAAGCCGATTTAATAGCCCATTCAAAGCGATCTGGATTCATAGAATCTTTGGAAGCAAGCCGAAGTTCTGTAAAAAGTGAACTTGTCTTTTCCTTTGGTGGAATAGTCACATCTTTTGTTGAAGGTTCACTTAATCGACGCTCTTGTAAACTGACTTTTTCCAAAAGTAATTGGCCACGTTTTGTAATAGAGAATTTGTCCAGAGAAACATTTCGAATAAGCTTTGCACTCTTAAAAATTGAAATACGCCTTCGAATCTCGTCAACACTCGATTTATCTAAACCGTACGACACTTTTCCAATTGCAGCGAGTTCTTTATAGTTCAACGTTTGCCCATTCAGTTCATTTAATAATTCGAAGATAAACAAAAAATTACGATGCATACAGCATATCAAATCAACAGTTGCAGAGTTTTCTATCCATTTGTGGGCAATATCGGTAAGGATAAACCTTGAGTCTGTTTGGCGATGAATGAGGCCTAAATTTGTTAGTGTAGACATAAACGATTTGATTGAGGAAGCAGCAACACCATTGTTTTCTTTTGCATATTCTTTTATGTTATCATAGTTTGATCCACTTTCAATCAAACACAAATATTCATAAATTGTTTCTTTGAAATCAGCAATATTCCCAGGAATATAGCCAATGGATTGTTTACGAGTAGATAAATGCTGCTGATCCAAACTGCAGTAATTAATTGCCCAACTATCTATATGCAAGTTTGTTTCAACTGCGGTTTCATCTTCTTGATGAGATATCTGGCTTAACTCGACAACTTTAACATGTTTAAGAAATTCTTTTCCGGTTTCTGTAATAGAGTATAAAAGTGAAAACTCCTGAAAATCAACCAGGCCTAATTGTCGCAACCAGACAAGTCTAGAGTTAATATCGGAAATTGTTTTCCAGTTAAGCCCGTAGTCTCTTGTGGCAATTTCTTTTAGTTCATTAGATTTTCGGGGAGTATCCAAATAATATAATACTTCTGCAACAAAGCGAATATTTGCACATAAAACTGCGGCTAAGTATAGATTGTCATTAGTTTCAAGCCAACGCTCAGAATCCTTTGACAATTCCCATCCGTAAGCAGTCTTTATGACTAAACGCATGGGTCGCAATCTAACGCATGCTTCGTTTAAAGTGATTTTGCTATTACTTCCTTTGTACACTAAAAGATCTTTAGGGTTACAATGCTCTTTTACTTTCTGTAAAATATCATATAATACGACCAGCAAACCTTCTGTTCCTCTAGGAATGTTAGGCATTGAAAAGACTTTTTCATCCCATGGCCGATTTTGGGGATACTCTTCGAACGGCACTATCATAATATTTCTCCTCTCACGTACAAGTTATTCTCTACCAATTTATAGACCCAATGTCCACTGTCATGGTATCGCGCAAGTTTTCTTGCCGCTGTAAACCCAACCAAAATCCGATTCGCCGTTGCCGCCGACACCCCACACAGTTCCCGTACATCGGCATTCATGATATAGTTGTGGGTTTTAAGATACTCCTCAATTTTCTTCCAGCGGAAGGTTGCCTTGTCCATCTTTCCATCGCTCATTTCATCGCTCGTTCTGATCGCTTCTATGAGTGATGCTTTGATGGCTGAGAGCATGAACTCGATAAATACCGTGGACTCTCCGGCATCATTAGAGGCGTTGATGGCATCATAATACTTCTGCTGGCGGTCATGGATGATAGACTCTACCGGGAGCCAGGCAAAGGCTGGCTTCCATTTAGACAGCAGCAGTGTATGCCATAGGCGGCCCACACGTCCATTTCCATCGGCAAAGGGGTGGATCAGTTCCAGTTCATAGTGGAACACGCAGCTGCGGATGAGCATGTGTACCTCGCTGGTCTTTGTCCATTCCAACAGCTCCATGACTAGGTCAGGGACATATTGTGGAAGTGTACCGAAATGCAGGACATGCCCTTCGGTATCTACTACGCCTACAGGTCGTGTTCGGAACATGCCGGATTCCTCGACCAAGCCCCGAGTCATAATGCCATGGGCAGTCAGCAGGTCGTCCACCGAATAGGGATCAAGTTCCTCCAGCCGCTCATAAATCTCATAGGCATTTTTGACTTCGGCAATATCCTTGGGCGGAGCCAAGACATGCTTGCCATTCAACACAGCTGTTACCTGCTCCAAGGAAAGGGTATTTTGCTCGATGGCCAAGGAACCATGGATGGTGCGGATGCGATTGGCACGGCGCAGCGTAGGGCTCGTGGATAGGGGAGAGGCTGCCGTCAAACGGCCCACCAGTTCGGCAATCTCTGCCACATAGTCGATAATCTGATTTGTGATTTCAAACGGAGGCTTTTTGTGTTTCATGCAAATACCCCACAACTGTAAATGATTGGTTTTATTATACCATACATCACTCATTTCATCAATCAAAAGGGAAAGAACTGCCCGGAAAGCGGCGAAACTTTCCGGGCAGTTCTCTTGTCCGTAGAAGAAATTTGGTTCATTCGAACCCATGAATATGGTTTCTGAAACTGATTTCGAATCCGCTCGGCCATGACCACCCGAATAAGGAGGAAAGAAAAAACTGATATAGTACTTCCTGTAACGACGTCAAACGGGAGGTGCTTTTGTGATTGCGGGACATTTGACAAAGAAAAATGGGTATTGGTATATGATTCTTCAGCTTCGGGATGACGCGGGGCGGCCGAAACAGAAGTGGCTGGCTACTCACCTGAGGGTCGAGGGGAACAAGCGGAGAGCGGAAGAACTGTTGTTTGCCGCCAGGCGGGAATATACGGATCTGTCAGATATGCAGAAACGAAATAGCGGCATTTTCTTCAGTGACTATCTCATGGCCTGGGTAAAAACCAGCCAAGGCAAAGTGGCGGTGGGTACCTATGAAGAATATCAAAAGTGCATTCGAAACCGGATCGCACCCTATTTTGAGGAGCGGCACATTCTGCTCTCATCCATCAAAGTCTCTGATATTCTGGATTACTACCATTTCCT
>CALXDD010000025.1 GCA_944386985.1 uncultured Oscillospiraceae bacterium
AAGGAGGATACTTTTTTGTGCATAGCTAAAGCTTTTTGGAACCACCGGCACAGCCGGTGGTTTTCGCTTACAACAAAAGCAGGTCTCCCAAAAGGGAGACCTGCTTTTACAGCATATAGAAAACCGTTTACTTGCCCATGGCAGCGGCGGACTGATCCAGCTGGGCGATGAGAGCACGGAACTTCTCCGCCTTCTCCCGCTCGGCGTTCACCACCGCCTCCGGAGCTTTGGAGACGAACGCCTCGTTGGAAAGCTTCTTCTCCACCATGTCAAGACCCTTCTGGGCCTTCTCCCGCTCCTTGGCAATGCGCTGAAGCTCCTGCTCCACATCCACCAGCTCGGCAAGGGGCATAAACAGCCGGGCCGCGTGGGTAACTACAGAGACCATGCCCTCAGGGCTGGGAGCCTTCTGGACAATCTCCACCTCACTGGCGGAGGCCAGGCGCTGGAAGAAAGGAATGCCGGCGGCAAACACATCCTGCTCCTCAGTGGCAATGATCAGCTTCACCTTCCGGCTGGGGGGCACGTTCATCTCGGCACGGCGTCCGCGGATCGCGCGGATGGCGTCCATCACCTTCTCCATGGCGGCCTCCTCTGCGGGGAAGGACAGCTTCTCATCGTAGACCGGCCAGGCGCTGGTCATGATGAACGTATCCTTCTCGTCGTGAGGCAGAGCCTGATAGATCTCCTCCGTGATGAAGGGCATGAAGGGATGGAGGAGCTTGAGCATCTCAATGAGGACGTAGCACAGCACGTTCTGAGCGGCAATCTTGGCCTCCTCGTCGTCCCCCTGCATCCGGGACTTGGTCAGCTCAATGTACCAGTCGCAGAAGGTGTCCCAGATGAAATCGTAGACCTTGGCGCTGGCCACGCCCAGCTCATAGGCCTCCATGTTGTCGGTGACTTCCTTGATGAGGGTGTTCAGCTTCGAGAGGACCCACTTGTCCTCCAGCTCCAGCTTCTCCGGCAGCTCCACCTTGTCGATGGTCAGGTTCATCATCACAAAGCGGCTGGCGTTCCAGATCTTGTTGGCAAAGTTCCGCATGGCCTCGCACTTCTCCACGTAGAAGCGCATATCGTTGCCGGGGCTGTTGCCGGTGATGAGGTTGAAGCGGAGGGCATCGGCGCCGAACTTATCCGCCATCTCCAGGGGATCGATGCCGTTGCCGAGAGACTTGCTCATCTTCCGACCCTTGTCGTCCCGGACCAGGCCGTGGATCAGCACCTTCTCAAAGGGATACTTCTTCATCTGCTCGCAGCCGGAGAAGATCATCCGGGCCACCCAGAAGAAAATGATGTCATACCCGGTAACCAGAACGCTGGTAGGATAGAAGTAATCCAGCATCTCCGTCTTCTCCGGCCAGCCCAGGGTGGAGAAGGGCCACAGGGCGGAGGAGAACCAGGTGTCCAGCACGTCCTCCTCCCGGACGATGTTTTTGCTGCCGCACTTGGCGCAGCAGGTGGGGTCCTCACGGTCCACGGTGATGTGGCCGCAGTCCTGGCAGGTCCAGGCGGGGATCTGGTGGCCCCACCAAAGCTGGCGGGAGATGCACCAGTCGTGGACATTCTCCATCCAGTTGATATAGGTCTTGGCAAAGCGGTCGGGGACGAATTTCACCTCGCCGTCCTTCACCACCCGGAGGGCCTCCTCGGCAAGAGGCGCCATCTTCACAAACCACTGGGCGGAGATCAGGGGCTCCACATCGGTGCCGCAGCGGTAGCAGGTGCCCACGTTGTGGCTGTAGTCCTCCACCTTCTCCAGAAGGCCCAGCTCCTCCAGATCGGCGATGACCGCCTTCCGGCACTCATACCGGTCCATACCCTCGTACTTGCCGCCGTTGGCGTTAATCTTGCCGTTATCGTCGATGACCCGGATGGTATCAAGGTTGTGGCGCAGACCCACCTCAAAGTCGTTGGGGTCGTGGGCGGGAGTCATCTTCACACAGCCGGTACCGAAGTCCATCTCCACATACTCATCGGCCACGATGGGAATCTCACGGTTCATCAGGGGCAGGATGCAGGTCTTGCCCACCAGGTGCTTGTACCGCTCATCGTCGGGGTGGACGGCCACGCCGGTATCACCCATCATGGTCTCAGGCCGGGTGGTGGCCACCACCAGATACCCGGAACCGTCGGTAAGGGGATAGCGCATATGCCACAGGTGGCCGGGCTTGTCCTGATACTCCACCTCGGCATCAGACAGGGCGGTGATGCAGTGGGGACACCAGTTGATGATGCGGCTTCCCTTATAGATGAGTCCCTTGTCATAGAGCTCACAGAAGGTCTCACGGACAGCCTTAGAGCAGCCCTCGTCCATGGTGAACCGCTGACGCTCCCAGTCGCAGGAGGCACCCAGCTTCATCTGCTGCTCCACGATGCGGTTGCCGTATTTCTCCTTCCAAGCCCAGACACGCTCCAAAAACTTCTCACGGCCCAGGTCATAGCGGGTGAGACCCTCGTTTTTCCGCAGCTCCTCCTCCACCTTGATCTGGGTGGCGATGCCGGCGTGGTCGGTGCCGGGCATCCAGAGGGCCTCGTAGCCCTGCATCCGCTTGAAGCGGGTGAGGATGTCCTGGAGGGTGGCGTCCATGGCGTGCCCCATATGGAGCTGGCCGGTGACGTTGGGCGGGGGCATGACGATGGAGAAGGGCTTCTTGTTGGGATTGGGCTCGGCGTGGAAGCAACCGGCGTCCATCCAGGCCTTGTAGATCCCGCTCTCCACCTGGCGGGGTTCATAGGTCTTGGGCAGTTCTTTTCTCATGACAACTCTCCTGTATATGAATAATGATAATAAGCGAAAAAATGGGATCACAGATGACGCACGGACAATCCTGTACGTTCTGTAAGGAAGGTCCGAAAGCTGTCGGAATCGCCGGAGGTAAAGCCGTCCTTATGGAGGATGTAGGATACCTGGCCGTCGAGAAACAGCAGGAATACCCGGCCGTCCTCGACAATATCCCGAACCGTCTTGTACTCCCCTTCAAAGTCTCCCGCATCGGTCCGCAGGGAGAACCGGTCCTCGGTAAAGCAGTAGACCTGCTCTTTTCCCTTGTCCGGAAACCTCTTCCAGTTGCGTCTGGCAGTACCACCGCCGATGGGCCAGAAAATCAGGAGCAGCCCCAGAACAATAAAGAGGATACTGATGACTGTCATCACCATCGAGGACGCATCCCAACTGCGCAAAATTGTCCACAGGTTTGAAGCGCCTGCCAGAATCAGAATAATTCCCGGGAGGACAAAGCACACCCGCTGCATTTTCCTGAATTTGCGGAAGGGGGATTGAAAGCGCTCCCATGCCTTCTGCAGTACAATAAAATCTTCCAGAGTCGGTACTGTCCTGTTCTCAAACATCGCTTGTTCCTCACAAATCTATGTACGGCACATCCTTCTTGAGCTTTCGGGCCAGGAAATCCCGGAGGCCGTCCACATCGCCACCGTCAATCCCGGACTTTTCCAGCACATAGCCATTGCGCCAGCCGATAAACAGGAGGAAATACTGCTCCGTCTCATAGACGGTGTCCACCATATCGCCGTAGCGGAAGGAATAGGTCTTGGTACGGTTGCTGACCACCACATGATCCTCCTCAAAGGAGAAAAAATTCTCGTGGGCATCGGCTGGGATGCTGCGCAGAGCCCGGTGTGCAAAAAAGTCGAAATAGGTGACAGCGGTAAGCAGCATCTGAAACGCCATCCAGACACCCAGTACCGCGATGACCATATTCCAGAACCGATCGCTGCCGGAGGAATCGGGGATGCCGCAGATGCCCCAGATGGCTATGGCGGCGAAGATGATACCGGCGGCAGCATAGCTGCCCCGGGAGAGAAGATATTGCCGCCGCCCCCGAATCCTGGCCGACATTTTCTGAAAGGCCCGAAGATTTTCCAGGGAGTAGGTCGTCCTGCCTGTAAACTTCATTGGTTCCTCCTGACAAAAACGCCCTGCTCTGTCACGCAACAGAGCAGGGCGAACAAAAAAGTCCGTGGTACCACCTGCGTTCGGAGAGAACTCTCCGCACTTGGGCTCCCGATAACGTGGGAGGGCCGCCGGCGTCTACTGGGCGGAGGACCGCCGTTTGGGCCGGGGCTCGGGAGGGACTTCACCAGCCGCCGCGGAGAGCCTTGCACCAGACCGGCTCTTCTCTGACCTTGGCGACACTGGCTACTCATCTCCGTCACAGCCAATATCATACCGAGTATACCGGCTTTTTGTCGGATTGTCAAGGGCGGGACACGGATTTGCGCCCCAACAGGCGCTTCGCCTGTTGGGGACCCCGTGATTTTACCGACTGGGGCGGACTGAATCCGCCCCAGTCCAAGGTTTTGCCTCCGGCAAAACGCTTGTACGCCGCACCCGCGGCGAGTCTCTAAAGATGCTTCCGGATAGCGTTGAGGGCGTTCTTCTCCAACCGGCTCACCTGCGCCTGACTGATGCCTGCCCCAACAGGCGCTTCGCCTGTTGGGGACCCCGTGATTTTACCGACTGGGGCGGACTGAATCCGCCCCAGTCCAAGGTTTTGCCTCCGGCAAAACGCTTGTACGCCGCACTTGCGGCGAGTCTCTAAAGATGCTTCCGGATGGCGTTGAGGGCGTTCTTCTCTAACCGGCTCACCTGCGCCTGGCTGATGCCGACTTCGTTGGAGACCTCCATCTGGGTCTTCCCCTCATAAAACCGGAGCGCCAGAATGCGCCGCTCCCGCTCTCCCAGACGGTCCACCGCGTCCTTCAGCGCCAGATGCTCCAACCAGCTCTCATCCGTATTCCGGGTATCCCGCACCTGATCCATGACGCACAGAGCGTCGCCGCCCTGGTCATAGATGGGGTCGTAGAGACTTACCGGCTCCACGATGGCGTCCATGGCAAACACCACGTCCTCCCGGGGCAAATCCAGCGCCTTGGCGATCTGCTCCACTGTGGGCTCCCGCTGGGTCTCCGCCATCAGCCGCTCCCGGGCCTGCATCACCTTGTAGGCGGTGTCCCGCATGCTGCGGCTGACCCGAATGCTGCTGTTGTCCCGGAGATACCGCCGGATCTCCCCCACGATCATGGGCACGCCGTAGGTGGAAAACCGCACCGGCTGGTTGAGATCAAAGCCGTCAATAGCCTTGATCAGTCCCACACAGCCCACCTGAAATAGGTCGTCCGGATTCTCTCCTCTGCCCAGAAATTTCTGAATCACGGAGAGCACCAGACGGAGATTGCCCCGGATCAGCTTCTCCCGGGCCGCCATATCCCCTGTTTTGCTCCGCCGCAGAAGGTCAATGGTCTCCTCATTGGTGAGCACCTTCAGTTTGGCGGTGTTCACGCCGCAGATCTCTACTTTGCCCTGCATCAAACCACTCCCTGCTGTCGTCATAGGCAAAGTATTTCCGGCCCCCGTGGCCTTTATACGGCGGCAAAAAGGGAGGTTTTGTCGTTGAAAAAAAGACAGGGCTGAGCGATTGGAGCACAATTCTCAGGAAGCTGCATCCGGCGCCCTTGCGCCGCAGCAGCTCTCCGGACAAAAATGAAAAAATCGGAAGGCTTTTGCGGCCTTCCGATTTTCCTGCATTTACTTTTTGAAGCTGTCCTTCAGACTGACGCTGCGGTTGAACACCAGATGGCCGGGGGCGCTGTCCTTGTTGTCCAGGCAGAAGTACCCAAGGCGCATAAACTGGAAATTGGCGGGAGCCGTCACACCGGCCATATCCGCCTCCACCTTGCAGCCGGTGAGGACCTCCAGGCTGTTGGGGTTCAGGCACTCCATGAAGTCCTTGTCAGCGGCGTCGGGGTTCTCGTCGGTGAAGAGGTTGTCGTAGAGCCGGACCTCCGCATCCAAAGCGGTGGCGGCGTCCACCCAGTGGATGGTGGCGCCCTTCACCTTCCGGCCGTCGGCGGGGTCGCCGCCCCGGCTGTCGGGATCGTAGGTGGCGAAAATCTCGGTGATATTCCCGTCCGCATCCTTCTCACAGCCGGTGCAGGTGATGAGGTAAGCCCCCTTCAGACGGCACTCGGGGCCGCCGGGATAGAGGCGCTTGTACTTGGGCACCGGCTCCTCTAAAAAGTCGTCGGCCTCCACATAGAGGTTCCGGGAGAAGGAGATGGTCCGCTTGCCGTCCTCGGGGCGGTTGGGGTTGTTCTCCACCTCGAAGGTCTTGCTCTGGCCCTCGGGGTAGTTGGTGATGGTCAGCTTCACAGGGCGCAGCACCGCCATGGTCCGCCGGGCGGTCTCGTTGAGATCCTCCCGGAGGCAGTGCTCCAGGAAGCTGTACTCCACGGTGCTGCTGGCCTTGGCCACGCCGATGCGGTCGCAGAAGTTCCGGATGGAGGCGGGGGTATAGCCACGGCGGCGGAGACCGCAGAGGGTGGGCATCCGGGGATCGTCCCAGCCGGAGACCTTGCCGCCCTCCACCAGAGCCCGGAGCTTCCGCTTGCTCATGACGGTGTGGTCGATGCCGAGACGGGCAAACTCGATCTGCCGGGGCTTTGCGGGCAGATCGCAGTGCTCCACCACCCAGTTGTACAGGGGACGGTGGGCCTCAAACTCCAGGGAGCAGAGGCTGTGGGTAATCCCCTCCAGGGCATCCTCGATGGGGTGGGCAAAGTCATACATGGGGTAAATGCACCACTTGTCCCCCTGGCGGTGGTGGTGGGCATGGTTGATGCGGTAGATCACCGGGTCGCGCATGTTGAAGTTGCCGCTGGCGGGGTCGATCTTGGCCCGGAGGGTCATAGACCCGTCGGGGAACTCCCCGGCCCGCATCCGGCGGAAGAGGTCAAGGCTCTCCTCAATGGGCCGGTCCCGGTAGGGACACTGGGCCGGGCAGTTCACATCGCCCCGCATCTCCCGCATCTGCTCGGGGGTCAGCTCGCAGACATAGGCCAGGCCCTTCTTGATGAGGCACTCAGCGCACTCGTACATCTTCTCAAAGTAGTCGCTGGCGTAATAAAACCGGTCGCCCCAGTCAAAGCCCAGCCAGTGGATGTCCTCCTGAATGGCCTCCACATACTCCACGTCCTCCTTGGAGGGGTTGGTGTCGTCCATGCGGAGGTTGCAGAGGCCGCCGTATTTCTCGGCGGTGCCGAAGTCGATCACCAGAGCCTTGCAGTGGCCGATATGCAGGTAGCCGTTGGGCTCCGGGGGAAAACGGGTGTGGACGGTCATACCCTGGAACTGCCCACCCTCTGCGATGTCCTCGTCGATAAACTGATGGATAAAGTTCTTGCTCTCAGACTCCTCGGTCAGGGGGGTCTTTTTCTCCTCGGCCATGATCTCACACTCCTCGTTGTTGTTTTTTTGCATAAAAAGATGCTTCCCTATTATACAGAACGTCTAAAGAAAACGCAAGGGCTCCAGCCCGGTTTTTCAGGGAAATCTCCTGGCTCTCTCAGGTTTTTTCCTCCTTTCCCAGGAAATCCTCCCGGGTATAGAGGAGATTCAATGCCTCCAGCATGGCGTTGGGCGTCATATGGGCCGGGAGATCCAGCCGCTTGAGGAGGGCCTCCCGCCGCTCCCGGCTTCCCGCCCCCACAAGCCCCAGCTCCATGAGATCCGCCTTGGTGATGGGACGGCCCTCCCGCTCCTTCGCCGTTTCGTCCAGAAAGGTGGCGCCGCAGCGCTCCAGGGCGGTAAGAAGCACCTGGGGCGGCATACCCTCCACCCCTAACTTTCCCTCCTTCCCCGCCGTCCGCTTGCGCCGCTCCTTGCCGGGGACGTCGGGGATATAGGCCTGCTTCAGCTGACTTGGGGGCAGGATGGATTTCAGGTGGTTTCGGATGACAAAGCCCGCCCCGTCGCTGTCGGTGAAGACGATGATCCCCCGCTCTGCCCCCAGGCGGCGGAGAAGGGCGGCCTTCTCCCTGTCCTTGAAGATGCCGAAGCCCCCGGTCTCTAAAATAGTGGCCTCCACCACCTGGGAGAGGGTGTTCTTGTCGTAGCGGCCCTCCACTACGATCACCTCTCTGACCCGGCGCTTCACCGCTTTCCCCCCTGGGCCAGCTCCATAAGGAACAGCTTCAGCTCCGCCTCGCTGTCCACGCCGGTGACGCTCTTCATCCGGAGATCCAGCTCCCGACACCGCTCTACCGCGTCGGCGGCCCAGCCGGTGGACACCTTCCGGGCCGACTCCAGCAGCAGCTTTGCCGGATAGTCCGACCGCATGCCCCACTGCTCCATGAGCCAGAACTTGTCCTTTCCGTTGTCGATGGCCAGGCGGGCGGTGTAGAGCTTCCTCAGCTCCTTTCCCAGCACCGCCAGCAGCATGATGGGGTCCTCCTGAAGCTTTAAAAGCGTCCCCATGATCTCCGCCGCCTGGTCGTAGTCCCGGCGGGAGATGGCGGCGGTCATGTCGAAGACCCGCGCCTCTAAAATGGGGGCCGCCACAGCGTCGATATCCGCCTTGGTGATGATGCTCCCCTTGGCGTAGGCCGACACCTTCTCAATCTCCGGAATAAGGCCGTTCATGAGGCTTCCGCAGGTGAAGATCAGGTGCTCCGCCGTCTGTGCGTCCAAAGATTTGCCGTTGGCCCGGAACCGCCGGGCGATCCAGTTGAGAAGATCGCTGCGGCTCTGGGTCTCAAATTTCACCACACTGACATAGGTGTCCATAGCCTTGCACAGGGCCTTCATGGTGCGGTTGGGCTTGTACTCCAGCTGGTCATAGACGAAAATCAGACAGCAGTAGTCGGGCAAGTCCTCGATGAGAGCGATGAATGCCTTCCGCTGGGCCTCCGGCAGTTTGAAGATGTCCAAATCCGTCACCTGAAGCACCGTCCGCTCCGCCATCATGGGCATGGCCTCCACCTGCTCAGCGAGGGTCTGGATCTCCAGGCCCTTCCCCTCCAAACGGTGGTAGTTGAACTCCTCAAAGCCGGCGGGCACCAGCTCCTTCACCACCTGACTGAGGTAGTATTCCCGAAGATAGGTCTCCTCTCCCCAAAAGACATAGGCGGTTTTCAGCGTCCCCGCCGCCAGATCCTTTTTCAGCTGCCCGTAGGCCTTGTTCTCTGCCATTGGTTATTCTCCTCGCTTTATCGTACCAGTATGGACAGATCCCCCTGAAGATCCGTCCGGTAAACCGTCATATCCCGGCGCACCAGGCGCTGGAGAGTCTCGTCGGTAGGATGGCCGTAGCTGTTACGGCCCACACTGATGATCCCCACCTCCGGCGTCACCGCATCCAAAAACTCCTCCCCGGTGGAGGTACGGGAACCATGGTGTCCCACCAGCAGCACCTCAATGTCGGGAAGCTCCGTCTCCGCCGCCAGCACCGCCTCGCTTTTGGCGCTCATGTCGCCGGTAATGAGCAGGTCGAACTCCCCCTTTGTGCAGAGGACAGACAGCCCCTCCTCGTTGCTGCTTCCGTCCCCCACCGGGGCGAAAATGGTAAGGGACGCTGTTCCGAGATCCTCCCGGCGCTCTCCAGTGACATATTGAAGCGCCGCGCCGTATTCCTCCGCCAAACCGGCCACCTGCCGGCTGGCCTCCCCGTCCTCCTCCCTGGGGAGAGGGACCAGAATCTCCTCCACCTCCATCCGGGCCAGAAGAACCTCCAGGCCGCTGATATGGTCGTAGTCGTAGTGGGTCAGAATCACCCGATCCAGGTGAAAATAGCCCCAGGTGTTCAGCGCGTCGGCAGCCTCGCTGCCGGGATCTATGTAGCTGTTGGCACTGCCGCAATCCACCAGCGCCGTCTCCCCGCCGCTGGCCAAAAAAGTACAGGCCCCTTGCCCCACGTCGATGGCCGCGGCCTGGAGAGCGATATTCCGCCGCCAGAGGATCGGCAGAAGCGCCACCACCACCAGGTTAAGGGCCGAGAGGGCGGCGGCCATGCCGTATTTTCTCTGGTCCTTCGGCGTCAGGCGGCAGTAGAGAAGGACGCACAGCAGGAAAATAAGCCACCAGACCAGGTAGGGGTTGTCAAAATACAGGGCGTGGAAGGGGATTTTTGCCGCCAGGCGGCACACCCCCAGCACAAAGGCGCTGCCCGCCTCCCCCGCAAGGGAAATGATCTGCCCTAAAGGATAGCACAGGGCTCCCGCCGCCACAGCCGCCAGTCCGGTGGTGAACACCAGAGTCACAGCCCACATGGTGAGCACGTTCACCAGAGGCGCAATGAGCACCAGAAAGTTGAAGTACGCCGCCGTCAGCGGTACTGTAAAGGTCATGGCCCCCAGGCTGGCCGCGGCGGTGGTCATGGCGCCCCGGAGGATACGGCTTCGCACCTTGGGAAGCCTGCGGACCAGCCGGGGCGTCACCAGAATGAGCCCCGCCATAGCCGCAAAGGACAGCTGCAGTCCCGCTCCGGTGATGGACATGGGATTTTGGACGGTCAGAAGCAGCAGGGCAAAGGAAAGCGAAGTGATGGGATCGCTCTCCCGGCCAAGGAGAGGCCCCAGCAGCACCAAAACCAGCATCACCGTAGCCCGGACCATGGATGCGGGACAGCCCACCGCCAGGGTATAGACCACCAGGGCGGGAATGGCAATGGCGGCCAGAAGCCGCCGCCGGTGCCGTCCGGTGAGGGCGGCGATCAGGGCCAGGAGAAAGCCGCAGTGCATACCGGACACCGCCGTGGCGTGGTAGATCCCCGCCTCGCTGAGGTCACTGGCCTGTCCGTCGCTGAGGCCGGACCGGTCCCCGATGAGGATCGCCTTGAGAAATCCCGCGCTCTTTTCGCTGTAGAGAGCGTCCACCTGCCCGGCCAGCATACCGGCCAGACGCTGGGGGAAATACCGCCAGCTGCCGTTTTCCGCCGGCTGGACGGTCCAGTCCTCCCCGGGGTAGAGCATCAGTCCCACCCCCTTGGCGGTAAACACCGTCACCGCCTCGCCGCCGATCACCGAGGCGTCGGCCACGGTCATCACCCCCGACACCCGGTCTCCGGGCCGGAGCTCCCGCAGCTCCTCCCCGCCGTAAAGCATGGCGGACATTCCCTCTGTCTCTGCTGGGACCCGCCAGCGGCGGGCGGCGGGATCGGCATAGTCGGTCACCACAGCGGTCACCTGCCGCTCTTCACCGACCAACGCCGCCACCCGGCTTTGAAGATTTTGGGTATAGACACTGTTGTAGAGACAGGAAAGGGCCATGGCCGCCGTGAGCAGCAGGGCAGTCTTTCTCCGCCGTCCTCTCAGAAAGAGGCTGAAGAGAACCAGCAGTCCCGCACCCGCTGCCGCCAGAAGCATTTCGGAGGGGGACAGCAGATATTGGCACAGGGCACACCCCGCAGCGAAGGACAGGGAAACCATAGCCAGCTTCCGCATCTCCGCTCTCTCCCCTCTCCGGCGATTGATTTTGTCTTATCATATCACACCGGCAGCGGCGTTGACAATCCGGCAGCAGGATTTTCCTCTTCAAAGCAGGCGGACAATTTACAAATCTGCCTGTCTGTAGTATGATAAAAAACGCAGAAAAATCTACACCATTTTCAGCTGGACAGGAGGATTTTGTTCATGAAAGTTCTCAATTACGGTTCTTTGAACATCGACCTGGTCTACCGTCTGGATCACCTGGTCCTCCCCGGCGAGACCCAGGCGGCGGAGCGGTTCGACCGCTTCTGCGGCGGCAAGGGCCTCAACCAATCCATCGCCCTGGCCAGGGCCGGGGCCAAAACCCTCCACGCCGGAAAGATCGGCCCGGACGGAGAGATGCTACTCAGCGCCCTGCGGGAAGCCGGGGTAGACGTGTCCCCAGTGACGGTAGGCCAGGAGCCCTCCGGCCACGCTGTCATTCAGGTGGAGCGGTCCGGTCAGAATGCCATCATCATCTACGCCGGGGCCAACGGCTGCATCTCTGAGAAGGAGATTGACGCCGCCCTCTCCCGGATGGAGAAGGGAGATTGGCTCTTGCTGCAAAACGAGATCAACAGCATCCCCGCCATCATCCGTAAGGCCAAGGCCCGCGGGCTGAGGATCGCCTTCAACCCCGCCCCTATGGATGAGGGCGTGAAGACCTATCCCCTGGATCTCATCGATCTCTTTGTGGTCAATGAGACCGAGGCCGCCGCCCTCACCGGGCTTGCGGAGGAGGAAGATGCCCTGACGGCCATGGAGCAAACCTACCCCAGCGCCATCCATGTGGTGACGCTTGGCTCCCGCGGCTCCCTCTGCAGCGCCGGAGGGCAGCGGTACGCTGTGGAGGCCAAAAAAGTGCAGGCGGTGGACACCACCGCCGCCGGGGATACCTACATCGGTTATTTTCTGGCCCTTCTCATGGAGGGGAAGAGCGTAGACGTCTGCATGGAGATGGCCACCCGGGCCTCCGCCATCGCCGTGTCACGAATGGGGGCCGCCCCCTCCATCCCCCTGCGCTCCGAAGCGGAGGCATAACCCGCGCTCACTGATAAAAAGAATCCGACTTTAGGAAAAGATCCGCAAGCCTGTGCTTGTGGTAATCCATAGACATAACGCCCCACATTCAAAGCGACATCTCTTTTCTTCTTTGATTGCGGCTCAAAATGACCACCCAAGCCGCCACATAGACCAGCACATAACTCCCCGACAGGGCCAGAATCCGGATATATTTCTGCCGCAGGCTGCTGGTGTAACCCTCGGCAGTCTGTCCGGCCTCCACAGTAATGTAGGCATTGTCTGCCGGGATGGACAGCACCCGGCGCTCCACCGGACCGCGGTCATACACCTGCTCCGCCAGCTCCCGGACAGAGCCGCCCTCCACCTGCCAGCGGTAACCTGTTCCGTCTGTGGTCTGATAATAGACCATATAAACGGTCCGGGTGGGATTGCTGCGCTGCGCCCGGCCGGTTGCGTTGTTTTTGACCTGAACCGGCAGAATGTCATAGGGAATGAAGGTATGTACGCCGCTGTCCTCATAATCGGCGGCTGGGCGGATGGACGCAAAGCCTCTGACGCCCACATAAAGGCCGCTTGCCGCAAGGATCAGCAGAAGAAGGCCGCCCGCAAAGATCACCTTCTTTGCTGTTCCCCCTCGTACACCTGCTCGCTTAGGGCAGGACGCATCGGGGGCCTCTATCCCGTCAGAGAGAGCAGCCCGGCCCTTCAGTCCCTTCATACAGAGAAAACCAAGACCCACGACCGCCCATACCACAGCAAAAACACCGGCCAGCGGCCCGATCAGAAACAAAATCATTCCATTTGTTAAAAGTGTGGGGAACCAGGCCAGAAGAATGATCAAACTGCATAGGCCGCCGATCAAATTCATGCTCAGCCATAAGCACCAGCGGTTCAAATGCAGGCAGCGGGCAAAAATGTTGCCCGCGACAACGAAATACATCGCTGTCATCACAGGGAACCCGAACAAAAACCAGCGTATCTGATCCCCCATGAAAACACGGAACATCAGTAAAAATGTGCCGATGTACAACAAGACCGACACAAGGACCGCAGCCGCTTTTTTCATAGTGTTGCCTCCCTTAGCTTGATTCTTTAAAAATTCTTGGATAGATTTTCCGCTTCGATTTTCCGTTCTGTCTCCTGTCCTATGCTGGACTCTGGATAAAACGCCGGATGTGCGCTGTCACCCGTACGGTTAAATCACAAAAGCAGTACCGTGATGCATCCATGATCTGGGATGCCTGCTCAACTTAAAATTAGCTATAGTGGTTTTTGGATTTTCCATCCCGCTTTTATAAGTTGTGTACTGTATTGATAAATCAGAAACTATCTCCTTCAAGTACGAGCGTGTGAAATTTCATTTATAGTTGCACCTGAATCAATCCATACTACTTCCTATTCACCGCCATTCCGTTGCCGATCAACAGGGAGTTTCATATTATTTCAGGCTTTTCCAAAATGTTCTTTGGTAGCCATAGCATTCCACAAAAAGCTTTCTCCCCACATACTGATAAAATGAATCGCCGTAATATTCCCCCCAGTAGCTTGCCATTCTATCATAGCTGCGTACGAACGAAGATACATTCAATTTGCAGAAATCTTTTATTTTTTGGCAATCTCTTTTTTTCAAGCAAGAATAAATCAGATCCAATATTTCAACCACATATTCATCTGAGAGCTTCACAATATACGGGAAAAGCCACTCCGGATAATCAATATCCAATATTTTTTGTATCTGCTTTTCTCTGACATATCCATTTGCACTTCTTGACAGGAAAGCGTGAAATATCATTTTCTGTGTGGGAGAAAATCCCGAAGGCACTTCCATTTTTTCAATGCCATAAACCCTATATGGGAACTCAATTGTTTCTCCATCCAACAGTTTGTAAGCACAGAATGAACCGTCTGCATAAACTCCTTCAGGAAGGCTGCGGGCAACAGCAAGCGTATCCTGTGAAAAGCTTTGAGGAAAGGATCGTCTAAGTATTTCAATGCTGAAGTTCTCTTTCATTAGAAATTTTCCCCTTCCCAGCGGTATTATGTTCTCCCGCAAACTTCCGCGCCGCCTCCCGACATGTTTCTCTGTCTGGCGGCACTGACTCTTTCCATCCCATTATAGTAGTTCTTGAGATTTTCTTCAATCCTGCCCCTTGGGAACGAGCATATAGAGCCTCTTCGGCTCTCCAAAGCCCCGGCGCGCCCGCAGGATCAGCCCGATGGTGCTCCACCGCACCCATACCATGAGCCGGTCCTACCACCACTTCACCTGTTAAAGCTGTTCATCCGGAAGATCGTGGTCCACGAAACGGACACGAAGCGGAGTAAGCACGTCCAGCAGATGGTGGAAATCCTCTGCAACGACATTGGGTATGTGGAACTCACCCAGCCGGAAGGTCAGTCACCCCCCGAGAGGGCGTAAGGCAAAAAGAGCCCCGGCAGATACTACCGAAGCAATATCTGCCGGGGACTCAGGTACCTATAAAGTTACCCTGCCAGGGGGCACCCGAGGAGCAGGTTTTTTCACGATGCTCTAAAATCCGCCGTCCAGCAGCGGGTAAAGAACACCGCCCAGCACGCCGCATCCCAGCATCACCAAAATGGGGTCCGGCTTCCAGCGGCGCAGCACCAAAAAGCCCGCCAGGAACATCAGGCCGCCCAGCCAGTTGAAGCTGCCCTCCCCCAGCAGTGCCAGGGAGAGAATGGACAGTCCGGCGGAGGCGATGAGGGCCACAATAGCCGGCCGCAGTCCCGACAGGGTTCCCTGAATATAAGAGAGATTTTTATAGCGAAAATAGAGCCAGGCCAGCAGGGACACGATGATGCAGGAGGGCAGAATACAGCCGAAGGTAGCCACCAGCGCCCCCAATGTGCCGCCGATGCGGGTACCCACAAAGGTGGAGGCGTTGACGGCAATAGGTCCCGGGGTCATCTCCGAGATGGTGATGAGATCCGTGAACTCCGCCATGGTGAGCCAGCCGTGGCGGTCCACCACCTGGGCCTGGATGAGAGGCATGGCCGCCATGCCGCCGCCGAAGCTGAAAAGGCCGATCTGAAAAAAGCTGAGAAACAAATCGAGATAATTCATGCTCTCCCCTCCTTGTGATGCAGATACCAGGTACGGCCCACCCCGAAAATGGCGCAGGCCAGAATGATCCAGAGTACGTTCACCGAGAAGAACCAGGAGGCGGCAAAAGCGGCCACCATCACCACAAGGCCCAGCACCTGGGTCTCCTTATAGACCGTGCCGCAGAGATTCACCGTCACGTCGGCAATCACCGCCGCCACGCCGGACTGCATGCCCCGCAGCACCGCCGCCACGATCCGGTTATCCCGGAAGGCGGTGTAGCACAGGGAGATCACCGAGATGATCACAAAAGGGGGCAGGATGGTGCCGATAATGGCGATGATGGTGCCCGGAAGTCCCGCCACCTTGTAGCCCACCAGAATGGCTGCGTTCACCGCCACCGCCCCCGGCGAGGACTGGGCGATAGCCGCCAGGTTCAGCATTTCCTTCTCCTCAATCCACCCCAGCTCATCAGAAAACTTCTTCTTCAAAAGGGAGATGATCACATAGCCCCCGCCAAAGGTGAAGGTGCTGATGGTCAGCGTGGAGAGGAACAGCGTCCAGTATTTGTTCTTATGTCCCATGGTTCCCTCCATCTGTTCTGCCGCCGGACACTTCCCGGCGTTTTCTCTCACACAGGTGAGTATACCACTTGTTTCCTCCTCTGTAAAATACTATAATATAATTGATTTTATAAAGAAATCACTATAAGGAGGAACCCCTATGACCCTGCGCCATCTGAAGATCTTCCTGGCCATTTACGAGACCGGCAGCACCACCGCCGCCTCCCAGGCGCTCCATGTAGCCCAGCCCACGGTGAGCATTGCCCTCCGGGAGCTGGAGGAGCACTACGGCGTGCCCATGTTTGAGCGGTACGCCAAGCGGCTGCGGGTAACGGAGGCGGGGCGGCAGCTGTACCCCTACGCCAAGCATCTCACCTCCCTTTTTGACGAGACGGAGGATGTGATGCGCAGCATGGGCACAGCGGGGACCCTCCGCATCGGCACCAGCATCACCATCGGCACCTGTTTTGTCCCCCGACTGGTGCGGGACTTTCGCGCTCTCTACCCCCGGATGACCATCCGGGTCACCACTGAGAACACAGACACCATCACCCGCCTGCTCCTCACCAATGAGGTGGATGTGGGGCTGGTGGAGGGATCGGTCCGCAGCCCCTTTCTGGTGGTGGAACCCTACCGCCGGGACCATCTCACACTGGTATGCCCTCCGGACCACCCCTTTGCCATCGCCGGAAAAGCCTCCCCACAGGATCTGGCGGCAGAACCGCTTCTGCTGCGGGAGCGGGGCAGCGCTGTCCGGGAGACCTTCGACTCCTTCATGGCTGCCCACGGTCTCGCGCCGGAACCCGCCTGGCAGAGCGTCAGCACCCAGGCCATCCTCCAGGCCGTCCGGGCAGGACTGGGGGTATCGGTGCTGCCCCGGCCTCTTGTGAAGGATCTGGTAGACCGGGGCGAGCTGGCTGCCGTGCCGGTGGAGGGCACAGATTTCGCCCGGGATTTCAGCATCGTCTACCACAAAAACAAGTTCCTCTCCCCCGCCTTCCACGCCTTTACCCATCTGTGCCGGGAGAGCGGAAAAGAAAAGGATTGACTTTTTCTGCCGGGTGTGCTATCCTGCCGTCAGATCGAATATTTTAGATGAGAGGAGGCCCGCTATTGAGGGACAACGCCGCCGATGCCAAGGTCTTCAAGGCCTTTTGCGACGAGAACCGGCTGCAGATTCTGGGACTTCTGCGCAGCGGGGAGAAATGTGCCTGTGTGCTGCTGTCGGAGCTGCACATCAGCCAGTCCACCCTGTCCTACCACATGAAGATCCTCTGTGAGTCCGGTATTGTGGTGGGCAGGGCAGAGGGAAAATGGACCCACTACTCCATCAGCGAGGAGGGCAGCCGCCGGGCGCAGGCCCTGCTGGGAGTCCTCACAGGACTGGCGGAAGAGACGAAATAGGCCATCGCTTCTGCGGTGGCTTTTCTCCCCCTCTTCAAATCGAAAAAATTAGATAAATAATCTGTGAAAGGATGATGGCAAATGGAAACACTCAGCAATCTCTGGCTCTTTTTTCAAAATCAGATTCTGGGGATGCAGTGGCTCAACACCCTGGCAGGAAAAGGGGTGGCGGCGCTTGGGCTGGACCCTGGGAGCGCAGCGGGAGGAAGCCTTCAGTTTTTCCTCTATGACACGGTAAAGATCTTTGTACTGCTGTCGGTGCTGATCTTCGGCATCTCCTATATCCAGAGCTACTTCCCGCCGGAACGGACCCGGAAAATTTTAGGGCGGTTCCACGGCATCCGGGCCAACACAGCGGCGGCCCTTCTGGGGACGGTAACCCCCTTCTGCTCCTGCTCCTCCATTCCCCTTTTCATGGGCTTTACCAGCGCAGGACTGCCGGTAGGCGTCACCTTTTCTTTCCTGATCTCCTCCCCCATGGTGGACCTGGGGTCTCTGGTGCTGCTGATGAGCGTCTTCGGCGCCCGGGTGGCGGTGGTATATGTGCTGCTGGGATTGGTGATCGCCGTGGTAGGGGGAACGGTGCTGGAACACATGGGAATGGAGCGGTATGTGGAGGATTTCATCAAGAACGCCCCCCACATTGAGGCGGAGGGGGAGACGCTTACCCGGCGGCGGCGTGTCCTCTACGCCAGGGATCAGCTGCTGGCCACCCTGAAAAAGGTGAGCCCCTACATCTTCCTTGGCGTAGGCGTGGGAGCGGTGATCCACAATGTGATTCCCCAAACCTGGGTGGAGACGGTGCTGGGGGACGGCAACCCCCTGGCGGTGGTGCTGGCCGTACTGGTGGGCGTCCCCATGTACGCCGACATCTTCGGCACCATTCCGGTAGCGGAGAGCCTTCTCTTCAAGGGCGCGGGCCTTGGAACCGTGCTGTCCTTTATGATGGCGGTAACCACCCTGAGTCTCCCCTCCCTCATCATGCTGAAAAAGGCGGTAAAACCCCGGCTGCTGGCAGCGTTCATTGCCATCTGCACCATCGGCATCATTCTGGTGGGCTATTTCTTCAATGCGTTTCAGTGGATAATATTATAAGAAAGGATGAAAGAACTATGGCGGAGAAAAAAGGAATGTTCAGCGGACTGTTCGGGAAAAAGGAGGCGGAAGCTCCGGCGGCGGAGAACGCGCCCCTGCTGATTTTAGGCGGCGGTTGCCAGAGCTGCCACGCCCTGGAGGACAACACCCGCTCGGCACTGGGTATCCTGGGGAAATCCATCCCCATCGGTCATGTGACGGATTTCAGCCAGATCGCCCAATATGGCGTGATGCAGACTCCGGCGCTGGTTTTTCATGGGAAGGTTCTCTCCTCCGGCAAGGTGCTGCGGCCGGAGGAAATTGCCGGCCTGCTCAGGAAGGCGGAGGAATAACACACTTTCGATCCGGCACAACAGGCTATGGACAGAAAAAGGCGCGAAGCGCAACATGCGCTCCGCGCCTGATTTTCTCTTCTGCCGTCCTTCTTACAGGGAATCAGTGGCCCAGTCCGCCAGATTCTTCCACAGCGTGCCGTAAGCAGGCGAGTCTAAAAAGGACTGGGGCGCCCAGTGGGGAGCGCAGTCGGAGGTGAACACGGCGCTTCTCCCCTTCCCAAACTGCCCCACCGCGATGAAGGGATCGCCGTTGATGGTGGCAAGCACCTGTCCCCGGCTGCTGTCCGCCACAGTCTTGTTGTAGCCGATGAAATAGGACCACTGCTCCGGCAGCCCCCGGAAAATGGGGTGATCCTTTTCCACCGTCACCGGCACGGAGCCCTCAGAGGTCTCCACCCGGTCGTCGTAGGGCAGCAATTTCACCGGCAGCACGTCGGCAATGGGGGTCACGCCGTAGCGGGCCTTGCCCTCAATGCCGGTGAAGGACATGAATCCACCCACCATGATCAGCGCGCCGCCCTGCTCCACATAGGCCTTCAGCGCCTTGCACCGGTCCGGAGCGGGCAGGCTGGAGCGGAAAGAGGTCTTGGTCATCATCAGGGTGTTGGCCCCTACGTCGGAGAGAATCACCAGATCGTAGGCTTGCAGCTTCTCCACCGTGTCGGGAAACTGGTCCAGAGCCAGATGGCTGGGCATGTAAGTCACCTGATAGCCCGCCTGCTCCAGGGCGTTGCGCAGCCAGCCCACATTCTCAAAGTAGCCGCTGGTGGTCATGGAGTCCGCCCCTTTCACATGGACGGTATAGCCGATATAGGACTCTCCGCAGATAAAAATATGCTTCATCATCGCTTCCTCCTCTTCTCCGCGGTCCTCCCCGCGGTTGTGCCTCTATCCTACCACGGCGCCGCCGGTCCGTACAGAGAGGGAAGCGACCGATTATTGGACAAAAACGAACTTTCTCTTGAAAGCATCTCCTCCATGTGGTGTAATAGGAAAAAAGGAGGAGATCCCTGTGAACACCGGATTTTTGGAACAGCAGCGCTATTTAGAGGACCTGGCCCGGCAGCCGCTGCGGCTGATCTACTGCCAGCAGATGGACGAAACCAGCTCCCTCTGGAACTACGCTCCCCACAGCCATCCCTGCCTGGAGCTGATCTGCTTTCTCTCCGGGGACCTGACCATCAACCGCGGCGAGGACCAGCTGGACGCCGGCGCCTCCAGCGTGGTGGTCCATCCGCCTCAGGCCCTCCACCAGGAGTTTCCCCGGCCGGAGGGGCGGCGGGAGGTGATTGCCCTGTGGCTGGACGGCCCCGGCCCGGCAAACTGCGGCTCCTTCCAGGCAGTGGACCGGGACGGAACGCTGCGGTGGTTCTTTCAGCATATCCACGCCGAGCACCGCCGCCACAGCGCCGACGCCTGCCAGCTCATCGCTCTCTATCTCCCTGCCCTGCTGCTGCATTTGGCCCGGGCCTGCGGCGGCGGGAGGGAGGACGCCCTGGCGCTGGCCACCCGATATCTCCGGGAGAACTACAGCGCCCCCATTACCCTCTCTCAGCTGGCGGCGGCAGCCGCTGTCAGCCCCTCCTATCTCAACCGCCTCTTTCGCCGCCAGCTCCACACCACCCCCACCGCCTATCTCCGCTCTGTCCGTATCCAGGCCGCCCAGGCCCTGCTGCTCCAGGAGGATCTGACGGTGGAGGAGGTGGCCCGACAGGTAGGAATCGGGGATCTATCCTACTTCTGGCGGCTGTTTCGCCGCTCCACCGGCCTCTCCCCCTCCGATTACCGCCGCCGCTTCCGACGGGAGACAGCGGAAACAGAGACGGCCCCGTCCTGACGCCAGGACCGGGGCCGTCTCTTCTATTGTGCGTTTCCCTTCCAGCGCAGCAGCAGGGCCGAGTGGAGGATCACCAGCACAGAGCCGGCGTTGTGGACCAGCGCGCCCACCACCGGTGTCAGATCTCCCCGGATGGCCAGCAGGATAGCCGCCACGTTCAGGGCCATGGAAAAGACCAAATTGCAGCGTATGGTGGTCATCATCCGTCTCGACAGCCGCAGGAGATGGGGGATCTCCCGGATCTCGTCGTGGATGAGGGCCATGTCGGCGGCGTCCACGGCGATGTCGCTGCCTACTCCTCCCATGGCCACCCCCACAAAGGCCTTTTTCAGCGCCGGAGCGTCGTTGATCCCATCGCCGATCATGCACACCTGCTGTCCCGCCGCCTGCCGCTCCTCAATCCACCGGAGCTTATCCTCCGGCAGGCACCGGGCTCGGAAGGTCCGGATGCCCAGCTGCCCTGCGATAGCCGCCGCGGCGTTTTCGTGGTCGCCGGTGAGAAGCACCGGCTCCACTCCCGCCGCCAGGACGCCGCCGATGGTGTCCGCCGCCTCCGGCCGGAGGGTATCCGCAAGAGCCAAAAGACCTGCCGTCTCGCCGTCCACCGCTGCCAGGATGACCGTGCACCCCTGCCGGCGATACCGGTCCATAGCCGCCTCCGCCGCCCGAGGCACGGTCACGCCTTCCTCCTCCAAGAGACTCCTGCTGCCCGCCAGCACCTGCCTCCCCTCCACTGTGGCGGACACTCCCCGGCCCGGCAGCATCCGGAAGCCCTCCCCCTGGGGCGGCTCCTGCCCGGTCCGCTCCCGGTAGCAGCGGACCACCGCCTTGCCCAGGGGGTGCTCCGACCTGGACTCCGCTCCGGCGATCAGACGGTACAGCGCCTCTTCCGAAATTTCATTCTCCAGTGGCTCTGCCGCCGTCACCTTAGGCGTACCACAGGTCAGGGTACCGGTCTTGTCAAAGGTAATCATGGTCACAGAGGCCAGCCGCTCCAGGGCGTCCCCTTCCCGGACCAGGATACCGTGGCGGGTAGCGTTGCCGATGGCCGCCATAATGGCGGTGGGGGTGGCCAGCACCAGGGCGCAGGGGCAAAACACCACTAAGATCGTGACGCCCCGAATGGGCTGGCCGGTGAAGAGCGTAGTGAGTACCGCCGCCGTCAGGGCAACGACCACGATCCAGGTGGCCCAGCGGTCGGCGATGCCCACGATCCTGGCCTTCCCCGCATCCGCCGACTGCACCAGCCGGATCATCCGCTGGAGGGAGCTGTCCTCCCCCACCCGGGTGGCCTCCATGTCAAAGGAGCCGTACTGGTTCACGGTGCCGCTGGACACCTCATCCCCCGGCCCCTTGTCCACCGGCATAGATTCCCCCGTCATCACCGACTGGTCCACCGCTGTCTGTCCAGAGCGGATGATGCCGTCCACCGGCACCGTCTCCCCCGGCAGCACCCGGAGGCGGTCCCCCTTTCGGACCTGCTCCGCCGGGATGATCTCCTCTCCGCTGCCGCTCAGCCGCCGGGCGGTGCGGGGCGTGAGACGCACCAGCTTCTCGATGCCCGCCCGTGCCCTGGCCACCGTCAGATCCTCCAGCAGGGCCCCCAGCTGCATGATGAAGGCCACCTCCCCGGCGGCAAAAGCCTCCCCGATGATGATGGAGGCGATCAGCGCCAGGGAAACCAGCACGTCCGCCTTGATGTCAAAGGCGGTAACCAGCCCCACAATGGCCTCCAGTACAATGGGGATCCCGCAAAGGAGAATGGCCACCCAGGCAAAATCAAAGGGCAGAGGCTTCCAGCCCAGAATGCTCAAAAGCAGGGACGCACCCCCCAGCACCAGACAGATCACATCCCGCCGGGTGCCGCCCCACTCCAAAAACGCCTCGATCTTCCGCATCTCTCTTCCTCCCTCGCCGTAAGTGGTTGGTTCGGCCTCATTATACCTATAGGGGTATAGGTTTGTCAAGGCTGGAATGAGGCGCTGCCGTCCTTTTTGCCGGGGGGATCCCCCCTTCAGAAAAACAAAGCGCCGCCGGAGATGCTTTTCTCTCCGGCGGCGCACAGGGCCGTCTCAATAAGATCAGATCATATTGGCGAACCGCTCCACCGCCTTGGTAAAGCTGGCGATGGTCTGATCGGCGTCACCGTGGGCAATCCCGTCCCGGACACAGTGGTTGATGTGTCCCTCCAGCACCACCTGGCCCACCTTGTGGAGGGCGGACTTGGCGGCGTTGATCTGAGCCAGCACATCCTCACAGGGGACGTCCTCATCCACCATCCGGTCGATGGCCTGGACCTGCCCGATAATCTTCTTCAGCCTGCGGTGCAGATTCTCCGCGTCCATGCACTGCTTCATTCTGCCGCCTCCTCTCTGATCACTCCGTAATGGCCCACACCCGGGCGGGCAGGCCCGTGGCGCCGGTGATGCGGGGGTAGGACACCACTACCACCGCTCCCGCAGGGGCCACTTGATCCAGATTGCACAAAAGCTCCACCTGGAGCTTGCCCTTCTGCAGCACATACCGCTCGCAGGCCAGATCCCCTGCCGCCGCGGCCAGAGCGGAGGCATCGGTGTCAATGGTCTCGTGGCCGTTGGCAGCGGCGGAGCGGACCTCGTAGAGGTACTTAAGGGCCTCCAAAGACCAGCCGGGGCAGTGCTCGCCGCCCTCGGCGTCAAAGTTGGAGAGGGCATTCATGTCCGGCCAGCGGCGGCTCCAGTCGGTGCGCAGGGCCACGAAGGCTCCGTCGGGAATGGGACCGTACTTGGCCTCATACTCCTTCAGATCCTCCTCCGTCACCGCGTAGTGGACGTCCTTCGCCACCTTTTCACTGACATCCACCACACAGAGGGGGAACACCAGATCCTCCGCACCAAAGGCCTCCGAGGAGACGCCCTTCTTGTCAAAATGACTGGGGAAATCGATATGGGTACCGAACTGGCCGGGGAACTTGAAGGTCTGGATCAGGCAGTCCAGCATGGGGTTGCCCCAGTCATACACCGTCTTGCACAGCTCCACCGAGCCTTCGGGGATACCGGCCCAGAAGGGACTGTCGTTGTCCAGGGGGTGAGAGAGCTCCACCCAGCGGTAATGCTTTGCCCGCTCCAGGGCGTTCCAAAGTTCGTACATTGTCGTTCCTCCTTGTCGTTTCATTTCAGCAGAAAGGTATAGACCACATCCGCCGCCATCAGCGCCGCCAGTCCCCCTGTCACTGCCGCCAGCAGCCGGTCGTCCATACTGTCGGTCAGGCGGCGGAAGAGGGGCTGGAGCACATAAAGAAACACCATCCCGCCGATGCCGAAGCGGATGCTGGGGTTCAGTGCCACCCGGCCCTGGAAGTTCCAGGCAAAGCGGGTGTAGTCCCACAGCCACTCCCCGGCGGTCCATTCCATGATGTAGCTGGCCAGCAGCTCCACCACGGTAGTCACCGCCACGATGCCGAGGAATACCAGCACCGGCGTAATGGAGATTTTTCCCACCCGAACCGGCCGCCGCTGAAGGGGGCCCAGGGTCAGCAGCAAAATCAGCGCGCCGAAGCCGTACACCACGCACCAGGGCCCGAAAAGAACCCCCCGGTTGGAGAAGCCCCACCGGTACACCACCACCTCCAAAAATACCTCGTAGCACCATCCCAGAATGGAATACAGAACAAAATAGAGGTAGTGGGCCTGAATCTCCCTGCCCAGTCGTCTGCGTCTCATAAGCGGCCTCCGATCGCTGCGGCCGGATTGCGTGATCTGCCAAAGGAGGCGGATTTCCCCCTTCTCCTGTGAGACTGCGTCGGCTGGCCGCTTGCTTTCTTATCATACCGCCCGAAAAGCAAATCCGCAAGAGGGTGGCGAAAAATTCCGCCCCTCCCTCTGATTTCACTTTGACTTTTTTTGTCTCGAAGTTTATAATATAGCATGCGTGTAGCAAATACATTCGGCAAAGCGTGTCATGACGAATCCCGTCGTGGCACGCTTTTTCTTTTGAAAGGAGTTGTGTTTCATGCCGAAAACCAAGCTGCAGGGAGTTGTATTCGGGCTTCTCATGTCCATCACCATGGCCTACGGGATGGAGGTCTACAATGTGGCGCTGAAGGAGGGCGGCCTCTCCCAGATGACCAATACGGTATTTTGGGATGCGCTTCTGGAGGCGGCCTACATGTGGATTTTCGTCTTTCTCTTCTCCAATCTCTGGGGAAACCGGATCGGCAGGGCTCTGGCCGCCAGGGTCTGCCGGGCGGAGGACGGCCCCTTCCTCCACACGGTCTTTGTCTCTGGATGCACCGTCCTCATCATGTGCCCTACTATGAGTGCTGTGGCAGCGGTGTTATTTTCGGTAATTCTGGGTGGAGGCAGCTGGTCCCAGCTGCCGGCCTACTGGGTAGGCACGGTTCTAAAGAATTTCCCCATGGCCCTTTTATGGAATCTTTTTGCCGCGGGGCCTGTCACCCGCCTGCTGTTTCGCCGTCTTTTCGCCCGGCAGCTGGCAGCGGCGTGATCTCTTTTGAAAATGGCTTTACGCCTTACAGCAGGGTGAACATCTTTCTTCTCCCGCACAGTGCCGGGACGCCACACT
Organism: uncultured Oscillospiraceae bacterium; assembly: GCA_944386985.1. GTDB lineage: Bacteria > Bacillota > Clostridia > Oscillospirales > Oscillospiraceae > CAJFPI01. The sequence goes on from CALXDD010000025.1 coordinate 25,147, forward strand.
CTGACGTCTCCGTTTTGTCCTGCTTCAGCCGGTTGAGATGCCGTCGGACAGCAGCAAGAATCAGTCAATTCCCTCGCCAGAGGATAAATGCCTGCCCAGTTCAAAAGGGGCCGCCGCGGAAGGTATACTTCCCCGGCGGCCTTTTTTCTTATCCTCTGCCGTAGATGCGGGTGCAGCGGGCAATCCGGTGGACCAACTTCTTGTCGAAGGCCCCCGGCAGCATCCGCCAGCGCCAGTTGCCGCTGTCGGTGCCCGGCGCGTTCATCCGGGCCTCCTCCCCCAGCTCCAGCCAATCCTGCATCTGCACCACAAAGGTATCCGCCACGCTGCGCATACCCGCACGGATCATAGCGTCGCTCAGCTTCTGGGTCTTGTCGATGCCCAGATACTCCCGGGCAAAGGTGATATTCGCCTTATCCACCGTTTTCTCCCACTGGACCAATGTCTCATTGTCGTGGGTCCCCACATAGCAGACACAGTGCTTGGAGTAGGTATGGGGCAGGTAGTCGCTGGGCTCCCGGGGATCAAAGGCGAATTCCAGCACCTTCATACCGGGAAGGCCGCTGTCCTGAAGAAGCTGCATCACCTCCGGGGTCAAAAAACCCAGGTCCTCGGCGATGAAGGACAGGTTGTGGAACCAGCTGGTGAGCACCCGCACCAGATCCATCCCCGGTCCCTTCCGCCACTTGCCGTTGCGGGCGGTCTCGTCCCCATAGGGCACCGCCCAGTAGCTCTCCAGCCCCCGGAAGTGGTCGATGCGGATCACGTCGAACATCTGGCCCGCGCCCTCTACCCGGCGAATCCACCAGCCAAAGCCGTCGGCCTTCATCTTGTCGTAGTCGTAGATGGGGTTGCCCCACAGCTGTCCATCCTCACAGAAGTAATCCGGGGGCACGCCGGAGACCTCTTTCGGCTTTTTGCACTCATCCAGCTGGAAAAATTCCGGCTCGGACCACACGTCGGCGCTGTCCATCGCCACATAGATGGGCAGATCCCCGATGATCTTGATGCCGAGGCCATTGATATACTCCTTCAGGGCCGTCCACTGCCGGAAGAAGAGGAACTGGAGATAGGTGAAGAAGCGGATGTCGTCCTCCAGCAGCGCCTCGTACTTGGCCATGGCCCCACTTTTGCGCTGGCGGATGTCCTCGTCCTCCCAGTCCATCCAGCTCTGCATGTTGAAATAGCGCTTGAGGGCCATGAAAAGGGCGTAATCGTGAAGCCAACGCTTCTCCTTCTGGAAGGCCACCACCTCCTCCTTGTCACGCTCCCAGCCCTTCTGGTATGCCTTGTAGAGCAGGGGAAAGCGGCCCTCATAGATTTTGCCGTAGTCCACATGGGCCGGATCGTCTCCCCAGTCCAATCCCTCCAGGTCCTTTTTATGGAGAAGGCCGTCCTTCACCAGAAGATCCAGATCAATGAAATAGGGGTTCCCGGCAAAGGTGGAAAAGCTCTGATAGGGGCTGTCGCCGTAGCTGGTGGGGCCCAGGGGCAAAAGCTGCCAGTACTTCTGGTTGGCCGCCTTCAGATTGTCCGCAAACCGGTAGGCCTCCTTGCCCAGGGTGCCGATACCATAGGGGGAAGGCAGGGAGGAAATGTGCAATAAAATACCGCTGCTGCGTTCCATTTGATTCTCTCACTCTCTTTCTGTAGGATTGGTCCGCCCGCCGTCTCCGGCCGCCGGTGCGGCGGAGGCCCCCTGCCGCAGCCGGGGCTCCGCCAGAATGTGTCGGGGGCCGTCTGTCCCCTCCACCAGGTCCAATAAAATACGGACGCTGCTGCGCCCCATCTCCTCCGCCGGCTGGACCAGGGTGGTAAGGGTGGGGATGGTATAGGCGGAGAGGGGAATGCCGTCGATGCCTACCACGGAGCAGTCCTCCGGCACCCGCCGGCCGTGATCTGTCAGCGCTTTGATGGCCGCCATGGCCATGGTGTCCGACAGGGTGAACACGGCGGTGAACTCTGTCCCCCGCTGCAAAAGCCGCTCCACGGCGGTATAGGCGTCCTCCATCTCAAAGCTCCCGCCGGTCTCCTCCACCAGAGCGGGATCGGCAGGGAGCCCCGCCCCCTCCAGAGCGGCAAGGTAGCCCAGATATCGAAGCTCGCTGATGGAGCGGTCATTCCGGCTGGGCGCCACAACGGCAATGCGCCGGTGGCCAAGACCGATGAGATGCTCCACCGCCCGGCAGGCTGCCGCCCGGTCGTCGATGGAGACGGAGGCAAAGTTCTCCTCCCGAAGGCTGCCGAAACAGTTGGTATAGGAGCAGCAGACAAAGGGCACGTTCAAAAGCGCCACCTCGCCGGGGGTGTAGTCGAATCGTCCTCCCAGGAAGAGGAGTCCCCGCAGCTTCTTCTCCCGCTCCAGGACGGCCCCCTCTTTGATCTCATCCTCGCTGCTGCCGATCTGCCGCATGACGGTGGTGTAGCCCCGCCGGTCGATCTCCCGGGTGACAGTCTTCAGCACCTCCGCAAAGAATAGGTTGGCCGCGCCCCGTACCACCACGCCCACCGAATCCGACCGGGTCCTCACCAGATCCCGGGCGCTGTTGTTGGGGATATAGTTGTGGTCCTCCACCACCGCCAGCACCCGCCGGCGCACCTCAGGACTGACGTCCGGGCGGTTGTTGAGGACCCGGGACACTGTACTGATGCTGACGCCGCTCATGCGGGCGATATCTTTGATGGTCATGGCGGCGCTCCTCCATGTTTTGTTTTCAGAAACGTTACCGGTAACGTTTTCAGTTTGCCAACACATCATAGCAACCACTTCCGGTCCTTGTCAATGCCGCGCAAAGCCCCCGGCGGATTTTCAGATGTTTCACCAAACTCTTCCGCTTTTCTTTGGTGATTCTCCCCTGTTTTTCTCTCTTGACTTCCTCTAATTTGGTAATTTTTTCTAAAGCGTCCACCGGATTATGAACAAAGGGAAAATTTCCGGCTGTAACGGTTGTTTCTGTCAAATCCTTGCGGTATACTACAAAATAATCCTCCCTGCCGGCGGCAGGGAGGCAGATACATCCAACGCAAGTGAGAAAAAGGAGGAACGCACCGTGCATGGCTCCGGCATGGACCCCGACCGCCGCAGGCGGCTGTTGGCTGGGGGTGCCTTTGTGCTGTTTTTGCTGCTGACAGCGGTGGTGGGATGGTATATCGGCCGCCCCATGGTGGCGCTGGCCGGAGAACCGGAGCGGTTCCGGGCCTGGGTGGACAGCCACGGTCTCTGGGGCAGTCTGGCCTTTCTGGGGATGATGGTGCTCCAGGTGGTCATCGCCCTGATTCCCGGGGAGCCTCTGGAGATCGCCGCAGGCTATGCCTTCGGCTTCTGGCAGGGAACCCTTCTTTGTCTCCTCGGCATCTTTATCGGCAGCGTACTGGTGTTTTTGCTGGTCCGCCGGTTCGGCACCGCCCTGGTGGAGGTGTTCTTTTCCCAGGAAAAGATCCGCTCTTTAAGGTTTCTTCACCAGAGCAGGCGGCGGGACTTCCTTATCTTTCTGGTGCTCTTCATCCCCGGCACGCCCAAGGATCTGCTCTCCTATTTCGCCGGGCTGACGGATATCCGTTTTTCCAAGTGGCTGCTGATCGCCGCTGTGTCCCGGATTCCCTCGGTGGCTACCTCCACCGCAGGCGGCGCCGCTGTGGGGGACCAGAACTACCTCTTTGCCGCCGTGGTTTTTGCCGCCACCTTCGTCATCAGTCTTCTCGGGCTGTGGCTTTACAACCGTATCAGCGCCCGGCGGGAAGAAAAGCGCCGCCACGAATCATAATAAAACCGCTGCAGGTCATGGCCTGCAGCGGTCTCTTTCTGCTTTGCGGGCGATTCACTTCTCCACGGTGATGGTCACGGACATGTCCATGGAGCATGTCTCTACCCCATCCAGGGGGAAGAGCATGTCCATAAAGGTCCCCTCACAGCCCTCCAACACCGTTTCCCTCTCCAGGGTAACCCCGGCCAGGGTCAAACTGCCGCTGTCTGCCTCTCCGCCCCACTCCTGGGCCTGGCCCAGCAGCTCCAGGGAAGAGCGGAGGGGCGCTCTGGCCCCTACCAGAGCCATGGCCGCCAGAGCCTGAACGTTGGAGCTGTAATTGCCGCTGTTCTCCAGACAGGTGTTTCCCTCCCAGTGGCTCTCCTCCCACATGTCTATGGCGACCTCCGTGAGGACCCCATCCTCCACCGTCCACTGGAGAGGGGCAGGAGGCTTCGGCTCCGGCACGATGATCATTGTGGTATCCCACTGCAGGAATTCCCCGGAATCCTGGAGCTGCCAGGTGTCGCCGTAGCCGAGCTGCCCGGCGTACCACTGGTAGTTCTCCACAAATTCCTCCACCGTCAGGTCTCCCCGGTTGGGGGGCAGCTGGGAGGCCATGCCGATGAACACCATACAGACGATCAGCGCGCCGTAGGCCCCCACCGTGGCCCAGGGCCGCCACTGCCGGGTATCCCGGAAGTACAGCTGGGTCTCCGCATCCCAGTCCCAGTCCTGAATCTCCCCGTTCATTTCCTCCTTATAGCACCGGTAGCCCCGATAGATGTTGTAGATGGGGATATAGAAGCCGTGGCCCCATCGCAGCACCCCCCAGGTGCGGCGGATGGCCTGGGACCAGGAGGGTTTCTCCCCGTTCCGACCTGTGATGGAGATGCCCATGAGCCACTTTCCCGGCGTGGTGCCGAAGAAATGCAGCAGCACCGGCTCCAAAATCAGCATTAGGATCACGCCCACCACCGTGGTGGCCAGGTCGCTGACCCCCTGGAGAAAATGGTGCAGCGGCACGCACCAGACAAAGAGAAAAAGGGTCTCCAGCAGCGCGCTGTCCAGACCTCTGGCCAGCCATCGCCGCCAGGGGTGGGGGTCCGGGGGAACCACATCCGCCGTCAGGGCACTGGAGCGCTGGGGCGGAGTAGACAATTGCTGGTAATACTGATTGAGATAGGTCTGGGCGTTGAGGGTGGCATACTGGGCCCCCGCCTCCCGCATGGAGGTACAAACCGCCCGGATGGACTGCTGCCGCCTCTCCTCCCGCTCCGTCTCCCGGATGCGCCGCGCCAGCAGCTCCTGAAAGTCCGCCTCTCCCCGCTGCACCTGCCCCACCGCCTGGAGGGAAAACCCCAGCTCCCGGAGAAGCTTGATCCGCAGCAGTGCGTCCACGTCCTCCTGGCTGTAGTTCCGGTAACCATTGCTCCGCCGCTCCGGGGCAATGAGTCTCTCCTTTTCATAAAAGCGGATGTTGGCCCGGTTCAGCTGTGTTTTGCTCTCCACCTCCTGGATGTTCATGGCCCTCCCCCTTTCACAGGTCTTTCTGAGGCCATTATAAAGGGTAAAGTCGGTTGACAGTCAAGACTTTTCCTCAAATTCCCCTGAAAATTCCCCCCAACTCTCTTTTTGTTGGTCCTGTCCGCCGCCTTTCCGCATCCACACCAGGGTGAGCGCCAGCACCAGCCCTTCCGCTGTCACGGGGGTCAGCCAGATTCCGGTGAGTCCCAGCAGCCCCGCCATGAGAAAAGCACAGGGCACCACCAGCACCAGCCCCCGGAGGAGGGAGATGAGGAAGCCTCTCCTCCCCTGCTCCATGGCGCTGAAGCCGGTGGCGGCTACGATGTTGACCCCCTGGAAGAAGAAGGCCAGGAAGTATAGCCGCAGCCCCTCCTCCGCCATAGCCGCCAGCCGGGAATCGCCCTGGCGGTTGAAGGCCGCCACAATGGGACCGGTACACCACACCGCCGCCAGCAGGTAAACTGCCGCCGCCATGCCCACTGTCACCAGACTCCCCCAGCGGATCAGCGCGGCGGCTTCCCGCTTCCGCTCGCCGCCCCAGGCGTCGCTGATGAGGGGCTGAGTGCCCTGGGCTACCCCGGTAAAGAGGGCGGTAATCACCAGTGCGCAATTGGCCACAATGCCGTAGGCCGCCACGCCGGTGTTGCCCGCAATGTCCAGCAGCAGGCCGTTGAACACCAAAATCACCGCCCCTGAGGAGATCTCCCCGATAAATGAAGGCATCCCCAAAAGAGCCATGTCCCCCCAGGCGGCGAGCCTTATCCGGCCGCCCCGGAGCGAGAAACCGCAGCTTCCGCCGCGCAGATAAGGGATCAGCAGCAAGACGCCCACCACCGGCGCGGTGCCGGTGGCCAGGGCCGCGCCGAACATCCCCATACCGCAGGGGAAGATGTATACATAGTCCAGCACGATATTGGAGAGGCTCCCCACGGCCATGGCGGTCATGGACAGCCGGGGATTTCCGTCGTTTCGGACAAAGCACACCAGGATGTTGTTCAGAAGGAACATGGGGGTAAAGAGCAGGATCACCCGGAGATACTCCGACGCCATAGCCAGCACCTCTCCCTCCGCCCCCAGGAGGGCGGCCAGGGGGCGGCTCCATAAAAGCCCCAGGATGGGAAACGCCACTGCCGGGAGCAAGGCCATGGTCAAGGCGGTTGGGAAGACGCCGCCCTTTTTGGATATGGCGTAGCGGGTACCGCCGCCCATACCGATCATAAGCCCCAGACCGTTGATGATGCTGTACACCGGCAGCACCAGATTCAGCGCCGTCAGGCCATCGCCGCCCATGCCCCGGGCGATGAAGAAGGTGTCCGCCAGAATGTAGCAGGACAGTCCCACCATGCCCAGCATATTCAGGGATACATACCGGACAAATTGTTTTTTCAGCTGGCCCATACCAAAATCCCTCCTTGACAAAAAAAGCACCCAGAGTTCCATACCTTCAAAGGCCTGCGGCATGGAATCCGGGTGCTCACCTCCCCCATCCGGCGACGAGGGAGGGCATTTACCTGTTACAGCGAGGGCATCATATCACAGGGCCGGAAAAATGTCAACTGTCTGCTCAAGAGAGAGGAATCTCGGTCTCACCAATCCGCAGGGCCGTCACACTCTCCACATCAATGGGGACAGGCCACTGGCAGGAACTATACCAATTTCCGTCCTCCATCCTGCTCCCGCCGCCGCTTCTGGAAACAACCTCTGCGCCGTCTGCAAAAATTGCTGCTACGTCCAAAAGCTCACAGCTCTCCTCCGTGTAAAATGAGACGCCGGTAGCTGTGAAACAGATGTCCCTCAGCGCAACTTCTTGGGTCACTTTCTCTAACGCGCCATCTGCTCCTTCGCGGAGAACCTCCCCTGTCACAGCGGCGCTTTCGATGGCAATGATCGGGGACAGACTCTCCACTGTCAAAGGAATCGAAAAGCTCCACTCCCCCTGGGCGATGACCTCGTCCTCGCCGCCCTGACGGCAGCGGATCAGGTCACGAAGCCGCAGCTCCAGGGTATAGCCGCCGTCGTTGATCTGATTGCCGGTGGAAAATACGCCGGTGAACTCCAGCAGCATCCGGGCTGCACCATTCTCCGTCACGCCGATGCTTCCCATGCTGTAGCCCGCACCGCCGTATGCCCCTTCGCTGGGGTCCGGCAGAATCTCGGCGATGATTCCGTCAAACGAGTATATTTTGTTCTCGTCGAAGTCAGGCCCCTTCACATCCACCAGTGCCCAGAGGACGTCTCCTCCCACCGTGATGCTGTCCACGGTAACAGTAACGTCGCCGGAGGTCTGGCTCTCTCCCACCTTCTGAGTCAGGCTGTCGATCACCTGAGCCTGCTGCTGCGTCATGCTGCCGCCGGTCTCCTCGCCCCACTTTTGGGTAAACCAGTCGCCAAGGCTTCCGCTGACGGCGGCCAGGGTAGTACCCGCCAGAACCAATACCACTAAAATTGCCGCCAGCAGCGCGCCGGAGACAAGACGGCGGCGGGGGGCGTTGTTCTGCTTCTCTCTCATCTGCAATACCTCCATCTGCAGTCGCCGGGAGGCATGCACCTCATCAAAGAGTTTCCGGTATTCCTCATTCATGGGTCATTCCTCCATCAAAATCTTCTTCAGTTTCTCCCGCCCCCGGGCCAATCTGGTCTGCACCGTGGAGGGCTTCAGGCCCATGAGCTGCCCTACTTCTTCTACTGAATAACCCTCATAGTAGTAGAGGTACAGCGGCACCCGATACTTCCCCGGCAGGGACATGACCTCCTGAAAGAGAGTCTGCCGCCCCGGGTCGGAAAAGACAGGTTCCGGGCAGGCGTCCAGCGGCACCGTCCGCAGCCGCCAGAGCGAGGAGGACAGGCGCTTGCATTCGTTCAATGTCACCCGGGCCAGCCAATAGCGCAAATGGTCCTCACTTTCAAAAGCAGTGTCGGTGCGATAGAGCCGCAGCATGGTATTCTGGGCGGCATCCTCCGCATCGGCCCGCTGTGGCGGTCCAAACCAGTTGAGGGCAATGCGGTAGACCATATCCAGATACCGCTTGGCACAGGCGGTGAATTCCTGATCTGTCATACGGTTCTCCTTGTGTTTTCCTTGAAAGGCCTTTCATCTGCAATACCCGGCGGCGGGGCAAAATATCCCATGAGGAGAGAAAATTTTTTGTTCCTCCGGCCGGGACGGGACGTATTTTCTCCCGGGCGGGCACGGCAGATCGACCGTCCCTGCGCCAGCCGGAACAAAAAACAGGACCGCAGACAGCGGTCCTGTTTTCCATAACATTCAGTTTCGATGAAGATTCTGCCGCACTGTGTCTTCTGCCAGCTGCCGCCGCATGAGCCGCGGCATCCAGCGGCCGGAGTTGTAGTAGAGAAGGAAGACGCCGGAGGAAATACTCCAGGTTACCGGAAATACCACAGAAATAGACAGCAGAGAGGTGTGGGACAGACCGTATACCCACAGATACACCACACGCAGAAGGCACACGAATACCAGTGTGATAATAGTGGGTTTCACCGCGTTGCCCACGGCCCGCATGGTGGCCGCCAGTACCTCCGTACAGGAGAAGGTGGCGTAGAAGAGGCAAGTGTACAGCGTAAAGGTCACGCCGGCGTGGATCACCGCCGCTTCTCCCTCGGCAAAAAGACTGATGAGAGGATAGCGGGCCAGACAGGTAAAAGCAGAAAAAATCATAGAAGTGCCGATATGAAGTGTCAGGCCGGTGTGGATGGACCGGCGGACCCGGTCAGGCTTCCGGGCGCCGTAATTCTGTCCCACAAAGGTCATCACCGTGATACCGATGGCATTGCTGATGGGCCAGTAGATATCGTCTAATTTCCGATAGGCGGACCATCCCGCCACCACGTCGGTGCCCAGGCTGTTCACCGCCGTCTGAAGCACCATGTTGGCGATGTTATACATGGCGGACTGGAAGCCGCTGGGCAGGCCGATCTGCAGCATCCGCCCCATCACTTCGCCGTTGATCTGGGGATGGCGCAAATCCGGCCGCACATCCTGGGGCAGACGCAGCAGGGTGATGAGCACCAGAACGGCGCTGACGGTCTGGGCGATGGTGGTGGCCACGGCGGCGCCGACGACCGCCATCTCAAAGACCACCACGAACAGCAGGTCCAGTCCGATATTCAGCACCATGCTCACCGCCAGGAACATCAGCGGCTTTTTGGGATCGCCCATGGCCCGGAGAATGCCGCTGCCCATGTTGTAAATCATGGAGGGGATCATACCCAGAAAATAGAAGTGGAGGTAATCTACAGAGTATTCCATGGTGTCCGCCGTGGTCCGGAGCAGAACCAGCAGGGGCCGCGCCGTCGCTGCGCCCACTACCGTCAGCAGGGCGCCGCTGGCCAAGGCCAGTACCATGGCGTTCTGCACGCCCCGACGCACCATCTCAAAGCGGCCCGCTCCATAATGCTGGGCAATCACCACCGAGGCGCCGGAAGCCAAAGCCACAAAGAAGTTGACCAGAAGAAAAATGATGATAGCGGAAGAGCCGCCTACCGCTGCCAGTGCCTCTTTGCCCACGAAGCGGCTGACGATGACGGTATCGGCCATGTTGTACAGCTGCTGCAGCAGAGTGCCCAGCATGATGGGAAGGAAAAAGCGCAGCATTCCTTTCCAGATGGAGCCCTCGATGATGCTGTCTTGGGCCAGAGTTTTTGCCATTTCTCCATCCTCCTCACAGAGTAGTCATACATTTATACGCTTTTTTTCTACGAAAAGCAAGAGGGGATTTTCGGTTTTTCTTTGAAGCTTGCCCATTTTTTTGATAGAATAACAAAGGCGGGGCCAACGCCCCTTCTTTTCTACCAGATATTGTAAATCAAACCCGGCGGGAATGCAATGTGGATTTCCTGACCCGCCTGGGAAAGGAGCGACGTACATGGGAAAGATTTATGAAATATATGGAAGCGACGCCCACACCATGACGGTCTCCCTCATGGAGGCTGCCAATGTGGCGGATATGATCCCCAAAGGGGGCAGCGTGGCTCTCAAGCCCAATTTGGTGATCGCCGGCCGCCCCGAGGACGGGGCCACCACCCACGCCGGGGTGCTCTCTGGAGCCATTTCCTACCTGCAAAGCCACGGCTTTGACAAAATCAGTGTCATCGAAAGCTCCTGGGTGGGGGATGACACCGCTCGGGCGTTCAAAACCGCAGGCTACGACAAGGTGTGCAGAGAATACAACGTCCCCTATTACGACCTCAAGCACGACAAGACCCGGACGGTGCAGACCGCCGCAAGGCCCATGGAGATCTGCTGCCGGGCGCTGGACACGGATTTTCTCATCGACCTTCCGGTGCTGAAGGGCCACTGCCAGACGGTGATGACCTGTGCGCTGAAAAATTGCAAGGGCTGCCTCCCCGACAAGGAAAAGCGCCGCTTCCACGCCGAGGGGCTCCACAAGCCCATTGCCGCCCTGGGCGCTTATCTGAAGCCCAAGCTCATTATTGTGGACAGCATCTGCGGGGATCTGAATTTTGAGGAGGGCGGCACCCCGGTGCAGACCAACCGGATGCTCCTTGGCACTGATGCGGTGCAGATGGACGCCTACGGCTGCAGACTGATGGGGCTCTCCCTCGATCAGGTGCCCTACATCGGCATGGCGGAGAAAATGGGCGGCGGCTCCGCCCAGATCCGGGAGGAGGACATCGTCCGCCTCAACGAGCCTGCGGACGCTGCGGGATATCCCGCCCCCTCCGGCACAGTGGCCTCCCTGACACGAGGCAAGGTCCAGGAGAAATCCGCCTGTTCCGCCTGCTACGCCTCCCTGGTACGGGCGCTGTATTTGGCCAAACGGTCGGGGATCAAGGTGACGAAGCCTATTTTTATCGGTCAGGAGTGGAAGGGCCAGGCCATGGATGGCATCGGTGTCGGAGCCTGCTGCGCCGGGGCCAGCTGTCCGGTGAAGGGCTGCCCACCCACTGCCGGGGCGGTACTGGAGGTCCTCCGCAAGGGATAGCTACATAATAAGGTAAAGCTGGGGAAATATACTGCCCATCTATTATAAAAGTATAAAAGCGCCCCTGCGAAGCGGGGCGCTTTTCACGCTTTTTGGCTGTGGGCCAAAATATAATCCGTCATCTCTTTTGCGGTATGGACCACCGTGTGAACCCCGTGAGCCTCCAGCTCTCCCTCAGGAGCGAAGCCGCAGAAGTCCACTCCCAAACAGTCCATTCCTACGGCGGCAGCCCCGTCGGCATCGTACTTCCGGTCCCCCACCATGAGAACACCGGAGGCGTCGGAGAGGCCCAACTGGGCCATGGCCGAGCGGATCACCGCCTCCTTGGTGCTGGCGAGGGTCACGTTGTGGCCGGCAATACAATCAAAGCAGTCGTGAATGCCCAGGGCCTCCAAAACCAAGTGACAGCCCCTCTCTTCCTTGCTGGAGGCCACCGCCAGGCGGAGCCCAGCTGCACGAAGCGTTTTCAGCGCCTCCGGAATGCCCGGCACGATCTTCACCTCCCGGCAGCCCTCGGTGCGATAGCGCTGGCGGAAGAAATTCAGTGCCTTGGTGCAGTCCTCCGGGGAGAAGCCGCACAGCCGGGCAAAGGAGTCCTCCAGAGGGGGACCGATGATCTGATTTTCCACCTCGTGTGGCAGGGGAGGTGCCTTCATGCAGTCCAGCGCATAGCCGAAGCACTTGAAGATCCCCTCGCTGGAGTCGGTAAGCGTACCGTCCAGGTCGAAGAAAATAGTGTGATACATGGTTTGATTTCTCCTGAAAAGGTAAAGATATAAGAAGTTCGGGATCAGCTCTGATGGCTGCGCCGGTAGGTGAGATATCCCTCTAAAATGAGGGCCGCTGCCACCGCGTCCACAGTGCTTTTCCTCTTTTTGGCGTTCTGCCCGGCCCCCGCCAGAATGTTGTGGGCGTCGATGGTGGTCCGCCGCTCGTCCCACAGATGGACCGGAAGGCCGAAACGCTCCTCCAGCACCTTGGCGAATGCCTCCGCCTTCTCCGCCCGGGGCCCTAAGGTGCCGTCCATATTCCGGGGGTGGCCCAGCACCAGCTCCGTGACGCCGTACTCCCCGATCAGCTTTCCGATGCCCTCCGCCACCTGCTCCGCCTTCCGGCTGTGGATGGTGGTGGTGTACCCCGCCAGAAAGCCGGTGAGGTCGGAAATGGCCACGCCGGTGTGGGCGTCGCCGTAGTCGATGGCCATGATGCGCATAAAGGCCCTCCTTACTACAGTAATATCCCGATTATACCACAGATTTTTGTGAAAAAAAGCAGCATTTTCTCCAAAATTCCTGTTGACCTTTGGAAAGCGGCGTGGTATAGTAAACATTACCTGTGGAAATGGGGCTTTCTTTTTGTGCGCATTTTCGCTTTTGGCGCCCAAAGGACCCCTTCCCGTCAGGGAGGCAATTCGGTGCGGGACTGCTCCCGCATACACTACAAAGGAGGTGCCGTTAGATGCGCGTGAAAATCACCCTGAGATGCAATGAGTGCAAGCAGAGAAACTACAACACCGTCAAGAACAAGAAGAACGATCCTGACCGCTTGGAGATGAACAAGTACTGCCCCTTCTGCAGAAAGCACACTGTTCACAGTGAGACCAAGTAAGAGAGAGGGAAACCGACATGTCTGAAGAAAAGAAAGCCAAGAAGGATCGGGGCCGCTGGTTCCGTGAAATGAAAAGCGAGTTGAAAAAGATCGTGTGGCCTTCCGGCAGCAAGGTAGCCAAGAACACCGTCACCGTGATTTTGTGCACGCTGTGCGTAGGCGTGTTCATCTGGTTGTTCGACGGCGTGGCCGGCCTGGCCTATTCCACCCTTCTGTCCGCCTTCGGCGGCTAAGAGGTAGGAGAACATGTCTGAGAGTGCAAAGTGGTATGTGATCCATACCTATTCCGGCTATGAGAACGCCGTCAAAACCACCATCGAGAAGGCTGTCACCCACCGGGGCATGCAGGATATGATCCAGGACATGCAGATTCCCCTGGAGAAGGTCACCGAGGTCACCGACTCCGGCGCCACCAAAGAGGTGGAGCGGAAGATCTTCCCCGGCTATGTGCTCGTCAAGATGGTGATGACCGACGACACCTGGCATCTGGTCCGCAACGTCCGGGGCGTTACCGGCTTTGTGGGCAGCGCCAACAAGCCCATCCCCCTCACGGAGCAGGAGGTTTTGAACCTGGGTGTGGAGAAGCGAGAGATCGTCGTGCAGTATAAGGTGGGCGATCACGTCCGCATTATCGACGGTTCCATGGCCACATTCACCGGCGTGGTGGATGAGATCGAGCCCGAGAAGAACAAGGTCATCGTCGTGGTCAGCATGTTTGGCCGCGAGATCCCTGTGGAGCTGGAGCTGGATCAGGTCGAAGTCCTGGAGGACTGAGCGCAGGCTGGGCGCGGCGCCGGATATGGCGCGCCAGCAACTCAAAAGGCCCCGGCGGCGTTTTGAGGTTTTTCGTGGGAGGGATCCAAGATCCCGCCACCACCACATTTTTTCAAGGAGGTGCCCAAGATGGCACAGAAAGTCGTAGGATACGTCAAGCTGCAGATTCCTGCAGGCAAAGCAACCCCCGCCCCCCCCGTTGGCCCTGCTCTGGGTCAGCACGGCGTCAATATCGCCGCTTTCACCAAGGAGTTTAACGAGCGCACCAAGAACGACATGGGCATGATCATCCCCGTGGTCATCACTGTGTACGCTGACCGCTCTTTCACCTTCGTCACCAAGACTCCTCCCGCTGCCGTACTGATCAAGAAGTACTGCAACATCCAGTCCGGTTCCGGCGTGCCCAACAAGACCAAGGTCGCTACCATCAGCAAGGCCGACGTGCAGAAGATCGCTGAGACCAAGATGCCCGACCTGAACGCTGCCAGCCTGGAGGCTGCCATGAGCATGATCGCCGGCACCGCGCGCAGCATGGGCGTTATCGTAGGCGAATAAGGAGGGCTTGAGAGATGTTTAGAGGTAAGAAGTATAAAGAGAGCGCCAAGCAGATCGACCGCAGCGTGCAGTATGATTCCGCCGAGGCTATGGCCCTGATCTGCAAGACCGCTTCCGCTAAGTTCGATGAGACCGTGGAGCTCCATGTGAAGCTGGGCGTTGACTCCCGTCACGCCGACCAGCAGGTCCGCGGCGCCATCGTTCTGCCCCACGGCACCGGTAAGAATGTCCGCGTGCTGGTGTTCGCCAAGGGCGACAAGGCCGAGGCTGCCAAGGCCGCCGGCGCCGACTATGTGGGCGAGATGGACATGGTGGAGAAGATCCAGAAGGAGAACTGGTTTGATTTCGACGTGGTCATCGCCAGCCCCGATATGATGGGCGTGGTGGGCCGCCTCGGTAAGCTGCTGGGCCCCAAGGGCTTGATGCCCTCCCCCAAGGCCGGCACCGTGACCCCCGATGTGGCCAAGGCCGTGCAGGAGTCCAAGGCCGGTAAGATCGAGTACCGTCTGGACAAGACCAACATCATCCACTGCCCCATCGGCAAGGTTTCCTTTGGTCCTGAGAAGCTGGCTGACAACTTCAACGCCCTCATGGGCGCCATTGTGAAGGCCAAGCCTTCCGCTGCCAAGGGCCAGTATATCAAGAGCTGCGTCGCCGCCTCCACCATGGGCCCCGGCGTGAAGGTTTCTACCGCCAAGCTCATGTAAGACCTAACTTCAAGGGGGGACCTTGTCCCCCCTTGAGATCCCTTTTGCACCGTTGCGGCATTACGATTGACAGCGCTTCTTCAGCGCCGCCAATCGTGCCGCTGCCTCGAAACAGCCTTGCTTCTTCCGCCCCCGGCGGCGCTTCGGCTGTTTCCACCAGTGTTCGCACTGGTATGGCGCCCAAGGCGTGCGGGTCAAAGTGTTTTTCTGAGGCGCATGTCCTCAGAAAATGGTTTGATTTTGCGCCTTCGGCGCGGAAAAGGGAGAAAATTGTATATTTAGGGCTTGACAATAGGTCGGGCTTTGAATATAATATTTGTTGCGTTCCAAAGACAGCAGGTGGCGTAAGCCGTAAGTCCTGCCGAGGAGAGCTGATCTGTTGATTTGCACGGTCCTCTGCGTCTTTGCGCGAAGGACCGTTTTCCTTTTCTTGAACGCACCAAAGTTTCCCCGCGAAATCTAATGGAGGTGAAAACAAGAATGCCTAACGCAAAAGTTCTGAGCGAGAAGCAGGCCATCGTGGCTTCTCTGACGGAAAAACTGCAGGGCGCCGCCGCCGGTGTGCTGGTGGACTACAAGGGCATCACTGTGGCTGAGGACACCGCTCTGCGTGTGGAGCTCCGCAAGAACAATGTGGAGTATGCTGTGGTGAAGAACACCCTGCTGCGGTTCGCCGTGGACAACGTCGGCATGAACGAGCTGGACGGTCTGCTGAACGGCACCACCGCTCTGGCCATCTGCAAGGACGACCCCGTGGCGCCTGCCCGCATCGTGGCTGACTTTGCCAAGAAGATGCAGGACAAGTTTGAGATCAAGGGCGGCTTCATGGACGGCAAGGTGATCCCCATGGAGACCATCAACGCCTTGGCTTCCATTCCCGCTCTGCCCGTTCTGCAGGCCCAGGTTCTGGGCACCATGCTGGCCCCTATCTCTGGTCTGGCCTGCGTGCTGAAGCAGATCGCCGAGAAGCAGGGTGCTCCCGCCGAGGAGGCCGCTGCTGAGGCTCCCGCCGCTGAGTAATTCAGCAACCCACTGTAATTTTTTTAAACAAACATCTTATCAGGAGGTTTACTACAATGGCTAGTGAGAAAGTTACTGCTATGATCGAGGAAATCAAGGCTCTGACCGTTCTGGAGCTGAGCGAGCTGGTTCACGCTCTGGAGGAGGAGTTCGG
>CALXDD010000026.1 GCA_944386985.1 uncultured Oscillospiraceae bacterium
GAGATCGACAAGATCGCCCGGAAGAGCGAGAACACCTCCATCACCCGGGACGTGTCCGGCGAGGGCGTCCAGCAGGCCCTTCTGAAAATTCTGGAGGGCACCGTGGCCAACGTGCCGCCCCAGGGCGGCCGCAAACACCCCCACCAGGAGTTCATCCAGGTGGACACCCACAACATCCTCTTTATCTGCGGCGGCGCCTTTGACGGCATCGACAAGATCATCGAGCGGCGGCTGGACAAGAAGGGCATCGGCTTTGGCGCGGAGATCCCCAGCAAGAAGGAGCGGGACGTGGGAGAGCTGATGAAAGAGGTACAGCCTCACGACCTTCTGAAGTTCGGCATCATTCCGGAACTGGTGGGCCGCCTGCCGGTGATTGCGCCCCTCCAGTCTCTGAAGCGGGAGGATCTGGTGCGGATTCTCACCGAGCCCAAGAACGCCCTGGTCAAGCAGTACCAGAAGCTTTTTGCCTACGACGACGTGGAGCTGGTGTTCGACAAGGAGGCCCTGGAGGCGGTGGCCGAGAAGGCCATCGAGCGCAACATCGGCGCCCGGGGACTGCGGGCGGTGATGGAGGGCATCCTCACCAGTATTATGTACGACATTCCTTCCGACCCCACCATCACCAAGGTGATCATCACGGCAGCCTGCGTGAAGGGGGAGGAGGCGCCCCGGATCGACCGTGATCCGGAGAAGGCCAGCCGGCCTGCCCGCCTGAAAGGCGGAAAAAACGAGGGGGAGAAGAGCCGATCCAATCCGGCCTCCGCCTCCTGACAGGAAAGTGAATTGTCCCTTGCAGGACAAGTGTGGGTGGAAAGAGGTGTCCTGCGACACCTCTTTTCGCCCATTTCCGGGGAATTTTCCAGATGCTGGAACCCCTGGGACCGCTGAGGTCCCTTACCAATAAGACGCGGAGGGTTCCATATCCGCGCCGGAAAGGAGAGACCTATGGAACAACAGATGACAATGAATATTCCCGCCCTCGCCCTGCGGGGGCTGACCATATTTCCCAACATGCTCATGACCATCGACGTGGAGCGGGAGGCGTCCATCCGGGCGCTGGAGCGGTGCATGGAGCATGATGAGAAGATCTTCCTGGTAACCCAGCGGGAGATCAGCACCGACAACCCGGAGGAGAAGGACCTGTACACGGTGGGCACCGTCTCCGTGATCCGGCAGATCCTCCGGATCTCCGAGCGGACCATCCGGGTGCTCATGGAGGGCAAGAGCCGGGCAAAGCTGCGCCGCCTGTGGCAGCTGACCCCCTACCTCCAGGCCAACGTGGAGATGATTGAGGAGAAGCCGGTCCGCTCCTCCGGAGACCGGCTGGAGGCTCTTCTGCGCCAGACCTTCGCCAACATCCACGACTATAATGAGATGGCGCCCCGTTCCAACGACGAGCTTCTCACTGTGACGGCGGACTGCCGGGACCCGGGGTATTTAGCGGACTACATCGCCCAGAACGTCACATTGCGCCACCAGGATAAGCAGATGATCCTGGAGGAGCTGCGGCCCATGGTCCGGCTCCAGCGGGTCAACGAGCTTTTGAAGCGGGAAATGGACGTGATGGACTTAGAGCAGGAGCTGGAGAGCAAGATCCGTCAGCACGTCGGCGAGGTCCAGCGGGAGAACATCCTCAGAGAGCAGCTTCGGGTGATCCGCCGGGAGCTGGGCGAAGGGGAGGAAGGCGACAGCGAGATCGAGGAGTATCGCCAGAAGATCCTGTCCCTCCACCTGGAGGAAGAGGTGGAGGCCAAGCTCCTCAAGGAGCTGGGGCGGCTTCAAAAGCAGCCTTTTGGAAGCGCTGAGGGCTCCGTCCTCCGCAACTATTTAGACGTGTGCTTAGAGATGCCCTGGAACCACCGCACCAAGGAGCGGGCAAATGTGGAGGCGGCCCGGAAAATCCTGGACCACGACCACTTCGGCCTTGACAAGGTGAAGGAGCGGATTTTGGAGTTCATTGCCGTCAAGCAGCTGAACCCGGAGGCCAAGGGGCAGATCCTCTGTCTGGTGGGTCCTCCGGGCGTGGGTAAGACCTCCATTGCCATCTCCGTGGCCAAGGCCCTCAACCGCAAGCTCAGCCGCCTCAGTCTCGGCGGCGTCCACGACGAGGCGGAGATCCGGGGCCACCGGAAGACCTACATAGGAGCCATGCCCGGCCGCATCATCGACGCCATCAGCCGCAGCGGCTCCATGAATCCCCTGTTGGTGCTGGATGAGATCGACAAGCTGGGCAGCGACCACCGGGGCGACCCGGCCTCGGCGCTGCTGGAGGTGCTGGACAGCGAACAGAACTACGCCTTCCGGGACCACTACCTGGAGATCCCCATGGATCTTCGCCAGGTCATGTTCATCACCACTGCCAACACCACCGAGACCATTCCCAGGCCCCTTCTGGACCGGATGGAGGTCATTGAACTGAGCTCCTACACCGATGAGGAGAAGGTGCAGATCGCCCGGCGGTATCTCCTGCCCAAGGAGATGAAGGAGCACGGTCTCAAGGGCCGTCAGATTTCCGTCAGCGACGACGCCCTTCGGGCCATGATCGAGGGCTACACCCGGGAGGCCGGCGTTCGGCAGCTGGAGCGGACCTGCGGCAAGCTCTGCCGCCGGGCCGCCATGACGCTTGTCAGCGGTGCGGCCAGGCAGGTGAAGGTGACGGCGGAGAATCTGCAGACTTACCTGGACGTGCCTCGGTATACCCGTCCCAACCTCTCCGGCAAGGAGGAGGTGGGCCTGGTCAACGGCCTTGCCTGGACCGAGGTGGGCGGCGAGCTTTTAGAGGTAGAGGTCAATGTGATGGAGGGCAGCGGCAAGCTGGAGCTTACCGGCAACCTGGGCGACGTGATGAAGGAGAGCGCCCACGCCGCCCTCAGCTGCCTGAGAAGCCGCATCCCCCAGCTGGGGCTGGAGCCGGACTTCTATAAGACCAAGGATATCCACATCCATTTCCCCGAGGGGGCGGTGCCCAAGGATGGCCCCAGCGCCGGTATTGCCATCACCACGGCCCTTCTGTCTGCCCTCACGGAGCGGAAGGTCCGGGGCGACGTGGCCATGACCGGAGAGATCACCCTCCGGGGCCGGGTGCTGGCCATCGGCGGGCTGAAGGAAAAGACCATGGCCGCCTACCGCGCCGGAATCAAGACGGTGATTTTGCCCAAGGAGAACGAGAAGGACCTCCGGGACATCGACCCCACTGTCCGGGAAGGACTGCGTTTTGTGCCGGTGGAGACCATCGACGCGGTGCTGGCGGAGGCTCTGGTGTATCCGGAGAACCACAACAGCAGCCGGGAGGAGCTGACGGTGGCCTTTGCGCCCCCGGCGGAGGCGCAGAAGGATCTGGCGCTGCGCCAGTGAGAAAGGAGGCCCTATGGCTGTCAATTTCAACAAGGCAGAATTTGTGCTGTCGGCGGTGCGGCCGGAGGGCTTTGTCCGGGACGGACTGCACCAGCTGGCCTTTGCCGGGCGCTCCAATGTGGGAAAAAGCTCGGTGATCAACCGTGTGGTGGGCCGGAAGAACTTTGCCCGGGTGGGGGCTTCTCCCGGAAAGACCACCCAGATCAACTACTTCTGCATTGACAAAGCCCTCTATCTGGTGGATCTGCCGGGCTACGGCTACGCCAGAGTATCCAAGGCGGAGCGGGACCGGTGGGGGCGGCTGATGGAGGACTACTTTGCCTCCGGCCTTATCACCTGGGGCGTCATGATCGTGGATGCCCGCCACAAGCCTACAGCGGACGACGTGACCATGGCCCGGTGGTTTCAGAACACGGGCTGTCCCCTGATCGTGGTGGCAAACAAGCTGGATAAGCTGAAGAAATCGGAAATTGAGCCCAATCTCCGCCAGATTCGGGAGACCCTCTCCTTAGGAGAGGAGGTACCGGTGGTGCCCTTCTCTGCGGAAAAAGGCACCGGCCGGGAAGAACTGCTGGCTTTGCTGGAGCAGGCAGTAAGCCAGGACTGACCAGCCGCAGAAAAGGAGCAGGCACCCGCCTTAAAATGGCGGGTGCCTGCTTTTGTCTGTTGTGCGCGGCTCCTTATGGAGGACAGCGCGTTTGCCTGCGGCAGAGAGTGGGTGTTACTCAGCGGCGTTGGCGGAGTCGCCGGTATCTCCGGTATCGGCGCTGCTGGCGTCGGCCGCATCAGTGCCATTGGCGGAGGCGTCAGTGCCGTTGGCGTCAGCGGCGTCGCCGGTGCTGTCCTCAGCGGAAGCGGCGTAGACCACCACCTGGGTCAGATCGTTGGTGTCGATGTCCTGGGACAGGACCAGCATGTCGCCCACAGCAATGGCGTCCGTCTTGGAGGGCACCAGGGAGCCGTCCTCAGCGGTGTAAAGAATGCTCTCGTCGGAAATGGTGATGGACTCCGTCTCATCGGTGGCGGTGTAGGCGCTCAGATCCACCGCGGCGAAGTCGGCGATGTTGCCGCTGCCGGAGTAGATCTTCAGCTCCAGAGAGCCGTCGTCGTTGATGGCGGTCACCTCAGCCACCGTGTTGATGATAATGGTTTCTCCTGAGCTGTCTCCCGTGTTGCTGGAGTTGTCAGACGTTGTATTGTTCCCGGTGGTATTGCCGGCGTTTCCTCCGTTGTTGGAGGAGCATGCAGCCAGCAGGCCTACGCACAGGGACAGAGACAAAGTGACTGCAAGAATCCGAAACTTCTTGTTCATAATAGAACCTCCTTATTGGTTGTGCTGTGTATTTGCCGAATGGAATGAACAGGTTTCCCTGTTGGGGCGATGATACGGGCTATTGTTGAAGTCCACCTAAAAAAAGCAGTGAATAATGTGTGAATTTCACAAAAGACAGAGGAGACTTTCAGGGGCGCTTCAGATTTGAGATAAAAATGGCGGATCTGAAACGAATATAGAAAAAGATAGGGAGGAACGTCACGATTTGGTCAAAAAAAGGTTACAATTCGGACATGGGATTTTTTAGGCGGCCCACAGGTGGGGGCGGTACACTGACAGCGTCATGAAGAATCTCTTCATTTTCCCATAGATGGAGGAACGCCCCGGCACCTCCTTTCCGGCGCGCCTGCGGGGACACGGTATCCGGCCGCCGTTTCAGATAGATGGACGACAGGAAAAAGCAAAGACGAGGCTCCGGCGGATGAATCCCGCCGGGGCCTCGTGACTTGTCTGGGGCAGCGGTTATGCCGCCTCTAAAATATAGCCCACCCCCCGGACCAGCCGGATGGTCACGCCGGCATCCAGAGCCGCCAGCTTTCGCCGGAGGGAGGCGATATTGGTCCACACCACGTTGATCTCCGCCTTGGCGTCCCATCCCCAAACCCGCTCCATCAGCTGCTGGGCGGAGAGAAGGCTGTGGGGACTGCGCATGAAGAGCTCCATCACCTGAAATTCCTTGTTGTTCAGCTGCATCACCCCTGCCGGCGTGGACAAGCGGTAGGCGGCGGTATCAAGGGTGAGGGAGCCGAAGGTAAGGGCATCCGGCACATATACGCTGCTGCGCCGCAGCATGGCCCGGACCCGGGCCAGCAGCTCTGTGGCGGCAAAGGGACGGATGAGACAATCGTCCGCCCCGGCGTCCAGACCGGCCACCCGGGTCTCCAGGGAATCCGCTCCGGCCAGCAGCATCACCGGCACGGTCTCCCCCTCTTTCCGCAGGGTGGTCACCACCCCCACGCCGTCCAGACCGGGGAGAGTGAGCGCCAGAAGGACAGCGCCGTAGCTGCCGGAGAGAGCGTAGTCCAGCGCGTCCGGCCCGTTTGTGACGGTGTCGGTGCCGTAGTTCTGCCGCTCCAAAATAGCCTGCAGGGTGCGGGCAAACTCTGCTTCACCCTCTGCAATCAATATTCTCATAAAGGGACCTCCTGCTGGATGGGTTGCGCCGGGATTGTCCGGCCCTGAAGAGAAGATACCAGAGAAAGATGAAGAAGACGTAAACAAAGCAAATTTCCACAAAAAGTTCACAAAATATTCAAAAATACGGGAAAAATTGTAAATGAATTGTAAATAAGCTGAATTTTCACCCACATTTAAGAAAACTGGGGTATGATGGGGGACAAGAATACAGCAGAGGAGGTATATGATGAAGATCCTGATTGTGGAGGACGAAAAGCGGCTGGCGGACTCTGTGGCGGATCTGCTGCGCAGCAATGGAATGGAGGCGGATGTGACCTGTGACGGCGGCAGCGGATATGAGTACGCCGCCAGCGGTGTGTACGATTTGGTGATATTGGATGTAATGCTGCCAGTACAGAGCGGGCTGGACGTGGCCAGGAGGCTGCGCGGCGATCACAACGGCACCCCCATTTTGATGCTCACTGCCCGGGGTGAACTGGAGGACCGGATCAACGGTCTGGACGCCGGGGCGGACTACTACCTCACCAAGCCCTTTGACACCGGCGAGCTGCTGGCCTGTGTGCGGGCGCTTCTCCGGCGGCAGGGAGAGCAGGTGGATGTGCTGACCTTCGGCAACACGGTGCTGGATCTTTCCACCTGCACCCTGGTCAACGGGGAGGAGCGGGTGCGTCTCAGTACCCGGGAGTTTGATATCATGCGGATTTTGATGAGCGCCAAGCACCGCAACGTGGCCAAGGAGGCCATCCTCACCAAGGTCTGGGGCTATGATTCCAACGCCGACGAGAACCATGTGGAGGTCTATACCTCCTTCCTGCGCAAGAAGCTGGCCAGCATCCACTCCAACGTGCGGATCGTGGCCATCCGCCGGCAGGGCTACCACCTGGAAACGGAGGAAGTATGATCCGCCGTCTGCGCATCAAGTTTGTCTGCATCAACATGGCCATTGTCCTGGTGATGCTGTGCGCCATGTTCCTGACGGTGTATTTTTTGACCCGGCAGAACCTGGAGCGCAGAGGGGTGGACTTTCTCAAGACGGCGGCGGAGGACCCGTCCCTGCTGCAGACGGCGACGGAGGATCCCCTCCACCCGCCCTATCTGGTTTTAGAGGTGGAGCGGGACGGACAGATTCGGATTCTCGCTGTCGGGGGTATGCAGATCGAGGACCCGGGACAGCTGGCAAAGGCGGCAGAGGCAGCGGAGAAACCCACTGGCGTTTTGCAGGAGTATCATCTCCGATACTACCGGACGGCCACGCCTGAGGCCCGCCGCCTGGTGTTCACGGATATGTCCGGTGAGCGGTGGGCCATGGAGGGAATGGTGGAGACCGCCATCCTCATCGGCTGCGCCGGTCTGGTGGTCTTCTTCTTTATCAGCGTGTTTTTGGCCTGGTGGGCCGTGCGGCCGGTGGAGGAGGCATGGAAGGGACAGCGGCAGTTTGTGGCTGACGCTTCTCACGAGCTGAAGACGCCGCTGACGGTGATCCTGGCCAATGCGGACATGCTCCAGGGCAGCGAAGGTCTCACCGGCCAGACCCGGCAGCGGGTGGAGAACATCGCCGCGGAGTCCCACCAGATGCGGGGACTGGTGGAGAGCCTTCTGGAGCTGGCCAGAACCGACAGCGGCATCCCCAGGGAGCAGATGGCTTCCCTGGACTTCAGCGCTCTTACAGAACGGGCCCTGCTGCCCTTTGAGGCGGTGTTTTTTGAAAATGGCCATCTCCTTAAGGGGGAGATCACCCCGGATCTATGGGTGGTGGGCAGCCGCCGCCATCTCAGCCAGGTGGTGGAGATCCTTTTAGACAACGCCAACAAATACGCCGCCCCCAACGGAGCGGTGGAGGTGGGTCTCCGGCGGGAGGACAAGGGGCGGTGCCTTCTGTGGGTCCGCAGCCAGGGGCCTGCCATCCACGAGGGGGACCTGGAGCGGATCTTCCGCCGCTTCTACCGCACCGATGCCGCCCGCTCCGCCAGCGGCAGTTACGGCCTTGGCCTGTCCATTGCCGACGGCATTGTGCGGGAGCACAAGGGCAAAATCTGGGCGGAGAGCGGGGAGGAGGGCAATACCTTCTTCGTGCGCCTGCCCCTGGACCGGGGACGCCAGGCGTCCTGAACCATAGCGTTACCGGCGGGCCTCTCCTTGGGAGAGGCCCGTCCTTTTGCTGGCTGTCGGACGGAAAGATAAAAGAAAGCTTGAAAAATTCCAATCAAAATGTGGAAAAATTCAAAAAAACTTAACAAAAATACGCAAAAACTTTCAGCGGAGGTTCAGCGGTATGGATTAAGGTATAGGCAGGACGGCGGGGTGTGACGGCCCCGCCCCACCATGTGAAAAGGAGTTTTGCCTATGAATCGTTTCCCTGTGATCCGCCGCAGCGGCAGGTTGGCCGCGCTGGCGGTGGTGGCGGCGCTGCTTTGGACCATGAGCGTCCCCGCCTTTGCCGCGGGACTGGAGCTGAGCACCAGCTACCCCGGCATCTCAGCCCGGGCCGGAGAGACCCTGACATTCTCTCTGGACCTCACCAACAGCTCCGGCTCCGGCTGCACAGTCACCCTTACTGAGGCATCGGCCCCGGAGGGCTGGGAGGGCTATTTTACCGGCAACGGCGGTGAGATCAGCCAGGTTTACGCAAAGAGCGGTGAGAACGTGGCCGTGGCGACCTACAGCGTTACGGTGCCGTCAGATGCGGCAGAGGGGGACTACACCGTCCGTCTCCAGGCCGGCGGCGGCGGAATGTCCTCCCAGCTGACGCTGACGCTCCATGTGACCACTCAGGAGACGGGCAGCAGCGCCATCACCGCGGAGTACCCTGACCAGGAGGGCGCCGCCGACGCCAGCTTCAGCTTCAATGTGACGGTGCGCAACAGCACTGCCGCCGAGCAGTCCTACAGCCTCTCCGCCCAGACGCCCACCGGTTGGACGGCCACCTTCAAGCCCTCCGGTGAGTCCACCCAGGTGGCGGCCATCACTGTGGACGCGGGCGGCACCCAGAATCTGACTGTGGAGGTCACCGCCCCCACCGACGCCGATGCCGGGGAGTACACCATCCCCATCACCGCCGCCTCCGGCGGGGAGACATTGTCTACAGAGCTCAGCGTCACCATCTCCGGCAGCTACGATCTGGTTCTGTCCACCCCCAGCGGCCTTCTCAGCTTTGACGCTACCGCCAACAAGGCCGGCGACGTGACACTGAGCCTCACCAACGCCGGCAATGTGGACCTGCAGAACATCAACCTCACCACCTCCGCACCCACCGGCTGGACTGTTACCTTCTCCGAGTCCACCATCGGTACCCTGGAGGCCGGGGCCACCAAGGAGGTCACCATGACCGTGACCCCCGCCTCCGACGCCATGTCCGGGGACTATGTGCTGGGGGTCACCGCCTCCGGGGGCGGCGGCAGCGATACTGCCCAGTTCCGGGTTACGGTGAAGACCTCCACCGGCTGGGGCATCTTGGGAGTGCTGCTGCTCCTCATCGCCGCTGCAGCCCTGTGGGCAGTGTTCCGCAAGTACGGCAGGAGGTGAGACATGGAAGCCATTCTTGAGACCAGGGGCCTCACCAAACGCTACGGTGATGTAACGGCGGTGGACCATCTGGATCTGACGGTCTTTTCCGGGGAGGTGTTCGGCCTTCTGGGCCCCAACGGCGCGGGGAAGACCACCACAACTTTGATGCTTCTGGGGCTGACGGAGCCCACCGCCGGCACTGCGGTGATCGACGGTCACAACTGCACCCGCCAGGCTCTGGCGGTCAAGCAGATGGTGGGGTACCTGCCGGACAATGTGGGCTTCTACCCGGACATGACCGGCCGGGAGAACCTCCTTTTCACCGGGCGGCTCAACAGTCTTTCGGAGGAGGAATGCGCCGCCCGGGCGGCCCGGCTTCTGGAGCGGGTGGGCATGACCGCCGCTGCGGACCGGAAGGCGGGCACTTATTCCCGGGGCATGCGCCAGCGGCTGGGAGTGGCGGACGTGCTGATGAAGGACCCACGGGTCATCATCATGGACGAACCGACCCTCGGCATCGACCCGGAGGGCGTCCGGGAGCTGATGGAACTGATCCGGAAGCTCTCTACCGAGGACGGCCGGACCATTCTCATCTCCTCCCATCAGCTCTACCAGATCCAGCAGATCTGCGACCGGGTGGGTATCTTCGTCCGGGGCCGTCTGGTGGCCTGCGGCGCGGTGGAAGAACTGGGCCGCCAGCTGGAGAGCGAGGGGCGGTATATCCTGGAGCTGCGGGCGGAGGCGCTGAAGCCTCTCAAAGAGCTGCTGGAGGTGATCCCCGGTGTGGAGGAGATCACTGAGTCTGTGGAGGGCCTGCGGATCGTGTCCAGCCGGGACGTGCGCCGGGAGGTCACCGCCCGGGTGGCGGCGGCGGGGGGCACGGTGCTCCAGCTGCGCCAGAGCGGCGGCGATCTGGACGAGATCTACCGGAGATACTTTGAAAAGGAGGGTGAGGCACATGACATGGACAGCCATCCGTCAGAGGGCGGAAGAAGCGCTTTCCGTCTCCCATGGAAAAAGCGGGCGCAGTAGGGCGGCCCTCTTCCGCAAGGAGCTGGCAGACCACCTGAACAGCAGGCGTTTTTTCCTCATGTTCGCCCTGCTGCTCCTGGCCTCCACCGCCAGTCTCGCCGGGGCGGTGTCCACCCTTAGGGAGGCGGAGAGCGGGGAGGGCCTGTTTTTGGAGCTTTTCACCACCTCCAGTTCCTACATCTATTCCTTCGCCACCTTCCTGGCATTCCTTGGCCCCCTGGCGGGTATCGCTCTGGGGTTTGACGCTATCAACAACGAGCGGAACATGGGCACCCTCAACCGTCTGGCTGCCCAGCCCATCTACCGGGACAGCATCATCAACGCCAAGTTTCTGGCCGCAGCGGCGGCGGAGGGGGTGATGGTGCTGACCCTGGGACTCTATGTCAGTGGTATGGGCATCCTTCTTCTGGGGGTCCATCCCACCGTGGAGGAGGTACTGCGGGTGGCGGCCTTCCTGGTGCTCACCTGGGTGTACATGGCTTTCTGGCTGGCCCTCTCCATCCTCTTCTCCGTGGTCTGCCGCCATACGGCCACGGCGGCGCTGTCGGTGCTGGCCATCTGGCTGTTTTTGACGCTGTTCATGTCCCTGGTGGCGGGGGGGCTGGCCAATTTTCTCTTCCCCACCGAGGGCATCCAGGGCTTTTCCAACATGATGGCCAACTATGAGGCGGAACTGGCACTCAACCGCATCTCTCCTTACTACCTCTTTGTGGAGGCGGCGGTGACCATCCTCAACCCCAGCGTCCGCGCTGTGGGGATCATCACCACCTCCCAGCTGTCCGGCGCCATCGACAGCAGCCTCACCTTTGGTCAGAGCCTTCTGCTCATCTGGCCCCATCTGGTGGTAATGGTGGCCCTGGCCATGGCGGCTTTCGCCTGTGCCTATGTGGTCTTCATGCGCCAGGAGATCCGGGCCTGACAGCCTGTTCGCTCTTCTCAGCCCCGGCCCGCCTTTCGGCGGCGCCGGGGCTTTTTTGGGGAAAAACAGACTTCTGCTCCAAAATTTCAAAATACCTACTTTTCAAACGGGGAATTTTATATTAGAATGTGTGCAGTATGACATTAAGGGAGGATGTGTTCCCCTATGGAAAACATGGAAAAACCCAAGTATAGCCGGGTGCTGCTGAAAATCAGCGGCGAGGCCCTGGCCGGTGATCGTCACTTCGGCCTCGATTTTGACGTGATCACCAGCGTCTGTGAGGTGATCCGGCAGGCAGTGGACATGGGTGTCCAGGTGGGCATCGTCATCGGCGGCGGCAACTTCTGGCGGGGCCTCAAGGACGGCAACGGCAAGATGGAGCGGGTCCGGGCCGACCACATGGGTATGCTGGCCACCACCATGAACTGTCTTGCCATGGCGGATGTGCTGGAGCAGCTGGGCGTGGGCGTCCGGGTGCAGACAGCGGTGGAGATGCGCGCGGTGGCGGAGCCCTATATCCGCTCCCGGGCCATCCGGCACCTGGAGAAGGGCAGGGTGGTGATTTTCGGCTGCGGCACCGGAAACCCCTTCTTTTCCACGGATACCGCCGCGGTGCTCCGGGCCGCTGAGATCGGCGCGGACGTGATCCTCTTGGCCAAGAACATCGACGGCGTCTACAGCGCCGACCCCAACAAGGACAGCTCCGCCGTCAAGTATGACCAGATCAGCTACGACGACGTGCTGGCCAAGCACCTGGCGGTGATGGATTCCACCGCCACCAGCCTCAGCATGGACAACCGCATCCCCATCCATGTGTTTGCGCTGAAGGACCCCCAGAATATTATCCGTGCCCTGAAGGGCGAAAAGATCGGCACCATTGTGAAGGAGGACTAAAGGATGTTAAAGGACGAGTATAAGATTTTTGAGGACAAAATGAAGAAATCCATCGAATCCGTGTCGGCGGACTTTGCTGCGGTGCGGGCCGGCCGGGCCAACGCCGCCGTGCTGGACCGGATCATGGTGGACTACTACGGCACCCCCACCCCCATCCAGCAGATCGCGTCCATCGCTTCTCCCGATCCCCGCTCCCTGGTGATCCAGCCCTGGGACGCCTCCGCTGTGAAGGCCATTGAGAAGGCCATCCAGGAGTCCGACCTCGGCATCAATCCCGCCAACGACGGCAAGGTGCTGCGCCTGCTGTTCCCCCAGCTCACCGAGGAGCGCCGCAAGGAGCTGACCAAGCAGATCGGCAAGTACGCCGAGGGGGGCAAGGTGGCCATCCGCAACATCCGCCGGGACGCTCTGGAGAAGTTCAAGAAGCTGCAGAAGGACGGCGAGATCACCGAGGACGATCTGAAGGTCGCCGAGAAGGATATCCAGAAGCTCACCGACGAGATGACCAAGAAGGTGGATGAGCTCTACGCCGCCAAGGAGAAGGAACTGATGGCAGTCTGATTGCCGTCTTGAAAGGACTACCAATAGATGAAGCTTGCTTTTTGGAAGAAGAAAAGCGGTGGCGGAGCGGGGCAGGTGGATTTTGACCACTTGCCCCGCCACGTTGCTATTATCCTGGACGGCAACGGCCGCTGGGCCAAGCGGCGGGGCCTGCCCCGCACCGCGGGGCACAAGGTGGGGGCGGAGACCTTCCGCACCATCGCCACCTACTGCAGGGACATTGGTCTTGACTATCTCACCGTCTACGCCTTCTCCACGGAGAACTGGAAGCGGCCGGAGGAGGAGGTGGACACCATCATGGACCTTCTGAAGAAGTATATGCTGGAGGCCATCGACACCATGGAGCGGGACAATGTGCGCCTGCGTTTTGTAGGGGATCTGTCGGTACTCAGCGACGAGCTGAAGGCCCTGGCCGCCCGGTGCGACGCCATTTCGGCAAAGCTCACCGGCTGCCAGTGCAACATCTGCCTCAACTACGGCGGCCGGGCGGAGATCGTTCACGCCGCCAGTGAGTTTGCGAGAGATTGCACGGAGGGAAAGGCGAAGCCGGAGGAGCTGACGGAGGAGATTTTTGAGAACTATCTCTACACCGCTGGCATCCCCAGCCCGGAGCTTCTCATCCGCCCCGGCGGAGAGCAGCGGCTCAGCAATTTCCTCCTGTGGCAGTGCGCCTATGCGGAGTTTTACTATACCGATGTGCTGTGGCCTGATTTCACGGTGGAGGAACTCCACAGGGCCTTCGCCGCTTACCAGCGGCGGGACCGTCGGTTTGGAGGTGTGAAGCAATGAAATCGAGAGTGCTGGTCGGCATTGTGGGGGTTCCCTTCCTGGTTTTGGTGCTGGGCTGGGCGCCGGACTGGGCCACACTGATTTTGGTGGCTGGGATGTGCGCCATCGGCGCCTGGGAGCTGATGCACGCCGTGGCCGGGGAGGCGGGGAAGCCCCTTCTTTCGCTGACGGTGGCAGCGGCGGCGTTGGTGCCGGTGTGCGTCTATTTCGAGATGGCCGAGGCCCTGGAGAAGGCGGAGGGACTGACCGGGCTTCCCCTGTTGGGCCTGCTGGCGGCGGTCTTCATCTTCCTGACCTTTGCCATGGCCATCCGCCGCTATGACCGGCAGGAGGCCATCCCCTTTGCCGACGTTACCGCCGCCCTGTTTGCCGGGCTGGTGTTTCCCATCATGCTCTCCTGCCTGCTGCGGCTGCGGATGGTGCCTTATATCGGGATGCTGCTGGTATTTTTTCCACTCTGCATCTCTTTTGGCAGCGACACCTTCGCCTATTTTTCCGGTCTTCTGTTCGGAAAGCACAAGCTCTCCCCCCGTGTCAGCCCGAAAAAGACTGTGGAGGGGGCCATTGGCGGCCTTGTGGGCGGCGTGGTCGGTATGATGATCATGCCCTTTGTGGGGGGCGCGGTGCTCAGCGACGCCTTTATGTCCCCCGCGGAGGCGGCGCTCTTCGGACTGGTGGGCAGTGCTGTCAGCCAGATCGGAGATCTGAGCTTCTCTGTCATCAAACGGGAGTTTGGCGTCAAGGACTACGGCAAGCTTCTGCCCGGCCACGGCGGTATCCTGGACCGGTTTGACAGTGTCACCTTCGCCGCCCCCGCCGTATGGCTGACCCTGCGGCTGATGTGGGGGGGCGTGCTGTTCCCCGTGTAAAGAGGAGAGAGGATATGAGCAAGACGATTTCCCTCCTGGGCTCCACCGGCTCCATCGGCCGGCAGACCTTGGAGGTGGCCCGGGAGCTTGGTCTCCGGGTAGCGGCCCTCACCGCCAACCAGAGCGTGGATCTTCTGGAGCAGCAGGCCCGGGAATTCCTGCCGGGGCTGGTGGTGCTGGGGGACATGGCCTCCGCCATGGACCTGGCGGGCCGTCTCAAGGGACTGCCCATCCGGGTGGCCTACGGCATGGAGGGCCTCATCGAGGCCGCTTCCCTCCCGGAGGCAGACACGGTGGTCACCGCTGTGGTGGGCATGGTGGGCCTTCGTCCCACTTTGGCCGCCATTGAGAAGGGTAAACGGATTGCCCTTGCCAACAAGGAGACTCTGGTCTGCGCCGGGGAGCTGGTGATGGCGGCGGCGGACCGCTGCGGCGCGGAGATCGTGCCGGTGGACAGCGAACACTCCGCCATCTTCCAGTGTCTCCAGGGCTGCCGGGACAGAGGAGAGGTGCGAAAGCTGATCCTCACCTGCTCCGGCGGACCCTTCTACGGCAAGACCTTTGAAGAACTGGAGGGGATGACCAGGGAGAAGGCCCTCCGGCATCCCAACTGGTCCATGGGGGCCAAGATCACCGTGGACTGCGCCACGCTGATGAACAAGGGCCTGGAGTTTATCGAGGCCATGCGGCTCTACCGGGTGACGCCGGACCAGATCCAGGTGGTGATCCACCGTCAGAGCATCGTCCACTCCCTGGTGGAGTACCGGGACGGGGCGGTTCTGGCCCAGTTGGGTACCCCGGATATGCGCCTGCCCATCCGCTATGCCCTCACCTGGCCCCACCGGACCCAGTCTCCGGCGGAGCCTTTGGACCTTCTCAACTGTCCGCCCCTCACTTTTGCCCCGCCGGATCTTGCGGCCTTCCCCAGTCTGGGGCTGGCCATGGACTGCGCCCGCACCGGCGGTACCTCCTGCGCCATCCTCAACGGCGCCAACGAGGCGGCGGTGGGCCTCTTTTTGGAGGGGAAGATCGGCTTCAACCAGATCCCTCGTCTGGTAAAATCCGCGCTGGACCGGTTGGAAGTGAAATGGAATCCGGAACTGGCGGATATACTGGAAGCAGATCAGGCTTCCAGACGTGTTGTTTTGGAGGAATCCAAATAAGGAGAGTTCAATCGTATGGTCTATATCTTAGCGGCTATTATCATCTTCGGGGTGCTCATCGCCGTTCACGAGTGGGGGCACTACATTGCTGCCCGGCTCTGCGGCGTCACCGTTCATGAGTTTGCCATCGGCATGGGGCCAAAGCTCTACCACAAGGAGAAAAATGGCTGCCTCTACACCCTGCGCCTGCTGCCCATCGGCGGCTACTGCGCCTTAGAGGGGGAGGAGGAGGAATCCGACGATCCCCACAGCCTTAACAATCAGAATCTCTTTAAGAAGATTGTCATTTTCGCTGCCGGCGCCTTTATGAACTTTGTGGCGGGGCTGGTAATCATCCTGATCCTCTTTGCCAACGCAGGAGGCTTCTACACTGCGGAGGTCACCGGGGTCCGGGAGGACTTCGCCTATGGCGGGGAGACGGGCATTCAGGTGGGAGATGTGATCTACCGCATCGACGGCCACCGGATCTACAATCGCTCCGACGTGGAGCTCTTTCTGGGCCGGGGCGACGGCCAGGGGTACAGCATTGAGGTCATGCGGGACGGCAAGCGGATCGATGTGGGCTATATCCCTCTGACAGAGTATACGGAGGAGGACGGCACCACCGTTCAGGCCATCGGCATTACCATCGGCGGTGTGGAGAAGGCCACCCTTGGCGCCAAGCTCCGGTACAGCTGGTATCAGGCCATCGACTTTGTGCGCCTGGTGTGGATCAGCTTGGGCGACCTTCTGTCCGGCGCGGTGGGCATGGAGCAGCTCAGCGGCCCGGTGGGCATTGTGGACGCCCTCTCCGAGGTGGGCAGTGATCCGGAGCTGTCCCCCACAGTGTGGGACGCGTTGTGGAACATCGGCTACTTTGCCGCCCTCATCGCGGTGAACTTAGCGGTGATGAACCTGCTGCCCATTCCCGCCCTGGATGGGTGCAAAATCCTTTTCCTGCTGGTGAACGGGTTGACCATGCTGCTCTTTAAGCGGCAGATTCCGCCCAAATATGAGAACTATATCCACGCAGCCGGCTTCGTGCTGCTCATGGGGCTGATGGTGGTGGCGACCTTCCAGGACGTCTGGCGGATCATCAAATAAGTAGAAAATAGGCGAAAGGGGGAGGGAAGATGACGGTTTCACTGCGGCCCTGGCGGGCGGAGGATATCCCTGCTCTGGCCCGGTATGCCGACGATCCCCGGATCGCGGCCAACCTCCGGGACGCCTTCCCCAGCCCCTATACAAGGGCGGATGCCCAGTGGTTTGTGGAGGACTGCATGGCCCGGGACGAGAACGATGTTCTCTTCCGGGCCATCATGGCAGACGGTCAGATGGCAGGCAGCATCAGCGTGGTTCGGGGCGCTGATGTGTACCGCCAAAGCGGAGAGCTTGGCTACTGGCTGGCCGTCCCCTTCTGGGGACAGGGCATTATGACCGCCGCGGTGGAGCAGATCTGTCGGGAGGCCTTTGACTCCCTTGGATTGGTGCGGATCTTTGCAGAGGTTTTTGCCTGCAACACCGCCTCCCGGCGGGTGCTGGAGAAGGCGGGGTTCCAGCTGGAGGGAATCCTTCAAAAGAGTGTAACAAAAAACGGACAGCTGTATGACTCCTGCCTCTACGGCCTGGTGCGGCAGAGGGGAGAGGAAGGGAGAGAGACATGACAAAGCAGATCATGGTGGGCAATGTGCCTGTGGGCGGCGGAGCGCCGGTATCCATTCAGTCCATGTGCTCCACCAAGACAGACGATGTGGAGGCCACGGTGGACCAGATCCTCCGGCTGGAGGAGGCCGGGTGCGAGATCATCCGTGTGGCGGTGCCGGACATGGCGGCGGCCAAGGCCGTAGGGGCCATCAAAAGCCGCATCCACATCCCTCTGGTGACGGATATCCATTTCGACTACAAGCTGGCTTTAGAGTGCGCCGCTCAGGGAGCGGATAAAATCCGCATCAACCCCGGCAACATCGGTGGGGAGGACCGGGTGAAAGCGGTGGTGGAGGCCTGCCGGGTCCGGAACATCCCCATCCGCATCGGCGTCAACGGCGGCTCTCTGGAGAAGGAGCTGGTGAAGAAGTACGGCGGCCCCACCCCGGAGGCCCTGGTGGAGAGCGCCCTCGGCCACGCGGCGCTGCTGGAGAAGTTCGACTTTACCGACATCTGCATCTCGGCAAAGTGCTCCTCAGTGCCGGTGACCATGGCGGCCTACCGGCTCCTCAGTGAGCGCTGTCCTTACCCTCTCCACCTGGGGGTTACCGAGGCGGGCACCCCCTCCATGGGGATCATCAAGTCCGCCATGGGGATCGGCGGCCTTCTCTGCCTCGGCATCGGGGACACCCTCCGGGTGACCCTCACCGCCGACCCGGTGGAGGAGATCTACGCCGCCAAGAAGATTCTCCGGGCGGCAGGTCTCCGGCAGGACGGTCCCAACCTTATCGCCTGTCCCACCTGCGGCCGCACCAACATCGACCTCATTCCCATGGCGGAGGAAGTGGAGCGGCGGCTCAGCGGCTGCACCAAGCGCATCACCGTGGCGGTGATGGGCTGCGCCGTCAACGGTCCCGGGGAGGCGTCCCAGGCCGACGTGGGCATTGCCGGGGGCAAGGGGGAGGGCCTTCTCTTCCGCAAGGGGAAGATCCTTCGGAAGGTGCCCCAGGATCAGCTGGTGGACGCCCTGATGGCGGAGATCGACCAGCTGTAAGCTTTGCAAGATTTTCCTTAGGAAAGTGATATAGATATGGCGCAGAAGATCCCATTTTTTGAATTATTCAAATCATTGAGGCTCAGCCGGGGGCTGAGCCTCGCCGTTGGTGACGCATGGTTTACCGCCGCGGAGCTGAACCGGGGAGAGCGCTCCATGCGCCTGGCCCTTACCACCACCTGTGAGTTGGGGGAGCGGGCCATGAGGGAGCTGAAGCACGCTATTTCCGAGACTTACGGTCTCAGCAGCGTCCAGGTGGACCTGACGGTGGAGGCCCCGGTGCTGGAGACGGTCCAGCCGGCAAAGAGCGCCGCCGGGGAAAAGGGGGAGGTCATCATGGGGGGGCCTGTCCGGGGCAAGGCCATCTCCATGGTGGGCCTCAATCCCAAGATGGGTCAGGTGACGGTGGAGGGGAAGGTGTTCTTTTCCGACCTCTATGAGACCCGCCGCCCCGGCGTGTTCTGCCTCACCTTCGACATGACCGACTTCCAGTGCTCCGTCCGAGTGACCAAGTACCTCCAGAAGGCGGAGAAGGAGGCGCTGAAGAAGGACATCAAGCCGGGCATGTGGCTGCGGGTTCAGGGCTTTATGAAGCTGAACAGGGACGGCAGCGATGTGCTGCTGGACCCCAAGAACATCGAAACCTGCACCCATGAGATGCGGAAGGACACCGCCGAGGTGAAGCGGGTGGAGCTCCACCTCCACACCTCCTTCTCCAACATGGACGCCACCACTCCTGTGGGAGCCAAGAACGGCCCCGACGCCAATGTGGTGAAGCGGGCGGAGGCCTGGGGCCACCCCGCCATCGCCATCACCGAC
This sequence comes from uncultured Oscillospiraceae bacterium, assembly GCA_944386985.1. GTDB lineage: Bacteria > Bacillota > Clostridia > Oscillospirales > Oscillospiraceae > CAJFPI01. The sequence continues at coordinate 19,052 of CALXDD010000026.1, forward strand.
CACGGTGTGGTTCAGGGTTTCCCCGACGCCTGGCACTCCGCCAAGGACATCAAGATCCTCTACGGCATGGAGGGCTACTACGTCAACAATTTGGACGACCGGGTGGCGATCCACGGCGACCGGGATTTTTCCTTCACTGACCAGTATGTGGCCTTTGACATTGAGACCACCGGCCTCCAGGTAAAGCACGAGGCTATCACGGAGATCGGCGCGGTGGTCATCGAGAACGGGGAGGTGAAGGACCGGTTCCAGACCTTCGTGAACCCCCACCGCCGGCTGACGCCGGAGATCGTGGCCCTCACCGGCATCACCGACGCCATGCTGAAGGACGCCCCCTCCCTGAAAGAGGCCCTGACGGCCTTCCTCGACTTTGTGGGGGACCGTCCCCTGGTGGCCCACAACGCGGAGTTTGATATCGGCTTTATCCGGGAGGGGTGCCGGAAGGTGAAGCTGCCCTTCGCCCCCACCTATGTGGATACGCTGATCCTGGCCCAGAACCTTCTGCCGGAGCTCAATAAATACAAGCTGGATATCGTGGCGGAGTATCTGCAGCTGCCCGCCTTCCAGCACCACCGGGCCAGCGACGACGCCGCCACCTGCGGCCTCTTCCTGCCCCACTTCTTCAAAAAGCTGGAGGCTATGGGGATCACCTCCCTCCAGCAGATCAACGAGGCCATGCTGGCCCTCCGGCCCAAGGGCACGGCGAACCGCCGCCCCCGGCACATCATCCTCATCGCCAAGAACAAGGTGGGCCTCAAAAACCTCTACCAGATGATCTCCGCCTCCAACCTCAAATATTTCAAGCGGGTGCCCATCATCCCCAAGACGGAGCTGATCGCCCACCGGGAGGGGATCATCGTGGGCAGCGCCTGCGAGGCGGGGGAGCTGTTCCAGGCGGTGGTGGACAACAAGGACTGGTCGGAGCTCAAGCGCATCGCCTCCTTCTACGACTTCCTGGAGATTCAGCCCATCTGCAACAATCTCTTCATGCTCCGGGACGGGAAGGTCCAGAGCGAGGAGGAGCTGCGGGACTTTAACCGCACCATCGTCCGCCTGGGGGAGGAGATGGGCAAGCCGGTGTGTGCCACCGGAGACGTCCACTTCTTAGACCCGGAGGACGAGATCTACCGCCACATCCTTCTGGACACCAAGAAGTTCCCAGACTGCGACGCGCCCCTGCCCATCTACTTCAAGACCACCGACGAGATGCTCAAGGAGTTTGCTTACCTGGGGGAGGAGAAGGCCTTTGAGGTGGTGGTCACCAATACCCGGGCCATCGCCGACCAGGTGGAGCGCTTCGAGCTGCTGCCAAAGGGGAAGCTGTTCCCCCCAAGGCTGGAAAATTCCGAGGAGGAACTGAACCGCCTGGTGTGGGACAAGGTCCATGAGCTCTACGGCGAGGACCCGCCCCAGCTCATCGTGGACCGTCTGAATGTGGAACTGGGAGGCATTCTGGGGAAGTACGACGTGGTGTACATGTCTGCCCAGAAGCTGGTGCAGCGGTCGTTGGAGAATGGCTATCTGGTGGGCTCGAGAGGCAGCGTGGGCTCCTCCCTTGTGGCCTACATGTCCGGCATTACTGAGGTCAACGCCCTGCCCCCCCACTACCGCTGCCCAAGCTGCAAGCACAGTGAGTTCATCCTGGACGGCTCCTACGGCTGCGGCGCCGACATGCCGGACAAAAACTGCCCCATCTGCGGCGCCAAGTACGTAAAGGACGGCTTTGACATCCCCTTCGAGACCTTCCTGGGCTTTGGCGGCGGCAAGGTGCCGGATATCGACCTCAACTTCTCCGGAGAGTACCAGGCCCGGGCCCACCGCCACGCCATTGAAATGTTCGGTGAGACCCAGGTGTTCCGGGCGGGCACCATCGGCACCGTGGCGGAGAAGACCGCCTACGGCTATGTGAAGAAATACTTGGAGGCCCGGGGATTGAACCCCGGCCACGCGGAGGAGAACCGGCTGGCCCTCGGCTGCGTGGGCGTCAAGCGCACCACCGGCCAGCACCCCGGCGGCCTGGTGGTGGTGCCCGACGATCTGGACGTGGAGGACTTCTGCCCCGTTCAGCACCCCGCCGACGCCGCCGACAGCGACATCATCACCACCCATTTTGAATATCACTGCATGGAGGACAACCTCCTGAAGCTGGATATGCTGGGACACGATGACCCGTCCATGGTCCGGATGATGGAGGATCTCACCGGGGTCAATGCCCGCCAGATCCCCTTGGATGACCCGGACACCATGAGCCTCTTCACCACCAGCAAGGCCCTGGGCTTTGAAAACGACGAACTGCTGGGGCCCACTGGGGCCGTGGCCATCCCGGAGTTCAACACCAAGTTCACCCGCCAGATGCTGGTGGACACCCAGCCCAAGGATTTCAACACCCTGGTCAGGCTCTCCGGCTTCTCCCACGGCACCGACGTGTGGATGGGCAACGCCCGGGAGCTGATTTTGAGCGGCACCGCCGGCGTCAACGAGACGGTGGGCTGCCGTGACGACATCATGCTTTACCTCATCTCCATGGGCCTGGACCCCAAGATGAGCTTCAAGATCATGGAGGCGGTGCGAAAGGGCAAGGTGAAGAAGGGCGGCTTTGAGGAGGGCTGGGAGGAGGCCATGCGGGAACACAAGGTGCCCGACTGGTACATCGAATCCCTTCAAAAGATCGGTTACCTCTTCCCCAAGGCCCACGCTGTGGCCTATGTGATGATGGCCTTCCGCATCGCCTGGTTCAAGGTCCATAAGCCCCTGGCCTTCTACGCCACCTTCTTTACCGTCCGGGCCAAGGCCTTCGACGCGGAGTACTGCTGTGCGGGGCTGGAGGCGGTGCGCCGGAAAATCCGGGAGATTGAGAACAACAAGGACGCCGCCGCTGTGGAGGAGGATCTGGCCAAGACCCTGGAGGTCTGCTATGAGTTCTACCTCCGGGGCTTCCACTTTGAGACCATCGACATCTACCGCTCTGAGGCCACCAAGTTTGTGGTGGTGGAGGACGGACTGATCCCTCCCTTCACCTCGGTCCGGGGCCTGGGGGAGGCGGCGGCGCTGGATACCGTGGAGAAGCGGAAGGGCAAGGAGTTTGTGTCGGTGGAGGAGTTTGCCCTCTGCTGCAACAAGCTCAGTAAAACCCACATCGAGCAGCTGAAGAACTTAGGAGCTTTCGCCGGTATGGCAGAGACCAGCCAGATGACCCTGTTTTAGCCGGGAAAAATAGGGAATGTACAAGTTCCGGGTGGAAAAGTGCGGAATTTTTGTAGTGCCGCCTATGGACAAAAAGGCGAAAACTGTGTATACTTCTGGCCGAAGATAGAAATTTTGTAAGGAGAGGCGAGTCAGACCATGAAAGATGTATTCGTGACCGATTCTATCCGCTACATCGGGGCGGACGATAAGAACATTGACCTTTTTGAGAGCCAGTACAAGGTGCCAAATGGCGTGTCCTACAACTCCTATGTGATCCTGGACGAAAAGGTGGCCGTGATGGATACCGTGGACCGCCGGGCCACCGATGCGTGGCTGGAGAATCTGGAGAAGGCCCTGAACGGCCGGACTCCGGACTATCTGGTGGTCCACCACATGGAGCCCGACCATGCCGCCAATATCCAGGTGCTGGCGGAGAAATACCCCGACATGCAGATTGTGGGCAACGCCAAGACCTTCACCATGATCCGCCGCTTCTTCACCTTTGATTTAGAGGGGCGCACGGTGGAGGTGAAGGAGGGCAGCACCCTGAGTCTCGGCAGCCACACCCTCACCTTTGTCATGGCCCCCATGGTCCACTGGCCTGAGGCTATGGTTTCCTATGAGTCCAGCGAGAAGATCCTCTTCTCCGCCGACGGCTTCGGCAAGTTCGGCGCTCTGGACGCGGAGGAGCCCTGGGCAGATGAGGCCCGGCGGTACTACATCAACATTGTGGGCAAGTACGGCGCCCAGGTCCAGGCCCTTCTGAAGAAGGCCGCCGGGCTGGACATTGCCATGATCTGCCCCCTCCACGGCCCCATTCTCAAGGAGGACTTGGGGTACTACCTGAACCTCTACGACATCTGGAGCAGCTACCGTCCTGAGGAGGAGGGCGTTTTCCTGGCCTACGCCTCCATCCATGGCAACACTGCCAAGGGTGCTCTGGCACTGAAGGAAATGCTGGAGCGGCGGGGTGTGAAGGTGTGCGCCGCCGATGTGTGCCGCACCGATGTGGCCCAGTGCGTGGCCAACGCCTTCCGCTACAGCAAGATGATCTGCTGCGCCGCCTCTTATGACGGCGGACTGTTCCTGCCCATGGAGGACTTCCTCCACCACCTGAAGGCCAAGACCTACCAGAACCGAAAGGTGGCCCTGGTGGAGAATGGTACCTGGGCTCCCTCCGCCGCCCGGGTGATGAAGGAGATTTTGGGTTCCATGAAGAATGTGGAGATCTGCGACAAGACTGTCACCATCTGCTCGGCGGTGAAGGAGGATACCCTCCGGCAGCTTGAGGAGCTGGCCGACGCCGTGGCCGCCATGTGATCGGCATATCTTCTTACATATCGTGCAAAAAGCGGCCCTGAAGAGGATTTCAGGGCCGCTTTTCCTATTTTGTCTTCAGCGCCACGGGTACCCGGATCTTCAGCACATAGTCGGCGTCGTCGGGCTGGGAGAGGTAGTAGAGGAGGTCCTCCTCCAGCACGTCCCCCGCGGCCTCATAGCCATGGTCCGTCAGATAGTGAAAGAGCGCCTCGTAGGACCGGGGCAGAGCGTCGTAGCCGCCCTGGTGATAGAACACCGCGTGGAGGCCGCCGGGCAGCCGCAGAAGACGCTCGCTGCGCAGGGGCTGGTCCACCCGGCTGCAGAGATAGCTGCTGTGAAAGTCCCCTGCGGTAAAGTCCTGCCGCCGCACCACCTCCCCCAGGGGAAAATGGTGGAACAGCCGGTGCTGGGAGCAATAACGGAGGTGGTCGCCCATGGTCTGGAGAAACAGCCGGTCGTTCTGTCGGCACTCCGGGGGAATGGGGGTGACGATAAGGCAGCAGGACTCCTGCTCCTCGATGGTAACGGCGCCGCACTGGGCGGACCGGCCCTGGCGCAGCTCGGAAAGGGTGTTGTTCATCAGCCGCCGCAGCCGCCGGATCTCCTGCTCCTGCCGCCGAAGCTGCTCCTGCTTCTCCTCTAAAAGCTCCTCCAGCCGCTGAGGGCTGCGGTGCTTGATGTAGTTCCGAATCTCCTCTAAGGGCGTGCCGATGCTCCGCAGGGAGTCGATGAGGTCAAAGAGCAGTACCTGCTGCTCCGTGTAGCGGCGGTAGCCGTTGGACTCCACCCGCTCCGGGGAGAGAAGGCCAATCTCGTCGTAGTGGAACAGGGTGGCTTTTTTCACGCCGCACAGCTTGGCAAACTCCCCGGTGGACAGATAAACGGACTGCATATCCAGGCTCCCTTCCTCAGAAATAAAATCCCTCTTGACTATCCGGTTACCGGATAGTTTATAGTCTATCATGCACGACGAAAATTTGCAATGGAAGGAGGAGCAGGATGGACCTCTTGTCTACAGATATCCGAAAGCTCTATGCCCACTATTTGTTTCCCTCTCTCGGCAGTGCCCTGGTCATCACCATTTACAGCTTGGTGGATACCATTGCGGTGGGACAGTCCGCGGGCCCCAACGGCGCGGCGGCCATGGCAGTGATTGGGCCGGTGTGGTCCATGATGATCTCCTTCGGCCTGCTTCTGGGCATCGGCGGCGCGGCCATGATGAGTATGCGCCGGGGTTCGGGAAAGGAGCAGGAGGGCAGACGGTACTTCTCCGTTGGCATTCTGGCCGCCGGAGTATTCACCCTCTTTTTGTGGGGCTTTTTCAATTTGGTGGCAGAAGACATGCTGGTGTTTTTCGGCGCCGACGCGGAGATTCTGCCCCTTGCCATGGAGTATGTGTTCTGGGTTCGTCTGGCCCTGCCGGTCTTTACCATGGCCACGGTGCTGGCTGCCTACATCCGCAACGACGGCGCGCCGGGACTGTGCATGGCGGCGGTGGTGACGGGCGGACTGTTCAACGTGGTGGGGGACTGGCTGTTCGTCTTCCCGCTGGGAATGGGCATCAGCGGCGCGGGCCTTGCCACGGTGCTGGGGCAGGCCATCCAGATGGGGATTCTGTGTACCCACTTCCTCTCCAAGAAAAACGGCCTTCACTGGGTACGGCCCACCGGTTTTTTCCGGGCGCTGGGGGAGATCCTGCGGCTGGGGGTGTCCCCCTTCCTCATCGATTTCACCAACGGACTTCTCATCTGCCTTTTCAACATCCAGATCGTCCGATGCCTCCAGAGCAACGACGCGCTCTCCGTCTACGGTGTGGTCTGCACCCTGGTGGCGCTGATCCAGGCCCTGTACAACGGCGTGGGACAGGCCATCCAGCCCATCATCTCCAGCAATCTGGGGGCGAAGCAGCCTGAGCGGATTCGGGCCGCCCTGGGGCAGGGGGTGCGGACGGTGCTGCTGATGGGGGTTGTGGTCACCGCAGTGGGACTCCTCTTTCCCAGACAGCTCATCTGCATTTTCATTCGGGCCACGGAGAGCGTTTTGGCGGTGGGAGAACCGGTGTTCCGGATCCATTTTCTGGCATTCCTCCCCATGGGGCTCAATATCCTCTGCGGATACTATTTCCAGTCCATGCTCCATACCCGGGAGGGGATGACGGTGTCCCTGCTTCGGGGTATTCTCCTCAGCGGGACGCTGATCCTGCTGCTCCCGGCGCTGCTGGGCGGGGAGATGATCTGGTGGACCATGCCCATTACCGAGGCGCTGACCCTTGCGGTGGCGGCAGTTTTTGCCTGCCGGATGCGGAAAAATGCGGCCACATAAAATAGTCGCCTCCTCAGTCTGCTGAGGAGGCGATTGCTGTTTAAAAGGTTACCCCTTGGCGGGAGCGCCGGAGGAGCGGCTGATCTTCTGGGCGAAGCGGTTTTTCTGTCCCGGCTCGGGGACGGAGGTGGGATACCCGCCGCCGAAACAGGCGGTACAGAAGCTGTCCTCTGCCTTCCCTGTGAGCTGCCTGACGTGCTCCAGTGTCAGATACCCCAGGGAATCCACGCCGATCATTTCAGCGATCTCCTCCACGGCGTGGTGGTTGGCGATGAGGTTGTCGGCACTGTCGATGTCCGTACCATAGTAGCAGGGAGCCACAAAGGGGGGTGCGCTGACCCGCATGTGGATCTCCGCCGCACCCGCCTGCCGCAGCAGCTGGATGGTCCGGCGGCAGGTAGTGCCCCGGACAATGGAGTCGTCCACCATCACCACCCGCTTGCCCTCCACCACAGCCCGGATGGGGTTCAGTTTCAGGTTGACTCCGGTTTCCCGCATGGCCTGGGTGGGGGAGATGAAGGTGCGGCCCACATATTTGTTCTTGGTAAAGCCCATGGCGTAGGGGATGCCGGACTCTCTGGCGTAGCCCAGGGCGGCGTCCAGGCCGGAGTCCGGCACGCCGATGACTACATCCGCATCCACCGGGTGCTCCTGGGCCAGAAAGGCCCCCGCCCGCTGCCGGGCCAGAGTGACGCTGCAGCCGTCGATAACGGAGTCGGGACGGGCGAAGTAGATGTACTCAAAGACGCACAGCCGTTTGGGGGCCGTGCCGCAGTGGGAGGTATCGGTGTGAATGCCGTCCCGGCCCACGGTGACGATCTCCCCCGGGAGAATATCCCGCTCAAAGGCGGCGCCCACCGCGTCTAAGGCGCAGGTCTCGGAGGCGAAGACCACAGCGCCGTCGGGGCGGCGGCCCATACACAGGGGGCGGAAGCCGTGGGGGTCCCGGGCGGCAATAAGCTTGGTGGGGGAGGAGATCACCAGGGAGTAGGCCCCCTCCAGATGATCCATGGCGGCGCAGACGGCGGCCTCAATGGAGGGGGTCCGCAGCCTCTCGCGGACGATGAGGTAGGCGATGACCTCGGAGTCGGTGGTGGTGTGGAAGATGGAACCCTGCTCCTCCAGATGTTGGCGCAGAGTGAGGGAGTTTGTGAGATTTCCGTTGTGGGCCAGGGCCATACGGCCCTTGTAGTGGTTGATAAGCAGGGGCTGGGCGTTGAGAGCCGCGTCGGAGCCGGTGGTGGCATAGCGCACATGGCCTACCACGATGCTGCCCTTGCCCAGGGTTTCCAACCGGTCCCGGGAGAGAGCCTCGCTGACCAGCCCTACATCTCTCCAGACGGAGAAGACTCCGTCGTCATTGACGGCGATGCCCGCGCTTTCCTGGCCACGGTGCTGCAGGGAGTAGAGGCCATAGTAGGCCAGGGAGGCCACATCCTCCGTCCGGGGGGCGAAGAGGCCGAAGACCCCGCACTCCTCGTGGAGATGGCGGGGCATTGCTTCCTTCTGAACAATCATAGGCGTTTATCCTCGTTGAATGGTGTAGTCTTCCTGCCGGAGAGACAGGAGCGGAGATTTCCCAGGAAACGGCACAGGCCGGCACCTGATCTCAGGTGCCGGCTTTTGCGTGCCGATTGCATAATGAGGAGAGAGATATACGCAAGCTTACCGGTGCGCCTTTCTCGGCGGCGGAAGCTTCCCCAACGGCCTTTTGGGGGGGAAGCCGGAGGGGAGAGGAGGGCTTACCGCACACCGAAAAGCAAGGCGCCATAAGTGGGGAAGGGCCAGTAGGACTCGGCGGTCATCAATTCCGCCTCGTCGGCGGCGGCCCGGAGACTGCGCATACGGGGCAGAATCTCGTCCCGGACGGCCACGGACTCAGCGGTAACGTCATCGTGAGTCAGTGTAAGCATGGCCTGCTCCAGATCGTCGGTACCGGCGGCAATGCGGTCGGTAAGGACGGAGAGCTTGCTCACAAGGCCGGTCTCATAGCTGAGAGCCAGATCCGGCTGCATGGCCTTCTTTTTGCCGGCAGACTCGGCAGTGGCGCTGGCGAAGGCCTCCACAGCGGGGAGAATCTCCTTGCGGGCCATGTCCACCATGGTCAGCGCTTCGATCTCCACGGTTTTGCAGTAGTTTTCCAGCATGATCTCGCAGCGGCTCTTCAGCTCCGCCACGGAGAAGACCTTGTGGGCCGTCAGCATGGCTACGTTCTTCTCATCGAGAAGCCTCGGCATGCAGTCGGGGGTGGTGGGCAGGTTGCTGAGCCCCCGGGTGGCGGCCTCCTTGAGCCAGGCGGCGTCATAGCCGTTGCCGTTGAAGATGATCCGCTTGTGCCGGGCGATCACGTCCTTGAGGATGTGCTGCACCTCGGCGGGGGCGTCCGCCGCCCCTTCCAGCCGGTCGGCATACTGGCGGAGAGATTCCGCCACGGCGCTGTTGAGCATCATGTTGGCACAGGCGATGGAGTTGGAGGAACCCAGCATCCGGAACTCAAATTTGTTGCCGGTAAAGGCAAAGGGGGAGGTGCGGTTGCGGTCGGTGGTGTCCTTGGGGAACCGGGGCAGGGCGTGGACGCCCAGCTTCATCTGGGCCCCTTCTGCAGCGGTGTAGTCCTCGCCGCTCTCAATGGCCTTGAGGATGGCGGTGAGCTCGTCGCCCAGGAAAATGGACACCACGGCGGGGGGCGCCTCGTTGGCCCCCAGGCGGTGGTCGTTGCCGGCGGTGGCCACGGACAGACGCAGCAGATCCTGATAGTCGTCCACGGCCTGAATCACAGCGCAGAGGAAAAGCAGGAAACGGGTGTTTTCATAGGGCTTCTCTCCCGGGGAGAGGAGGTTCACGCCGGTATCGGTGGACATGGACCAGTTATTGTGCTTGCCGGAGCCGTTGACCCCGGCAAAGGGCTTCTCGTGGAGCAGGCACACCAGGCCGTGCTTGGCGGCCACCTTCTGCATGATCTCCATGGTCAGCTGGTTGTGGTCCGTGGCGATGTTGGTGGTGGTGTAGATGGGGGCCAACTCATGCTGAGCAGGGGCCACCTCGTTGTGCTCCGTCTTGGCCAGGATGCCCAGTTTCCACAGCTCCTGGTCCAGATCCGCCATATAGGCGGCTACCCGGGGCTTGATGGTGCCGAAGTAGTGGTCATCCAGCTCCTGGCCCTTGGGGGGACGGGCGCCGAAGAGGGTGCGGCCGGTGTAGATGAGGTCCTTGCGCTTATTATAAAGCTCCCGGTCCACCAGGTAATACTCCTGCTCAGGTCCCACGGAGGTGCGGACGCAGGTAGTCTCCGTATCCCCCAGCAGCCGCAGTACCCGCATGGCCTGCTTGTTCAGAGCCTCCATGGACCGAAGCAAAGGGGTCTTCTTGTCCAGAGCCTCGCCGCCGTAGGAGCAGAAGGCGGTGGGGATGTACAGGGTGTTGTCTTTAATAAAGGCGTAGGAGGTGGGGTCCCATGCGGTATAGCCCCGGGCCTCAAAGGTGGCCCGCAGACCGCCGGAGGGGAAGGAGGAGGCGTCGGGCTCGCCTTTGATCAGCTCCTTGCCGGAGAATTCCATGATCACCCGACCGTCGGGAGCGGGGGAGATAAAGCTGTCGTGCTTTTCTGCCGTGACGCCGGTCATAGGCTGGAACCAGTGGGTAAAGTGGGTGGCGCCCTGCTCTACAGCCCAGTCCTTCATGGCGGAGGCCACCGCGTTGGCCACAGACAGGTCCAAAGGAGCATTTTCCTCCATGGTCTTGCGCAGAGACCGGTAGACGTTCTCCGGAAGCCTTGCCTTCATGATCCGATCGTCAAACACCATGCTGCCGAAATATTCCGGTACGGTTGTCATGTTTATTCACCCTTTTCTGAAAATATAAAGAGACGACGGCGCAGGGACCACCTGGTCCAAGACGCCGTCGTCTTTCGATGCCATTACGATACACGGATTTTTTGTTGCCGTCAATGGGCGAAACGTCAAAATACAGAAAGATTGCGAAAGGGAATTTGTGGAGATTTCCGTTGACAGCGGACAGGTGTTCATAGTAGAGTATTGGTATAAACAAGGATGTTTATGTAAGAGGGGCATTGCGCCCTCTGCGTAAATATCCTTTTTTCTTTAACCAAAAGGTGGTGACGGATGTGAAGCAATTGGAAGGCCAGACGCGCATTCCCTCCGGCTGCGCCATTTCCGCTGTCATTTCCCGGGAAGGACGGGGCATGACCGGCGAGGGCATCATTGAGAGCATGCGCCCTATGCGGGAGCGGTCCAACGGACTGGGGGGCGGCTTCGCCGGCTACGGTATTTATCCCGACTACCGGGATTTTTTTGCCATCCATCTCTTTTTTGACGACAACAGCTGCCGCTTGGAGTGCGAGAAATTCCTCAAGGAGCGGTTCGATGTGGTGTGGGCGGAGGAGATCCCGGTGCGAAAGCTGCCGGAGATCACCGACGAGCCTCTGATCTGGCGGTATTTTGCCACGCCCCTCCAGTCCGCCCTCCGCTCCATGCAGGTGGACGAAAACACCTTTGTGGCCAGATGTGTTCTGAAGATCAATGTGGCCCTGAAGGGCTGCTATGTGTTCTCCAGCGGCAAGAATATGGGCATTTTCAAGGCGGCGGGCTACCCCGAGGACGTGGGCCGGTTCTACCGTTTAGAGGAGTACGAGGCCTATGCCTGGACGGCCCACGGCCGATACCCCACCAACACTCCCGGCTGGTGGGGCGGCGCCCACCCCTTCGGCTTTCTGGACTACTCCGTGGTCCACAACGGGGAGATCTCCTCCTACGACGCCAACCGCCGCTTCATCGAGATGTTCGGCTACGCATGCACCCTCCAGACCGACACGGAGGTGATGGCCTACATCGCCGACTACCTCCTGCGCCGCCAGGGCCTCACTTTAGAGGAGACGGCCTCGGTGATTGCGGCCCCCTTCTGGAGTACCATCGGCACCAAGCCGGAGCGGGAGAAGCGGCAGCTGAGCTATCTGCGGGCCATGTTCTCCGGCCTTCTGCTCACAGGGCCTTTCTCCATTGTCCTGGGCTTTACCGGGGGGCTCATGGCCCTCAACGACCGTCTGAAGCTTCGGAGCATGGTGGTGGGGGAGAAAAGAGATCTCACCTTTATCGCCAGTGAGGAGGCTGCCATCCGGGCTATGGAGCCGGAGGCGGAGAACATCTGGGCGCCTGCCGGCGGCGAGCCGGTGATCATCCGGGTGAGAGAGGGGGCGTACTGATGCAGGTGAACTATCTCTATCCTGAATTTGAGGTGATCCGCAGCGCGGAGCGGTGTACCAACTGCCGTCTGTGCGAGAAGCAGTGCGCCAACGGGGTCCACCGCTACGACGAGGCCCACAAGCGGATGGTCAGCGACGAGGCGAAATGCGTCGACTGCCAGCGGTGCGTGGCCACCTGCCCTACCCGGGCGCTGAAAATTGTCAAGAGCAGCTGTACCCTCCGGGAAAACGGCAACTGGAGCGGCGACGCTATCCGGGAGATCTACAAGCAGGCGGCCAGCGGCGGCATGCTGCTGTCCTCCATGGGAAGTCCCGGCAAGCTGCCGGTGTACTGGGACCGGCTGCTGCTGAATGCCTCCCAGGTGACGAACCCGCCCATCGATCCCCTGCGGGAGCCTATGGAGACCCGGACCTTTTTAGGGAAAAAGCCGGAGAAGGTCCGCCGCAATGCCGACGGCACGCTGGACTGCACCCTGCCTCCCCAGCTGGAGCTGAGCATGCCGGTACTGTTCTCCGGCATGAGCTACGGCTCCATCAGCTACAACGCCCATGAGAGCCTGGCACGGGCGGCGGAGCGGCTGGGCATCTACTACAACACCGGTGAGGGCGGTCTCCACGAGAATTTTTACCGCTACGGCCGCAATACCATCGTCCAGGTGGCCTCCGGCCGCTTCGGCGTCCACAAGGCCTATCTGCAGGCCGGCGCCGCCATTGAGATCAAAATGGGCCAGGGGGCCAAGCCGGGTATCGGCGGCCACCTGCCGGGGAACAAGCTGGTGGGGGATGTGTCCAGGACCAGAATGGTGCCGGAGGGGTGCGATGCGATCTCCCCGGCGCCCCACCACGACATCTACTCCATTGAGGACCTGCGGCAGCTGGTGTCCTCCCTGAAGGAGACCACAGAGTACCGCCTGCCGGTGATCGTGAAGGTGGCCGCCGTCCACAACATCTCCGCCATCGCCAGCGGTATCGCCCGCAGCGGGGCGGACATTATCGCCATCGACGGCTTCCGGGGCGGCACCGGCGCGGCCCCCACCCGCATCCGGGACAACGTGGGCATCCCCATTGAACTGGCTCTGGCCGCAGTGGACCGCCGGCTGAGGGAGGAGGGTATCCGCAACCAAGTGTCCCTGGTGGTGGGCGGCAGCATCCGCAGTGCCGCCGACGTGGTGAAGGCAGTGGCCCTGGGGGCGGACGCCTGCTATGTGGCCACGGCGGCCATGATCGCCATGGGCTGCCACCTCTGCCGCACCTGCCAGAGCGGTCTTTGCAACTGGGGCATCGCCACCCAGCGGCCGGAGCTGGTGAAGCGGCTGGACCCGGAGGAGGGCAGCGAGCGCCTGGTACGGCTGATGACCGCCTGGAAGCATGAGATCCGGGAGTTCATGGGCAGCATGGGTATCAACTCCATCGAGGCCCTTCGGGGCAACCGGCTTATGCTCCGGGGCGTGGGCCTCAACGAGAAGGAACTGGAAATTTTGGGCGTGGCCCACGCGGGGGAGTAAGGAGGGAAGGCCATGCAGTATATCAACGCAACAGAACTGGAGGCCAGAGCCCTCAACGAGACCATCCGCAATTGCCGGGAGGACTGCGAGATCACCAACTGTCTGGGCCAGCGCTTCATCGGCGCGGGGCTGAGCCGCCGGAAGCTTTCGATCTACGGCGTTCCCGGCAACGCTTTGGGCGCCTATCTGGACGGTGCCGAGATCGAGGTGAACGGCAACGCTCAGGATGCGGTGGGGGACACTATGAATGCCGGGACCATCGTGGTCCACGGCAGCATCGGCGACACCGCGGGCTACGCCATGCGGGGCGGGTCCATCTACGTCCGGGACAGCGCCGGCTACCGGGCGGGCGTCCACATGAAGGCCTATCAGGAAAAGTTGCCGGTACTGGTCATCGGCGGACGGGCGGGCAGCTTTTTAGGGGAGTACCAGGCGGGAGGGATCATCCTGGTGCTGGGACTCCACACCGACGGCAAGCCCATCACCGGCTATTTCCCCTGCACGGGCATGCACGGAGGGAAGGTGTTCCTCCGCGACTGCTGCAAGAACGTCCGGTTCCCCGGGCAGGTCACTGCCCGAAGGGCGAAGGCGGCGGAGCTGGAGGAGATTCGCCCCTATGTGGAGGAATACTGCCGCCTTTTCGGCGGCGATGCGGCGGAACTTCTGAAGGGTCCCTTCACCCTGGTGACCCCGGACAGCAGCAACCCCTACCAACAGATGTATGTGGCCAACTGAGAGGAGGCACGCTATGAACTACACAGCCGATGAGGTGCTGCAGTACACGGAGGAGGAGAACATCAAGTTCATCCGCCTGGCCTTCTGCGACGTCTACGGAAAACAAAAGAATATCTCCATCATGCCGGGGGAGCTGGCCCGGGCCTTTGACATTGGCGTGGCCATCGACGCCTCCGCCATCGCCGGCTTTGGAGGGGAGGTGCGGTCGGACCTGTTTCTCCACCCGGACCCCAGCACCCTGTCCTCCCTGCCCTGGAGGCCGGAGAACGGCGGCGTGGTGCGGATGTACTGCGACATCTCCCACCCCGACGGCCGCCCCTTTGAGGCCGACACCCGCCGCATTCTGAAGACGGCGGTGGCGGAGGGAGAGGCGGCAGGCTACCGCTTTGCCATCGGCTCAGAACTGGAGTTCTATCTCTTCCGGACCGACGAGGCGGGACGGCCTACCCAGGAGCCCTGGGACCAGGCGGGCTACATGGACGTGGCGCCTTTAGACAAGTGCGAGAACATCCGGCGGGAGGTGTGCCTGACCCTGGAGCAGATGGGCATCTATCCCGAGAGCTCCCACCACGAGGAGGGGCCGGGCCAAAACGAGATCGACTTCCGCTACTCCGACCCTCTCACCGCGGCGGACAACGCCCTCACCTTCCGCAACGTGGTGGAGACCATCGCCGCCCGCAATGGCCTCTGGGCGGACTTCTCTCCCAAGCCGCTGAAGGCCCACCCCGGCAGCGGACTCCACATCAACCTCTCCGTCTCCGGCGGGGAGGATCCCCTGCCCGCGGTGATCGCCGGGGTGCTGGACCACGTCCGGGACATGACTGCTTTCCTCAACCCTCTGGAGGCATCCTATGAGCGCTTGGGCAGCAGGAAGGCCCCGGGGTATGTCACCTGGTCCCCGGAGAACCGGTCTCAGCTTATCCGCATTCCCGCCGCCAGCGGCCTCTACCGCCGGGCGGAGCTGCGCTCCCCGGATCCGGCGGCCAACCCCTATATCGCCTTTGCCCTGCTGCTCTACGCGGGACTGGACGGCATCCGCCGGGAGCTCTATCTGCCGACGCCCGCCAATCTGAACCTCTATAACGCCCCTGCCCAGGTGCTGGAGCAGTACCGCCGTCTTCCCGCCACCCGCATGGAGGCGGTGGCGGCGGCCTCGGCCAGCCCCTTTATCCAAACATGTCTTCCCGCCGCCGTGGTGGCGGCGTACTGCCGGTAAACGTCCTGTCAGGAAGGAGGAGGTCTCCATGGTGTTCCAGGAACGCACCTACGCTGTGCTCATCGTCTCCGCCGGTGAGCGCTTCAACAGCGCGCTGATGGGACTGCTGCCGGTGACGGACTTCTGGCCGGTGACCACAGTGAAGAGCGTGGCGGAGGCCCGTCGGAGGCTGGCGGAGCAGGACTACGACCTGGTGCTCATCAACGCCCCTCTGCCTGACGCCAGCGGGGAGCGGCTGGCGGTGGAGATCTGCGGCGGCAGCGACGCCGGAGTGCTGCTTTTCGTCAAAAGCGAACTCTATGAGGAGGTCTACGCCAAGGTGACGGAGTACGGTGTGGTGACGGCTCCCAAACCCACCTCCTCGGCGGTGGCGGGCCAGTGCATCCGGGCTATGTGCGCCGCCCGGGAACGGCTTCGCCGTCTGGAGGCGAAGCAGCTGTCGGTGGAGGAGAAAATCCAGGAGATCCGTCTGGTGAACCGGGCCAAGTGGGCCCTGATCCAGTGCCTTGGCATGACGGAGCAGGAGGCCCACCGCTACCTGGAGAAGCAGGCCATGGACAACCGGATCTCCCGGAAAGAGGCGGCCCGGCGGGTACTGTCCACCTATCAGCAGACCGGAGGGGAGTCCTGAAGGTCCGGAGTGAGACGGAAAAAAAGACAAATCGACCATCTTGGAGAAGATGGTCGATTTTTTTCCGGCCGCTGGGCAGGAGCCTGCGGATCTGCCGGCGGGAGCTGCCGGGACCGTTCTCAGGTCACTGTTGCAGCGCCGTACGCGCGGCTATTCACCGCCGCAGATGCTCCTGTGGGTCGCAATGGTGGTGAGGGTGTCCCCCAGCTGCGTCAAAACTATTCCCAGCAGATTCAGCTCATCTTTGGTCAGTCTGCAGGCCAGTGCGTTGGCCAGCGCGGTGATGGAAGCCGGCAATTCACAGGAATTCACAAGAGGTTCACCTCCCGGCTGCTGCTATCCTATGCCGGCGGAGGTGAAAGGTGCGCGGGGCTCAGTCCGCGGCGCTGCACTTTTCATAGAGGGTCAGCTGCAATTTACAGTCACACACGGCCAGAAACACGTCATGAGGAGAGCGGATATGGCGCTGCTGCAGCTGCTTTTCCAGCCATGTGCGGTCCAGCCCCATCCGCTTCAAGTTGCTCTCCAGAACGCGGCCGTCCATAATGAGCTCCGTGAAGAGAAATTCCTGTTCCGGCGTCATCTGCAGATCCTGGGGCATTACGGGGCGCCGGGCAGCCGCTGGAAGAATGGTCAGGGTTCCGTTGTATTCAAAGACAGCGGTCTGAATGCCTGTCAGGTCGAAATATCCCTGCTGCCGGCACATGGCCATGAATTCGCTCAGATCCAGTTTTGCCTTCTTGAGATTCTCGGGATACAGCTTTCCCTGGTCCATGAGGATGGTGGGCGTACCGTTCAGATATTTTCGGGTCCTTGGAAACTTGATGGAGGTGACGCTGAGAAGCCAGGTGATGCCGCCGTAGAGCAGCATGGCGGTGAGCGGCTTCCAGGGTTCCTCCAGCTCTGTGGCCATTTCGGCGGCAATAGAGCCGATGGTAATCCCGGTGATATAGTCGAAAAAGTCCAGTTGGGAGATCTGTTTGTGTCCAATAATCTTGGCGGACAGGAATAAAACGGCAAATGATCCCAACGTGGTCAGGCAGAGGGTCAGAAAGTCCATGGGGCAGTCCTCCTTTCCCCATAGTTTGGCCCGAACCGCAGCAGGCATGCATGGGAACTGCACGCACCGGAATATCTGCCGCTGCATAGGATAGTGTCAGCTATAGAAAGGAGGGTATGATATGGAATTGCTTCATACGATGCGGTGCGGCGGGGAGGCCGGCCAAACCGATCATGGGCAGAAGCCCTTTGTTGTCAATATCCCCTGTGCGGCCCGGCAGAACCCCCATTTCCGCACAGCGCTGTGGACGGGATGTCATCTGCAGATGACGCTGGTGAGTATTCCTGTCTGCGGAGAGGTGGGCGTGGAAATGCACACCGATACGGAGCAGGTGATCCGTGTGGAGGAGGGACAGGCGCTTGTCTGTGTAGGCAGCTGCAGAGAAAAGCTGGACGATCACTGCCGCCTCTGCCCGGGAGATGCCCTTTTTGTCCCCTGCGGCACATGGCACAATGTGGTCAACATCGGCCGCTGTCCCCTGAAACTCTCATCCTTCTATGGACCGCCCAAGCACCCCAAGGGCACCATCCACCATACAAAGGCGGACGCGGAGGCCGGGGAGTCCTGACACAGAGGGCGCCCTGTGTAGGGGGCAGAGGGATTCCATGCAGCCTTTGCGGAAAGATTCTGTCAGACCAGCAGCGGGCATCCGGCTCCAGCCGGGTGCCTGCTTTCCTGCGTTTTCCAGTGTGCGGCAGATTGCAGAGCAGTTATTCCGCCGGACACTGGCGGCCGGTGTGGTCCATATAGTACTCGCAGGTGAGCAGGATTTCCGAAATGGGGACCACCTCATACCCCTGGCCGATCATATACTCCAGAATCCCCGGCAGGGCCTCGGGGGTGTGGAGGGCGGCGTTGTGGAAGAGGACGATGGAGCCGTTCTGGATCTTCTCAGTCACCCGCTGGGTGATCTCAGGGGCGGAGATCTCCTTCCAGTCCAGACTGTCCACATCCCACTGGATGGGCTCCATGCCGATGGAGCGGATGGCGGAGATCACATGGTCGTCATACTCTCCGTAAGGGCAGCGGATCAGGGTGGGGCGCACGCCGGTGACCGCCTCAATCTTGTCGTTGCAGGCCTCCACATCGGCAATGATCTCCTCAGCGGAGAGACTGTTGAAGTGGGCGTGGGTATTGGAGTGGTTCATCACCTCGTGTCCGGCGTCGTGGAGTGCCTTCACCGACTCCGGGTACTTCTCCACCCAGTCGCCTACCACAAAAAAGGTGGCCTTCACATTGTACTGCGCCAGAATGTCGATGAGCTGCTGGGTATCCTCGTTGCCCCAGGCGGCGTCGAAGGAGATGGAAACCATTTTCTGATCCCGGTCCACACAGTAGATAGGGAGCTGGCGGGTGGTGGCGGAGGCGGTGATCGCCGAGGGGAGATTGGTCACCGCCGCCATGGCGGCGACGACGGCCACCGCGGCGATGGCGGCCAGTGCGCGGCGCTTGAGAAAGAAAATTTTCATGGGGACTCCTCCATTCCGTTTTTTTCAGTCTATGAACAGGCCGTGTCCCATTATGTCGCCGTCTGATGGGAAGCTGAAAAGACGCTAAGATCCGCTGGACAAGGTATGGGAAATCTGCTACACTGCAGATGAAAACCTGGTGCGAAAAGGGGAGGAGATTATGAGGCAACTTCGGAAGCTGGCAGCCGGATTTTTGGCTGCCCTGATGCTCACCACAACGGTGTTGGCCGCTGCTGCGGATGTGCCCAAATCCAGCTGGGCCTACGAGCCGGTGTCCTATGTACTGGACCGGGGGATCATGGAGACGGACAGTCAGGGGAACTTTGGTATCCAGGAGGAGATGTCCCGGGGTGAGTTTCTCTACAGCCTCTGGTGCGCCGCCGGACGGCCCGCGGCCTCCGGCGCCTCCTTTACCGATGTGGGCCGCGGCAGCCGCTACTACCAGGCGGTGAGCTGGGCGGTGGAGAAGAAAGTGGCCTCCGGCACCTCCGCTTCCACCTTTTCCCCCGGCAGTACGGTGACCCGGGAGCAGGCGTTCACCTTTTTGTGGAAGGCTCTGCCGGTGCTGGGACTGAAGCAGGAGAGCGGCGGCGCCCTCTCGGTGTTCCGGGACAGCGGCGATGTCAGCAGCTGGGCGCTTGCGGCGGTGAAGTCCCTGTACGCACAGGGGATCGTCACCGGCACCGATGAGAACCGCCTGGAGCCCAGACGGACGGTGAAGCGGGGGGAGGCGGCCTCCCTCTTTTATGAGGTGCTGGGGAAGAAGCGGACCGCGGCAGCCTGGAGCTGGTTTGACGACGCGGTGTTCATCGGGGACTCCGTGTCTTTGAAGCTCAACTACTACGTCGCCAAGCAGCGGCAGAGCGACAGCGGCTACATGGGGACGGCCCAGTTCCTCACCTCCGGCAGTCTCGGCAGCGGCAACGCCCTGTGGGAGGTGAGCAGCAAGTCCGTGCATCCGGCGTACCAGGGGAAGAAGATGAAGCTGGAGGAGTCCGTTCCCCTCACCGGAGCAAAAAAGGTGTACGTTATGCTGGGGATGAATGACATTGGGGTGTACGGACCGGAGAAATCCGTCAAGAACCTGGAGACGCTTCTGGACCGGATCAAGGCCAAGGCCCCCGGCGTCACTTTCTATGTTCAGTCCGCCACGCCCATGTACAAGGGCGCGGAGAAAAAGGTGCTGAACAACACGACACTGACGGAATATAACCGGCTGGTGAAGGAGCTGTGCCTGCGCCGGGGCTGGCACTATGTGGACGTGGCCTCGGTGCTCCAGGACGGGGAGGGCTATCTGCCCGCCTCCTACTGCAGCGACCGGGAGGGCATGGGGATCCACTTCACCGATACGGCCTGTGCCGTCTGGGTGAACTATCTCAGAACCCACACCAGCTGAGAAGGGGGAGGATCATGAAAAACGGAAGGAAGAGGGGCGGCGTCCTGGCGGCGCTGGCGCTGTGCCTGTGCCTGGCGGGCTGCGGCGGCGCTTCGGCGGAGGAGGTGGATCTCCACGCCGCCATGGAGGAGATGTTGGCCGAGGCGCCCATTGCGGAGGCCCTGGAGCTGACGGAGGAGGATATGCTGAATTTCTACGGCATCGAGGCATCTCAGATGGAGGACTTCGCGGCGACGGCCTGCTCCATGGGCATTGAGGCCGACGAGCTGGTGCTGGTAAAGGCGGTGGACGAGGACGGCGCCCAGGCGGTGGAGGAACTGCTGCAGCAGAGGCTGGAGAACCGCAGGAGCGAGTTTCGAAACTACAGTCCGGAGGAATACGAGGTGCTCACCCAGGGCTCCGTGGAGCGAAACGGCCTCTATGTGCGGCTTATCGTGTCTCCCGAGGCTGAGGAACTGGCGGCCATTTACGACAGCTATTTTCAGTGACGTCTTACATAAATAGCAAAAGCGGCAGGCGATCAGCCTGCCGCTTTTGCTATCATAAAGAAGATTTGCAGCTTTGCACCGGTGTCATGTGCGCGGGAGAAACCACGCTTGGGAAAAGGGACCTGCGGCGGAGCGGATCTCACTCCAACTCCAAGGCTCCAGTGTACAGCTGGTAGTAGGTGCCTTTCAGAGCCAGCAGCTCCTCGTGGGTGCCCCGCTCAATGATCCTGCCGTGGTCCAGCACCATGATGGCGTTGGAGTTCTGGACGGTGGAGAGGCGGTGGGCGATGACGAACACCGTCCGCCCGGTCATCAGCGCGTCCATACCCTGCTGGACGATGGCCTCGGTGCGGGTATCGATAGAGGAGGTGGCCTCATCCAGGATCATCACCGGCGGGTCCGCCACGGCGGCCCGGGCGATGGCCAGCAGCTGCCGCTGGCCCTGGGAGAGGTTGGCGCCGTTGCCGGAGAGGGGGGTGTTGTAGCCCTCCGGCAGGCGGGTGATGAAGTCGTGGGCGCCGGCCAGCTGGGCGGCTACGATGCACTCCTCGTCGGTGGCGTCCAAACGGCCGTAACGGATGTTGTCCATCACCGTACCGGTGAAGAGATTGGTGTCCTGCAGCACGATGCCGAGGCTGCGGCGCAGGTCCGCCTTCTTGATCTTGTTGATGTTGATGCCGTCGTAGCGGATCTTGCCGTCGGCGATGTCGTAGA
>CALXDD010000027.1 GCA_944386985.1 uncultured Oscillospiraceae bacterium
CCGAACACGGAAGTTAAGCTCGATTCTGCCGACAATACTTGTCTGGAGACGGACCGGGAAGATAGGTAACGCCAACATAGAGCGCTCAGCCATTTGGCTGAGCGCTTTTCCTTTTGTTTGTAGAAACTGGCACAAAAGATTGACTTCCGTTTGGGAAACAGATATTCTGAAGAGACAGAAACACAAGAGAGAAGGCGGTACGGATGCAGCACTATAGACTTCCAATCGGGATGCGGACAATGAAGAGCGCAATTGCAATTTTTGTGGCGCTGATAATTGTGGAACAATATGGCGCAACCACATCCAAAGTGGTATTTGCCTTGATCGGCGCTGCAGCCGCGATGGATGTCACTTTCAAAGCCTCGCTAAAGTCTTGCCTGGCGCAGATTTGCGGCGTATCCTTTGGCGCGCTGTTTGGGCTGTTGATGCTGTATCTGCCGATAGACCGCTATATCTCTGTAGCTATCGGATTTATTTTGGTGATGACCCTCTATAATATGCTCCATCTGCATCTTTCTCCAGTATTGCCCTGTATCGTTATAGCTATGGTGTTGACAAATCCGGAGATTCACCCTATTCCGTATGCTCTGGGACGGCTATGGGATACCACGATTGGACTGGCCGTGGGACTTTTCATCAATACGTTGTTTTTCCCTTACGATACCCGGCGTCAGATGCGGGAGACGGTGGACGAATTGGATCGGGATTTGCTGCGGTTCTTGGAAGATTATTTTGACGGGGATGATACACGACCGGATGCGGAGCAAATGGCGGCAAAAATTGCCGGGCTGGAGCGGCAGCTGAACTTAATGCGGGAACAGAAATGGGTGATCCATCGCCGCCGGAAAAAGCTGGACCTGTGCTCCTTGCAAAAGTGCGATACGGCGGCCAGACACTTGGTGACAGAACTGGAAGCACTGTCGCTGATTGAGGTGCCGGGCAGGTTGACGGAAGAGAACCGGGAGCGGCTGCAGAACTGCGGTGTGGTGATCCGGGACCAGCGGACCTCGGAGGAGGAAAATGTGGCGGATGTGGTGACAAACTACCATGTGGCCCGGGTATTGGCGCTGCGCCGGACCATTCGGGAGGAGTTGGATAAGCCCTGAGTTTTTTGACGACTGTGTATGATAAAAAAGATATGGTTTTAAAGGGAACTTTTTCCCTGGGCTTCCCGTCTAAGAAGTAAAAACGCGGCGATGCCGCGGGAAAAGGAGAAGATACGATGCGAAAAGAAAGATTTGCTGCGCTGGCGCTCAGCGCCACCATGGCTTTTGGCCTCAGCGCGCCCGTCCTGGCGGCGGACAACGGTCCTGTCAATGTGGTCCCTGTTCTGATTTCCCAGCAGGAAACAGATCCTCTGCCGGAAAGCGTGCTGTATTACGGTACTATTTCCGGAATCTACCGCGATGAACAGGGGGATATTACCAGTATTCAGATGACCTCTCAGTCCAAAGGCGAAATGATCTTCCATATCAGCAAAGATACTTTGTATGTGGACGCCGGTAACTGCCGTGCCGCCGATGTTTCTCTTCTGAAAGAG
The DNA here is from genome assembly GCA_944386985.1 of uncultured Oscillospiraceae bacterium. GTDB lineage: Bacteria > Bacillota > Clostridia > Oscillospirales > Oscillospiraceae > CAJFPI01. The sequence goes on from CALXDD010000027.1 coordinate 1,541, forward strand.
GGAGCGGGACTGTATGTGTTCCACAGCGCCGCCATGACGATGTCTCTGCCGCCCCAAACTACTGCCATAGCGGTTGTAGGAAATATGCCTATGGATATGGGCTGCCCGATGTATCATAAGATTGAGGCCATTGAAAACCGGAACGGAACCACAGTAGTGACAACCGACAACGGCGACCTGGAGATGTATCTGAATGATGAGACCGAGGTGACCGCTTATGCCGAAGGCGGCTCGAAAGAGCTGAAGGTGGGCGGATATGTGATGGCTTGGTACAGCATAGTGCTGGAGAGCCTGCCTGCGCAGGTATATCCTACCCATGTGATGGTGCTGCCTGAGGTGGAAGTGCAGGCACCGGAGGCGATTTGGGTAAATGGGGAGCGGCTGGAGAGTACATACCGCTTGGAGAAGGGGGCATATATGGTGCCGCTCCGGGCCGTAGCCGAGGCGCTGAATTTGGAGGTAGGCTATGAGAAGGAGAATGGTGTGCAGATGATCACTGTGACCGGGGAAACGGCCTCTGCAGCGGTGACTGCCGGCAGTGCTGAGGTTAAGTCCGGTGATCAGATCACAACGCTGGATGCCGCGGTCTATGTGGAGGAGCCTGGTACCACCTGGGTCAGTGCGGAGCTTTTCACATTGGTAGGGATCTCCGTGGAGGAGAGTGCGGAAGGACTTACCTTTACCAAATGACCGAAGAGAAAACAAAAAGCCCTGCTGCGGAGTCCGCTCCGCGGCGGGGCTTTTCTATTGCTGTGTCGTAAGGCGAACCGTTTTCGATTCAGAATATGTTTTTGTGTTTTTCTATAAGGAACGAAGCGGAAACATAGTGAAACCCGGCAAGGAGACGAAAACAGATGCCGCTTCGCAAATTTCAGCGAAGGGCGTTTCTTTTTTCCTGAAACTATGCTATCCTTAGGGAGAAAAATTCAAGCAACAGGAGAAAGACGATGGATTTTGATACCTTAAAAGAAAAGCTGAAGGAACAGCATTATGTCTGTGACGACCAACTGGTTACCACCCTGCTGGTAGCCCTGCAGCTGGGACGCCCCCTGCTCATCGAGGGCGCTGCCGGTGTGGGTAAGACGGAGATCGCCAAAGTGATGGCCGCCGCCCTGGATCGGGAGCTGGTGCGTCTGCAGTGCTATGAGGGCCTGGACGAGAGCAAAGCTCTCTACGAGTGGAACTACCAGAAGCAGCTGCTGAGCATCCAGGTGAACATGAATCGCCAGGACCCGGATCAGCTGACCCGCTCCCTCTTTGGAGATGAGTACCTCCTGGAGCGGCCTCTTCTGAAGTCCATCCGTTCGGAGAAGCCAACCGTGCTGCTCATCGACGAGATCGACAAGGCTGACGAGGAGTTTGAGGCCTTTTTGCTGGAGCTTCTCTCGGAGATGCAGGTGACCATCCCTGAGGTGGGCACCATCCGGGCCAAGAGCATCCCCTTCGTGGTCCTCACCTCCAACCGTACCCGTCCCCTCAGCGAGGCTCTGCGCCGCCGCTGCGCCTATCTCTATATCCAGTACCCGGATGTGGAGAAGGAGGTGGAGATTATCCGCTCCAAGCTCCCCAACGCCAATGAGCGCCTGGCGGTGCAGGTGGCGGAGGCCATCCACAAACTGCGGGAGAATGACGCTATTTTGAAAAAGCCCTCGATTGCGGAGACACTGGACTGGGTGGCGGCTCTGGAGGCTCTCGGCATCACGGATCTGGACCCGGAGGCATTCCGGCGCACCAGCGGCTTCGTTTTGAAAAACAGCGAGGATTTAGACGCCGCGGAGCACCCGCCGGAGAAAGCGGAGGAGGAGTGCAGCTGCGGCCATCACCACGACCATGAGCATCACCACCACGATCACGGCCACTGCGGCGGCCACGGAGCCAAGGCATGAGAAGCGTCTATTTGGAAAAGCTGACGGAATTCTCCCAGATGCTGCGCCAGGAGGGACTGGCGGTGGGCTTGGGGGAGACCACGGACGCCTGCGCTATTCTGGAGAACCTGGGCTTTGCCGACCGCCAGCAGGTCCGCTGGGCCCTCCGGGCGGTGTTTGCCAAGTCGCAGGGGGAGCAGGCCGTCTTTGACAGGGTCTTCGACGGCTTTTTCGTCAGCCAGGAGCAGAAGGAGGCCATCCGCGCCCGGAAAAAGGCGGAGGCGGAGGAGATGTCCCGTCGCCAGGCGGAGGCGGAGCAGGACCTCCAGGTTCGGGGTCAGCCTCTGGACATCCGGGACGACCTGCGGGAAGTCTATATGAAAATGAGCGAGGAGAAGCGGGAGGAACTGCGGCAGCTGATGGAGCGCACGAAACCCAACATCGACCGCAGCCCCCAGCTCTACACCAACTTCATCCGTTCCGTATTTATGCGGTTTCTCCTGGAGCAGCAGATGCTGATGGAGGACGCGGCGGTGGGGGTGGAGGAGGCCCTGGACCCGGAGATGGCCCTCATGGTCCGGGACATCGGTACCTTCCGGGACGAGGAGATCCCCCGGGCCACCGCTCTTATCGCCCGGATCACCCAGCAGCTCAACGCGGAACTGTCGGTGCGGCGGCAGCACGCCGCCCACAAGGGGGCTCTGGACTTTCGGCGGACCATCCGCCGGGGACTGGAGACCGGCGGCTCCCTCTATCGCCTGTCATTCCGGCGCAAGCGGCGGAAGAAGCGGCGGCTGGTGCTGCTGTGCGATGTGTCCGGCTCCATGCTGCAGTTCTCAGAGTTTGCCCTCCGGTTTATCAAATCCCTGTCCGACGTGGCGGAATCCTCCCGCACCTTCCTCTTCTCCGAGGCGGTCCGGGAGGTGGACGCCTTTTCCCTTCAGAACATGGACGCATTCCGGCAGTATGTAAAGGACTCCGGGCTCTACGGCAGGGGGACGGATCTGGGCACCGCCCTGGCGGTGCTGTCCCAGATGCGTCCGGCGGTGCTGGACCCCTCCGCCACACTGCTGATCCTCTCAGACACCAAGACCATCGACCTGCCCCGGGCGGGCCGTGCCCTCCAGGAGGCGGGCCGGCTGGCGGGGAAGGTTTTGTGGCTCAACCCCATACCCGAGGGGAAATGGCAGTATGTGGGCAGTATCCGGGCCATGGGGGCGCTGTGCCAGATGGTGCCCTGCAGTACCCTCAGCGAGCTGGCCCAGGCATGCCGCCGTCTGGTACAGTAATAAAATCAAGAAACGCAAAAGAGCGCCGCTGCGGCTGCAGTGGGGGCTCTTTTGTTGTCAGGGATTCCCACCGGGTTTGCCCTCGTTGAAAAATAACTGAATTTTTGCTAAAATACAGCCATCCCAACTTCCGTCAGAGGAGGTTTCCGCCATGGACAGGCTATCCATCCGCCAAAGCCTATTGTTTTTCGCACTGGTCCTGGTCCTGATCCTGGGCTCCACCATCGGTACCCTGACCTATACCAGGGCCGGGGCCATCGTCTCCGAATCCCAGCGGGGCGTCATCGCCGACACCATCAACCGCATCGATATCAACCTGAACACCAAGGTCCGGTACATCAACCAGACGATCCGGGACTCCTCCCTGCTGGCCGACTCCCTGACCGATGGCTGGAACGGCGAGGATACCCGGCAGCTCTGCGGGGACATCCAGCGGATGCTGGAGGAGGTGGGGCTGCCTGCCTCCGTCTATCTGCTCTCCTCCGACGGGCAGGAGCTCTCCGTTCAGGAAGGAGAGCTGGTTCTCCCCCCGGATCGGATGCTGGAGGATGTGAGCCGTGATCCCCAGAAAATCTTCTGGACCACCGCCAGCGACAGCTTTGCCCGGCAGGGAAAGAGCCTTCGGGTGTACCGGGGCATTCTGTCGGCGGAGGGGGAACTGGCGGGGATTTTGGCCGTGGAATTTCAGCCCGCCATTTTCAACAACCTTCTCCTGGCCAATGAGAATATTCTCCGCTATCAATACACCTTCCTTCTGGACGGGGAGGATGCCCTGATCTGCAGTGACAAGTACATCGACGAGGGGTTGAAGGGGGAGATCGCCGCCGCCTACCGCTCCGGTCGGCAGAAGTTCTTCTTTTCCTGGAACGGCCGGGAGTATTATGCCTGCGGGCGGTACAACGGTTTGACCGGCTGGCGTACCTTCTCCGCCATCGCTGTGGATGACCTCTTTCCCGAGGCCCATACCCTCCGCAACTACATCTTTCTGGTGGTGGCGGTGGCGATGACGCTGATGCTGCTGTTCATTCTGATTCTCTACCGCTCCATTACCCGCCCCCTCAAACGGCTGGCCGACGCCATGAAGACCGCCCAGGGCGGCAACTTTGCCGTCCGCCTCCCGCCCGGCCAGGAGGACGAGATCGGCTATCTCTCCCATACCTTTAACGAGATGGTGGACCGCATCGACCAGCTGGTCAACGAGGTCTACCAGAGCGAACTGGCACAGAAGACGGCGGAGATGGAGGCATTGCAGGCCCAAATCAATCCCCACTTTCTCTACAACACGCTGGACGCCATCAACTGGATGCTCATTGAACGGGACGCATGGGATATCAGTGATATTGTGGTGGCGCTGGGGAGCCTCATGCAGTACACCATGGACACCAGTACCGCCACCGTGCCGCTGCACCTGGAATACGCCTATATTGAGGACTATCTGCGCATCCAGAAATGCCGGCTGACCCATCGCCTGGAGTACCGCCTCCTGCTGGACGAGTCCCTGCGGGAGCTGGAGGTACCCAAGCTGATTTTGCAGCCCCTGGTGGAAAACGCCATCCAGCACGGCGTGGAGCCCCGTTCCGGCGGCGGCAGCGTGGAGATCTGTTCCCGGCAGGAGGGGAACAGAGCGCTGCTGTCTATCCGGGACAACGGCCCCGGCATGTCTGAGGGGCAGCTGCGGCAGCTGATGGACCCGGAAATCCCCCTCTCCGGCTCTACCGGGATCGGCGTGCGCAATGTGCGGCGGCGTCTGAAGCTGTATTTCGGCGGCCGCTGCCGCTTTGAGATCTGCAGCGCTCCGGAGCAGGGGACGGAGATCCTTATCACCATTGATCTGATTGCGGACAGAAAGGAGGGCGATGGCCATGCGAATTCTGATCATTGACGACGAGGAGCGGATTCGCAGGGGACTCAGCAGGCTCATTGCCTCCCAGCCCCGGTGGACGGTTAGCGCGCTGTGTCCCGACGCGGACGCGGCTCTGGCGTATCTCAGCGGCCACAGCGTGGACGTGATCATCACGGATATCCGGATGCCCGGCATGAGCGGGCTGGATCTGATCCAGCGCCTGCGGGCGGGGAGCGGCGGTCAGGTCCCCATCATCATCCTCAGCGGCTATGCGGACTTCCAATATGCCCAGCGGGCCATTGAGCTGGGGGTGGCCAAGTACATGACCAAGCCCACCAATCCCCGGGAGCTGCTTGCTTTCCTCTCCCAGCTGGAGTCCCGCCTGGAGCCCGGCGGGGAGGCGGCGGAGACCCGTCAGGACGGCGGCGAGGTGGCGAACCTTCTGGTGGCCCGTGCCATCGCCTATCTGGAGGCCCACTATCAGGAGAAGATCAGCCTGCGGGAGGTGGCGGCCGCACTGTACATCTCCCCCAACTATCTCTCCGATCTCTTCCGCCGCCACACCGGTCAGACTCTGTCAGACTATCTGCAGCACCTGCGGATGGAGAAGGCCAGGCAGTATCTGGGGGACGTGCGCTACAAGGTTTCCGACATTGCCAGACTGGTGGGATTTACCGACTCCCGCTACTTCAGCAGTTCCTTCAAGAAGCTGTACGGCATGCGTCCGCTGGATTATCGCAACTCTCTGGCGGGCCGGGGGAAAGAAACGTAAAATCTTCCACAAAATCGTAGATGCGCATCCTTGTTCTCTTGTGCGCTTTTTCTATATAATAGAGATAGGATCTCTGATCCATTCCATCACACCTGCTGGATCAAAAAGGAGGAATTGCGATGAAACGAATCCGTAAGATGTTATCTCTTGTGTTGGTATTGGCTTTGACAGCGGTTCTGCTCAGCGCCTGCGGCGGCAACAACAGCAGCAGCGGCGGCAATAGCGGCAGCGGCGGCGAGGACGGCGGTGAGAAGAGCGCCGCGGACTACAAGATCGTCCTGATCCTGCCCGGCGAGGTCAACGACCAGGGCTGGAACGCCTCCAACTACGCCGGCCTTCTCACCTGCAATGAGGAGCTGGGCACCAATATGGAGTATGTGGAGAATGTTCAGTCCGCCGACTTCGAGTCCACCTTCCGGGAGTACTGTGAGCGGGGCTATGATATCATCATGGCTGCCGGTTCCCAGTTTGACGAGGCTGCCTCCACTGTGGCTGCTTCCTATCCCAACACCCGGTTCATGATTGTCAACGGCGCCAACGCGGAGCTGGAGAACCTCTCCCCCCTGTTCCCCAAGGAGTATGAGGCCAGCTATCTGGCGGCTATCGTGGCCGGCAGCATCACCGAGACCGGCAAGTTTGCCATGATCGGCGGCGAGTCCAACCAGGCCATGGAGAACCTGATGGCCGTGTACGGCAAGACCGCTGTGGAGATCGCCAAGGAGCGGGGCATCAGCGACGCGGCCTACAACCTGGCCTACGCCAACAGCTGGAGCGACATCGCTCTGGGCAAGCAGATGGGTGAGAGCATGATCGACGAGGGCGCCGACGTGGTCTTCGCCTACGCCAACGAGCTGGGCCTTGGCACCATCGACGCCGCCATCTCCAAGGGCGTCTATGTGGTGGGCTATTCCTCCGATCAGACCGTCATCGACCCCAACGTGGTGGTGGCCTCCATCGATTTCGACTTTTCCACTATGTACAAGTGGGCCATTGAGAGCTATCTCAACGGCGAGCTGGCCGGCGGCACCCTCCACGAGGTGGGCATCGCCGAGGACATCTTCGTTCCCATCTACACCGACAACATCTCTCAGGATGTGAAGGATCGTGTGGATGCCGCGATTGAGGAGTACAAGGCCGGCGGCGTGGATCTGACGGCTCTGTTCGACGAATAATCCCCGTCCCCTCAGGGGCTGGAACATCCGGCAAGGCGTCTGCCGAGACGGACCAACGGCGGTCCTCTCCCGGCAGACGCCTTCTGCCAAAAGGAGCGCCGTCCGGAGGATGGCGCTGCAGAAGGAGGAGTCTATGGCACAACCAGTTGTAGAAATCCGGCACGTATCCAAATATTTCGCCAAGGTCATCGCCAACAAGGACGTGTCCTTTACCGTCCATCAGGGCGAGGTGGTGGCGCTGCTGGGGGAGAACGGCGCCGGTAAGAGCACCATTATGAAGATTCTCTATGGCCTGTACGGGGCGGATGAGGGAGAGATCCGCATTCGGGGGGAGGCGGTGCATATCAAGTCCCCCAAGGATGCCATGTCCCGGGGCGTGGCCATGATCCAGCAGCATTTCTCCCTGGTCCCCACCCACACGGTGACGGAAAACATCATCCTCGGCAACGTCCACGGCCGCATCGCCATCAAGGAGTACGAGGAAAAAGTGAAGGCCATTGCGGAGAGCTACGGCTTTGACGTTCCCGTGGACGCCAAGGTGGGAGATCTGGCCGTCGGCGTGCAGCAGAAGGTGGAGATCCTCAAGGCTCTGTACCTCAACGCCAGCATCCTCATTATGGATGAGCCCACCGCCGTGCTGACCCCCCAGGAGTCGGAGCACCTTATGGGCTTCATCCGGGAGTTCGCGGCCAAGGGCAACTGCGTCATCTTCATCACCCACAAGATGAAGGAGGTCATGGAGGCGGCGGACCGCATCGTCATCATGCGCAGCGGCGTGGTGGTGGGCGATGTGCGCAAGGAGGATACCGACGAGGCGGAGCTGGCCCGGCTGATGATCGGCCAGGAGCTGACAGCTCCGGTCCGCACCCAGGCACCTGAGCGGTCAGAGGCTCCGGCGGTGCTGGAGCTGAAGGGCGTGTCCGCTCTGGGGCCGGAGAAGACGCCGGTTTTGCAGCAGGTGTCCTTCTCCGTCCATGCCGGTGAGATCTTCGGCATCGCCGGCGTCAGCGGCAACGGCCAGGACGAGGTGTGCGAGGTGATCTGCGGCTCCCGGCCCGTCACAGAGGGGGAGGTGGTCTACCGGGGGGAGGATATCACCCGCCAGACCATCCGCCAGCGCATTGACGGCGGCATCGGCTATGTGCCTGTGGACCGCTACCGGGACGGTATGATCATGGATATGACTCTGGCGGAAAATATCCTGCTGAAAAGCAGCTACGGCGGCCGATGGACCTCCCGCGGCTTTATCTCCCAGAAGCGCCTCAACGATTACACCTCCCAGATCATCCGGGACCACCAGGTGAAGGCCACCGGCCCCAGCGATCTGGCCAGAAGCCTCTCCGGCGGCAACCAGCAGAAGGTGGTGCTGGCCCGGGAGATCGATGTGGGGCAGCATCTCCTGATTTTCAACCAGCCCACCCGGGGCCTGGACATGGGCGCGGTGGACCGGATCCACCACACCATCCTCCAGGAGAGGGAGAAGGGCAAGGCGGTGCTGCTGGTGTCCACGGAGCTCAGTGAAATTTTTGAGATGTGCGACCGCATCGCCATCATGTACAAGGGACGGATCATGGGCATCTACCGCAACGGGGAGCTGAACACCCAGGAGATTGGTCTGATGATGGCGGGCGTTGCCGCGGGAAAGGAGGGCCAGTGAGATGAAACGCCTGAAAGAACGCTATGGCGAAGTGCTCCTTTTCAACATCGGCGCCGTGGTGGTGGGCCTCATTCTCAGCGCCTGCATGCTGCTGTTTATGAAGCTCAACCCCATCGAGGTGTACAGCTCCGCCTTTCTGAAGATCGTCACGGACAAGTACACCATGGGCGAGGTGCTGGTGAAATCCACTCCCCTGGTCTTCACAGCCCTGGCCTTCGCCTTTACCTATAAGGCAAACCTTTTCAACATCGGCGCTCAGGGACAGTTCTACGCCGGTTCCATTGTGGCCATCACGCTGTCCCTGCAGCTGGGGGCTGTGCTGCCCACGGGTCTGACGATTCTGCTGGTGCTGGTGGGCTCCTTCCTGGCCGGCGGCATTGTGGGCGCTCTCATCGGCTTTGCCAAGGCCCGCTTCAATGCCAATGAGTTTCTGGTCAGCATGATGTCCACCTATGTGGTCTCCGCCGTCATGGACTACCTGCTGCGCACGGTGCTGCGGGAGACCAAGGGCGAGTACCTCCAGACCGACCCCATCGACGCCAAAGCCTATCTCCCCAGTATCCTGCCGGGCACCCGGGTCCATCTGGGAACACTGCTGGCCATTCTCACCGCCATTTTGGTGTGGGTGCTGCTGTATAAGACCCCCTTGGGCTTCCGCATCCGGGCGGTGGGCAGCAACGCCACCGCGGCGGAGCTGGCAGGCATCCGCTCCAAAAGGATCTATGTCATCGCCTTTCTCATCAGCGGCGGTCTTGCCGGTATGGCGGGCCTTACGGAGATCAACGGTGTGCAGCATATGCTGCTGCAGAACTTCAACAGCTCTATCGGCTCCTTCGGCATTGGCATCGCCATCCTGGCCAACGGCCATCCTCTGGGCATTCTTTTTGCCTCGCTGCTCTTTGGTTTCATGAATATCATGGGTACCACCATGGGCCGGATGCCGGGACTCAACATCCCCTCCAGTATTATTGATCTCATCGAGGGGATCGTGATGATCTGCGTGATCATCTCCTATTTCCTTCGGGGCTACGTCCACAACCGCCGTGAGAAGCAGCGTCTGAGAAAGGCAGGTGCACAGAAATGACCAACATTCTTTCCCGGGCCATCATGATGAGCACACCGCTTCTGCTGGGGTCTATCGCGGAGGTCTACGCCGAGCGCACCGGCATGATGGTCACCGCCATCGAGGGCATTTTCCTGCTGGGCGCCTGGGGCGGCTTTGTGGGGACCTACATCACCGGCAGCCTGGCCGCAGGGATTCTGCTGGCCATTGTGTGCGGCACCCTTATGGCCGCCCTGTACGGCTTCATTACCATCCACATGAAGCAGCAGCAGATCGTTACCGGTACCGCCATCAACATCCTGGCGGGCGGCTTCTGCTCCTTCTTCCAGCGGGTGCTCTTCGGCATCCCCACCACCCCCCTGCAGATCGACGTGCTGGAGCCCATTTCCATCCCCCTGCTCTCCTCTATTCCGGTGCTGGGGCCCATGTTCTTCCAGCAAAATCTCCTGACCTACTTCGCCTATCTGGTGATCCCGGTGTCCTATTTCGTCCTCTTCAAGACCTCCCTTGGTCTTACCATCCGCTCCACCGGTGAAAATCCGGAGGCGGTGGATGTGGCGGGCCTGAATGTGAACCGCATTCGGTTTTTGACGGTGCTGGTGGCCGGCGCCATGGGCGGCCTTGCCGGGTCCTTCTACACGCTGGGCTACCTCGGCATGTTCACCACCGGTATCATCGGCGGCCGGGGCTGGATCGCCTTTGCCATCTGCTTCCTCGGAAACTGGAATCCCAAGGGCGCCGTGGTGGGCACCTTTGTGTTCGGGTTGGCGGAGGCTGTGGCCATCTATATCCAGTCCATGAGCAACATCAACATCTTCCCCAACGAGCTGGTGATCGCACTGCCGTATATCCTGACCATCGTGCTGACGGTGGCCCGGAGCAACTTCAATGTGCCCGCCAAGCTGGGCGTTCCCTACAGCAAGGAAAATTAGACCATGTACAGCCAAAGCGCCGCCGGATAAGAAATCCGGCGGCGTTTTCCTGTTTATTTCCAGTAGGAGGTTACGGCTTCCCGAATCACAGACGCCTGTTCCTCCGTCAGCTGGGGGATCAGATCGGAGTAGAGGAGCAGCAGGTCCTTCTCCCAGCAGACCAGCAGCACGGGGGAACCGTCGGAGAGGGAGGCGGCGTACACCGCCTCAGCCTGCCAGCGGTCGTCCTCCACGAGTTCCATCTCCATCCACGGAAGCTCCTGCCGGCAAAGATCATAGAGAGGCGGGAAGGACACATGGACCATAGTGTACTCTAAGTAGGGCTGCTCCCCGGGCAGCTCCTCCTCCGGAGGACAGGTATGGTCAGCGCTGATTTTGGAGAGGAAGGGGGAGCGGCTGAGGCTGCGGGAGAAGGTGGAGTAGGGAAGCCCCTCGGTGCTGACGCCGATGTCCTCCAGCCGGAGGGGAATGGGATCGTCATAGATACCGTACCGGGCCTCCTCCCCTTCGTACCACCAGGCGGGCTCAATGGGCTGGAAGGTGGGCTGGGCCAGGGCCACCACAATGATCCCGACGATCAGCACTCCGCCAATGAGAAGGGTGACGTTGCGGATGCTCTCCTCATCAAAGCCCCGCTCTCGCATCCACCAGACAGGAACATAGATGAGAAGGAGAAGAAGTACGGCAAATCCTCCCCCTACAAGCACAGCGGAGCCTCTGCCGCTGCGGAGAGAATACCACAGGGACTGGAGCAAAAAGACCGCTATGATTGCGGTCACCCCCATCTCCATCCCACGGGAGAGGCGGAAAAAGCTGGGGGCACAGGACCCGCCCCGCTCCACCGACCGCTTCGACCGGCGCAGCCAGAGCGTCCAGGCCAGGAGATTTTCCGTCATGAGGAGGGCCAGCGCCGGCCAGATCGTCAGGAACAGCAGCGCGGCGGGGGACGACAGATATTGCAGGAGATTTCTGGAGATGTTATAGCTCTGGAGCAGACACTGGAGAAGATAGAGGGCCAGCAAAAGCAAATTGACCCTGAGATTTTTCCGAAACACCGCCTGAATGGTCTCCAGCTTCTGCCTCTCGTCGGTCTCTAAGGGAACCGGGTTTGGCCGGTCCGTCACATAGATCTGCATCCGCAGCCACTGGGCCACATACTCCCACCCCGCGGTGGCGCAATACTCCGCCAGCTCCTGCTGGGCGAGAGTCATCGGCCCGCCGTAGACCGATGCTTCCGGGAAATAGGTGACGGCATAGGTGAGGGAGGCGGGCTCCCCCCGGCGAAAGCGCCAGAACATCTGCCCGGTCTTGCTGAGAAACCAGCCCTTTCGGGCCATGCGGCTGAGATATCGCTCCACAGCGTCGGCGTCCATAGGGCGGAAAAAACTCATGCGGTAAGTGTATTTCATGGAGCGTCCTCCTCTCCTTGTCCCATCACGGCGTCAAAATCCCCGCAGAGCCGCCTGAGCCGCTCCGCCTCCTTCCGAAGTCTCGCCTCCCCGCTGTCCGTGAGGCAATACCGGCGTTTGCGCCCCTGGGTGGGCACCTCCCGAATCCAGCCCTCCCGGAGAAAATCCTCCAGCAGGGTGTACAGGGTGCCGGGACCGATGGCCACCAGTCCCCCGGTGAGCTGGGCTACCGCCTCCATGACATCCACGCCGCAGCGCTCCTCCCGAAGGCACAGGAGAATGTAGAACATCTGCTCTGTCAGGGTTTGAAATTTCTCTCTGGCCACGGTTTGCCTCCCCTCCAATATTGATATTCGATATTTACAGCTTCACTATAGCATCGATATTCGATATTGTCAAGGGCATCTTGCCCCTCTTCAGACGCACCTTGGGGGAACCGCTCTTGCGGCGGGGTGGGAAATCCGGTATGCTGTAGATGTCAAAGGCCGATGACCAGGAAACGAGAGGAGGCGGAGGATATGAAAATCACCGTGGACCAGACCGGCGGCGAGGAGGTGGAGGTGATCCTCCGGTGCCGGGAGGTGGACGAGGAGGTGCTGCGGCTGCTGGCCCTGCTGCGCTCGGGGCTTCAGAGGCTGTGCGTCTGGGACGAGAGGCGGCAGACCGTGCTGCTGAACCCGGCGGAGGTGGTCTGGTGCGAGACGGTGGAGGACCACACCTTCGTCTACACCGACCAGGCGCTTTACCAGACAGGTCTCAGTCTTGGAGAGCTGGAGAGCCGCTGGGGGGACCTGGGGTTTTTCCGGGCAGGGAAGTCGGCGGTGGTGAATCTCCACCAGATCCGCAGTCTCAAAAGCTGCGGCGGACGGATCGAGGCGGCTCTCCCCACCGGGGAGCGGCTGATGGTCTCCCGCCACTACGCGCCCCTGCTGCGCCAGCGGCTGGGGCAGGAAGGGAGTGTGTGAGCATGAATGGATTTTTGCGGTGGTACCGGTGGGGTCTCGGCATGAAGTATCACATGGGGATCTATACCGTGGGACTGATTTTCTGCAAAGGGGTGGTGAACGCCCTCATGGGGGAGTACGAGGTGGATTCCCTCACCATGCTGGAAATGCTGATCGGCTCTCTGCTCTTCGCCTCGGCGGAGACGGCTCTTTTTCCGGGCGGGCTGGACCAGCCCCAGCCCCGGGGGAGGACGGCGCTCTGGGCGGCGCTGGGAAACCTTCTGTATGTGGGAGGGGCGCTGGCATTGGGATGGTTCCGGGGAATCCCACTGTGGGGGGGCCTGGTGCTGATTTTGATTTTGGAGGCGGGGCTTTTCGCCATGTGGTTTGGAATCAATGTGGCCATGCAGGCGGATACGGCGGATCTGAACCGCCGTCTTCGGGACTATCAGCAGGAGTGAATAGAAAGCGGCAGGCGGGATTCCCGCCTGCCGCTGCGCTTTATCCGAGAGGTTCTGTTGTGATGTGGGCTTTGGCGGTGTAGGTCTCCGCCTCCAGGGCCAATACGGTGACCTCCCGGGTCATCTCCTCCGTGATGGAGAACGCCCGGCCTGTCTGGTGGGTCATGATGACAGCCATGGCCTCCGCCTTTTCCCGGCTGTCCTCCACAAACCGAACCGTTCCTCGGCCGGTGACGCACTGGTAGTCGCAGCTGTAGGTGCAGGCCTTGTCCCCCTCGCCGGTGAGCCGCCAGCCCCGGTCCATCTCAAAGGCGCAGCGGGGGTCTGCTCGGAGGGCGTCGATCTTCCGCCCCTCCCCGGCGCAGTGGAAATAGAGGGTCAGCTTCTCCCCCTCCCACTTGGCCCCGTGGCTCATGGGCACGATGTACAGCCCCTCCCGGTCCTCCATGGCAAGGCGGCAGATTTTGCAGGACATTACGATCTCCTGAATGGCGGCCAGGTCCTTCACCTGCCGCTTGGCTCGGCGCATCTCCATTATGCGTTCTCCTCCATAAATTTTAGTAGGGCGTCCACATCCTCCCCCCGGGTGGCCCAGGAGGTGACGAAGCGGACGCAGACCCCATGGTCATCCCGGCTCTGCACCTCAAAGGCGCATTCCTCCCGGAGCCGCTCCTCCTGGGTGGGGGTCAGAATAGGAAAGATCTGGTTGGAGGGGGAGTTCACCGCCATGGAATAGCCCAGTTCCAGAAGCCCCTGGCGGAGCTTTGCCGCCATGGCGTTGGCGTGGCGGGCCAGCTGGAGATAGAGACCGTCCCGCAGCACCGCGTCGAACTGGACCCCCAGCAGGCGGCCCTTGGCCAGAATAGCCCCCTGCTGCTTCATGGCGTGGCGGAAGTGGGGGAACAGGGCGGGATTGGTCAGCACCAGCGCCTCCCCGAAAAGAAGGCCGTTTTTGGTGCCGCCGATGGTGAAGGCGTCGCAGAGCCGGGCATAGTCGGCAAAGGAGGTGTCCGCCCCCTCCACCGTCATGGCGGAGGCAAGCCTTGCGCCGTCGCAGTAGAGCAGCAGCCCCAGCTCCCGGCAGCAGCCGCTGAGGGCGGTGAGCTCGGAGAGGCTGTACACAGTCCCCACCTCCGTGGTGTTGGAGATGTACACCAGCCGGGGCAGCACCATGTGCTCGTCGCAGTGGCGTTCCACGGCGGCGCGGACCAGTCCGGCGGTCAGCTTTCCGTCCTGGACGGGCAGGGCCAGGATCTTGTGGCCGTTTTGCTCGATGGCGCCGGTCTCGTGGACGCAGATATGGCCGGTGTCGGCGGCGATCACCGCCTCATAGGGGCGGAGAAAGGCGCCGATGGCGGTCTTGTTCACCTGGGTGCCTCCCACCAGGAAATGGACCTGGGCCTCCGGAGCCTCGCAGAGGGAGCGGATGGCATCTGCCGCCGCGGCGCAGAACTGATCGGTGCCGTAACCGGCGGTGGGAATGAGATTGGTGTCCGCCAGGGCGTCCAGCACCTGGGGGCAGGCTCCCTCGGAGTAGTCATTGCGGAAGTAGAGCATGGAAATAACCTCCATAAGAATCATATAGTTTTCCACAGGATCTGTGGTGGGGCAGGCAGCAAGACAGGGGCCATGCCGCTACTGCGAAGCCGCCCCTTCAAAGAGCGCACCGCCGTAGCCAGAGGACGGGGTAAAGTCTTTTTGCGGCGTGCCCGTCCCCGGAAGGTCTACCAGAACATATTTGCCGCTTTTCTGCTGCTGAAATACATAGCACAGGTCCGGCTCATCGGGGAAACGCACCTGCCACCGCCAGGTGAGGAACGGGGAGAAATAACTGTCCCGCAGCAAGGTCAGGTTTTCCCGGGTAATATCGTAGCCCGCTTCTTCGCACATGGCGATCAACTGGTTGCGCTGATTCATTTCCAGGGTTATGCGGCTTTCATAAAAGATTTTGGCGCCGATGGACACGACGCAGACGATCAGGAGACCGGAGAGAAAGAGTATGCCCTTGGTTTTCATCGAGACACATCCTTTCTGCCGCAAGCCTTGTGGATATGACCTGGATGATGGATGTTCCAGTAACAGCATAGCATGAAATGTGGGATTTCTCAAGGAAATTTCCGGTGCAATGGTCCATTGACCGGAGGGAAAAAGTGTACTACAATAGAGGTCTGAAACAGACGTGGCGGCCTTTGGCCGCCCTTTTCGGGAATACACACAGAAAGCGAGACGGTTATGACGCAGGATTTCATCACACGCTATTGTACTGCCCGGCGGGCGGTCATCGCCCGGCGGTATCAGCGACTGAATCCACAGCAGCGGGAGGCGGTGCTGACCACCGAAGGCCCTCTGCTGCTGCTGGCGGGGGCGGGCAGCGGAAAGACCACCGTCCTCATCAACCGGGTGGACAACCTGCTCACCTTCGGCCGGGGCAGCGACACGGACGAGGTGCCCCAGTGGGCCACGGAGGAGGACCTCCGCTTTTTGGAGGGCTTTCCGGAGCACCCCGCCCCGGAGGACTGGGCGGAGGCCCGGCGGCTGTGCGCCGTGGAGCCGGCGGCGCCCTGGTCGGTGATCGCCATCACCTTCACCAACAAGGCCGCCGGGGAGCTGAAGGAGCGGCTGGGGAAGATGTGCGGCGCCGCCGCCAATGACATCTGGGCCGCCACCTTCCACTCCGCCTGCGTGCGGATTCTCCGCCGGGACATGGAGAAACTGGGGGAGGGCTTCACCAACAGCTTTACTATCTACGACACCGAGGACAGCAAGCGGGTCGTTAAGGACGTGCTGAAGGAGCTGAAGCTGGAGGAAAAGGAGTTTCCCCTCCGGGCGGTGCTGTCTCAGATCAGCGCCTCCAAGGACAAAAACGAGAGCCGGACGGACTTCGCCAAGCGGATGGAGAGCGCCAACGACTGGCGGATGGTCCGTATCGCCAAAATCTATGAGGGCTATCAGCGCCGTCTGAAGGACGCCAACGCCCTGGACTTTGACGACATTATCCTCCACACGGTCCATCTCCTTCAGAAAAACGAGGAGGTCCGCGCCTACTACCAGCGAAAGTTCCGCTATGTGCTCATCGATGAGTACCAGGACACCAACCACCTCCAGTATCTGCTGGCGAAGCTCCTCACCGGGGAGAATGGCAACATCTGCGTGGTGGGCGACGACGACCAGAGTATCTACCGCTTCCGGGGTGCCAACATAGAGAACATCCTCAGCTTTGAGAAGGAGTATCCCGGGTCCCGGACCATCCGCCTGGAGCAGAACTACCGCTCCACCCAGAACATTCTGGACGCGGCCAATGCGGTGATTCGCAACAACCAGGGCCGGAAGGGCAAGACCCTTTGGACGGAGAACGGCCAGGGGGACCCGGTGCAGATCAAGACCGTGTACAGCGAGAGCGACGAGGCGGCCTATGTGGCGGGGCAGATCCTGGCCTCCCGCAGCCGCGGTCTGGAGTGGAAGGACAGCGCCGTCCTCTACCGGATGAACGCCCAGTCCAACGCTCTGGAAATGGCCATGAAGCGCAACGGCATCCCCTATCAGGTGGTGGGGGGCCTGAAGTTCTTTGACCGGCTGGAGGTGAAGGACATGCTGTCCTACCTCTGCGTCATCAACAACAGCGCAGACGATCTGCGGCTGCGGCGGATCATCAACGCTCCCGCCCGGGGCATCGGTCCCACCACTGTGGACCGGGTGCAGCAGCTGGCCTACCAGCAGGGGGTGCCCGCCTATGAGATTCTGCGGGAGGCAGACGCCTACGCCGATTTAAAGCGCTCCGCCGAGAAGCTGATGGACTTTGTGAAGCTGATCGAGGATCTCCGGGACCAGGCGGACGAGCTGTCCCTGCCGGACTTCTATGATCTGGTGGTGGAGCGCAGCGGCTACAAGCTGGCCCTGGAGCAGAAGGGCGACATGGAGAGCCGGGGGCGGCTGGAGAACATCCAGGAGCTGCGCTCCAGCATCCTGCAGTTTTTGGAGAGCGACCCGGATGATCCTTCCCTGGCGGGCTTTCTGGACACGGTGGCGCTGTACACCGACCTGGACGGCGCCGAAACCGGGGACAACGCGGTGACGCTGATGACCATGCACAGCGCCAAGGGACTGGAGTTCCCCAACGTCTATGTGGTGGGCATGGAGGAGGGGATCTTCCCCGGCATGCGCTGCATCGGCGAGAGCGAGGAGATGGAGGAGGAGCGGCGGCTGTGCTATGTGGCGATGACCCGTGCCAAGGAGCGGCTGACCATGACCAACGCCCGGCAGAGAATGCTCTTTGGCCGCACCACCTCCAACAGGCCCTCCCGGTTTTTGGAGGAGGTTCCGGCGGAGAACAGCATCTGGCAGGGCAAGCAGGAGCCCCGTGTCCGGGAGGAGATGGGCGGCTTTGACGGTGAGGAGCGCGCAGCGGTGCGGACCATGCCCACCCAGCGGCGGCGGCCCCGGCCCGCGCCGGACCGTGGCTACTCCGTCCACAGCGGCGGCAGTCCCACGGCGGATCTTCTCCAGCTCAGTCAGGGGGATATGGTGACCCACCGAACCTTCGGCAAGGGGATGGTGCTGTCGGTGCGTAAGATGGGCAACGACGCCCTGGTGGAAGTGGCCTTTGACCAGGTGGGCACCAAAAAGCTGATGCTCCGCTCCGCGGGGGTCCACATGCAGAAGCTGTAAAAATTTGTCCTCTCATACGCTGAGACGGGCTTTTTTGCCCGCTGACGTTTGTAGATTTGCTCTGTCGGTACCCGACGGGCGTTCGCTGCCTTGTCCTGCCTCCGGCGGGTGACTTTTCTCTCGGACGGACTACCGAACTGCAGTCTCCTCGCGGCATAGCCGCTGTGGCCTACGCTAAAAACATGCCGCCGGCATGTTTTCTTGACGCTGCGGGGTTCTAAGGACTCCCTTGTTCTGACGTGGAACGATTGTCTCCCATGACTATCGTTGGTTTTCTGCCCCCGACGCTCCGTTGACGTGTCCGGTACAGACTACAACCGCGCTTCGGCGCGCTCTATTGGTGGGTAGACGATGGTGCGTTCGTCTTAAGCCTTCCCCTGGGGGAAGGTGCCCCCGAAGGGGGCGGATGAGGGAAGTGGTATCGGAATTCAGCAAATTAATTCAGAGGTTGCTTGCCGTCGAATATGAACTCTTGATTTTTTCTCTGAGTTAGCTTGGAATTTTTGGGTGGCCCTCCCCTCATCCGCCACGGCTTTGCCGTGCCACCTTCCCCCAGGGGAAGGCTTATGTTTGGCCTGGTGTAATTGTAGGGACCTCAACAACCACCGGAGCAGCGCGCTTGAAGCGCGGAAACAGGGTAAGTGTCACCCCCTTGCAGTGTCAGCCGCACAAGGTAACGACACAAATGGAACAAGACCTCCCATAATAGAAGTAAAAGGAGTTCTTAGAACCTTGGTTCTAAGCTGATTTTTGCCTACTTTTGTTCAGCGACAAAAGCAGGCCGCCGGAGGCACAAACACCTGCCAGTACACCGTCGGTCAAACCAGAACAAAAATCTTTGTCAGAAGCACACCCATTCTCACGAAAAAACAGAAAAATATTTTTTTCAAAAAAGGGGAACCTTTTAAAAGAAGCTCCGTCTAAACCCGTGTTCCAATAAAAGCGGAGAATCATAAAATAAGGAGAACCATTGGTATGAAAAAAGTATTGTCTTTCTTTTTGGTGCTGGCTCTGGCTTTGGGTATGACCGCCTGCGGCAGCGGTAGCGGCAAGGACGCCGCTGAGACCCCCGATCTCCAGGCATATTACGACGACTTGATGACCTCTCTGGGCGACAACGCCCCCATGATGATGGAGGTTACCGACGATCTGGTGGAGAGTATGTACCCCGGCCTCTCCAGCTATACCTTTAACCAGAAGGTGCTGCAGACCGCCGCCATTTCCGCTGTGGCCTTTGAGATGGCGCTGGTAGAGGTGGCCGATGAGGCTGATGTGGAGGCCGTCAAGGGCATCTTCCAGTCCCGCATCGACAGCCAGGTGGAGGGCGGCGCCATGTATCCCGCCACCATCGAGGCCTGGCAGAACGCGGAGGTCATTGTCAACGGCAACGTGGTGGCCCTCATCGCCGCCGGCGAGAGCCAAACCGAGGCGGTGGACGCCTTTAACGCCCTGTTCCAGTAAACCATCTATGCAAACTGCCGTGGCCCGGCGGCACGGCAGTTTCCCTGTAACCTCACTACGAAAGGAGGACGGCTATGGTCTTTTCCGGTCTGCCGTTTCTATTCTTCTACCTGGTGGCGACGCTGGTCATCTATAAGCTCGCCCCGCTGAAGCTGCGCAATCTTGTCCTGCTCCTGGTCAGCCTCTTCTTCTACGGCTGGGGAGAGCCGGTGTACATTGTCATCATGTTCCTCTCCATCGCCGTGGACTATACCCACGGCATGCTGGTGGAAAAGTGGCGGCAGAACGACCGGAAAGCCCGCATGGCGGTGGCCTCCTCTGTCTTCATTAACCTTCTCATTCTGGTTTTCTTCAAATATTACGATTTTCTGGCGGGCAGCGTCAATGCCGTCACCGGCTTAAACCTCCCCCTCACCGGGGTGACCATGCCCATCGGCATCTCCTTCTACACATTCCAGACCATGTCCTACACCATCGACGTCTACCGCAAGGACGCCCCGGTGCAGCGCAATATCATCACCTTCGGCACCTTCGTCACCCTCTTCCCCCAGCTCATCGCCGGTCCCATCATCCAGTACAAGTCGGTGGCCGACCAGCTTCAGAGTCGTCGGGAGGATCTGGAGAAATTTGTCTCCGGTATCCAGCGCTTCTCTGTGGGCCTTGCCAAGAAGGTGTTGCTGGCTAACGCTGTGGGCAAGCTGTGGGATACCTTCCTTGCCACCGACACCGCTCAGCTGACGGTGCTGGGGGGCTGGCTGGGGCTGATTGCTTACGCCTTCCAGATCTACTTCGACTTCTCCGGCTACTCCGACATGGCCATCGGCCTGGGACGGATGTTCGGCTTTGAGTTCATCGAGAACTTCAACTACCCCTATATTTCCAGGTCCGTGGTGGAGTTTTGGAAGCGCTGGCACATCTCCCTTACCAACTGGTTTAGGGAGTACGTCTACTTCCCTCTGGGGGGCAACCGCTGCAGCCGTGCAAAATGGATTCGGAATATCCTCATCGTCTGGGTCCTCACCGGTATCTGGCACGGCGCCGGGTGGAACTTCCTTTTGTGGGGTCTCTACTACGCCCTGTGGATGCTGGCGGAGCGGCTGTTCCTCGGCAAGTGGCTGGAACGCCTGCCAAGCGTCCTGCGCCATGTGTACACGATGGTTGTGGTGCTGGTAGGCTGGGGCCTTTTCGCCATTGAGAACATGGGCCAGCTGGGGGCATACCTGAAGGTGTGCTTCGGCGGCGGGGCCCTGTGGGACGCCTTCACCCTCTACGAGCTGAGAAGCTACCTCCCTCTGCTGGTGATTTTGTGCGTGGCGGCCACCCCGGCTCTCCGGAAGCTCTTCTTCCGCCTGCCGGAGAAGGCGCAGGATGTGCTGACTCCGGTGCTGGTGCTGGTCTCCCTGGTGCTGTGCACCGCCTCCCTGGTGGACGCCAGCTACAACCCCTTCCTCTATTTCCGCTTCTAAGGAGGTGCGCAGAATGAAAAAAGCAACACAGCGCCTCACGGCCATTCTCTTCTGCCTGTTCATCGGCGGCTTCGGTGTGCTCCACATCCTCCTGCCGGACCGGCAGTTCTCCGAGGTGGAAAACCGCTATCTGGCCCAGTTTCCCACCTTCTCCTGGGAGAAACTGAAGGACGGGACCTACACCGCCGGGATTGAGACCTATCTCGAGGACCAGTTTCCCTTCCGGGACGATTGGATGGGTCTGAAGACCCGGTATGAGTGGCTCCTCGGCAAGCGGGAGTTCAACGACATTTACCTCTGCGGGGACCGGCTGATCAGCAAGGTCACCAAGAGCGAGAAGGCGGACAAGAACCTGACCTATGTCCAGCAGCTGATGGAGAAAACGGACCTGCCGGTATATTTCGGCCTCATCCCCACCGCCGCTGAAGTTCTCCGGGACCAGCTGCCCGACGGCGCTCCCACCATGGACCAGCTCAGCTACATTCAGCAGAGTAAGGACAGCGGGGCCATCTATGTGGATATGGCAGGTGTTCTGGCGGAGCACGCCGACGAGGACATCTTCTACCGCACCGACCACCACTGGACCAGTCTCGGCGCCTACTATGGCTATACCGCCCTCATGGAGGCCATGGGGGTGACTCCGGAGCCCTTGGGGGAGGCAGCCATCGTCTCCGAGGACTTCAACGGAACCCTCTACTCCTCCTCCGGCGTCCACTGGCTTACCCCGGACACCATGGAGCGGTATGTGGATGGGGAGGGGATCACCGTCACCGTCAATGACGGCATGACCACCTCCACCCACGGCCTCTATGTGGAGGAGAACCTGGAGGGGAAGGACAAGTACACCTACTTTATGGGCGGCAACAACCCCCTCTATATCATTGAGAATCCCAACGCCCTCACCGACCAGAAGCTGCTGGTGGTCCGGGACAGCTACAGCGACTCCCTGGCCCCCTTCCTCAGCCAGTATTTTTCCGAGATCCATCTGCTGGATCTGCGGTACTACCGCACGCCGGTGGCCGCCTACGCCGAGCAGAACGGCATGGACGCCATCTTTGTGTGCTACAGTGTGGACAACTTCCAGAAGGACACCGACGTGGTGTATCTGGGGCAATAAAGAAGTTCCCGGTTTTTTTGAAAAAACCGGGAACTTTTTTTGAAAGCCGTCGTCTAACTTTTCCAGTAAGGCCCGATGAGGCAAAGAGAAACAAGGAGGAACTGAAGATGAAACAACTGATGGCGCTGATGCTGTCTCTGATGCTGCTGCTGGCCCTCACTGCCTGCGGCAACACCACCACAGATAATAACAAAGGGGATAACGACACCAGCGACAACAGCCAGCAGGATCAGGTGGATGGCGAAAACGACGTGACTGAGCCGGATGTGCCGGAGGATGTAGAGACTCCCACCGATGGGGATACCGCTGAGGACACCGAGAAGGAAGAGGAGACCAGTCCTGAGGAGAAGCCTCAGACAGGCAATGAGGAAACCAAGCCCGCCGCCGGTCTTACCCTCAGCAGCAAGGATTTCACCCTGTTTTCCGCCGGAAGCACCTATAAGCTGACCGTTACCGGCGGCGAAGGGGATGTGGTCTATACCAGCAGCAACGAAAAGGTGGCCACCGTGGCCAAGGACGGTACGGTTACCGCCGTGGCCCCCGGCCGGGCGGATATCACCGTCACCCGGGGCGACCTAAAGGCCAGCTGTGTGGTTCGCTGCAATTGGGAGGAGAAGGAGGAGACCAAGCCCGAGGAGAAGCCCTCTGAGAGCACCTCTGTTGATCTGTCCGCCTTCTATACCGATATGACCAGCAAGTATAGCTTCGGTACGCTTGAGAATTTCACCGGTGATGTTCTGGAGAGCTACTATCCGGGGATGAGCGCTGTGTCCACCAAGCAGTGCCTGATCATGGGCACCATGATGAGCATGAACAACGGCGAGTTCTGCCTGGTGGAGGTCAGCGACAGCAAGGACGTGTCCACGGTGAAGGACATTTTCCAGGCCCGGATCGACGGTATGATCAACGGCGGCGCCTGGTATCCCGGACCCACGGAGGAGTGGACCAACAACAGCCGTGTGGTGTCCAACGGAAACTATGTAATGATGGTGGTCAATCCCGACTGCGACGCCATCGTGGACGCCTTCAACGCCCTGTTTTAAGAGAAATTTTGCAGCAGCAGAAAAGAGCCGGCAAGCGATCGCTTGTCGGCTCTTTTGCGTCTGGAGAGGTTACCGGGCCTTAGGGGGATGCTCCGCCATATACTCCTCCAAAATCCGGGCCCCGTCCCCCACAAACCGGGCGCAGGGCCGCTGAGCGTAGTAGGCGGCGGTCCGGGCCTCGGGGACAGGGGACTCAGGTCCGGATCTTCCCAAAAGCTCCCGGCAGAGGATGGCGCCGTGGCGCTCCCGGAATTTTCCGGCCAGCTCCTGCACCAGGGCGTAGTGGGCGGCCTTGGCCGCATCATCGCAGGGGGAGGTGTACCCGTAGAGGACCCCGGCGGCCATCAGAATGCCGCTCACCGCCCCGCAGACCTCCCGCAGGCGGCCCATGCCCCCGCCGAAGGAGGAGGAGAGCCGGAGGGCCAGATCGTCGGAGAGCCCCAGGTCCGGGGCAAAGGCCAAAAATACCGACTGGGCGCAGTTGTAGCCGGAGAGAAAATTCTGTACGGCTTTTTCCTCGTGGGTCATGGCGGTTCTCCTTACTCCTTCGTGGGACGTGAAGTCCGACCTAACAGATAGTCGGTGGATGTGTGGTAATATTCTGCCAGTTGGATCAAATGGCGGACAGGGATCTCTCGTTTTCCAGTCTCATAGTTGCTATAAACCCGCTGGTCAATGCCAAGTATTGCGGCAATCTCCTTCTGAGTTTTGTCAGCATCCTCCCGCAAATCCCTCAGCCGTGGAAAATACATCTGCATCACCTCGCTGAGGTCACTATATTTTACTATCGTATAGTAGTGTTGACTTTACTATCAATTAGTAGTAAAATATGTAAAAACACTGGTAGAGGCGCTGCATGTTTCTGACCATCTCATTGCCTTTCGTTCTGCAATTCGCCGGAGCTTCGTGGATAGGGCTCTTCTTGGTCAGTGAGCCCAGCCAGATAATCCATGCTGGTGTCCAGTGCCAACGCAATTCGCTTGCACTGTTCAAATGTATAGTATCGATTACCGTTTTCAATTTTACAATAGTCACTTTGGTCAATTCCGGTGAGAAGCTGCATTTTTATCTGTGTATAGCCCCGTTTTATGCGCAGGTCTTTTAGTCTGCTCATGGTGATCACCTCACTACTGATTATAGCAGATTGACCTATATTATCAAAGTTGGAGGTGGGACCATGGAGAAGGAGAGATGGGAGACATTAATGGAGAGCATCGACGAGGCCAGGGGGGATGTGATGCTGCTGCGGCAGTGCGTGCTGGGAATGATGGAGCGGCGGCGGTGCTCCCAGCTGGAGTTGGATACCCTGTGGCGGCTGTCGGATTACCTGAACCAGCACCTCTGGGACATCCGCGCCATGGTCCGCCGGGGACGGAGAAAATAGGAGCCTTGCCGATTTTTCCGCAGACAAAAAAGAAAAAAGGAGCCGCCGCGAAAATTGCGGCGGCTCCTCTCTGCGTTTTCCGGTTACCGGGGCTCCAGAGCCTGATACAGCTTGTCGGTGATGGCCCCTAAGAACAGTCTTGTGGAGTGAGCGTGGAGCGTTTCCAGCGCACCGGCGGCATAGGCCGGGGCCAGCTCTCCGCTCATGAAGAGATCCATATCCAGAACAAACTTGACCTCCGTGTCCTGGGGGACGTTGGGAGCATTGGTTTTCACCAGGCCGGGACCGGCATGGACCTTGGCGCGGCAGCTGCTGTCCAGCGCGGTGTCAAAGTCCACGCTGCACTTGGCAGTGGCCGTCTCCTGTACGTCCTCCTGGGAGAGAATGCCCAGATAGGGGTCGTTGAACAGCTCACGAAAGGGCTCGTCCTCCAGTCCCAGATCCCGGCGGGAAAAGATGTTGACATACCGGAGACCGAGACGGTGGAAAAACGAGGGGCTGTAGATGCGAATAAACTGTGCCAGCGGCAGATCCAACCGGCGGCCGAACTCCTCCCAGCCGTTGTAGGCCAGGGTGGACAGGGAGATGAAATCCCGGGTCAGGTTCAGCTTCCACCGGTTGTCCTGGGAGACAAAGGTGTGGTTGGTCACTGGAGGCTGATTGGCCACCTGGGGGGCGCCGCCCACCAGCGTCACCTTGGGGGCGATGCGGTCCTGCTTGCGGGTATACCGGGGAAACTCCCGGCGGATAGCCTCCTGAAAGACCGCGGGCTCCTGGGTGTCGATGGACAGGATGGCGGGAAACCGGAGCTGGCAGATGACCTCCCGCAGCTGGGGATGGTCAAAGTGGGTGCGGGGCTGTTGGGAGAGCAGCATAGCGATACCTCCTGAGAGTTCATTTGCTCCCATTGTACCGCCCTGCCCCCCTTTTTACAAGTAGAACTTGTGGCAGCCGATGGTGGTGTAGTAGGTCCGGTTCTGGCTGATCCAGGTGCCCTGGGACAGAGCGGGGGCGTAGAAGTACATACACCGGTCCACCACCCGGGTGCCGTTGAGCACCATCTTGGCCGCCAGGATGCTGCGGGCCGTGGGCTCCCAGTAGATGGAGCCGTTGGAGACCGGCTCAAACTGCACCGCGTACTTGGTGTCAAAGATCACGTCCTTGATGGTGGAGGGAAACTGGGAATCCTCCACCCGGTTGAGCACCACATGGCCTACCGCCAGCTGCCCCAGCAGAGACTCTCCCTGACTTTCAGCGCTGATGATGCGGCTGAGCCAGTAGAAATCCTCCTGGGAGTGGCTGCGGTATGTAGTCCGGGGGACAAGGGTAATGGGTTTGCTGCTGCCGTTCCAGACGGCGTCCGCCCCAGCCAGGTTGGCTGTCGCCCGCACTGGTACATAGGTGGTGCCGTTGGAGAGGTAGATGCCTGCGCCCAGATCAAAGGCGTAGCCGTCCACCAGGGCGGTTTTGCTGCCCACCGGGAAGGCCAGGGTGAACAGCTCCCCCTTGGCCTTGGCGGTACGGATGGAGCCGTCCCAGGAGATGTCCCAATCCCCCAGGGCTCCCAGCACCTGCCGCAGCGGAGCGTAGGACACGCCGTTTTTCACATGGACGCTGCTGCTGACCACTGTGCCGTCTACCGCCAGCTCCATAGCCTGGGTGCGGCCGGAGGTCAAAAAGATCACCAGAAGCACCAGCAGACAGGAGAACAGCTTGGTTTTCATATTCATTCCTCCTTTCTCTCGGGATACGGCTATGAGTATACAGGAGGGCAGGGGGGAGGGACAAGCTGTAAATGCTGGCAGCGGAGGCAGCCTTTGCGCCTGTTTCCAAAAAAAGCGGTTGACAACGGGAAAGCAGTATGGTATGCTGATTGTGGTTAGTGAAGGCTAACACCAAGGGCGGAGCGAAAGGCTCCGCATTCTTGGAACAAATAGTTAGGTTAAACTAACAAAAGAGGAGGAGCAGCGATGGAACAGGCAAGAGAATTTGAGCGGGCGCTGGCGTATCACTGCGCCCCCTCCATGGCGGGCATCAAGGCAGCGGATCTGTTCACCTGGCCCAACGGCTCCGGGCAGGAGATCCGGCGCTACGCCGGAGATCTGGCCCGGCGGGGGATCTGTCTGCGGGAGCTGCGGCGGGGCAAGCGGCGGACGCTGCTGCTGGTATACCGCCCGGCCTGCCTGGAGCGGTGTCTCAGCTGTCCCCGGGTGCGCGCCATGCTGGAGCGGGCGGGGTATCCCGCCGGGGTTAGTCCGGAGGAGCTGCTGGGGCGGCTGATGGAGCGGTTGGAGGGGGAGGCGTTCCCCCATGAGATCGGCCTGTTCCTGGGATATCCGCCGGAGGACGTGGAGGGCTTCTGCCGTCACAGAGGGCAGAATTACAAGCTCTCCGGCCGGTGGAAGGTCTATGGGGACCGGGAGGCGGCCTGCCGCCGGTTCCAGCGCTACGACCACTGCCGGGACGCCCTATGCCGCCGCCTTGCGGTGTGCCCGCTGCTGGAGGTGTTCCATCCGGTGAAGGAGCGGAGCGCCTGAGGCAGAGCAATTCACAGATGGAGAAGAAGAGTTCTTATGATGGAGGTACTGTAATGAACCGGATGCATGTGATTTTTTGGTCCGCCAGCGGAAACACGGAGGCCATGGCGGGCGCCATTGCCGAGGGAGGCCGGGAGGCCGGCGCGGAGGTACGGCTGTGCCAGGTGTCGGAGATCACTCCCGACGAGGCGCTGGGCTGTGATCTGCTGGCGCTGGGCTGTCCCGCCATGGGGGACGAGGTGCTGGAGGAGAGCGAGTTTGAGCCCTTCTTTGCGGAACTGGAGGGGAAGCTCTCCGGGAAGAAGGTGGCCCTCTTTGGCTCCTACGGCTGGGGCGACGGCCAGTGGATGCGGGACTGGCAGGACCGGGTGACCAAGGCCGGGGCCGACCTCTACCGCGGGGAGGGGCTGATGATCAACGACACCCCCGACGACGACGGCCTCAGCCAGTGCAGGGCCTTCGGCAGCGGCTTTGCCGCACAATAAATACACAATCTCCCGTTTGCCTTGTGCGCGGACGGCGTAGATACATCCTCCCACGGCCCGCCGGTTTCCCACCCGGCGGGCCGGCTTTTGGACAAAAAAATGCGCCCGGAGCAGAAACTCCGGGCGCAGAAGAACATTGGATAGGCAGACGGGCATTACCGGGCCCAGTCGAAGGAGCGGATCACCGCCCGGTTCCAGCCCTGGACCATCTTGTCCCGCTCCTCCTTGGAGATCTGGGGCATAAAGGTGCGGTCGATGCCCCAGCGCTGGGTCAGCTCCTCCTGATTCTTCCAGAAGCCCACCGCGAGACCGGCCAGATAGGCCGCGCCGGTGGCGGTGCTCTCCACGGACCGGGGGCGGTTGATAGGCACCTGGAGGATATCCGCCTGGATCTGCATGAGGAGGTTGTTGGCGGAGGCACCGCCGTCTGCCCGCAGGCTGTTGAGGGGGATGGAGCTGTCCATCCACATGGCCTTCAGCACGTCGTTGACCTGGTAGGCGATAGACTCTAAAGTGGCCCGGATGATGTGGTTTTTGTTCACGCCCCGGGTGAGGCCCACGATCACGCCACGGGCATACTGGTCCCAATGGGGGGCGCCCAGGCCTGTGAAGGCGGGCACCACATAGCAGCCGTTGGTGTCGGGGACTTTGTTGGCGTGGTACTCCGAGTCGGCGGCGGACTCGATGAGGAACATCTCGTCCAGCAGCCACTGGATGGCGGCTCCGGCGGTGAAGATAGAGCCCTCCAGGGCGTAGGTCACCTTGTCCCCAAGGCCCCAGGCCACGGTGGTCACCAGGCCGCTGCGGGAGGGGATGGGGGTGTCGCCGGTGTTCAGAAGGAGGAAGCAGCCGGTGCCGTAAGTATTCTTCACATCGCCGGTCTCAAAGCAGGCCTGGCCGAAGAGGGCGGCCTGCTGGTCGCCTGCGGCTCCGGCGATGGGGATGGCTCCGCCGAAGAGCCCCGGCTCTGTCTCCCCGTAGACGCAGCTGCTGGGCATCACCTGGGGCAGCATGGAGGCGGGGATGTCCAGCTTCTCCAGGATCTCCTGATCCCACTGGAGGGTGTGGATGTTGAAGAGCATGGTGCGGGAGGCGTTGGAGTAGTCCGTCACATGGACCCGGCCGCCGGTGAGCTTCCAGATGAGCCAGGTGTCCACGGTGCCGAACAGCAGGTCGCCCCGCTCCGCCCGCTCACGGGCTCCCTCCACGTTGTCCAAAATCCACTTGAGCTTGGTGGCGGAGAAATAGGCGTCGATGACGAGGCCCGTCTTCTCCCGGAACCACTCGGTGAGGCCCTGGTCCTTCAGCTGGTCGCAGAATTCACTGGTGCGGCGGCACTGCCAGACGATGGCGTTGTACACCGGCTCACCGGTGTGCCGGTCCCAGACGATGGTGGTTTCCCGCTGGTTGGTGATGCCGATGGCGGCGATGTCGTCGGCGTTGACGCCTAAGTTGCCCATGGCCTCCACCGCCACGCCCAGCTGAGTGGCCCAGATCTCCGGCGCCTTGTGCTCCACCCAGCCCGGCTGGGGAAAGATCTGCCGGAATTCCTTTTGGGCCATGGTGCATACGTTACCATCCCGGTCAAACAGGATACAGCGGTTGCTGGTGGTGCCCGCATCCAGTGCCATGATGTACTGCTTCATAGTTGTTCCTCCTTGGGTCCCGGGCTGGGGACAATTCTTTATAGCATTATACCAAAAGGAACCTGTAAAAGCTACCACTTTTTTGTGCAGGCTCCATGTTCACGGTTTGTTTACCTCCGGGCCACATCCGGTTCAAAAAGGTAAGATATCCTAATCATGTCAACAGGAAACACAGGGAGACGTCCCTGATCGGATTTGCAGACTGGAAAGGAGATGAGCGCCGCGAACATCCACAGAAAAAGCCCCTTGGGTCGTACCCTTGGCAGGCCGTGGTACCCCTCTTGTGATATAATGCGCCGCAGGGATTTTTCCCTGCGGCGTTTCTTCTTTTGGGGAAGCGGCAACGCTGCTTTTCCAGAGTTCTGTTCGGCTTTTTCTTCCCTTTCCTGAAAAATTTGCTATACTGGTGGCAGAAACCCGGTCCCTTTAGCGTCATGGAGAGTGAAAGGAGAGGCGCGCCATGGAAGATATGCAGATCATCGAGTTGTACTGGCGACGGGACGAGCAGGCCATCTCGGAGACGGACCGGAAGTATGGGGCATTTTGTCACCGCATCGCCATGAATATCCTCAGCTGCTTTCAGGACAGCGAGGAGTGCGTCAGCGACGCCTATGGGAAGACCTGGGATACCATTCCGCCCACCCGGCCCGACAGCCTCCGGGCCTATCTGGGACGGATCGTCCGGAATTTGTCCCTGAGCCGCTACCGCTCCCGCCACGCCCAGAAGCGGTTTTCCGGTATGGAGGTGCTCCTCAGCGAGCTGGAGGACTGCGTCCCGGTGCCGGACAGCGTCCAGCGGACGGCGGACGCCCGGGAACTGTCGGAGCTCATCGGCCGCTGGCTTCTCAGCCGCAGCGGGGAGGACCGGGCCATTTTCATCCGCCGCTACTGGAACGGGGAGAGCGTGAAGGACCTGGCCGGGGAGGCGGGAATGTCCCCCAACGCCATGACCAAGCGCCTCCTGCGCCTGCGGGAGAGCCTCAGGAGCTTTTTGGAGGGGGAGGGGATCGCCGTATGAGGAAGAGCGAAATTTTATTTGAGGCCATCACCAATCTGCGGGACGACCTCATTGAGGCGGCCCAGACCCACCGGTTCACCAAAAAGAGCACAAACAAAAGCATTGCCCTGAAGCGGTGGATGCCTCTGGCCGCCGGACTGGCGGTGGTGATCGGCCTGTGGGCTTTGCTTGCCTCCGGCGGTCTCCGGATGGGCGGTATGTCCAGCGATACGGCCTCCGGCGGCGACAGCGGAGACAGCGGCGGAAGCGCCCAGGAAAACGGGACCGCCGCCGACGGCGCCGCACCGGAGGAAGAGCCCGCCTTCTCCGATACTGCCGGGCCCATCCTGTCCCTGACCCTTCAGGAGCAGAACGATGCCATTTCTGCCCAGCGGCAGGTGACCCTGGACTTCTCCGGTTACGGAGAGAACGACGACTTCTGGGAGGATCGCTACCGCATCGGCGTCACGGATCACTATACCCTCACCAACACCTCCGACACGGACCAGACCGTCACCCTTCTCTATCCAGTGGCGGGAGACCTGGGGGAGCTGGACACCCCGGAGATCACCGTGAACGGCCAGACAGTGGAGACTGTCCCTGTGGTGGGCAGCGACGCCGGGTTTGACCGGGATGCGGACTATCTGGATTGGACGGCGCTGCTGGAGGACGAAAGCTATCTGGCCGACGCCCTGGACAGTCCGGAGGACCTCAGCGGCGTGGAAGTAATTGTCTATACGGTGTCGGATCAGCAGGGCCCGGCAGGGGAGGACGCCGCCACGCTGGCCCTGGAGTTCTCCTATGATCCGGCGGAGACCACGGTGATGCAGTATGGCTTCAACGGTATGAGCCGCGGAGAAGGCGGCACTGTGCAATATTCCGGCTCCGGCTTTGTGGATGGGAACAGCGAAAATTGGTATCTGATCGTGCTGGGGAAGGACATTCAGAATCCTCAGCTTCAGGGCTATGAGGACGGCGGCTGCGACGCCGGTGAGGAGCTTAGTACGGTGACCGGCACTTTTACCCGCCGGGAGAATACCCTGGAGGAGATCCTCCGCACCGTGACAGAGGACTACTGGCAGAAGCGGTCGGCCCAGGGGGGACGGAGCAGTATCCAGGTGCCCTATGAGGCATTCTACGCCGCCGTGGCCGACAGCGTTTTAGAGGATACCATGTACCTGCCTCTGCTGGAGGAGTTCCTCTTCGCCCAGGGGTGGCAGGCGGACCGCGTGGTGTGGTTCTCCGCCCAGGCAACCATCCCCGCCGGAGGGAGCATCGAAGTGGAGGCCGCCTACACCAAGGCCGCCAGTCTCAACTTCGGCCCGTCGGATATGGATTACAAGGACCTCTGCGGCTATGAGATCCTGCCCTACGCCGGCAGCAGCCTCACCTTCACCGGCCAGACGGCCCGGGTGGTGAACGGAGAGACTGTGCCCGGGTGGTATGGAAACCTTACCTTCGGTGACGCGGATCTCACCGCGGAGCGATATGACCTTTACACACACCAGTGATCCCTCGCCAGAAACAGGAAGGGGCCCGTCTCTTGTCAAGACGGGCTCTTTCCTTTATAATAGGGATGAAAATATGGAGAAATCAAGCGCTTTTGGGCCATGTAAACCGCTGGTTGACAAAAAGAACCCTCCGGTTGGTGGCCTTTTTTCGGAACACTCTGGTATGCTGACGGCGAAAGGAGATGGAAAAGATGACCATGGGACAGCGCATCGCCCAAAAGAGAAAGGAGCAAAATCTCTCCCAAGAGGCTCTGGGAGAGACCCTTGGCGTCAGCCGTCAGTCCATCAGCAAGTGGGAGAGCGACAGCTCCCTGCCGGAGATCGAGAAGCTGGTGGCCCTCAGCAAACTCTTCGGGGTATCCGTGGGGTGGCTGCTGGGTGTGGAGGAGGAGCGGCCTGAGGAGAGCGGCGGCTCAGACGAGCTCACCGAGGAGCAGATGAAGCTGGTGGAGGAGATCGTGGGCAGGTACATCGCCGCCCAGCCAAAGCCCATGTCCCGCCGGGGAAAGAGAGCAATCAAAGGGGCGGTGGTTGTAGCGGCCCTCTGCTTCACCATGGGGCTTTTCTGGCTGGCGGGGCAGATGGAGCAGCTGGAGAACCAGTACAGCAGCCTGCAAAATTCCGTAGGGATGATTTCCAGTTCGGTGGACAGCCAGATCAACAGTATCGGCAGCCGGGTGGAGGAGATCCTGCAGGCCCAGAATAATCTTACTGCGGACTACAGCGTCCAGTGGGCGGATATGGATCTTGCCGCCGGTACGGTAACCATTGCCGCCTCCGCTGTGCCCAAGACCTATCGGGAGGGGATGACTGCCCAATTCCTGGCGGAGTGTCAGGGGGAGGTGCTGACCTTTCCGGCGGAACTTACGGCAGGCCAGACCTTCTCTGCCGAATTTGACTGCCCCTTGGTGAACAGCATTCTGGTGTCGGTGGTGTTTCTGGACGGGGAGACCCGGGAGACGCAATTGCTCCAGGAGTTCAGTAATCTTTACGATGATACGGTGCCTCCGGCCTGGCTGGATGATACCTGGTGCTTTGACGAGGCCACCTGGGAGGGCGGCGTGATGACCCAGCCTGAAAATATACTCTTTGTTCACAAGGAGTGGGAGAACCACGGGGGACAGGACCTTTATCCCGATGTAACACAACTGAAGGTGGGCCTTTTCAAAAACCAGGAATTGGTGGTCTGGGGGAAGGAGATCCCCAAACCTTCCAGCTACCAGGGCAGCGGCTGGGAGAAGGACCTCTTTTATCAATTCCCTGAAGCTGCGGTTTCCTGTGAAGTTGGGGATATCCTGTGCTATGCGATGGTGGTTACCGACGAGTACGGACGGACAACCGTCCGGGGCGGAGAGGAGTATGTGGTCACCGGCGCCTCAGGTGAGGACGGTGAGCAGATGGCGCCGGAGGTGAACGAGGACGGCGACTCCCCCTCTGTTCGGGTGCCGGGTGCGCTGGAGACGACCGGTCAGATCAACTGCTACCGCTATGACGACCCCGCCGACTGGGGTTTGACGGGATATTAAAGGAGGAAAACAGATGCCGATTTTTGCGTTTTTCATCACCATTCTGGTGGGCTTCTTTGCCGACGGTATCTTCTACAATTGGATAAACTGGCCCGGCGGCGGTGCGGTGTTCGCCGTTGCCACCATGGGAGCCTTCATCCTCTGGGCCCTCCGGGAGAAGAAGCAGAAGGACGACCCGGAGGAGTAACTCAGAAAAATTCACAAATCATTCACAGAAAATTAGCACTCTCGACACGAGAGTGCTAATTTTCCTCTTTACAAGCGCCTCGAACAGGTGTACAATAAGCTGGAAATGAGAGATGAGCCTAAAGGAGGCGCAACGATATGAATTTTGACAAGTATACCCAGAATGCCCAGGCAGCGGTGTCCGCCGCCCAGGAGATCGCTATTTCCAATGGTCAGCAGCAGCTGGAGGGCGAACACCTCCATCTGGCGCTGCTGCAGCAGCAGGACGGCCTGGTGCCAAAGCTTTTGACCTATATGGGGCTTGACGTGAACACCCTGATCCGTCAGGTGCAGGGGGAGATCGACAAGCTGCCCAAGGTGTCCGGCGGCAGCGACCAGCTGTACGCCAGCCGCCGCTTCAGCCAGATCCTGATGGCCGCTGAGCGCAGCGCCCAGCAGTTCAAGGACGAGTATGTGTCGGTGGAGCATTTGTATCTGGCCCTCATCGACGAGCACAACACCCCCAGCACCCGGATCTTCAAGCAGTACGGTCTGGACCGGGAGAAATTCCTCCAGGCCCTCACCAAGGTCCGGGGCAGCCAGCGGGTCACCAGCCAGAACCCGGAGGAGAACTATGAGGCCCTCACCAAGTATGGCCGTGATCTGGTGGAGATGGCCCGGGAGGGGAAGCTGGACCCGGTGATCGGCCGTGACGCCGAGATCCGCCACACCATCCAGATCCTGAGCCGAAAGACTAAGAACAACCCCGTTCTCATCGGCGAGCCCGGCGTGGGCAAGACCGCCGTGGTGGAAGGGCTGGCTCAGCGGATTCTCAAGGGCGATGTGCCGGAGGGATTGAAGGACAAGACCATTTTTGCCTTAGATATGGGCGCCCTCATCGCAGGAGCCAAATACCGGGGCGAGTTTGAGGAGCGGCTGAAGGCTGTCCTCAATGAGATCGAAAAGAGCGAGGGGCGCATCATCCTCTTCATTGATGAGATCCACAACATTGTGGGCGCCGGCCGCACCGAGGGCAGCATGGACGCGGGCAATCTTCTGAAGCCCAAGCTGGCCCGGGGCGAGCTCCACTGCATCGGTGCCACCACCTTGGACGAGTACCGGAAGTATATTGAGAAGGACGCCGCTCTGGAGCGGCGGTTCCAGAAGGTGCTGATCGACCAGCCTACGGTGGAGGACACCATCTCCATCCTCCGCGGCCTGAAGGAGCGCTTTGAGATCCACCACGGCGTTCGGATTACCGACGCCGCCCTGATCGCCTGTGCCACGCTCAGCGACCGGTATATCACCGACCGGTTCCTGCCCGATAAGGCCATTGACCTGATGGATGAGGCTGCCGCCAAAATCCGGATGGAGATCGACAGCATGCCGGCCGAGCTGGATGAGACCGGGCGGAAGATCATGCAGCTGGAGATCGAGAAGCAGGCCCTGGGCAAGGAGGAGGACAACGGCTCCAAAAACCGCATGGCCCATATCGACCAGGAACTGGCGGAACTGAAGGCCCAGGACGCCGCCATGCGGGCTCAGTGGGAGACGGAGAAGCAGGGAATCACCGGCCTCAAGCGCATCAAGCAGCAGATCGAGGATACCAAGCACGAGATGGAGGAGGCCGAGCGTACCTACGACCTGGAGAAGATGGCCAAGCTGAAGTTCGGTACGCTTCCAGCGCTGGAGAAGCAGCTGGAGGAGGAGCGGGCCAAGGTGGAAGCCTCCGGCGAGGACCGTCTTTTGAAGGAGGAGGTAGGCGAGGAGGAGATCGCCGAGGTGGTCAGCAAGTGGACCGGCATTCCCGTCAGCAAGCTGGTGGAGAGTGAGAAGGAAAAGCTGCTGCGGTTGCCTGAGATCCTCCACAAGCGGGTGATCGGCCAGGATGAGGCCGTTACCGCCGTCAGCGAGGCCATCTTGCGGGCCCGGGCAGGGCTGAAGGATGAGCACCGGCCCATCGGCTCCTTCATCTTCCTGGGTCCTACCGGCGTGGGCAAGACGGAGCTGGCCAAGGCGCTGGCTGAGGCGTTGTTCGACGACGAGCGGAACATCATCCGGATCGATATGAGCGAATACATGGAGAAGCATGCTGTCAGCCGTCTGGTAGGCGCGCCTCCGGGATATGTGGGATACGATGAGGGCGGCCAGCTCACCGAGGCGGTGCGCCGCAAGCCCTACAGCGTCATTCTCTTTGATGAGATCGAAAAGGCCCACCCGGATGTGTTCAACATCCTGCTGCAGCTGCTGGATGATGGCCGCCTGACCGACAACCAGGGCCGCACGGTGGACTTCAAGAATACCATCGTCATCATGACCAGCAATATCGGAAGTGCCTTCCTCACCGAAAACATTCACGCCGACGGCAGTATTGACGAGGGCGTGAAGGAGCGGGTGAGAGGAGAGCTCAACAAGTTCTTCCGTCCGGAGTTCATCAACCGTGTGGACGACATTGTGGTCTTCAGCCCCCTGACGGCCTCCCAGATCTCCGGCATCATCGACATCGCCATGAAGGGCCTGGTAGCCCGTCTCCAGGAGCGGGATATCACCATTACCCTCACCGACGCCGCCAAGGACTTCATTGCCAAGGCCAGTTATACGCCTGCCTACGGCGCCCGGCCTGTGAAGCGGTACCTCCAGAAGAATGTGGAGACGGAACTGGCTTCTATGCTGATTCGGGGCGAAGTGTTCGACGGACAGCAGGTCACCATCGACAGCGACGGGGAGAAGCTTACCTTCTCTGTGGTGCTGCAAGGAACCGTCATCGGCTAAAAAGAGCCGCCGCGGAAGGAATTCCGCGGCGGCTTTTTTGCCTTGGCAAGCGGGCAGGAATGTTTTGCCGGCGCCCGGTGTGTCCTGTCAGAGGCACAATATGAATTTATACACTGTTGGGTACTGAGCAATTAGATTTTCTCGCCATTATAGGAACAGCCTTATTTTCTCACCAAGAAAAAAGTTGACTTTTTTGAGATGAACGACTATAATATAGAAAAATCCATAAGTAAAAATTGAATTTGATGTGCGCTGTGTCCTTGCGGATACGGGGCAGGCTGTGTAGCATTTGCGTAAGTCCAGGCTTTTTCTGGAGGAGCGCAGATGCTTTTTTTATTTGTGGAATTTCGTCCATTCCCGGCAGGGAAAAGAAGTTTGGCAGGAGGAAACAATCATGGATCAGAAATCTAATACTTTTCTGGAGACAGAGCCCATCGGAGCGCTAATGCGGCGATACGCCGTGCCCTGCATTATTTCATTGCTGGTGGCGGCGCTTTATAATATTGTGGACCAGATTTTTATTGCCAATGCCTCCTATCTGGGCTCCTACGGCAACGCGGCCAATACGGTGGTGTTTCCGCTGACTGTGGTGGCTCTGGCCATTGCTGTGATAATCGGCGACGGCTGCTGCGCTTTTGTCAGCATCTCTCTGGGTGCCAATCGGAAGGAGGATGCCCACAGGAGCATCGGCAGCGCGGTGCTGCTGTGTGTGGCGGTGAGTATCGTGGTGACAGCGCTCTATTTGGTATTTCAGGAGAAAATCCTCACTCTCTTCGGCGGCAGAGTCAACCAGGAGACCTTTGTCTGCGCGAAGGAGTATTTCTTTTGGATCACTCTGGGAATCCCCTTTTATATGTTTGGTCAGGCGATGAATCCTATCATCCGCTCTGACGGCAGCCCCCGCTTTGCCATGGCGGCCACCTTAGCCGGGGCGGTAGTAAATATGATCCTGGACCCGGTGTTCATCTTCGGCTGCCGCTGGGGCATGATGGGTGCGGCAGTGGCCACCGTGCTGGGGCAGATTCTGACGGCAGCGCTGTCCATCTGGTATCTCCGGCGGGGAATGAAAGCGGTGAAGCTGGAGCGAGGCAGCTTTCGCTTTAGCTTGCGCCTCGCCAAAGTCTATCTGCCCCTGGGATTGTGCAGCTTTCTTTCGCAGATCTCTCTGGTGCTGTGCATGGCGGCGGTGCAGAATATGATTCTCCGATACGGCGCGGTCGATGAGGTGTTTGGACAGCCTCAGTACGCCCAGATTCCCATGGCGGTGCTGGGGATCGTGATGAAGTTTTTCCAAATTGTCATTTCCATCGCCGTGGGCATGGCTGCCGGCTGTATTCCCATTGTGGGTTATAACGTGGGCGCCGGACGCCGAGACAGGGCGGCGGGACTGTTCACCCGGCTGCTGCTGGCGGAGGCGGCGGTGGGCGCGGCAGCTCTGCTGATCGTGGAACTGCTGCCCCGTCAGCTGATCGGAATTTTCGGCGCTGCCAACGAGAGCGTCCATTACACCCAGTTCGCCGTGCGGTGCTTTCGGATTTACCTCTGCATGATGATTCTGGCTACAGTAAATAAAGCTACCTTTATCTACCTCCAGTCTCTGGGCAAGGCCCTGGTATCCACACTGCTGTCCATGGTCCGGGAGGTGGTCTTCGGCGTGGGGTTTGCTCTGGTGCTGCCCCTTTTCTTCGGCTTGGACGGCGTACTCTACTCCATGCCGGTGTCTGATGTGCTGACTTTTGTGATCTCCGGCATAGTGATTGCCCGTACCTATAAGACCCTCAGAGAGGAGCCGGGAAAGGAGAAGATACAATGAAAATCCCCATTTTTACGATCAGCAGACAATTTGGAAGCGGCGGCAGAACTGTGGGCAAACGGCTGGCGGAGCGGCTGGCCATCCCCTGCTACGATCAGGAGTTGATTGAAAAGATCATGGAGGAGAGTGGATTTACCCGGGAATTTGTGGAGCGGAGCGGAGAGCAGATGCGTTACAGTTCGTGGATTGTTGGTGCCCTGTCGGATCGGGATATCAATGGCCATTCCATCCAGGATGATCTGTGGTCGGCCCAGTTCAGCGTTATTACACAGTTAGCGCAGCAGGGGCCCTGTGTTATCGTAGGACGGTGTGGAGACTACATTCTGCGGGAACGGGAGGACTGCCTGCGGATTTTCATTCATGCCGACATGGCCCATCGGATCCAACGGATTGTGCAGCAGTACGGCCAGAGGCAGGATGCGCCGGAGAAACGGCTGCGGGACAAGGACCAGAGGCGGGAGGCCTACTATCAGTTCTACACAGGTCAGAGGTGGGGAGAGGTCAAAAATTATCATCTGACGCTGGATAGTGGAAAGCTGGGAATTGATCGCTGTGTTCAGGTCATTTTGTCAGCACTGGGATAAGAAAAATCAAAACCACCGGCCGTGCCGGTGGTTTGCACAAGCCCCCTTGGGGCATGTCCCGGGCAGAGCCTATAGGCTCATCGAACA
>CALXDD010000028.1 GCA_944386985.1 uncultured Oscillospiraceae bacterium
AGTACTTCCGGGCCAGCTTGATCATGCCCTCGTTGGCCTCGGCGCCGGAGTTGCCGAAGAACACGCCGGCCATGCCGGAGGCGGGCACCAGCTTGGAGGCCAGCACCGCATAGGGCTCGGTATAGAAGAGGTTGGAGATGTGGCCCAGCTTCATGGCCTGGTCGTAGATGGCCTTGGCCCACTTCTCATTGGCATAGCCCAGAGAGCACACACCGATGCCGGAGGTGAAATCCACATACTCCTTTCCCTCGGTGTCCCACAGCATAGCGCCCTTGCCGTGGTCGATGGCCACAGGGTTGCGGGCATAGGTCTGGAGGACATACTGCTCGTCCAGAGCCTTGATCTCAGCAAAATTCATAGGTTTGCTCCTTTCCAGTGTTGACAGTTGGTTCCTACCAGATCATGGTGCCGATGCCCGCGTGGGACAACACTTCGATCAGGATGGAGTGAGGAATGCGTCCGTCCAGGATATGGGTGCGGTGAACGCCGTTGCGGACGGCCTCCACACAGCAATCGATCTTGGGGATCATGCCTCCGGCGATAACGCCCTCCTTCACCAGAGGAGGCACATCGGAGGGGTGAATCCTGGAGATGAGGGTGGACTCGTCATTGCGGTCACGGAGAAGGCCCCGGATATCCGTCAGCAAAATCAGCTTCTCCGCCCCAATGGCAATGGCGATCTTGGCGGCGGCGGTATCGGCATTGATGTTGTAGCTGGTCTCCTCGTCCACTCCCTGGGCCACGGTGGAGATCACGGGGATAAACCCGTCGGCGATGGCGTCCTGAATAGGCTTGGGGTCCACAGAGACGATATCGCCCACAAGGCCGTAGTCCACGCCGTTCTCCTTCCGGCGGACGGCCTTCAGCATACCGCCGTCCAGACCGCACAGGCCAATGGCGTTGCCGCCGGAGCGGTTGAGGGTAGAGACCAGATTTTTGTTGACCTTGCCGCAGAGGACCATCTGAACGATCTCCATGGTCTCCTCATCGGTGTAGCGCAGGCCGTTGACAAACCTGCTCTCCTTGCCGGTTTTCTTGAGCATCTCATTGATCTCCGGCCCGCCGCCGTGGACCACCACCACATTGATGCCGACCAGCTTCAAAAGAATAATGTCGTTGATGACAGCCTTGCGCAGCTCATCGGAGATCATAGCGTTGCCGCCGTATTTGACCACCACGGTCTTCTTATTGTATTCCTGAATATAGGGCAGGGCCTCCACCAGTACCTGCGCCCGATCCGAATGGGAAAGCTCCACAGTCACTCACCTCGTTTTATCAATGAAAAGCCCCGCCAGGGACCAGTGGGCCGCAGCAGACTTTCCAAGTCCGGCAGGCAGCCCCACCACCTTCAGGGGGCCAGGGGGCCGCAGCCCCCGGTTCTTTCGCCTAAGCGAAAGAAAAAATTTCAATCATTTTTGTCAGGACATGCGCCTGACAAAAATACATTGACCCGCGCGCCTTGGGCGCGCACACCAGTCCGCAGACTGGTGGTGGGGGATCCTCAAGGGGGAGCCTGCTCCCCCTTGACTTACGTCCGGTAATCCCCGTTGATCTTGATATAGTCATAGGTGATGTCACAGCCCCAGCAGGTGCAGACGCCGTCACCCTCGGCCATCTGGATATTGATCTCCACCTCGCTCTCGGTGAGGATCTTCTTGGCAAGGTCTTCGTCGAAGGGAAGCCCCCTCCCCTGCTTGCACACGGCGATGTCGCCTGCGGCGGATGCAAAATGAACGTCCACCTTCTCCGGGTCAAACTGCTCCCCGGAATAGCCCATGGCGCACAGCACCCGGCCCCAGTTGGCGTCGCAGCCGAAGATGGCCGCCTTGGTGAGAGTGGAGGAGATCACGCTCTTGGCAATCACCTCCGCCTGACTCTCGTCCTTAGCGCCGGACACAGTGCAGGTGATGAGGTGCTTGGCGCCCTCGCCGTCCTTTGCCATAGCTCGGGCCAGCTCCACGCAGAGGGCCTTCAGGGCCTCCAGGAAGGCGTAGTAGTCGTCGCTCTTCTCTGTGATCTCGGCATTACCCGCAAGACCGTTAGCCAGCACCAGGCAGGTGTCGTTGGTGGAGGTATCGCCGTCCACGCTGATGCGGTTGAAGCTGACCTTGGCGGTCTCCAGCAGAGCCTCCCGGATCATGGCGGGGGAGATGGCGCAGTCGGTGGTGAGGAAGCAGAGCATGGTGCCCATGTTGGGGTGGATCATGCCGCTGCCCTTGGCGATACCGCCCATGCGGACGGTCTTGCCGCCCACGGTGGTCTCCACGGCCACCTCCTTCTTCACAGTGTCGGTGGTCATGATGGCGTGGGCCGCTGCGTCGCTGGCAGCCTCGCTGGCCTCCAGGAGACTGTAAAGTTTAGGCATGCCCTCCTCAATGACGTTCACCTTCAGGGTCTGGCCGATAACGCCGGTGGAAGCCACCAGCACATCCTCCTGACTGCAGCCAATGGCCTTGGCAGCGGCGGCGCACATTTTCTCGGCATTCTCCTCGCCCTGGGGGGCGCAGGCGTTGGCGTTGCCGCTGTTGCACACCACCGCCCGGGCCTTTCCGTCGGCCAGGTGGGCCTTGGTGACATGGATGGGAGCGGCCTTCACCACGTTGGTGGTGAACACGGCGGCGGCGGAGCAGTCCACATCGGAGACGATGAGGGCCACGTCCTTCTTATTGACATTGTGGGTCTTCACGCCCACATGGAGCCCGGCAGCCCGGAACCCCTTGGCGGCGCACACACCGCCGGCGATCTTCTTCAACATATTGACTCCTTTATCCAAGAGGAGGACTCCGGTCTCCTCTCCCCTATCTTTTCGCTCCTCACTTCAGAGAAGTCCCGCAGTCTCCTCAAAGCCCAGCATCAGATTCATGTTCTGCACCGCCGCGCCGGAAGCCCCTTTGCCCAGGTTGTCAAAGAGGGACGTCACCGTCAGCTGGCTGTCGTTGCCCGCCACGGTGAGGACCAGGTCGTTGTCCCCGGCCTTGGCGCCGCCGTAGAGCTTGCCGTCGGCTCCCTCAGGGGCCACACGGACCAGTTTCTGCCCGGCGTAATAGTCGGAAAGGGCCTTCCACACATCGTGGAGGGAGCTGACGCCCCGCAGCTGGGACAGATGGAGGGGCACGGTGGTGGCCATGCCCTTATAGTAGTCGTCCACAATGGGACTGAATACCGGGGGACAGCTGAGACCGCAGCGAATCTGCATCTCCGGCAGGTGCTTGTGGCCCTGGGTGATGGCGTAGATGGCGGGCGTGCTCAGCAGCTCCTCCCGCCCCTCCGCCTCATACTGGGCGATCATCTTCTTCCCGCCGCCGGAATAGCCGGTGAGGGAAAAGCAGCTCAGCGGGGTGTCGGCAGGCAGAATGCCCATGGTCACCAGGGGATAGACGATGCTGATAAATCCGGTGGCATGGCAGCCGGGATTGGACACCCGCTTGCTCTCCACAATCATCTTCCGGTGCAGCTGAGACAGCTCCGGAAAGCCGTAGGCCCAGCCGGGCTTCACCCGGTGGGCGGTGGAGGCGTCGATAATGCGGGTGTTGGGGTTCTCCACCAAGGTCACCGCCTCAATGGCAGCGGCGTCGGGGAGGCAGAGAAACACCAAGTCCGCCTGGTTCATGAGCTTCCGCCGCTCCTCAATGTCCTTCCGCTTCTCCTCGTCAATGAGCAGCAGCTCAATGTCCTGCCGCGGCGCCAGCCGGTCATAGATCTGGAGACCGGTGGTCCCCTCTTTTCCGTCGATGTAGACAACAGGCTTCATGTTTGGTGCTCCTTCACAAAGGCCTCCAGCTCGTCGATCTGGCGGCTGGTCTCGCTGACGGCGGGGCCGCCGTAGCTCTTGCGCTGGCCCATGCAGGTCTCCAGGCGCAGCGCCTCATAGACATCCTCCTCAAAGAGGGGGGAAATCTTCTGCAGTTCCTCCATGCTCAGCTCCTCCAGAAGCTTCTGGTGGGTGGTGCAGTAGTAGACCAGACTGCCCACAGCGGTGTAGGCGTCCCGGAAGGGCATTCCCTTCTTGGTCAGGTAGTCGGCGCAGTCGGTGGCGTTGATGAACCCACCACCGGCGGCACGGCGCATATTGTCCGGCAGCACCCGCATGGTCCGCAGCATCCCGGCGAACACGGGCAGGCACATCTTCACAGTGTCCACCGCGTCAAACACCGGCTCCTTGTCCTCCTGCATATCCTTGTTGTAGGCAAGG
The DNA here is from genome assembly GCA_944386985.1 of uncultured Oscillospiraceae bacterium. Lineage (GTDB taxonomy): Bacteria > Bacillota > Clostridia > Oscillospirales > Oscillospiraceae > CAJFPI01. Next base: position 4,193 of record CALXDD010000028.1, read on the forward strand.
GGCAGGCCCTTCATGGTGGTGAGGAGGCTCATCAGGTCGCCGTACACCCGGCCGGTCTTGCCCCGGACCAGCTCCGCCACGTCGGGGTTCTTCTTCTGAGGCATGATGGAGGAGCCGGTGGAGTAGGCGTCGTCCAGCTCAATGAACTTAAACTCCCAGCTGCACCAGAGGATGACCTCCTCAGAGAAACGGGAGAGGTGCATCATCAGGGTGGCCAGGGCGCTCATAAGTTCAATGGCGTAATCCCGGTCGCTGACGCCGTCCAGGCTGTTGGTCATGGGCTGGGTAAAGCCCAGAGCCTTGGCAGTCATAAAGCGGTCAATGGGATAGGTGGTGCCCGCCAGAGCGCCGGAGCCTAAGGGACACTCGTTCATCCGCCGCTCACAGTCCTCCAGTCTCGTCACATCCCGGCAGAGCATGGCCCCATAAGCCAAAAGATGCTGGGCAAAAGAGATGGGCTGTGCCCGCTGGAGATGGGTATAGCCGGGCATGACGGTGTTCTGGTGCTGCTTTGCCTGCTCCAAAATGGCCTTCTGGAGATCCAGGATTTCCGTCTTGATGGCGGCGATCTCATGGCGGAGATAGAGCCGCAGGTCCACCGCCACCTGATCATTCCGGCTGCGGGCGGTGTGAAGGCGTTTGCCCGCGTCCCCGATCTTGGCGGTGAGGAGGGTCTCCACATTCATGTGGATATCCTCGTTGTCACTGGTGAGCTCCGCCTTGCCGGACTCAATATCCTGCAGAACCTCCTGTAGCCCAGCGGTGATGGCATCGGCATCGGCCTGAGAAATAATGCCGCACTGGGCCAGCATGGCGGCATGGGCCAGGGAACCCATAATATCCTCCTTATACATCCGGCCGTCAAACTGGATGGAGGAATTGAAATCATTCACTAAGGTATCGGTCTCCTTCTGGAACCGTCCCCCCCAAAGTTTCATAGCAATTTCTCTCCTGAAGAAGTGATGATCTGCCCAACAGGCAGAAACAGCGGAAAGCGGCGGGAGCAAACTCCCGCCGCTTATGCCGGTGATACAGCGGACCGGACCCTGCGGGTCCTATCTAAGCCCCGGGGGGCCAGGGGGCCGCAGCCCCCGGTTCTTTCGCCAAAGCGAAAGAAGAAAATCGAATCATTTTTCCAAGGACATGCGCCTTGGAAAAATCCCTTGACCCCAGCCGCCCTGGGCGGCGTCGCCAGTCCGCAGACTGGCGGTGGGGGATTCTCAAGGGGGAGCCTGCTCCCCCTTGACGTCGTCTCTTAGAGCTTCCCCTCGTCCCGCAGAGCGAGGATGGTGTCGGGCAGGCCCCACAGGTTGATGAAGCCGGTAGCGTCGGCCTGGTTGTAGTCGCTCTCCTGGAAGGTGACGATGTTCTCAGAGTACAGGGTATCGGGAGAGGTGACGCCGGCGGTGATGATGTTGCCCTTGTAGAGCTTCAGCTTCACCTGGCCGGTGACGTGCTTCTGGGTCTCCACGGCGAAAGCCTGGAGGGCCTCCCGCAGGGGGGTGAACCACTTGCCGTTATAAACCAGATCAGCAAAGTCCACAGACAGCTTCTTCTTCATGTGGGCGGTGTCCTTGTCGATGGTGATCATCTCCAGGACCTCGTGGGCCCGGTACAGAATGGAGCCGCCCGGAGTCTCGTAGACGCCTCTGTCCTTCATGCCGGTCATCCGGTTCTCCACGATGTCCAGCAGGCCCACGCCGTTCTTGCCGCCGATCTCGTTGAGCTTTGCGATCATGGTGCTGGCCTTCATCTTCTCGCCGTTGAGAGCCACAGGCCAGCCCTTCTCAAAGTCGATGGTCACATAGGTGGGCTCGTCGGGCGCCATGGCGGGGGAAACGCCCATCTCCAGGAAGCCCGGCTTGTCATACTGAGGCTCGCTGGCAGGGTCCTCCAGGTCGAGGCCCTCGTGGCTCAGGTGCCACAGGTTCTTATCCTTGGAATAGCTGGTCTCTCGGCTGATCTTCAAAGGCACATTGTGGGCCTCGGCGTAGTCGATCTCCTCGTTCCGGCTCTTGATGTCCCACTCTCTCCAGGGAGCGATGATGGTCATCTCGGGAGCGAAGCGCTTGATGGCCAGCTCAAACCGGATCTGGTCGTTGCCCTTGCCGGTGCAGCCATGGGCAATGGCGTCGGCGCCCTCCTTCTTGGCGATCTCCACCAGGCCCTTGGCAATAATGGGCCGGGCAAAGGCGGTGCCCAGGAGGTAGTCCTCATACTTGGCCCCCATCATCATGGAGGGGATGATCACGTCATCCACCATCTCATCCACCAGATCCATGACGTACAGCTTGGAGGCGCCGGTCTTGATGGCCTTCTCCTCCAGGCCCTCCAGCTCATCGTTCTGGCCCACGTTGCCGGCCACGGCGATGATCTCGGGGTTGTTGTAGTTCTCCTTCAGCCAGGGAATGATAATGGACGTATCCAGACCGCCGGAATAGGCCAGGACGATCTTCTTCACATCTTTCTTGCTCATATTACTATCCTCCGTTGGAAGTATTTTCTTGTGTGTGTATATATATTACATCTTCTTGCATGATTTCTCAATGCACATTTTAGCAGAATCCCCTGTTGTTTCCTCCGTCTCTATTTGTCTATATTCCACAATCTTCCGACAAATCCCCTGTGCAAGTCCAAAAGAGGGACCAAATTTTCTCTATTGCTCTGAAAAGGTGCTCTTTTCGATTTATACGCATTATGCGATAAAATATGCACCCCATCTCCAAAGGAAGACAGGGTGCATGAGGGATTTTCTTATTTGCCGTAGCCGTCGGGATGGCTGCTGTGCCAGGTCCAGGCGTCGGAGATGATCTGCTCCAGACCCCGCTCCGGCTTCCAGCCCAGCACCTCCTGGGCCTTCTTGTTGGAGGCAATGAGGACGGAGGGATCACCGGCCCGGCGGGGCTCCACAGTGGCGGGGATGGGCTTTCCGGTGACCTTCCGGGCGGTGTCAATAATCTCCTTGACAGAGTAGCCGGTGCCGTTGCCCAGGTTGAAGGAGCCACTCTCGCCGCCCTTGTCTAAATACTCCAGAGCCAGCAGATGAGCGCTGGCCAGATCCCGGACATGGATGTAGTCCCGGACGCAGGTGCCGTCGGGGGTGGGGTAGTCGTCGCCGAAGATACCCACATGGTCCCGCTTGCCAAGGGCCGCCTGGAGGACGATGGGAATGAGGTGGCTCTCCGGGTTGTGGTCCTCGCCGATGCCCACATCAGTGTTGGCGCCGGCGGCGTTGAAGTACCGCAGGGCGGCGTACTTGATGCCGTAGGCCCTGTCGCACCACTTCAGCATCCCCTCGATGGCCAGCTTGGTGGCGCCGTAGGGGTTGGTGGGCTCGGTGCGGTCGGTCTCCTCAATGGGCTGCTTCTCCGGCTCGCCGTAGGCGGCGGCGGTGGAGGAGAAGACGATCTTCTTCACGCCGTGGTTTTTCATGGCCGTCAGCATAGACTGGGAGCCGGCCACGTTGTTGCCGTAATACTTCAGAGGGTTGGTGACGCTCTCACCCACCAGGGAGTAGGCGGCAAAGTTGATGACGCCGTCGATGGGGAATTCACTGAACACCTGGTCCAGGAAGTTGCCGTCCCGCAGGTCGCCCACCCGCAGCTTGGCCCCCTTTACCGCCTGCCAGTGGCCGGTGCACAGGTTATCCACCACCACTACGTCATAGCCCTTCTCCACCAGCAGGGCCACCATGTGGCTGCCGATGTAGCCGGCGCCGCCGGCAACAAGAATCGTTTTCATCTCGGATGCCCTCCATACTATACAAGATTATATAAAAAATGTAATGACGCTTCTTCAGCGGACACTGTCCACAAACCGCTGGAAGGCTTCACGGCCCTCGGCGGTACACTTGTAGACGCCGGCGTCCTCCAGCACCCTGGAGAAGACCTTGCCGATCTCCTGGTGCAGAATCTCCTCCGCGTTTTCGGCGGTGAAGGTGTAGCGCTTCTTCAGTTCCTCAGCCCAGTCGGCGTGCTTTGCAAGGTCCTCAAAGCCACCAACGTCGCCGCCGGAAACCAGGACCTCCGCCAGATGGGCCATCTCCCCCTTCAGTCGGGCGGGGAGCACCGCAAGGCCCATAACCTCGATCAGGCCGATGTTCTCCTTTTTGATGTGGTGGAGCTCCGGGTGGGGATGGTAGACGCCCATAGGGAACTCCTCCGTGGTGATGTTGTTGCGGAGCACCAGATCCAGCTCAAACTTCTCCTCCCGCGTCCGGGCGATGGGGGTGATGGTGTTGTGGGGCTCCCCATTTGTCTCGGCGAAGATGAAGGCGGCCTCGTCGGTGTAGCCTCTCCAGGCGGCAAGAATCTTCCCACCCAGCTCCACCAGCCGGTTGTCGTCGGCGCAGCGCAGCCGGAGCACCGACATGGGCCACTTGACGATCCCCGCCTCCACATCCTCAAAGCCGGGGAAGGAAACGCTCTTCTCCACCGGAGCCTTCTCCATGGCGAAGGTGTAGTGTCCGCCCTGGAAGTGGTCGTGGCTGAGGATCGAACCGCCCACAATGGGCAGGTCCGCGTTGGAGCCCACGAAGTAGTGGGGGAACTGCTTGACGAAGTCTAAGAGCTTGCGGAAAGTGGCCTGCTCGATCTTCATGGGGGTGTGGAGGCTGTTGAAGACGATGCAGTGCTCGTTGTAGTAGACATAGGGGCTGTACTGGAGGAACCAGTCCTTGTTGTCGATGGTAACGGGGATGACGCGGTGGTTCTCCCGGGCGGGGTGGTTCATCCGGCCCGCATAGCCCTCGTTCTCCCTACAGAGCAGGCATTTGGGGTAACCGCTCTGGGGGGCCGCCTTGGCGGCGGCAATGGCCTTGGGGTCCTTCTCCGGCTTGGAGAGGTTGATGGTGATGTCCAGATCCCCGTATTCCGTGGCAGTGATCCACTTCTGGTCCTTTACAATGCGGTAGCGGCGGATGTAGTCCGTGTCCTGGCTCAGCTTATAGTACCAGTCGGTGGCCGCCTTGGGGCTCTCGCCGTACTTCTCCCAAAAGGTTTTCCGGACCTGGGAGGGCCGGGGCGTCAGAGCCCCCATAAGCTTGGTGTCGAAAAGGTCCCGGCTGGTGGAGTCGTCGGAGATGACGCCCCGGGCGGCAGCGTCGTCCAAAAGGCCCTTCAAGATCTCCTCCAGGGACATCTGGGGCACCGTCTCAGGGACGGTAAAATCGTCCTTTTTCATGACCTCCAGCAGGGCGTTCACCGCCCACACCCGGTCGCACTCCTCAATGAGCCCGGTGGAAACCGCGTACTCCACCAGGGCGGCAATATAGGTATCCGTCATTTCACACACCTCACACAAGACGTTTTCCGCCCACCGGACGGATGGTCAGCACATGGCAGCTGCCGTCTCCCAGCACCCGCTCCATTTCCTTCTTGAAGGTATCCAGCAGATCCATAGGCACAAATGCCTGGATGGTGCCGGCAAAGCCGCCGCCGTGGACCCGACAGGCTCCCCGGCCGCCCAGCAGCTTCTCACAGAGGGCCAGAGCCATGGCCACCTCCTGGTGGTGGGTGTACCCGGCGGGCACCACGTTCTGGAGAAAGCGCCAGCTGGAGAGACCGGACTCCTTCACCAGCGCAAGGAATGCCTCAAAGTCGCCCCGGCGCAAGGCGGCCACCTGCTCGGTAACCCGGCGGTTGTCCTCATAAACATGAATAGCCCGGAGCACCGCCCGGTCCCCCGCTTTCCGCCGGAGGAAGGGCAAAGCGGCATAAAACTCCTCTTCGCTCACCTCCCGCAGGACACTCCTGTCAAAGTAGGCGCAGATCTCCTTCAGCTCCCGGGTGACGGCGGCATACTCGTCGGTGAGATCCGCGTGGTCGGCGCCGCTGTCCACGATGCACAGGGCATGGCCGGTGGCGGCGAAGTCGAAGTCTACCCGCTCCACCACGGGGCTGGTGTTGTCGGCAAAGTCAATGGTGACCATGCTTCCCACAGAGGAGGCCATTTGGTCTAAAAGGCCGCTGGGCTTGCCGAAGTACACATTCTCCGCGTACTGGCCGATCTGGGCCAGGCGGACGGCGTCGCATTTGCTTTCATAGAAGAGGTCGTTGATGATGTTGGCCACCAGCACCTCGAAGGCGGCGGAGGAGCTGAGGCCGCTGCCCTTGAGGACGTTGGAGGTGGTGTAGGCGTTGAAGCCCTCGATCTTGCAGCCCCGCTGGGCAAACCAGGCGGCAATGCCCCGGATGATGGCGGCGGAGGTGTTCTTCTCCTCCTCGTGGATCTCCAAATCACTCAGGTCCACCACGTCCATGGGGAAGCCCTCACTCTGGATGCGGATGCAGTTGTCCCCGCTGGGGGCCACGGCGGCAATGACGTCCAGATTCACGCTTCCCGCCAGCACCTTGCCGTGCTGGTGGTCGGTGTGGTTGCCGCCGATCTCCGTGCGGCCGGGGGCGGAGAAGACGGCGGCCTTCTCCACGCTGCCGAAGGTCTCCTCCAGCCGGCGCAGCAGAGAGCGGTAGCGCAATACCTGCTCCGGCGCCGCGGCGGCGCCGTACAAACCGGTCAGCTCCGCCTCCAACTTGTCAAAATCATTCGCCACAGAAAAAGAATAGCTCATACCGTTTTTCTCCTGTTCTCTCCCGATCTTCAAGGATTTCTTTCTTCATTATAAAAGTCTCTATTCTATAAGAACATGGACTTTCTCTTCATAAAGATGGACCTTTGTACAGTCCGCTGCCACAAGGCGCATCTCTACGCAAAAATTCCTGCTGTATCGCGATACAGCAGGAATTTACGGAAAGCGGGCACAGTCGTTCCCGCGCTATTCTGCAATAGGAGTTACGTCTCCTGATTCTCCACTTTCTCCTCCGCACGCTCCTGCTGGCGCGCCGCGGCGTACCGCCTGGGAGAGACGCCCCGGATCTCCTTGAAGACCCGGGAGAAGTAGAAGGGATCGTCAAAGCCCACGGAATTGGACACCTCCTGGACCGAGTGATCTGTGGTGGACAGCAGAATGCAGGCCCGGTCAATGCGGTACTCCAGCAAAAAGCGCTTGGGGGACATCTGATAGCGCTTGATGAATTTCCGGTAGAGGCTGCTGTGGCTGACTGAAAAATGGTCGGCCAGCTGCTCCACGGTCACAGGCTCTGCAAAGTGGTTGACAATGTAATTGGCAGCGGCTTCGGCACAATCCAAAGAATCCCGGCGGGGCGCCCGGCCGCTCTGGGCCCGCTCCACCAGATGGGACAGCAGCGCATACAGCCTGCCGGTCATGGCCAGATTTTCCCATGCGGAGGTACCATAGGCCCGATAGATCTCATCCAGCAGCCCGGCGATGGCCTCACTGCCGCTGCCGCCGGGCAGCACCGGATTTTCCCGGGAGAAATCCGTCAACTCCACATACCGCTCGGCGTCCATGCCGTTAAAGCCCACCCATATGTACTCCCAGGGCTCCGCCGCGTCGGCGTAGTAGTGGATCGTGGTGTCCGGGTAGACAAGGAAGCTGTCCCCCGCATGGATATCATACTTCCGGCTGTCAATGATGCAGGTACCCTGTCCGGACAAAATGTGGTGGAGCAGGAAGTGGTCCCGGACGCCGGGGCCCCAGCCGTAGCCCGCGCCGCATTGCTGCCGTCCGGTGTTCTGAACGAAAAGTGAGGCGGTCCGTCGTTCTAATTTTCGGGAGTATTTGTATGGACCTTCCATGGGATCACCGACCTTTCCTCTTGTGCTGTCGATTTGCCGTCCCGCCTGCTGCAGGACGAACCGCGCCCCTCCTTTTGTCAGTATTATACCACACGACTCCTCTAAGGACAAGAATTATCATGCAATTTTACCATTTCACTTTGACAATTTTCCACAGGTCTCCGCCAAATATTCAGTGCGGTACGCTCCGCCAAGACGAATTTCCGTCCATCTCATTTTCCGGAAAGCCGTCCTGTTTCATGGTCTTTTCAGCAAAAAACAGGCAGACCAAACGATCTGCCTGTTTTTTGATTTGTTTACTTTCCAGCATTGTATGCCTGGATACCGAGGGCCAGAAGGTCGCATGCCCGGGCCAGATCCTCTTCCTTCAGCACATAGGCGATGCGGATCTCGTCCACACCCTTGCCCGGCGTGCCGTAGAAGGACTCGCCGGGAGCAAACATGACGGTCTCGCCCTTGTCATCAAAGTCTGTCAGCAGCCACTGCTGGAAGGCGTCGGCGCTGTCCACGGGGAGCTTCGCCATCAGGTAGAAGGCGCCCTCCGGACACTTGCACACCACGCCGGGGATCTCCTTGAGCTTGCGCACCACCGTATCCCTGCGGCGCTTGTACTCCTCCCGCACGGCGGCAAAGTAGTCGTCAGATACGGTGTACAGCGCGGTGGCGGCCACCTGGTCCAGAGTAGCCACGGACAGTCGAGCCTGGCAATACTTCATGGCGTGGGCCATCAGCTCCTCGTTCCGGGAGATGAGCACACCGATACGGGCGCCGCAGGCGGAGAAGCGCTTGGATACGGAGTCAATGAGGATGACGTTCTCCGCCGCATCGGTAAACCGCCCCAGAGAAGCCAGCTCCTCGCCGCCGTAAACAAACTCCCGGTAGACCTCGTCGCCGATAATGAACAGGTCGTGGCTCTTGGCCACATCCACCAGCATCTCCATCTCCTCCGGAGCCAGCACCACGCCGGTGGGATTGCCGGGGTTGGTGACCATGATGGCACGGGTATGCTCATTGATGAGCGCCTCCACCCGGGCGCGGTCGGCATAGAAATAGCCCTCCTCCGGGGTAGTGGTCAACGACCGGATGGACGCGCCGGTGGTACAGACAAAGGTGTTGTAGTTGGGATAGAAGGGTTCAGGAATGATAATCTCATCCCCGTCGTCCAAAATGCAGTTGAGCACAATCTGCAGCGCCTCGCTGCCGCCGGTGGTCACCAGGATCTCGCTCTCGTCAAAATGGATGTTCAGCTTCTCATAGTAGCCCTTCACCGCGTCGATCAGCTCGGGGATACCGGGAGAGGGGGCGTATTCCAGAACAGGCTGGCTGAAATTCCGCACCGCCTCAAAGGCAGCCTGGGGCGTCTCGATATCCGGCTGCCCGATGTTCAGGTGATAGATCTTCTTTCCTGCTGCCTTGGCGGCCACAGCGTAGGGGTGAAACTTACGCATAGGGGAGAGTCCGCACTTTTTGACCTTTTCCGAGAATTTCATAATATCTCTCCTTTTTTCAGAATAGCCCCTCTGCCTGGATTCCGAGGGATTTGTTATTTTATTATATCGTATCCCGGTCCCCCCCGCAACCACTAATTCCCCATCCTCTCCTATTTTTTCCAACGCCAAAAAAAGGGAAACCCCGCAGGGTTTCCCTTCCTTTTATTGCATCCCCGGAACCGGCTGGGGGATCAATCTCTCTCCTGGTTGTAGCGGAGCACGCTGCCATTGGCCGCGTCGATCTCATAGTCATACTCCACGCCGCCGCTTTTGAACTCCACCTCATAGTAGGGAGTCCGCTTATCCAGCTCCTCGCTGACATCCAGGTCCCACACATCTGAGGCGCTCAGCCCGGCGTGGGCCAGGGCGGCGTCCCGGGCCTGGGCAGCGGTGATCATGCTGTCAATGCTCACCGCGTGGGTCTTGCTCTCCCGCTCCAGCACTCTCCCGTCCGTGCCGGAGATCTTGTAGTCGTACTCGGTGCTGCCGCTCCAGAACTCGATCTCATACTCCCAGCGGCCGTCGTCCCAGTCCCGCTCCACCTTCACGTTGGTGGCGCTGGATGCGCTGATCCCGGCATCGGCGTAGGCGATGCTCTTGGCCTTTTCCTCCCCGATATCGCCGGAGGAGGTACCGGTGTTCGTGCCGGTATTGGTGCCGGTACTGGTATTGGTGCCTGTTCCGGTGTTGGCGCCGGTGCTGGTGCTGGTGTTGGTGCCGGTGCTGCCGTTGGGCTTATTGCCCCAGAGGATCTCACCGGTGTAGGCGTCCACGGCGCACTCATACTCGCCGCTTGTCATCTCGACCTCCACCTCGTAGCAGGGCTGCCACTCGTCCAGCTCCGCATCCACCTCAATCTTCCGGGCATCCGCCTGGGAAATCCCCATATAGGAGAGGGCTGCCGCAGCGGCGGCGTCCCGGCCCACCGGCAGCGCCGGGGCTCCCGCCTCCGCCAGCTGGCTCAGCTCCTCCACAGAGAGAACGGACAAATCCTCAAAGGTCAGGGCGCTGTTGAGCCCCATAATCGACTGAATGAGGGATGCCTTGCCCACCGAGATGTTGTTCGCCTGGGCAAAGGTATCCAGCTGGGTATCCTGGGTCAAAGTCTGGCTCAGCACCGACGCCCCGGACTGGGCATTCTGCAGAGCGGTGCCCACCTCTGTGGTAAGGCTCTGCTCCAGCCGGGTGGCCCGGGCCTGGTCCTGGTCCTCCACAGAGATCAGGATGGCCGAGGAGATGCTGTCCAGATAGCCGTGGCGCAGAAGGCTGCCCACAATGGCGTTCACCGCCACATTCAGGTCCGTCCCCTCCAGAGGAAGATCCGTCAAAATCTCCTCCGCCTCCGCGTTCAGCGGCGTAGCGGAGAGGACTTCTTCCTTTTTGTTGACCTGCAGCTCGATGCTGGGGTTCACATCCAGGGAAATAACGGAAGCCACCGCATTGGCCTGCATGTTCAGCACGCCCGCGGCGCCGCCGCCCACCAGCAGCAGAGCCAGGCAGGCCGCCACCGCCATTCGGGCGAAGCGTCTCTTGTTCTTTTTTGTGTTCTCCGTCATGGGGATCACAGTTCCTTTCCGTTCCTCACAGCGGGAGAGGATGCTCTGCAGCTGATCGGGGACAGCGTGATCCACAGCCGTACAAAGTCGGCGCTCCAGTTCCTGATCGGTCACAGCGGCTCATCTCCTTCCAGTAAGTCTCTCAGCTTTTTCAGCGCCCGGTGGTACTTGGACAGCACGGTGGCCAGGGGCATCTCCAGAATCTGGGCGATCTCCCGGTGCTTCAGTCCGGACACGGCGTGGAGCAAAACCACCCGCCGCTCCTGGTCCGTAAGGCCATAGAGGGCGGCCGTCAGCACCTGCCGGTCCTCCGCCGTCACGTCGGAACTCTCCACCGCCAGCATGTTCCAGTCCTCCTGGGACATATCCACCACCTTGTCCCGGCTACGAATGCGCATAAGGGACAGATTTCGGGTGATGGTCAGGAGCCATGCCATGGGCTTTCCCTGGGGACGGTAGGTCCCCGCACTGTCCCAGACCTTCAAATAAGTATCCTGGGTCACATCCTCCGCATCGTGTCCGCTGCGAAGGTAGGACAGCGCCAATCCATAGACTGCCGTCCTGGTTCTGGCGTAGAACCCGGACAGCGCTTCCCGGTCCCCGGCGGCCACGCCAAGGAGAAGTTGCTCCAGTTCCTCCGGAACAGGGGCGCTGTTCGCCGGCATCATGCCAAGCATCATCCACATGGCTTTTCTCTCCTGTCACTTACATAATGCAGATCCATGCCGTTTTATTGCACGGAAAGGAAAAACTTTTAGAAAAATTTTTACCGGACCGCCCGGTACTCCCGGTAGACCTCCCCGCTGAGATCCTTCCACTGGAAAAGGCCGTTTTCCAGGGTCATATAGCTGTGGCGGCTGCCTTCCTTGGGAATGGAAACGGAGCCGGGGTTCATGTAAATATAGTCCTCGTGGACATTGCACACGGGCACATGGGTGTGACCGTGGAGCAGCACGGTTCCCTTGGCCATAGGGGGCAGATGCTCCTCATTCCACAGATGGCCGTGGGTGACGTAAAGGGACACGCCGTCGGCCTCCACCAGGGCGTAGTCCGCCAGCACCGGGAACTCCAGCACCATCTGGTCCACCTCGCAGTCGCAGTTTCCCCGGACGGCGGCGACGCGGTCCTTGAGGCTGTTGAGCATGGCGTAGGTCCTGGGGCAGTCATACTCCTCCGGCAGGGCGTTGCGGGGACCGTGGTAGAGCAGATCCCCCAGCAGCAAAATCTTATCCGGCTTCTCCCGCTCCACAGCCGCCATCAGCTGCGCACAGTAATGGGCAGAACCATGGATATCGGAAGCGATCAGCAGTTTCATAGTCAGTTCTCCTTTGCGGCAAACAATTCATTCCAGCCTTCAGTATACCAGCTTTTAGGGAAAATTCAACTATTGCCTTTTTCCCCTCTTCCCACTATACTGTTGGCCGTGAGGTGAAGGGCATGGAATATCACACGATTTTATTTGATTTGGACGGCACCCTGCTGAACACTTTAGAGGATCTCCGGGGCGCCGTGAACCATCAGCTGTCTGTCAGCGGCCTCCCCCAGCGCTCCCTGGCGGAGGTACGGCAGTTTGTGGGCAACGGCCTGCGCAACCTGATGCGCCTGAGCCTGCCGGAGGGCTGTAGCGATGAGGAGATCGACCGCCACACCGCCGCCATGCGCTCCTGGTACAATACCCACGACCGGGTGTGCACCCGGCCCTACGACGGCATCCTCCCCCTGCTGCGCCAGCTGCGGGAGGCAGGCTGCGCTGTGGCCGTGGTGTCCAACAAGGTGGATGAGGCGGTAAAGGACCTCTGCGCCCACTACTTCGGGGACCTGGTGGCCATTGCCGTGGGCGAAACGGAGGGGCTTCGCCGCAAGCCCTGGCCGGACACGGTGGAACTGGCTCTCCGCCAGCTGGGAGCCGGGAAGGAGGGCGCCGTGTACATCGGGGATTCGGAGGTGGACCTCGCCACCGCCCGGAACGCGGGACTCCCCTGCATCTCCGTCACCTGGGGCTTCCGCACCAGGAAGGAGCTGGAGGAGGCGGGGGCTGTCACCTTCGCCGACAGCCCGGAGGAGCTGTGGAAGCTGCTGCAGAAAAGTTAGCGAAAACCGCCGCAGAGTACGACTCTGCGGCGGTTTTTGGCTCTTACTTCCATTTCAGCGGAGGAGAATCCGCTTGCCTCCCCCATAGGCCTCCATAACGCCGATGCGCTGGGCGGAGGGCACCGCCCCCTTCAGCTCCCCGAAGAGCGATTCCGCGTCGTCGGGGTGGACGCTGATCAGCAGTCCCCCGGCGGTCTGGGGGTCAAAGAGCAGGTCCTGCCGCTCCAGGGGGACCTCCCCCACGTCCACCCATTCCTGCGCAAAGGTTCGGTTGCGGTACATCCCCTCCGGCAGTACCCCCATCTTCGCCAGCTCCACCGCCTCGTCTATGAGGTCAATCTCTTTTACCGACAGCACCGCCCGGGTATCGCTGCCCTGGGCCATCTCCAAAAGGTGGCCCATCAGGCCAAAGCCGGTGACGTCGGTGCAGGCGTGGACCCGGTAGCGGACCATGCAGTCCCGCGCGGCCTTGTTGAGGGTGGTCATAAGACCGTAGGCCCGGTCCATGACCGACTGCTCCACCAGCTCCGCCTTGTGGGCGGTGGTGAGGACGCCGATGCCGATGGGTTTGGTCAGGAAAAGCACATCCCCGGGCTGCGCGCCGCTGTTAGTGAGGACCTTGTCCGGGTGGACAAAGCCGGTGACGCTGAGGCCGTACTTGGGCTCAGCGTCAAAGATGCTGTGACCGCCGGTAATGAGGCAGCCCGCCTCATAGACCTTGTCGTAGCCGCCCCGGAGGATCTGGTGGACCGCTTCAGAGGGCATGCTCTCCGGCACGCACATGAGATTCAGGGCCAGCTTAGGCTCGCCGCCCATAGCGTAGACGTCGCTGAGGGCGTTGGTGGCGGCGATCTGGCCGAAGAGATAGGGGTCGTCGGCGATGGGCGGGAAGAAGTCCACCGTCTGCACCAGGGCCAGATCGTCACTGACCTTATAGACGCTGGCGTCGTCGCTCTTGTCAAAGCCCACCAGCAGATTGGGGTCCTCATGGACCCGGATGCCCTCTAAGAGCTTTGCCAGGGTCCCGGCCCCCACCTTGGCCCCGCAGCCGGCGCACTTGGCCAGCTTGGTCAGTTTCACTTCAGTCTCATCCATCACAGTTCTCCTTTCCAACAGCGAAGGCACACCGTCTCCACCTCCTCCCGGCAGAAGGGCCGGTCCGGACGGTGGTAATACAGGCTGTGCCACACATGGTACAACAAATTCCGCCGGGTGTGCTCACTCATCTTGCCGTAGCCCCTGGCGGCCACAAATTCCTTTACCACCGCCTCCATCGCCAGAAAGCGGCGATTGCTCTCCTCCGCGTCCTCCGTCCAACAGTCCAGACGATAGAGGGGCTGAAGGATCTCCGGCTCTGGGGCCGAGACGGTGATGGAGGTGCTGTCCTCCGACAAAATTTCCAGGAAGGCCAGGGGGTGTTGAGGCAGGAGATGCTCCCGGAGACAGACGCTGCGGCCGTCCTCCTCCCAAAAATCCGGCAGGGGGTGGGCAAAGATCTCCTCCTTGGAATACCGGCTGGGAATGGCGGAGAAGAGGCCCCACACAAACTGCATATCCCGGGCCTCTACGTCATGGAGAAAGACCTGGTTGGAGAGGAGCAGCGTCTCCTGTCCCCACTTCTCCGCCCCCTCCCAGCCGCAGGTGGCATAGCACTCAAGACCGGTAATGAGCCATTGGCAATCCCAGGAGGCGGCGTTCAGCAGGTGAAGGATCTCCCGGAGATACCCATTTCGCTCGATCAGGATTCCCGCCACGGCCTCACCGCCTCTCCCGCAGCGCGCCGGTGAGATGGAGGATGGCCTCCAGCACCCCGCCGCCTACCGCCAGGGCCTTGTCGCTGGCGGTGTAGCAGTGGAACTTCTCGCACCGTGGGTCCACATCCCCGGACTTCATCCCCTTGCGCACCGGGGTGCCGTCGGGGAGGATACCACGGAGAACCCCGTCGATCTGGCAGACCATGGGCAGCTCCCCCACATAGCCCGCCGCGTCCCCCGCCTTTACCTGGGCGCCGATGTCCAGCACCTGGCGGAAAATCCCGTCCGCCGGGGCCCGGAGCACCCGCTCCCCGGCAAAGCCTCCGATGAGGCCGGGAATATTGGTGTTGGGCAGGGCGGAGCCGGTGTAGCAGACCCGGCCCAGGGTGTGGCCCCGCATGGTCTCCACCACAGCGTGACAGTCCTCCCCGGCGGTGAAACCGGGACCAACCGCCGCCACCACCGGCGCGTCAGTGATCTTTGTACCCAGGTTCCGCTTGGCCAAAATGGCGTCCACCAGGGCGTCGGGCCGAAGCGCCGCCTTACAGGCAGCCTCCGGGTCCACCAGCACCGGTACAATCCCCTCCTCCAAAAGGCGGAGGGCCTCCCCGCTGTCCGATGCCCGGCGGGCGGTCACGTCCTCCACCGTTGTCTCCCCCCGGCGGACGGCGTCAGAAAAGGCCACAGTCCGCCGGATCGCGGTGGGGGCCTCAATTTCACACATGACGCACCGAAGTCCGCTGCGCCACAGCCGAAGGGCGATACCGGTGGCGATATCACCGGCGCCCCGAATCAAAACCAGCATGGTTCCACTCTCCTTTATTGAGGGCGGCCACCACCGTCTTCTCCCTTAGCAGCGCCGCCAGTTCCCGGGCCGCCGCCTCTGCCGCGTCGGCCTGATTGATGAGGACCAGATCCCCCAGCCCCTCCGCCTCCATCACCCGGGCCGCCCGCTCCGGCGTGGCCAGATCCTCCGGAGCGCACCCCGCCAGAGAACAGAAAATCTCCGGCCGGTGGACCGCCTTCCGGACGGGCCGGTACAGTCCCGCAGCCCCCGCCACCAGAATGGTCCGCCCTGTGCCCGGCGGGATCACCGGCTCGTAGGGGGCGTGGGCCTTCAGCGGGAGCCGCCGGGAGCCGTCCGCCTCCACCAGGAGGTACCGGCACATCCCCCGGTATGCCTCCAAGGGTTCCCGGGGCGGTCCCAGCTTCCCCTCTGCCGCCCAAACGCCCACGCACACCGGCCCGCCCCGGCAAAGGGCCTGCTCTGCGGCGGCTGGGCTGTCTGCCAGGGGCATCCCCGCCGGAGGAAAAATATGAGTGGTGGTGGCGCAGAGCACCTGCTCCCCTGCCTCCGCCAGCTCCCGGGCCAAAAGAGAGAGGAGGGTGGATTTGCCGCCGCTGCCGATAAGGGCGGTGATCCCCGGCGAAATGTCCAGCAGGCGAAAGAGCTCCATGGTCCTCCTCCTTTCGTAGTAGTACGGATAGTATAACGCCTCCCTGGGAAAAAAGCAAGGCGAAGCCCCGGCGCTGCTGCACCTCCCCGTGCAGCAGCGCCTCTCAAATGGCCGACGCATCGGGCCGCCTCTCCCCCGGTGGGGCAGTGGCGGAGGCAGCGAAGGTCTGAAAGTCCCTCCAAAGCATCTCAATATAACACAAAAAGGAGGAGACGGCTGCCTCCTCCTTTTTGGTCTGTCCGGCGGCTCTTGAAACGTTTTTTACAAAAGCACTCCGTTTTACAGCTTCATGCACACATCCCAGGCCCGCCAGATGACGGTGCGGAGGTTGCCCACGCCGTTGGCGTCACCCACCAGATGGACGTGGCGGGAGGCCTCCGCAATGGGGTGGGGGTTGTAGCCCGCGGAAACAATGACATTGTCGCAGCCCACATCGATGGTCTTCCCGTCCTTGGTGCAGAGGGTCACCCCATCAGGGCGGATGGCCTGGACGGTGGTGTTGAGATATACCGGCGTGTCGTGGTAGGCAAAGGTCTCCCGGAGGAAGGAGGAATTAGCAAGGCACACGCCCCGCACGGCGATGAGATCCTCCCGCATCTCCACGATGGTGGGCTTCTTGCCCTTCAAAATGAGGTCATAGGCGATCTCACAGCCGCTGAGGCCGCCGCCGATAATCACCACCCGCTCCCCGGTCTCCCGGCCGTAGAGGTACTCTGTGGCCTCCATGGCGTACTCCATGCCGGGGATGGGCAGCTTCTTGGGGGTGGCGCCGGTGGCGATAATCACCTCATCGGCGTCCAGGGAGTTCACATCCACCACCTCCGTGTTGAGGTGGACAGGAATCCTTCTCCGCTCCAGCTCCCGGCGGTACCATTCGATCAGCGCCCGGTCCTTCTCCTTGAAGGAGGGGGCGGCAGCGGCCACAAACACACCGCCCAGGCGGTCGGACTTCTCATAGAGGTCCACCTGGTGACCCCGGGCCGTCAGCACCAGGGCGCACTCCATGCCGCCGATGCCGCCGCCCACGATGGCGATGTTTTTGGGCGCCGCGGCCTTCCGGATGCGGTACTTCTTGGTCTGCATGGTCCGGGGGTTCAGGGCGCAGCGGGCCATGTGAATGGCGTCCATGAGGTCCTGATCGTTGGCGGAGCCCTCATAGCGCGCCATAGTGAAGCAGGCGTTGTGGCAGCAGATGCAGGGCTTGATCTCCTCTTCCCGCTCCTCCTTCAGCTTGGTGACCCAGGCGGAGTCGGTAAGGAACTGCCGGGCCACGCCCATGGCGTCGATCTTCCCCTCCCGGATGGCCTCGGCGCCGTCCTTGGGCTCCATGCGCCCGGCGCAGACCACAGGGATGTCCACAAACTTCTTGATGTGGCTCACGTCCTCCAGGTTGCAGTTCTGTGGCATATAGGCCGGGGGATGGGCCCAGTACCAGGCGTCATAGGTGCCGTTGTCGCAGTTGAGCATGTCGTAGCCCGCATCCTGAAGGAACTTGGCGGCAATCTCCGACTCCGCCATGTCCCGGCCCACCTCGGTGTAGTTGTCCCCCTCCTCGGGGAGCGCGCCCTGGCGGAAGCCCTTGGTCTTGGAGATAACGGAGTAGCGCAGGGACACCGGGTAGTCCTGGCCGCACTCCCGCTTGATGGCCTTCACAATGTCGGCGGCAAAGCGGTAGCGGTTCTCCAGGCTCCCGCCGTACTGGTCCGTGCGGCGGTTGGTGTACTTGGTGGCAAACTGATCCAGGGTATAGCCCTCGTGGACGGCGTGAACCTCGATGCCGTCCACCCCGGCGTCCATGCACAGCTTGGCGGTCCGGGCGAAGGCCTCCACAATCTCGTCGATCTCCTTCACCGTGAGGGGCCGGGAATAGACTCCGTCAGCCCAGCGGTTGGGGGTGGCGGAGGCGCTGGCGGTGATATAGTCCATGTTGAAGATGGGCTTGCCCAGGGTCCCCAGGGCCTTGTTGCTCATCATCTTCACCATCAGGTCGTTCACCGCCATGGCCCGGCCCATACCGGCGGTAATCTGCACAAAGAGCTTGGCCCCGGTCTTGTGGAATTCCTCCATAAAGGTCTTCAGCTCCCGGAACTTCCCCGGGTTCTGATACAGCCACCGGCCGCCCATGGTATCCCGGATGGGGGCGATGCCCGGGAGGATCAGGCCCACGTCGTGCCGGGCCCGCTCCAGGAGGAACTTGGCCGCCTCCTTGTCAAAGTGGTTGGGCTCCATCCACCCAAAGATGGAGGTACCGCCCATGGAGGTCATGACAATGCGGTTTTTGATCTCCACCTTGCCGATCTTCCAGGGGGTAAACAGGGGCTCGTACGCTTGCTTCATCTCAAGACTCCTTTCCTTCTTCTACCGTCACCGCCCCGTCCCGGGACACGGTGATGGTCATTCCATCCTTTACATAGCGGAGAAACTCCTCCCCCAGGCTGTCCACCACCGGCATGCTCGCCTCCGTCCAGTTGGCGGCTAAGATGGCGCCGGAAGCCGCCAGGGAATCGATGGGCTTGGAGAACAGCATGCAGGCAGGCTGCTTGCCGAGGGCGCATGCGGTATACAGCACCATGCCGCCGGTGGTGGAGCCGATGGTCTCCGGCAGGCACAGGGCCTTGCCCAGCATGGGTTTTTTATAGAGGTCGGGGTTGTTCTGGTCCCCGCATTTCACTTCCTTGTCCCCGAACATCAGGGCCATCTGGTAGCTGGCCAGGGTGTTGAAGCCCCCATGGGACACCAGAGCCGGGGCCGTGGTCTCGCCGGGGGTCACCACTCTGCCCTGAAAGGTTCTTCCCATCTCACTTTCCCTCCTTGGTGATCTTGGCCAGGATCTCCTCGTCGGAGTAGTACCGGGCGCTGGTATAGGTCCGCAGCTTGTTGGATGAGGTGATGACCGGCATCTTCTTGGACAGAGGATTGTTCATGTACATCAGCGGGCAGATCGTACTGAGAATCACTCCTGTGTCCTTGAGGCGCAGGGCGTAGTCCGTCTTCCGGAATTCCTTCTCCACAGCGGGTGCAGTGGTAAACACCGTGGGGATAAGGACCTTCTTGTTCCCGGAGGCCCGCAGTCCCTCCTCCACCTTCACCGTCCAGTCCTTCAGCTGGCTGAGGGTCATGTGGGGGCAGCCCATAAAGCAGAGCTTGGGCTTGGCATCCTTGTCCTTCCAGATGCAGGGGTAGCTCTCCTTCACCCGCCGGAGCTCCTCATCGTCCACCACATACACCGGGGCGTTCTCCCGAATGAGGCTCTCCCCCTGGTCCGCCGCCTCCGGCGTAAGGCCGTGGATGTGGTAGAGGCCCACAGAGCCGTTGGAGGCGCAGGCGGCGCCGAAGTCCTTGAGATAGGCGCATGCCTCCTCGGTAAGTTCTTGGCCCAGCCACTTCTCAAGGCCCCGAACATAGGGCACCTTCTCCAGCACCTTCATGCCCACGGCGGAGCCCAAAAGCTGGGCGTCCGGCAGCTTGGAGGTGCGGACCTCCACGATCCAGTCCGCCCGCCGCCCGTCGTCGGTGAGAAGACCGAACTCCGGCACAAAGCCGGCGATGGAGCCCATAAGCTCAATGATGCCGGAGTTCCGGTTGCACCGGGCCCCCAGGACGCTGTTGGCGTAGACCACCGCCGAGGACTCCGCCCAGGAGAGGATCTCCCCCCGCCCCGGCACGTTCCCCACCTGAGGCAGGTAGCAGGCGCAGCTGTAGGCGTCCTCCCCCATAAGGCCCAGCTTCCGCAGCTGGTCCTCATAGCGCTCCTGCTGGCTGTACATGAATTTGAACACCACATCCTGCAGGAAGGAGGAGGGGATGTTCTTGTCCAGTGGCCGGGGGTCCGCCGAGAAGGGCTGCCGGCTGACGGCATTGGCGCCGAGCAGCTGGTCGTAGAGCTGGTACACCGGCTTCATCACGCCGATACCGAAGCTGATGACCGTGTGGCCGTACTGACTGGTAATAGGGACCATCCGCTCCGCGCCGAAGGCCTCGCCGTACATCACCAGGGTCTTGACCACCTTGGCCATGGTCTCCCCCTGCCACCCATTTAGCAGCGCCTGCTGCTCCTTGGTCAATCTCATAGGCGTTCTCTCCTTTTTTCACGAACGCCGCGGCGCGGCGCTTCTCATATTTGGTATTATACTACAGAATATACTGACAGAGGAAGAGGAAAGGCAGAAATTCTCCTCTTCTTTTCTCCCAAGCACAGCAAAAGCGCCCCGGGCGGGACAAAGGCTGTCCGCCCGCAGGCGCTTTCAAAGGGCTGCTTATAAAAGGAACATGGAGACCACCACGGTGATCAGGCCGCACACCCCGATGGCAAGGCCGCTCATGGCCCCCTCGGTCTCCCCCAGCTCCAAAGCCTTGGAGGTACCCATGGCGTGGGAGCAGGCACCGATGGAGAGGCCCGCCGCCACAGGGTCCTTCACCCGGAAGAGGCGGATGAGGAAGGGCGCCACGATGCTGCCGAAGATACCGGTGAAGATCACCGCCACCACGGTGATGGAGGAGATGCCGCCGTGGGCCTCCGCCACGCTGACGGCAATGGGGGTGGTGACGGACTTGGGCAGCAGAGAGGCGGTCATGGCGTCGCTTAAGCCGAAGAGGCGGCAGAGAAGCCACACGCTGCCCATGGAGGTAAGGGAGCCCACGGTGCAGCCCACCAGGATGGGCAGCCAGTTTTCCTTCAGGAGCTTCACCTTGCTGTAGATGGCCACCGCCAGGCAAGCCGTGGCGGGGGAGAGAAAGAGGTTGATGAGGGCTCCGCCCTCGTTATAATTTTCATAGGGGATTTTGAAAACCACCAGCACGGCGATCACCAGCAAAATTCCCACCAAGAGGGGGTTGCAGATCACCAGTCCTGTTTTCTTCTGCAGCCGGGTGCCCGCCCAGAAGGCCAGCACGCTGAGGGCCACGCCGAAGAAGGGGGATGTCGTCCACTCAATCATGACCCTTCCCCCTTCCCATAAGCCGCAAAGTCAGCTTGATGCTGAGGGCAGTGGCTCCGAAGACCAGCACCGTGGTCACAAGACAGATCACCACCAGGGCCACCGCCGCGCTGCGCAGCTCCTCCAGATAGTTGAGGATGCTGACGCCGGCGGGCAGGAAAAAGAAGGCCATGTTGGCCAGGAGAAAATCCGACTTCGCCTGAATATGCTCCACCCGGAGCACCCTCACCGCCAGCAGCAGGAACAGCAGCACCATGCCGATAACGCTGGCGGGAAAAGCAAAGGGGAGGAGCGACTCCAGAACCTGGCTGACCCAGCACACCCCGAAGATGACTCCCACCTGACAAAGGATCTTCATAACCGATGAAACGCCTCGCTTCTTACCGGCGCGGCCCTCGCCGCGCCTTGGGATAGTTCCCTCCAGCCACGTCAAACATCTCCGCTCCGGGCGGGGATATTTTTCATGCCAAAAGAACTTTCCACATTTTAGACTTGCCGCTCCTCCTTGTCAATCGTCCTTTTCCCCAATTTTTCCCAGGCGGCCGCCCCGTTTTCTCCCACCTCGAGACCGAATTCCCACCCCGCGGGATAGACGCGGGACCGGATTTTCCCTATAATGAAGTGGAAAGGAAGAGGCGTTTTACAAAAATAAGGAGGACGTTATATGGCAGAACTGGAATTCAGCCGCCGTCTGCGGCAGTACCGGAGGGACAAGAAGCTGACCCAGCAGGAGCTGGCGGATCAGCTGGGGGTTTCCAACAAATCCGTCTCCCGCTGGGAGAGCGGCAGCTATCCGGACGTGGCCCTGCTGGGCCCCCTGGCGGCGGCCCTGGGGGTGACGGTGGATGATCTTTTAGGCACCCGGGGACCGGTGCGGACCCTCACCAAGGCCGACTGGCAGAGCGTCCTCTCCTTTGCCTTTGCCCTGGGGGGCGGTATTTTGTTCTTCGCCCTCACCACCTTTACTCCCATTCTGATCGCCTATTTCCTCTATATTGCGGCCATGGCCTACGGCGTCTATCTCCAGCGCCACTACGCCTACCGCAGCCGATGGTTCCACCTGTCTAACATGGTGATGAATTTTTTCGTGAACTTCCGGATCGCATCCCTCTTTCAAGGGCTTCTGACTGCCTGGCGATACCATATCCAAGTGCAGTCCCTACAGCAGGACCCCAGTGTGCTGGAAACTTTGATTTTCTCCACCTCTTCACAGAATCTGCCCAAGCAAATGATTGCCGCAGTCGTTCTCACCGCCATCACCGCAGCCGTGATCTACCTGAGCGGCCGCCATATCACTCTGCCAAAGGTGTATGACCCCTCAGAGACGGAGACAGCCGGAGATACAGACAGCGGAGAAACGCCTCCGCCATCCCCGCCGAAGGATGACTCTGAACCAAAAAGCGACGGAACGAAATGACTTTGGGTAACAGGGCGGTTACCGTTTCCTTTAGGGATCTTAACTTGACAATTTTCTTTCCTCTTGTTATAGTAATCCTGCAGATTAGAGGAATCTGGTGATATTTTTCTTCCAGAAAGAAGGAAAATATTGTCTTATGATTACGAAAGCCGACGTCCCGGCACAAGAAGAAAGGATCTACTTTATGAAAATTGCCCTGATTATTCTCGCCGTCATGGTGATCGCGCCGCTGCACATGCGCCTGAGCTGCCCCCGCCGGTTCGAGCGCTGGTATCTGGGCTGTGTGATCCCGGTTCTTTTTGCTCTGAGCACCCTGGCGGTCTTCCGTCTGCGCAGTCTCCCCCTCTCCTTCGGCACCCTCCGCCTGCCGCTGATCGCCATGGTGATTTTGCTGCTGCTGTGGGGAAAGGGCTTTTCCATCAACCGCAAAAACAAGCGGGCCCGGATGCACAGCGGGGAGTTTTAAGCCGCCCTGCGCCCCATTTCCCCCGCGACTTTCAGAGACAAAACAATTTGAACAGGCGTGATGCAAGTACATCACGCCTGTTTCTTTTGCCCGGAGGAGCGCTGTCCAACCGGGCGGCGCAGCCCCTCGTACCGGCCCCGGAAATAAGAAAATCCCACTTTTGACGCCGGTACGGCAATCAAAAGTGGGAATTTTTTCAGAAATGGCACGCCACAAAATGTCCGGGTTCTACCTCCCGCAGTTCCGGGCACTCCTTCCGGCACCGGTCCTGTACATACGGGCAGCGGCCAGCGAAGCGGCATCCGTCCGGAGGATTCACAGGGCTGGGAACATCCCCTTTCAGGATAACCCTCTGCCGGTTTACATGGATACTGGGAATCGGGATTGCGGACAGCAGCGCCTTGGTGTAGGGATGCTGGGGCTTCTGGAAAATGGTATTGCGGTCACTCAGCTCCACGATCTTCCCTAAATACATCACAGCAATCCGGTTGCTGATGTGCTTTACCACGCTCAAATCGTGAGAAATGAACAGGTAGGTCAGATCCAGCTGCTGCTGCAGGCGTTTGAGGAGATTGATCACCTGCGCCTGAATGCAGACGTCCAGGGCGGAGACCGGCTCATCCAAAACCAGAAATCCGGGCTTTACGGACAGCGCCCGGGCAATGCCCACCCGCTGCCGCCGTCCGCCGTCCAACTCGTGGGGATAGGAATTGACCAGACGCCGGGAAAGCCCCACTGTGTCCATCAGTTCCTCCACCCGCTCCTGCACCCGCTTGCTGTCGCGGGCATATTCGCTGATATTCATCAGCGGCTCGGCAATCAGATCAAAAATCGACAGCCGGGGGTTGAGGGAGGAGTAGGGGTCCTGGAATACCATCTGCATATTCTGGCGGAATGCCTTCAGCTGGCGCTTATCCAGCTTCCGGATATCCTGTCCGTCAAACAAAATCTCTCCCACATCCGCCTCAATCAGCCGGATCAGGGTCCGCCCGGTGGTGGATTTTCCGCAGCCGGATTCCCCCACCAGTCCCAGCGTCTCCCCCTTGTCGATGTGGAAATTCACATCATCCACAGCATGGAGCAGCCCTGCTTTTACTTTAAAATATTTCTTGAGGCCCTTCACCTCAATCAATTTCTCAGACATCTTCGCCGCCCTCCTTGTCCTGCTGTTCAAAAAGGAAGCACCGTACATAGTGGCCTTCTTCCACATAGGTGGCGCCCGGCTTCCTCTCCCGGCACACTTCCATGCATTTCGGGCATCTCGGGCTAAAGGGACATCCCTGGATCACTTCCGTGGGCTCCGGCGGCAGGCCGTCGATCTCCTCCAGCCACTCCTCATCCACATCCAGCTTGGGAATGGAGTTGAAAAGCCCCAGCGTATACGGATGGCACGGCTTTGTGTACAGCTGCTCCTTTGAGGCGTACTCCACAACGCCGCCGGCATACATGATCGCCACCGTGTCACAGATCTCCGCCACAATCCCCAGGTCATGGGTGATGAGGATCATGGATGTGTCCAGTCTGTCCTTCAGCTCCCGCATCAGATCCATCACCTGGGCCTGGATCGTCACATCCAGCGCGGTGGTAGGCTCGTCCGCAATGATCAGCTTCGGGTTGCAGGCCAGCGCAATGGCGATCACCACACGCTGCTTCATGCCGCCGGAGAACTGGTGGGGATAATCACTGGCACGCTCCCGCTTGATTCCCACAGTCTCCAACAGCTTGTGGGCCTCCTCCTTGGCCGCATGCTTGTTCAGCGGCTTGTGCAGGCGCAGCATTTCCACAATCTGGTCATCCACGCGCATCGACGGATTGAGGGACGTCATCGGGTCCTGGAAAATCATGGAGATATCCTGTCCGCGGATAGCGCGCATCTGGCGCTGGTTTTTCTTCAGCAGGTCTTCGCCGTTGAAGAGGATCTCTCCCCCCACGATCTTCCCCGGAGGGGAGGGGATCAGGCGCATAATCGACATGGCCGTTGTGGTTTTGCCCGCGCCGGTTTCTCCTACAAACCCCAGCGTCTCCTTGTTGTGGACAACCAGATTGAGATCATTTACAGCATAGACCACGCCGTCCTCTACCTTATAGACAACATTGAGGCCCTTGATCTCCAGTAAATTCTTTTCTCCCATGGTGTCCACTCCTTATCGCTTCAGTTTCGGGTCCAGCGCGTCCCGCAGGCCGTCCCCCAGCAGGTTCAGCGCCAGAACCGTAATCACAATGGCCAGGCCGGGGTAAACCGCTAAATGGGGGTAGGTGAGGATATAGTTGCGCGCGCCGGAGAGCATGGCGCCCCACTCCGGAGAGGGCGGCGTAATTCCCAGGCCGATAAAGCTCAGCGCAGCACAGCTGAGAATCGCGTTGGCAATTCCAAGCGTCACCTGGACAATGACCGGCGCCAGACAGTTTGGAAGAATGTGCTTGGCAATGATCTTCGCGTCTCCTGTGCCGGAGGCCCGGGCCGCCTCAATATACTCCTCGCTTCGGATCGTCATCACCGACGCGCGTACAATCCGCGCATAGCTGGGGATCGACGAGATTCCCACGGCGATCATCAGGTTGATCAGCCCGTTTCCCAGCGAGGCGATAATGGCGATCGCCAGCAGCACCTGCGGAATGGCCAGCAGAATATCCATACACCGCATAATGATGTCGTCCAGCACGCCGCCGTAAAACCCGGCCACGGCTCCCAGAATTCCGCCCACCACCAGAGCGATGCCCACGGAAATAAAGCCCACCACCAGGGAGAGGCGGCTTCCGTAGATGACGCGTGAGAAAATATCACGGCCATACTCATCCGTACCGAAGATGTGCTCCGCGCTCGGCAGGGCCCGCATGTTCATAAGATCCTGCTGATCATAGGGATACGGGGCGATAAAATCAGCAAAAATCGCCACCAGAATGAGCAGGATCAGGATCACAAGCCCAACCATTGCCATACGGTTTTTTCTCAGCGACCGCATCACCGAGGAGAACTGGCCGCTTTTTCTTTTTGTTTTGGTTGCTTGTTCCATATTCAGCCGCCTCCTTATGACCGTGCAATTTTGGGGTCGGCCACTGCGTACAGCAGATCCACCACCAAATTGACCAGACTGAAGCAGGCTGCCACCAGCAGCACGCCTCCCTGTACCACCGGGTAATCGCGCTCTGTAATCGCGTCAATAATCAGCCGGCCCAGGCCCGGTATGGAAAAGACCATCTCCGTCAGCATAGCGCCGCCCAGCAGCTGGCCAAACTGCAGGCCAACCACAGTAATGATGGGGATCAGCGCATTGCGGAAGACATGGCGCATAATGACCACAAACTCCCGCTGGCCCTTGGCCCTGGCAGTCTTGACGTAATCCTGGCGGATGACCTCCAGCATGCTGGACCGCGTCATACGCGCAATCATGGCCGTAGACTGCAGGCCCAGCGCAATCGCAGGCATGATCATCTGCTGCCATGTCCCATAGCCGGAGGGCGGCAGCAGCCCCAGCTTGACCGAGAAGAGAACAATCATCATAATCCCGAGCCAGAAGATGGGGATGGATGTCCCCAGCAGGGCAAACACCATGACCAGGTTGTCAATCACCGAGTTCTGCTTGACCGCCGAGATAATTCCCAGCGACACGCCTACCACGACGGCAATCACAATGGCCGACGCCGCCAGCTTGACCGTATTGGGAAATGCCGCCAGCAGCTGATCCAGCACCGGTCCCCGGGTTGAGTAGGAGATCCCCAGATCCTGGTGCACCACAATGTCTTTGATATAATTAAAATACCGAACGAAGAACGGATCATTCAGTCCAAGTTGTTCCCGCAGTGCTTCGCAGGCTTCCTCCGTGGCCGCTTCACCCAGCATAATCTTCGCCGGGTCACCGGGAGAAATGTACAGCAGCGTAAATACAATAAACGACACGCCCAGCAGTACCAAGATCAAAAAGAGGAGCCGCTTCCCAATATACTTTAACATATTGCCTCCTTGTGTGCCCGTGTCAGCAGACAAAGGGTTTCAAATCAAACCGCGCGTATGATAATAAAAACGAGGATATGTCCGAATTCCGTGCCTCCGCAGGCTTCGCCTTCCGGACATATCCCAATTCTGTTTCCTATCCTTGCCAGTCATCCCGGCAGGCCTGATCAACAGGCCCGCCGGGAGCTGATCCACATTTTTTACTCGAAATAAACCTCGTGGACAAAGTGATTCTGGGCAGCTGTCGGCGTGAAGCCCATCACATTGCTGCGCAGACCCACCACCTGCAGCGTATTGGCGTAGGGCAGCATGGGTGCCTCGTCGTAAACGATCTGCTGGATCTCCTCAATAATCTCCTGGCGCTCCGGACCATCCATAATCGACCGGCTCTCATCCAGAAGGGTGCTCAGCTCGTCATTTGCATAGAAGCAGTAGTTGCTGGTAGGAATCTGATCCTTGTGGAGGGGACCATAGATGTTCATATCCGGGTCAGGGAAACCGATGGCGCCGAAACCGGCGATGAAGAAATCGGTATTTCCGGAGGCCAGATCACTGTTCCAGGTAGCCAGCTCCACCGCATCGATCTGCAGGTCAATTCCCACTTCCTTCAGCATGCTCTGCATGATCGTGGCGCAGTCCACACGGTGCTGGGCATTCCAGGTGGTCAGCTTGAAGGTGGTGCCCTCCTCGATCCCCAGCTCGTCCAGAATCTCCCGGGCGGCCTCCGGATCGTAGCGGGACGGCAGCTGATCGGAGATGGAGTAGATCATGCCGGGCGTTACGGGGGAGCGGGTCACAACGGCGCTCTCGCCATAAACGGCGGTGACCATGGAGTCAAAGTCAATGGCCATGGCAATGGCCTCACGGAACCGGGGATCATTGAAGGGCTCCTTGGAGCAGTTCATGCCCAGGTACTCGTAGGTGGTGGAATTCCGGCTGGCGATCTTGGTGTTCTCGTTGCTCTCCAGCCGGGCGATATCCGTGGCGGGGATCTCATAGGCGATATCCACCGTACCGCTCTCCAGCTCGATCACGCGGGAGTTTGCCTCCACGATGGTACGGATCACCAGGTTCTCATAAGCGGGCTTCTCCCCCCAGTAGTCGTCGTTGCGGACATAGGTGGTCCGGTCATTCTGGGTCCAACTGACAAACTTGAAGGGGCCGGTACCGCAGGGATTATTGATGGCGTTCTGCTCATCCTCGGTAAACTCCTTCTCGCTGACCACGCAGGCGCCCATAAAGGTCATGTAGGTCAGGAAGGGGGCAAAGGGAGTCTTGGTCCGGATGATCACAGTGTAATCATCCACCACCTCGCAGGCGGGACCGTCCACAATATACATCACATGGGAAATGTTGGTCCCCTTGTCGCCGGTGGCGCGCTGAATGCTGAACAGCACATCGGAGGCGGTCATTTCCTCACCGTTGTGGAATTTGACGCCCTTGCGCAGGTTGAACTGCCAGCTCAGATCATCCAGCTGCTCCCAGCTCTCCGCCAGCAGGCCCTCGAGCTCGCCCTCGTCATTGTAGCGCACCAGGGTCTCGTACACCGGGTTCAGCGCGTTAATGGCCTGGGCCAGGTTGGCCTGATGGGGGTCCAGGGTGTTGGGATCTGCGGAAACCGCCACCGTCAGCGTATCCTTGGCGGCGCCGGAATCGTTGCTGCCCGTTCCCCCGTTGCTCTGCGTGTTGCTGCCGCAGGCGGTAAGAAGGAACATCATTGCTAACATAAAGGACATGAGTTCTATCAGTTTCTTTTTCATACTACCTCCCAAAAATGCATTTATTCGAAACCAGGAGATTCCCGGATCGTCACTTCCTGCTCTGCGCCACCTTTTCCAGAGCACGGTCCGCGGCGGCAATAATCCGGTCAATCACCTGCTCGTCATGGCTGACAGAGATGGCGTGGTGGGCAAGAGGCTTGGGAATCACCATGATCCCCTGCTCCAGCATGGCGTTGGCAAAAATGGCGTAATTTTCCACGTTGCTGCCTGCCGCGTCGCGGTAGTTCTCCACATGGTCCGTAAAATACCACTGGAGATGTCCGCCCCGGCCGTTCATGACCGCGGGAATTCCCAGCGCCTTGGCAGTAGCCTCAAAGTGCTCCTTCATCCGCTGGATATTCTTCTCCATTCCCTCCCGGGCGCTGCCGTCCTCCATCAGCGTCAAAGCCGCCAGCGCCGCGGCCACGGAGTAAATGTGGCCGTTGAATGTACCGACAAAGCTGGCGGTCCCCTTGGACGCCACCGTCTCCATCACATCGCTCTTGCCTGCCACCGCAGCCATAATGTGGCCGTTGGCAATGGCCTTGCCGAAAATAGAGAGATCCGGCGTCACATTGAACCACTTCTGGCAGCTGCCCTCCGGCACACGGAAGCCCGTCAGCAGCTCGTCAAAGACCAGCAGGATACCCAGCTCGTCGCACAGCTCCCGCAGGCCCTGCAAATAGCCGGGCTTGGGCTCCACAAAGCCGATATCGATCAGCACCGGCTCCAGGATCAGGGCCGCCAGGCGGTCCTTATTGGCGGTCAGGATCTTCCGGGTGACCTCCAGGTTGTTGAAGGGGACAATCACAGTGTTTGCCACGATCCGGGGATCCAGCCCTCCGGCGCCGGGCACCGGTACGGGGTTCTCCACATCGCCCACGTCCTTCAGACTGGGGAAGGTACTGATATTGACCTCGTCCGACCAGCCGTCATAGGCGCCTTCCACCAGGGCAAAGTCATTCTTGCCGGTATAGGCTCTGGCCATCTGCATCACATGGGTGATCGCCTCTGTTCCGGTATTGGTAAACCGGACCCGCTCAGCGGGAATAATCCGCAAAAACGCCTCGGCGGCCTCCACCGCCAGCTCCGTCTCCCAGCCGGTGGTCAGTCCCTCGCACCGTGTCAGGTTCTCCTGATAACGGGTGGTGAAGGGAGCGTAGCCGTGGCCGAAGAAGATGGCGCCGTTGCCCATGATCATGTCGATGTAGCGGTTGCCGTCCACGTCCGTGATATAAGCGCCCTCGCCCTTCTTGATATAATAGGGATAGGGGCTGCGCGCTCTGGAGTTGGAATGCACGCCGCCGGGGACGGTCTTGATTGCTCTCTGGTACAACTGTTCAGACTTTGTCATTTCCATATCCTCTTTTCTTGTAATATCCCGTTACGGTGCCTTTACCGAATCTCCGAATCCAGATCCCCGATCATGAATGTAAAATCGCCCGGGATAATGCGGTTGATGTTCCCGCGCATCAGGATCATCAGGTTTTTCTCATAGGGCGCGCGGATTTCCTCCAGCAGCTCCAGCGTCATGGGGTTATAAACGCGGCCCAGCACCACCTTGCCCTCCACGATGGTGTTCATCGCATCATAGGTCAGCGCCGGAACAAACAGGCCGCCGTGGTGGGGGTTCACATGCTCAATGTGGGAGATCATGATCTGGTCGTCCCGCTTCTCGGCCTCGCCGTCGATGGCCTTCTTCAGCTTCAGCATATTGAGAACGGCCTTGACGCCCTTCTCCACATAGTACGGCTCATTGGGGCCGCCGCCGCACTCAATGGTCACCGTGGAGATATTTTTGGGGTTGGTGTAGGTGGCGCTGGTCCCCTCGTAGTCCACCACCGGACGGTAGAGGATCTTCGCCAGGGACGCACGGGACAGCTCCTCATCGTTGAGCACATACGCATAGTCCACCACCGGGTCCTGGCCGCCGGAGTGTACATCAATATACGTGTTCAGGTCAAACAGGAACTTGTCGGCGATAACCCGGGCCTGGATCTGCGTGATCGTGCCGTCATAGCTTCCCGGGAAAATCCGGTTCATGTTGGTGGAGTCCACCGGCGTATTGCGGTTGGCATCTTCAAAGGCCAGAGGGCTGGCCACGGACATGATCTTGACCTTGCCGTGGACCTCCATTCCCTTCAATGCCTCCACCACGCGGCGGGCAATCTCCACACCGATGGTCTCATCTCCGTGGATGCTCGCTGTGATTCCTACAACCGGGCCTTCGCCGCCGGAAAACTCATGGACAGGAAGCTTCAGCTCCAAGCCATTTGTCATGTAGCATACAGGAATCTCATAATACCGATAACTGCTCATACTTCACTTCTCCTTATCTACCGTAATATTTCAAATGGATGTTTTCCGGCAGGCTGTTCCCAGCAGTCTTTAAGCATCCGCCTGAATTAAAAAATAGCCGGTGTCGTCACACAAAGCATCTTCAGCTCGCAGGACTGACGGTTGATGGTCTGGTGAGGCAGGGTGGACGGGAAATGGATCACTTCCCCCTCCTCCACTTCAAATTCCTTCCCATCAATGATAAATGTTGCCGTTCCGCTCATGATGTAATAGAACTCTTCCCCATTGTGGACCATCACCTCCTGCTCGCAGTAGTGAGGCTCCATCGTCAGCAGGAGTCCCTCCAGCTTCCGGTTATCAAACTTGCTGCTCAGCGGAACATACCGCACATAGGAGCGTTCCAGATCCAAAATGATCTCGTTGTCCTTCCGGTTGACAAAACTGGCCTGCTCTCCGATGTCCAGCAGACTCCCAATCGGAATTCCAAGCGCATCGGCAATCTTTTTCAGCGATGTCAGCGTCATTGAGCAGACGCCGCGCTCAACCTGTGAGAGGAAACTGATCGACAGCTGCGTTTTTTCACTGAGTTCTTTCAGCGTGATCCCCAGCGATTTTCGCGTCTCCCGGATTTTTCGGCTGATTTCCTGCTCCATACCGCTTCCTCCCCTTCCTGCACCATTGGTGTCAAGAAGTTTCAGTTTCAGTTATTTTTAAGTTAATTGTCAGTTATTTTAAACTTATTGTAAAATTGAAGTATGACTGTATTTTAATTCTATGAAATATATTTGTCAATCCTTTTATTGAGTAAAGTGCGGATCTTACCGGATGTCCACCTCTATGCATCTTTTTTCGCTTTATTTGTCCACCACAAGCAGATCCTTTGTAAAATGATTCAGCACTTCCACGGAATTTTCCGTCACCACTACGAGATCTTCAATACGGACGCCCCACTTCCCCGGGAGATAGATCCCCGGCTCCACAGAGAAGCACATTCCCGGCGCAATCAGGATCTGACTTGTGGAGCTGCAGTCCGGAAGCTCGTGGAGCGCCAGGCCGATTCCATGTCCGGTCCGGTGAGTAAAGTAGTCGCCATACCCTGCGTCACTGATTACCTTCCGGGCTGCGGCGTCCACCTCGCACAGCGGCCGTCCCACCTGGATCGCCGCGATCCCCGCTGCATTTGCCGCAGCGACAATGTCATATACTTTGCGCTGCTCATCGCTGACCTGGCGGAAAAAGATTGTGCGGGTCATGTCGCACCAATAGTGCTTGACGGGCGCAAAAATATCAAAAATCGCAGGCTCCCCCGCCTGAATCCGGGCAGCGCCGCTTGTATGATGGGGCTTGCTGCAGTTCTCTCCATAGCAGATAATGTGTTCATAGGCCACATCCGCGCCCCGGCGCAGATGGGCTTCTCCCACCAATCCTACCATCTGCCGCTCGCTCAGCCCATCGCCCAGATGCCGGATCATCTCCTCCATCGTCGCATCATTCAGTGCGGACGCCTGCCGCATAAGGGCGATCTCCTCGTCATCCTTATACGTTCTGGCCCGATCCACCGGCTCGGAGCCTAACCGCAGTTCCAGTCCCGGGCACCGGTCCAGCAGAGGCAGCATAAACTTTGCCCGAAGATATTTATCCACTCCAAGCACGCCGCTGTGGATCACCGATGCCACCATTCCCATCACATCATCCACATCATCATAGAGATGGATTGTCAGCCCTTCCTGGGCCTGCTGGGGAAACATATGGTTATTGAACAGATGGGCCTGCCCCTCTGTATTGATATATAACGCGAGGAGGCGTTCTCCGGGGTCATACCCGATTTCGGTCAGATAATAGATGGAATCCGGGTCGCTGATGATGATCTGGCTGAGATTTGCGTCCTCCATGTTGGCAATCACTCGTTTTAGACGCTCCTGTTTCATTGTAACCGTCTCCTTTCGTTTATACCGAAAATCATGCCGCTTGCTTGCACATCCCGCGGAGCAGCTTTTCTTCTCCACGGCGTCGCTCTGCGGACAGTAAATTAGTGTAGCACAGTTGTTTTGTATTTTCCAATTTTTTTCGATCCTATCGTTTTCAGGCGCCGCGGCAAAGGAACGCAGTTTATATTTCGCACAAGCGGCTGCCAACCTCAAACGGTCCTTCCGGGCCGCGCCGCCAGTGCGGCGTAAATTCAAAGCGCAGCGGGAAATTGCACAGGGGGCGGCTTTGCCGTCCCCGCGCATTTGAATTTCCGAAGGGCGGAGGCGACCTTAGCCGCCTGGAACCAGAAAGAAAGACACGCTTTTCAGCGTGTCTTTCTTTCTGTCTTGTCCGAACACTTTAGATACTTGACAAGATCGGGGCCCCACACAGTGGGGCGGCGCTTTTGCGCCGTACGAGCGTTTTGCCGCAGGCAAAACCTCGGCGGAGGCGGAATTCACTTCCGCCGAGCATTTTAAATTTCCCCAGGTATCCAAAAAAGAAGCACCTGCTTTGCAGGTGCTTCTTTTTTGTCTTGTCTGCAAGGTATAGATGCCGCTACTCTTATTGACTATGTATGATCAAAGTCTATTTATTTTTCCTCCGGGCCAATCCGCCTGTGTGAGAATACCCCTGAAGATGGCCGTCAAATGCCCAAATTCGCATTTCGCCAATGGGCTGTCGGTTCTTCCAATAATCATTAAACTGTTCAATAATGCTGATGTCACCAAAACCTGTCTGGTCCTGAGCCCGAACAGGAAATTGGTTCATAATAGTCTCTAATGTGTCTAGAGAAATACCAGGAACTGTATTCCAGTTATCCTCTGAGTTCACCGCTTTTTGAACAAGCGTCGAAAACTGAACTGCAATTTGATAGCGCATAGTCCCATCAGAAATATGCGCTATGTGATTTCCGGTTTCAACCAAAACAGCAACAGGCAAAACGAATACATCTCCCTTGGCAGCAAGAGCTTCGTATTCTGTTTGTGCCTGTGCATGACGCTCATTCATCTTTGGTATATTCAAAAGTTCAACTAAGACGGAGGTATCAATAAAGTGTACATTACTCATGTTTGCCAGCCTCCGTTATATGGGAACCAAAGTCAAAAGGCTTGATCGGCTTCGTATTTTTAATTGCATCAATTAGCTTCTCGGACTCCATTGCATCTCCAATTCCACCGGAAGCTAACAAGCCCGCTTGATTGGGAATATCAACATAAGAAATTATTTTACTGGACTGCGATTGAGTATCTCTGTATACAACGGAAACCCCAAGAATTTCATTTTTATCCAAACCATTTAGAATTGTCACATTATGCGTTGTCACAATAAGATCAATTTTTCGCTTTGTCGCAATCCCACAAATAGCTTGCATAAGTTTGATAACACGACTTGGATGAATACCATTATCCACTTCTTCTATTGCGATCAAACTGTTCTCAGGCTCACTCATGACAGCAGCCAGAACCGCAATACACCTTAGCGTGCCGTCAGATAGGCGTGCAGAATCAATATTCTCTGTAGTTTTACCATTTTGTTCCTTCTGTACAAGAATAACATCATTGATTTGTGTCTTAACGAAACCGATATCCTTAATTTCGTTTTCAGGCAAATCTTTTACAACATCACAGAATGTATCCCATTCTTCAGAGTTCTTCTCCTTAAGGGAATATAGAACAGCTGATAAATTGCTACAATTACGACGCAATGTGCTATCACCTACTCGGCTATAACCTCGCATCATAGCAGGGATAGGATCAAGAATGAACATCTGTGTAAGACTGTTTTGCACCTTCTGAATTTTTTGAAGAGTGCTCTCGTAACATTCGATATCAGAAGGCAACCGACTTTGCATTTGAGAAAGAACTGACATGCTACGTATTACACGACACTCGGGATTCTTTCCTCTTTTTCCGTTTGTATATTCAACTACAATGTCCCCACTATCCGCATTTGAGGCAGCAGCTTTAAAAATCACAGATCCGTTGATTGCGTCTGTTTGAGCATTTTTAACTAGATAAAGAGATTCTTCCTCAACTGTAATCCGGTTTGTGGTACCGATACGAATCCGATAGAGCAAGTCATATTTATCATCCCAATCTATTGTACATCCAAGTAGAAACGAGCTTGCGCCAAATCTACAGCACCCCTTTGCTCCGCCGCGGATGATTCCCTCGCTGTTCTTAGTTCCATCAAAAATCATGCTCAAATCTCGGCCAGTCGCTACTTCGGAAAGAATCTGTATTCCTTCAATTGCATTACTCTTCCCAGATGCATTCGACCCAATGAGAGTAGTAATTTGTTCAAGCCATAAAACAGCACGTTCATAGCCTTTGAATTTTTCAAAAATAAACGATTTAATCATTGCTTGCCCCCCATTCAAAAAGCGTATGCTGCTATATAAGCAATAGATATCTTTTCCACTTTTTGTGTATTATATCATACAGATACTAAGCAGGCAATCGAAAACCGCATTCACAGCAGAGTGCAAATTTTCGGCAACAAACATTCAGCGCTTCTTCAACGGTTTACTTTATCGAACAACTCCCTGCTTATAATTGCCGGATGGTGATCCTGGTATAGAAAACGCTCACGTTCTCCCACATTCTTAACTTGTTTCCCAGAGAACAGATCTTTCACAAAGGTTTTCTGCAGCAGAACATCTCCTGTGTA
>CALXDD010000029.1 GCA_944386985.1 uncultured Oscillospiraceae bacterium
GGAGGATACTTTTTTGTGCATAGCTAAAGCTTTTTGGAACCACCGGCACAGCCGGTGGTTTTCGCTTACAAAAAGGAGCCGCTGCAGAATGGAACATTCTGCAGCGGCTCCTTGGGTTATCGGCACTTTTAGAAAAGAGGCGAACCACCAAGCCTTATTGATTTTCCTTTGACGTCCAGTGGTCGCAGAGGGGACGCAGGGTACAGTGCTCGCAGTCCGGACGACGGGCCACACACACCGCCCGGCCATGGAGCACCATCCGGTGACAGAAGGCGTTGCTCTCCTCCGGGGGGATACACTTGCGCAGCTGCATCTCTACCTTCAGCGGGTCCTTGCTGCCGTCGGTAATCCCCAGAAGCCCGGTGATCCGGATGCAGTGGGTGTCGCAGACGTAGCCCTCCTTGCCGTAGATATCCCCCAAAATGAGGTTGGCGGTCTTCCGGCCCAC
The DNA here is from genome assembly GCA_944386985.1 of uncultured Oscillospiraceae bacterium. Classification (GTDB taxonomy): domain Bacteria; phylum Bacillota; class Clostridia; order Oscillospirales; family Oscillospiraceae; genus CAJFPI01. The sequence goes on from CALXDD010000029.1 coordinate 449, forward strand.
ACCGGGCAGGCGGAGGAGGTCCTCCATGTTGTCCGGCACCTTGCCGCCGTACTCTGTGAGGAGCATCTGGGCCGCACCCACGATGTCCCTGGCCTTGGCCCGCCAGAAGCCGGTGGAGTGGATGTATTCGCCCACCTCGTCCACATTCGCCCCGGCAAAATCCTCCAAAGTGGGGTAGCGGGCGAAGAGGGCGGGAGTTACCATGTTTACCCGAGCATCGGTGCACTGGGCAGCCAGACGCACAGAAAACAGCAGTTCATAGGCCTTTTTGCTGTCATATTCCAGGGAGCACTCCGCCCCAGGGTAGAGGACCTTCAGTTCCTCAATAATCTGCCGGATCTCTTCCTTGCTTTTCAATCTCATCACCTCGCACCCCATGATACCACACAATGGCCCAAAATTCGAGGAAAAAATATGGGCAAACAGGAAAAGATGTGGTACAATATCGGCAATCGCCCGTAAGGAGGTCACGTCGATGCGACTGTATTTTGAGCAGCGCCTGTTTTCCTGGCTGGACAGCTACGACATTTATGATGAGCAGGGCCGCGCCGTCTTCACCGTGGAGGGGAAGCTGAGCTGGGGGCACTGCCTCCATATTCTGGATGCCGCCGGCAATCACATCGCCACGCTGCAGGAGAAGGTCTTTTCCCTCCTGCCCAGGTTTGAACTGTACATCGGGGAACAGTATGTAGGCTGCATCTCCAAGGAGTTCACGCTGTTTCGCCCCAGCTTTACCATCGACTGCAACGACTGGTCTGTGGATGGGGAGTGGCTGGAGTGGGACTATGAGATCCGAAGCGCCAGCCGGGGGCTGATCGCCACCCTCTCCAAAAAGCCCTTCCGGCTTACCGACGCCTACGTTATGGATGTCAACAACCCTGACGACGCGCTGGGGGTGCTGATGGTGGCTCTGGCCATCGATGCGGAGAAATGTTCCCGGAACTGAGCGAACGCTGAAGAAAACGAGGGATCTGTATGGAACAGCCTCTTGCCGACCGGATTCGGCCCAAAACCTTAGATGAAGTGGTGGGGCAGCGGCACCTTCTGGGGTCCGACGCCCTGCTGCGCCGGTTCATTGAAAAGGGCGCCAACGCCAATATGATTTTCTATGGCCCCTCCGGAGTGGGAAAGACCACCGTGGCCAATATTATCGCCCAGCGCACCAGCCGCCCCCTCTACCGGCTCAACGCCACCACCGCCAGCACGCAGGATATTCGGGATATCATGGCCGACATCGGCACCATGGTGGCTCCCAACGGAGTGCTGTTGTATCTGGATGAGATCCAGTATTTCAACAAGCGCCAGCAGCAGAGTCTGCTGGAGTTCATGGAGAACGGGAAAATCACCCTCATTGCCTCCACCACAGAGAATCCCTACTTCTGCGTGTTCAACGCCCTCCTCAGCCGCAGCACGGTCTTTGAGTTCAAGGCCCTCACTGCAGAGGACGTGGAGCCGGCGGTGGTGCGGGGCCTCAAGATCGTGGCGGAGGAGAGTCCTCTGCCTCTGACCTGGGAGGAGGAAGTCCCCAAGGTCATCGCCTCCGCCTGCGGCGGGGACGTACGGAAGGCTCTCAACGCTGTGGAGTTCCTCTGCGAGGCCGCCAAGGTCCAGAATGGGCAGTTGCGCATCACCGCCTCCGACGCATCGGAGGCCACCCAGCGCAGCGCCATGCGCTATGACCGGGAGGGGGACTCCCACTACGATCTTCTCTCCGCTTTGCAGAAGTCCATCCGGGGCAGCGACCCGGACGCTGCCATCCACTATTTGGCCAAACTCTTGGTGGCGGGGGACCTTCTGAGTCCCTGCCGCCGGCTTCTGGTGATCGCTGCGGAGGATATCGGTCTCGCCTATCCCCAGGCTATCGCCATCACCAAAGCCTGCGTGGACGCAGCGCTGCAGATCGGCCTTCCGGAGGCCCGGCTCCCCTTGGCGGAGGCGGCCGTGCTGCTGGCCACCTCCCCCAAGTCCAACACCGCCCACAATGCTATCATCGAGGCCATGGAAGACGTGCGGAAGGGGAAGACCGGGGACGTGCCCCGGCATCTCCAGAACGTCCACGCCGATTCTGCCGGCAGCGCCCCAGCTCCCCGGTACAAGTACCCACACGACTACCCCAACCGCTGGGTGGAGCAGCAGTATCTCCCTGACGCAGTGAAAAACAAGCAGTATTACCACTACGGCGAGAATAAAACCGAGCAAGCCGCCAAGGCCTATTGGGAGAAGATCAAGGGGCGGTAGGCGGATCGTAGGACCAGTCGTCCGGCACCTGGCCGGTAAGGAAGTAGCGGATGGGCGGCGGCGGAGCGTTTCCCTCCAGCCGCTGTAGGATCTGCAGCTTGATCTTCTTTTGCTGGGGCAGGATGCTCTTGATGTACACGGTGACGCTGTCGTTCTCCTCAATTCCGGCCCGGGGTTCCGCCAGCCCCACCAGATTAGGGGCCAGCTCCACAAAGATGCCGTATTCCCGAATGCTACGGGCGATGCCGGTGACGGTTTCACCGGGGGCAAAGCTGGCGGCGTTCTCCAGCCAAGTGCCCATGAGCTCCAGGTGGGTCAGGGTCAGCCGGCTGGTGTCCCGGTCGAAGGACCGGACCGCCGCCAGGATTTTTTGTCCCACTGAGAGACGGCAGGAGGGGTGCCGGACCCGAACGGCGGAGAGAAAGGCGGTTGGCAGCAGGGCTACCACGCCGCAGCCCACATCCACGAAGGCGCCGAAGGGGGCCAGATGGGTCACCCGGCCCCGGAGTACCGTCCCAGGCGGACATTCCTCCTTGAGAAAGTGGAGGACCTTCTCCTGGGCAAGGCTCCGGGAGACCTGGAGCGTGGGCTTTCCGCCGCCATCGGCGGTGAGGCCGGTGATGACAAACTGGATGGGCCGTCCTACCCGGGAGAGGACGGAAATCTCCCGCTGGGCGCCGCTGACGGCGGGGTTGACCGCCTGATGGCGGGGGAGAAGCCCGTCAAAGCCTCGGTAAGAGACGTGGAGGTCATGGGACCGGTCGCACCGGACCGCCATTCCCTCCACAATGGCCTGTTCCTCCATCAGCCGACGAATCTCCTCCAGAGAAGCGGGAGTGTCCAGAGAGGGAGCAGAGCCCTCCGGCCAAAATATTTGTTGATTCATCATGGATCCACCATCCTGTTTTTTGATTTGGCTTGCTATTGGTATGATATGCGGAGAAGCGGGGTGGCGGCACAAGGAGGTATCCCATGGATTTGAAATTACATCAGCGGGTGGAGCTGAAAAAGCAGCACCCCTGCGGCAGCAAAATCTGGACCATCCACCGGGTGGGCATGGACATCAAGCTGCGCTGTGAAGGCTGCGGCCATGAGCTGATGCTGCCTCGCAGCAAGGCCGAAAAGGCCATCAAACGAATTTTGCCAGAGGAGGAACAGGTGTGAACAAGAAACTGACCCGGATCTTTGCGTGTGTCATCATCGGCTTGCTGGTGCTCTCCATGCTGCTGAGCTTGGTGCTACCCTTTGTTTGATAGATCAATGAGACTGCAGCATATGAAAAGGAAATAAACTTGACAGAACATTTCCCATTAGAAGGGGAGAGAGGAGGCAAAGGCCTCCTCTTTTTTTGCCTCAGGCGGATTGCGACGCTTTTGCTCCGGGGTTTTGTCCTATACTAAGCGGCAGAGAGGAGGTTTTGTCATGACAGTTCTCTATCCGGATGTGGCCTTTGTGCTCAACGCCCTGCTGGACGGGCTGGTACTCCGATGTACTATGGGGCTGATGGGCTATCCCTACCGGTGGCTGCGGATCGGAGCGGCGGCGGTGCTGGGTGGACTGTATGGTGCTCTGGCCATTCTGCCCGATCTTCAGTTTCTGGCGGCAGCACCCTGGAAATTGCTGGTAGCCTGCGCCATGGTGGGACTGGTCTACGGAAAGGGACCTCTGTATCTCCGTTGCTGCCTGCTGTTTCTGCTGGCCTCCGGCACTCTCTCTGGCATCGTCACCGCCATGACCTATGTCTTCCGGACAGCGGATCATCCTCTGCTGATTTTCCTGACCTCCGGCCTCTTCTGTGCCTTCTCCCTGATGGTGGTATTCCGTTCCTCCACCAGGGCCGCGATGGCGGGGCAGGTGGTGAAGGCGGCAGTGACCCAGGGCAGCCAGACCATTCATATCCTCCTTCTGCGGGACACGGGCAATACCCTCACCGATCCGGAGACAGGACGAGTGGTCTGCGTGGTGGAGGAAAAGGCCCTGGAGCCCCTGCTCCTGGGAAATGGAATTCTGTATAGGAAAATCCCTTTTCAGTCGTTGGGACAGGATAGGGGAGAACTCCTCTGCTTTACTTGTGACCACCTGATAGTGGAAGGAACAGACCTGGGTCCCTATCCCATCGGTGTGGCAGGTCATCCGCTGACAGACGGAGGCGGCTATGTGGGATTGTGGGGCGGAGAGAAAGGAGGAAGTACAGTTGGCAATGGGCTGGCTGCAAAAGGTACATAACATTCTGCGGGGATGGCTGGAGCGGCTGGGGCTTTTGCTGCCGGGCCATGTCCACTACATCGGCGGCAGCGACTCCCTTCCGCCGCCTCTTCCCAGAGGGGAGGAGGCAAAACTGCTGGAGCGCCTGGACCAGGGGGACTTGGAGGCACGTCAGATCCTCATCGAGCGGAACCTCCGGCTGGTGGTGTACATCGCCCGCCGGTTTGAGAACACCGGCATCCACATCGAAGATCTGATCTCCATTGGTACCATTGGCCTGATCAAGGCGGTGAACACCTATAAGACAGACAAGAACATCAAGCTGGCAACCTATGCTTCCCGGTGCATTGAAAATGAGATTCTCATGTATCTCCGGAAAAACGCGGCCCAGAGAGGGGAGGTGAGTTTGGACGAACCGCTGAACACCGACTGGGACGGCAACGAGCTGCTGCTCAGCGATGTGCTGGGCACCGACGGCGATACCGTCATGCGGCCCATTGAGGAGGATGTGGACCGGACCCTTCTCAGCCAGGCCATCGACCGCTTAGATCAGCGGGAGCGGGAGATCATCGTCCGCAGATTCGGCCTTTACGGCACCCGGGAGCAGACGCAGAAGGAGGTGGCAGATCGCCTGGGGATTTCCCAGTCCTATATTTCCCGTCTGGAAAAACGGATCATTCTCCGCCTGAAGCGAGAAATCCTGCGTATGAGCTGAGAGCTCCTTTCCCTAAACAGTCCGCGCCCCGATCCCTTGGGGTGCGGACTGTTTTCATATATAGGGAACAGAATACTGAAATTTACCTTGACAAACCGGTACATCAGGTATATAGTTCATTACACAAGTAATGAACCAATGAAGGGAGGAGCATCGTGAAGGAACAGCTGACAGAGAGCAAATCCATCTATCTGCAGATCAGTGACATGATCGAAACGGATATTCTTCGGGGAATCCTCCTGGAGGAGGAGCAGGTCCCCAGCACCAACGAACTGGCCCGGCAGTATACCATCAACCCCGCTACCGCCGCCAAGGGCATCAACCTCCTGGTGGAGGAGGGGATTCTTTACAAGAAGCGGGGCATTGGTATGTTTGTGGCGGCTGGGGCCAGGGAGGCCATCAACCAAAAACGGCGGAAGGCATTTGGGGAGACTCACCTGGCGCCCCTCCTGCGGGAGGCGGAGAGCCTTGGCGTCACCAGAGAGGAACTGATCGCTATGATTCAGGACAAATAAAGGAGAAGCAGAGTATGAAATTACAATGTACCGATCTTGTGAAGACGTATGGATATCTCAACGCAGTGGACCATGTAGATTTGACGCTGGAGCAGGGGAAGATCTATGGACTTATCGGCCGCAACGGGGCGGGGAAGACCACGCTGCTGTCTCTTCTCACCGCCCAGAATCCCGCCACCTCCGGGGAGGTGGAGCTGGATGGTCAGCGGGTGTGGGAGAACCGGTCTGCCCTGGACCACCTCTGCTTCAGCCGGGAGCTGAACATTTCTCCTGAGACGGGGCTGGGGAACATTAAGGTAAAGGAATATCTCCGCATCGCCTCCGTCTACTATCCCCACTGGGACGCTGGAATGGCCCAGCGGCTGGTGGCACTGTTCCGCCTACCGGTGAAAAAGAAGCTTCAGAAGCTGAGCAAGGGCATGCTGTCCATGGTGACGATTGTGGTGGCGCTGGCCAGCAAGGCAGAGTTTACCTTCTTAGACGAGCCGGTGGCGGGACTGGATGTGGTGGCCCGGGACCAGTTTTACAAACTCCTGCTGGAGGAGTACAGCGCTACCGGCCGCACCTTTGTCATCTCTACCCACATCATTGAGGAGGCTGCCGACGTTTTGGAGGAGGTCATCATCCTGCGGGAGGGAAAGCTCCTTATGGTGGAAAACGTCCAGGATCTTTTAGACAGCGCTCGGTACGTCAGCGGCAGGGCAGAGGAGGTGGACGCTGCTGTTACAGGGCTGGAGATCCACCACGCCGAGTCCATGGGCCGCAGCAAAGGCGTCGCAGTACTGCTGCGGCAGGGCCAGGCAATTGACGAGAGCCGGGATGTCACCGTCCAGCCCATGAGCCTTCAGAAGGTCTTTGTGGCGCTGTGCGGAGAGGAGGAGAAGGCATGAGAGAAAGAAGCTTTCGATTCTGGCGGCGGTACGCTCTGGAGCTGCTGGGCGTCGGGCTGGGGGCGGCGCTCTTTTTCCTGATAATTTCCGCTTTGGGAGCACAGCCGGAGGCGCTGACGGGAGTTTTCATGAGCGTCCCCTACTACATAATGATGGGCTGCTCCTTCGCATTGGTCCTGTGTTGCTTTTCGATCCATATCTCCTATATCCCCCTGGTGCTGGCCATGGGGAGCACCCGACGGGAGGCTTTCTGGGGCTTTCTCCTCTGCCGGACGGCGGTGGTGGTCGTGGCGGTGGCGCTGTCTCTTCTGGTATGGGCTTTCCTGCCGGGGGACGTGGCCCGGGACGGCAGGAAACTGCTGCCTCTGCTGTGTCTGATCTTGCTTTTGGCCGCTAATCTTGGCAGCTTGATGGGCCTTATTTACCAGAAGTGGAGGGGCATTGGAGTTGCATTGCTGGCCCTGGTATGCGGCGCTGTGGGCGGCGGCTGCGCCATGCTGGTCATGTCAGATTCCTATAGCGTACCCCTGTTTCCCAGTCGGATAGGCCCTTTGGGCTGGTGGACAGCTATGGGGACGGTGCTTTGGCTGCTGATGGCTGCAGCGGACCTGCTGCTCACCAGAAGATCCCTGCGCCGCAGTGAAGTGAAGCTCTAAGGGAGGGAATTGTATGAGAGACATCCGCATTGCTTGCCGCATCTATGTAAAGGACCTGACCTTTCTGGCTGCCTGCGTTGCCGTAGGCTGGGGAATCGGTGTGATCACAGCCCTGCTCTGTATGCACTTTCTCATGGAACCGGGAGACGGCTTTGCCACCATTGGTGCTCTCTTTGCCTTTTTCGGTATCGCCATAGGCCTTCTGGCACGAGGTAACCAGAACAGCTGTACCCGCTATGCCCTGGCTGTCTCCATGGGGCAGACCCGCCGGTCTTACCTCCTGTGGGATTCCCTTGCCAGCTTTTTGGAATGCCTGGTGTTTACCGGAGTGGTGATCCTCCTGGGGATGGCGGAACGGGGCCTCTATCTCTCCCTCTACCCAGGTGAGGAGGACGTATTGGACTTTATTCAGGTCTTCCTCCGCTACCGCTTCGCTCTCTGGATCGTCCTGGCCGCCTGTGTGGTTTTTGTATGCCTGGATCTGCTGCTCACCGCCTTGATGCTCCGATTCGGGCGGAAGGGGATGTTTTTCTTCCTTGTTCCGATCTGGGTCATTACCCTTATCATCAACCCTGCCCTCAATGCAGTGCGGAGCAACCCAGGTTCCCTGATGTCGAAGCTGGGGGAGGGGCTTATCTGGCTGGGAGGCTTTCTTTACGGAGTAAGCGGTATCATCGCCGGCGCGGCCCTGGTGCTGGTGCTGATGGGAGGCAGCGTCGTATATCTCCTCCGCGCCCCGGTACGGCTGTAACCTCTAATCTGGATCAATATGCCTGCGACAGTGGGATTCTCCGCTTTCGCAGGCACTTTTTTGTTCAGAAGCATTCAACCCTCCCAAAACCTGCGCTGGATTTTCTATGTGCCCACATATTGACAGAGCCAAAATACCTGCTACAATATCTTGTGCTGGCTGTTCGCCGCCGGAGAGCGGCGTTGGAATACAAAATACGAAGGAAGCAGAGAGGAAGAAGAATATGCCTATTTCCAAAAATGCCCAGGCGGTGCTGGAGCGGCGCTACCTGATTCGGGACGAGCAGGGGAAGCCCATTGAGACAGTGGACGGCCTTTTTCATCGGGTAGCCGATGCCATTGCCGCAGCGGATGCCGTCTTTGATCCAAAGGCGGATATAGCCGCTACGGCGGAAACTTTCTATCAGATGATGACGGAGCTGGAGTTCCTGCCCAACTCTCCCACCCTGATGAACGCCGGCCGTCCTCTTGGACAGCTGTCCGCCTGCTTTGTGCTGCCGGTAGGGGACTCCATGGAGGAGATCTTTGATGCCATCAAGAACGCTGCACTGATCCACAAGAGCGGCGGCGGCACAGGCTTTTCCTTCTCGCGGCTGCGGCCCAACGGCTCCACGGTGAACTCCACCGGCGGCGTGGCCAGCGGCCCCATCTCCTTTATGAAGGTGTTCAACGCTGCCACCGAGGCGGTGAAGCAGGGCGGCACCCGCCGGGGCGCCAATATGGGAATCCTCCGGGTAGACCACCCTGATATCATGAATTTCATCACCTGCAAGAACGACACCAAGGAGATCACCAACTTCAATATCTCTGTGGGTATCACCGAGGCCTTTATGAAGGCGGTGGAGCACAACCAGGAGTACGATCTGGTGAACCCCGCCACCAAGGAGGTTACCGGGCGGCTGAAGGCCAAGGAAGTCTTCGACACCATTGTCAACTCCGCATGGCAGACCGGCGAGCCGGGCATCATCTTTCTGGACCGCCTGAACCGGGACAATGTGGTGCCCGGGGTGGGAGAGATTGAATCCACCAACCCCTGTGGGGAGCAGCCCCTGCTGCCCTATGAGGCCTGCAACCTGGGGTCCATCAACCTGGTGCGGCACTTGAAGAAGACGGAGAACGGCTATGCGGTAGACTGGGAGAAACTGGATGATACCGTAGACAAGGCGGTCCACTTCTTGGACAACGTCATTGAAGTCAACCAGTACCCCCTGCCGGAGATCGACAAGATGACTCGGGCTACCCGGAAGATCGGCCTTGGCGTCATGGGTTTTGCCGATATGCTGCTATATCTGGGTGTGCCCTATAACAGCAGTGAGGGCGTGGAGCTGGGCCGCCGGATTATGGAGCGGATCAACAGCCGGGGCCACGAGGCCAGCCGGAAGCTGGCCAAGGTCCGGGGCGCCTTCCCTCTCTTTGCCGAGAGTACGCTGAAAAATGAGGAGCCCATCCGCAACGCTACGGTTACCACCATTGCTCCCACCGGCACTCTGTCCATTATTGCCGGGGTGTCCAGCGGTGTGGAGCCGGTGTTCGCCTATGCCTACATCCGAAATGTCATGGATCATACCCACCTCATTGAGACCAACCAGATCCTCAAGGACAAGCTGGTGGAGGAGGGACTCTACTCCGAAGAGCTGATGCAGCAGATTGTGGACCACGGTACCTTGGCCCATGTGGACGGCATCCCTCAGGAGATCAAGCGGGTCTTCGTCTGCGCCCACGACGTGTCCCCGGTATGGCATGTACGGATGCAGGCCGCCTTCCAGGAGTATACGGACAACGCCGTTAGCAAGACGGTGAACTTCCCCAACAGTGCTACCCGGGATGACGTGGCCGAGGTGTACCAGCTGGCCTATACGCTTGGCTGTAAAGGAACTACCATTTACAGAGATGGCAGCCGGGATGAGCAGGTTCTGAATATCAAAAGGGTCAACGATGGCAAGATGGAGGTCGCTGGGGCAAAGACTGCTCCGAAGCCGGCAGAGGATCCAAAGCCCAAGGTAGCCTGCCCAGGCCACATCGAAGGGGATTACGGTCGTCTGCTGCCTCGTCCCCGTCCGGAGGTCACCACTGGCTTTACGGAGAAGGTGCGCATTGGCTGCGGCAATCTGTATATCACCGTCAACTATGATGAGCAGGGGATCTGCGAGGTATTTACCAATACCGGCCGTGCCGGCGGATGTCCCAGCCAGAGCGAGGCCACAGCCCGCTTGGTCTCTGTAGCCATCCGCAGCGGCATGGACCCCAAGGAGATCATCCAGCAGCTCAAGGGCATCCGCTGCCCCTCCTGCCTGCGGCAGCCGGGCGTGCCGGTGATGAGCTGCCCCGATGCCATTGCCAAGAGCCTGGAAAAGGTTATCAAGGCTACCCAGGGATGCACCATTCCCGCCGCTATCCCGGTGCTGCCCACGCCTTCCGCCAAGCGGGATATCTCTCCGGCGGAGGCCAAGCTGGCCAAGTTCTGCCCTGAGTGCGGCAGCAAGCTGGAGCATGAAGGCGGCTGCGTCACCTGCCGCAACTGCGGATACTCCAAATGCGGCTGATAAGGACTTCTTCTTTACATAGATTGCTATACCTGAAAAAGCCCGCGTTTCCAAACGGAAACGCGGGCTTTTCTATCATTTGGTGAGGAGCGTTTACAGCCGCTCCAGAATTTTCAGCAGGAATTCCCATGTCCGCTGTACAGAGGCCACAGACATTTTCTCCCGGGGTGTATGCACCTCCTGAATGTCCGGGCCGAAGGACACGCTGTCCAGACCGGGGATTTTGTCGCTGAAGAGACCGCATTCCAGACCGCCGTGGGTGGTTTCGATCCGGGGGTCCCGGCCGGTGAGCTCTCGGTAGAGGGAGGCCATAAGGGGACGGAGCGTGGAGTCCTGCTTATACTCCCATGCGGGGTAAGAACCGTAGACCTGGGAGGAGGCGCCGGCAGCCGCAGCGGTGGCCTTCAGGTCCTCCAGCATTTTCTGCCATACCTGATTGACGCTGCTGCGTACCGATATCGTGGCCAGAAATTCATTTTCCCGCAGATGAAGGATGCCGATGTTGGCGGAGGTTTCCACCACATCGGGGATCTCCTTGCTCATGGCCTGCACGCCGTTCGGCAGCTGCTCCAGGAGCCGAAGGATCCGGCTGCTGTCCTCCTGAGAGAGGGCGGGGGCATGCTGGGTCTCGCCGACAGAGAAAGTCAGCTTACCGTTGGGATCGGATGCCAGCGTGGGTTGGGTCTCCTTCCACCAGGCATCAGCCATCTCACGGGCTTTCTCTGCCAGATCTGCGGGGAGGAGGAAAGCGGCGGTGGTGTGATTGGTGATGGCGTTGTCAAACTTGCCGCCCTCCAGCTTGGTCAGGCACAAAGGCAGCTCCTTGCTGAGATGGCGAAGGAACACGCCCATCAGCTGATTGGTGTTGGCCCGGCCCTTGTTGATCTCAATGCCGGAGTGGCCGCCGGTGAAGTTCTCCAGGGAGGCAGTGCAGAGGACGCCCTCCGTCTCCTGACGGGTGAGGGGCAGCAGCATGTCGCAGCGGGAGCCGCCGGCACAGCCCACAGTGAGAATGCCCTCCTCTTCGGAGTCAATATTCAGAAGAAGGCGGCCCTTCAAATCAGAGCAGTCCAGATCGGCAGCGCCCAAAAGGCCGATTTCCTCATCCACGGTAAACACAGCCTCCAGCGGCGGGTGAGCAAGGTTGTCGTCTCCCAGAACCGCAAGGCCCATGGCCACAGCGATACCGTCATCGCCGCCCAAAGTGGTGCCCCTGGCGGTGACCCATCCGTCCTCCGTCACCTCCAACTGCAGGCCCTCCTTGGCCATGTCGATAGGGCAGTCAGGCGCCTTGGCGCAGACCATGTCCAGGTGACCCTGAAGGATCACGCCGGGGTGGCCCTCATAACCGGGGGACGCATTTTTCCAGATGATTACGTTGTTGTGCGTATCCTGCCGCACAGCAAGGCCGTGGGATTTGGCAAAGGCCACGCAGAAGTCGCTGATGGCCTTGGTGTTGCCGGATCCATGGGGGATAGCGCACATCTGCTCAAAGATGGAAAAAACGCTCTTGGGATTTAAATGCTCCAAAACGCTCATAAAACTCGCTCCTTTGCTTATATTTCCTGAAAACAGGACGGATCTTACAGAAGATGAATGCCTGCGGCGGCACAGGTGTCCCGGGTCTCCTGATCCCACAGGCTCACCTGAACCTCACCGATATGGGCCGCGCCGATCATCAGCATACACAGCCGGCTCTGACCGATACCGCCGCCCATGGTGAGGGGCAGCTGGCCGCTGAGGAGCATCTTGTGGAAGGGGAGCTCCCGCCGCTCGTTTTTGCCGGAAAGGGTCAGCTGGCGGTCCAAAGCTTCCTCGTCCACCCGGATGCCCATGGAGGAAATCTCAAAGGCCCGGCCCAGCACATCGTTCCACATGAGAATATCGCCGTTGAGGGTCCAGTCATCGTAGTCGGGGGCCCGACCGTCGTGAGGTTTGCCGCTGCGGAGCTTGCCGCCGATCTGCATGAGGAACACGGTCTTGTGGTCCTTGAGGAAGGCAGTTTCCCGTTCAGAGGGAGTGAGGTCGGGATAGAGGTCCTCCAGCTCCTGGGTGGTGATGAAGGTGACCTCCCGCTCCAGCTTCACATGGAGCTGAGGGAAGGCACGGCGCAGGGCGTCGCAGGTGTCGCACACCGCTCCCACGATGGAGCGGACTGTCTGGCGGAGGTAGGCCTCGTTCCGGTCCTCTCGGGTGATGACCTTCTCCCAGTCCCACTGGTCTACATACACAGAGTGGATGTTGTCCAGACTTTCGTCCCGGCGGATGGCGTTCATGTCGGTGTAAAGGCCGTTGCCGGGGAAGAACTCGTACTGCTTCAGAGCCAGGCGCTTCCACTTGGCCAGAGAGTGGACCACTACGCCGATGGCTCCGTCGGCGCTGGGAATATCAAAGGACACCGCACGCTCCACGCCATTGAGGTCGTCATTGAGGCCGGAGTCCGCCCGGACGAACAGGGGAGCGGAGACCCGGCGCAGGTTCAGCGCCCGCTTCAGGTTATCCTGAAAGCTGCCCTTGATAAACTCGATGGCGCACTGCATGTCGTAGACGTTGAGAGGGCAGTGGTATCCCTCGGGAATATAGGTTTTGCTCATAGATACCTCCAATATTCGGCTCTGAAGCCGGAAATCTTTGAAAAAGGCCATGCCTTTGCCGGCACAACACATATACTATACAACATTCCGGGCAAAATTGCACTACCTGAAAGAAAAAAAGTAGGGAAAGCTGCCGGCCTTTGCCGAAAAAATTTCTCCGGAAACGGATTTACACCCCGCAGCAAGTGTAGTACAATAAAGAGACAGGAAGAAACCAACGGAAAGAAGGCAAATCCGAGAAAGGACAGACATATGGCTACATTTCCATTGAAGAAAGACCTCTATTTCATCGGTGCCCTGGACCACGATCTGCGGGTATTTGACATCATCATGTACACAGAGTTCGGCACCACCTACAACTCCTATCTTCTGAAGGCGGGGGACAAGACCATCCTCTTCGAGACGGCCAAGGCCAAGTGCGTGGACAGCTGGCTGGAGAAGATCCGTGAGATCACCCCTGTGGAGGAGGTGGACTACCTGGTGGTGAGCCACACCGAACCAGACCACAGCGGCAGTGTGGAGCGGCTTTTAGAGCTGAATCCCCGGCTGAAGATCATTGCCACCGGCTGCGCCATCAGCTTCCTCCGGGAGATCGTCAACCGGGACTTCTACGCCATTCCCGTCAGCGACGGCCAGATCATGACCATCGGTGACAGGACACTGGAGTTCCTGGTGGTGCCCAACCTCCACTGGCCCGACACCATGTACACCTATCTCCGGGAGGACAAGGTGCTGGTGACCTGCGACAGCTTCGGTTCCCACTACGCCTGCGACGGCATTCTCTCCAGCGCTGTCACCGACCATGAGGGCTATCTCCGGGCCACCAAGTACTACTACGACTGTATCATCGGCCCCTACAAGGCATTCATGCTGGATGCTCTCCAGCGGGTGCGGACTTTGGACCTTGAGATGATCTGCCCCGGCCACGGTCCGGTGCTGGACAAGGACATCCCTTGGATGCTGGATACCTATACCCAGTGGTCCACTGTGGTGAACCCCAATCCCAATCCTACCGTTATCATCCCCTACGTCAGCGCCTACGGCTACACCGCCTCCCTGGCAGAGGCCATCGCCAGGGGCGTCAAAAAAGCGGGTAACATCGACGTGCGGCTCTATGATATGGTCACCGCTGATGCCGCCAAGGTGGGGGAGGAGCTGCTCTTTGCCGACGGCTTCCTCCTTGGTACCCCCACCATCGTGGGGGAAGCCCTGAAGCCCATCTGGGATCTCACCACCGGAATGTTTGCCGGTACTCACGGCGGTAAGGTGGCCTCCGCCTTCGGAAGCTACGGCTGGAGCGGCGAAGGTGTGCCCCACATTCTGGAGCGGCTCCGTCAGCTGAAACTCATCGTGCCCGAGGGCTTCCGGGTCCGGTTCAAGCCTTCGGAGGAGAATTTCGCCGAGGCCGAGGAGTATGGCCTGTCCTTCGGCAAGTTGGTGCTGGAGCATCTGAAGCCCATCCAGCGGGCCCCCAAGGGGAAGGTCCGCTGCACCGTGTGCGGTGCGGTGCTGGACGAGGGTACGGAAACTTGCCCTGTCTGCGGCGTAAGCTCGGACAAGTTCGTGCCGGAGACCGTCCCGGCGGAGGAGAAGAAGGAGGAGATCCTGGTCCGCTGCAAGGTCTGCGGCGCGGTATTCCCCTCGGACAAGGACCGCTGCCCGGTGTGCGGCGTGGGGCCTGATTACTACGAGCCGGTGAAGGCGAAGAAGGAGGGGCCCAAGGGCGTCCGCAAGCTGGTGAAGTGCCTGGTCTGCGGCGAGATTTTCGATGCCTCCCTGGACACCTGCCCTGTCTGCGGCGTAGGCCGGGACAAGTTCGTGGAGGTGGACGTGCCGGAAATTTCCTTCCGGAATGACACGCAAAACACCTATGTGATCCTGGGCAACGGTTGCGCCGGCGTCAGCGCCGCCCAGGCCATCCGGGACCGGGACAAGACCGGAAAGATCCTCCTCATCTCCAACGAGGGCCCCGCCTATCAGCGGCCCATGCTTACCAAGGCCATGCTCTCTGGTCTTACCGCTGAGCAGATGGCACTCCATCCCCAGGGCTGGTACCAGAGCCATCAGATCACCCAGATGCTCCACCGCCAGGTAGAGGCCATTGACACCGTCGGGAAGACCGTAACTCTGGATGGCGGCGAGACCGTGGGCTACACCAAGCTGATCCTTGCCCTTGGCAGCGAGAGCTTTCTGCCCCCCATCCCCGGCATCGACCGGAAGGGCGTGGTGGCCATCCGCCGGGTAACCGATACGGAGAAGGTCCAGGCCATGGGCCGCAGCCTCAAGCGCGCGGTGGTCATCGGCGGCGGCGTGCTGGGCCTGGAGGCAGCCTGGGAGCTGCGAAAGTCCGGCTGCGAGGTAACGGTGCTGGAACTGGCTCCGGTGCTGATGGGCCGTCAGCTGGATGACGCGGCGGCAAAACTCCTTCTGGAGCAGTGCGCCAAGTCCGGCGTCCGGGTGGAGACCGGCGTGAAGATCGAAGCCATTGAGGGGGTCGAGACTGTCACCGGCGTACGCCTTGGTTCCGGGGAGACTGTCCCGGCGGAGCTGGTGGTGGTGTCCTGCGGCGTCCGGGCCAACGTGGCCCTTGCCAAGGCGGCGGGCATTGAGACCGACCGGGCGATCGTAGTGAAGGAGACGATGGAGACCAGCGTCCCCGGCGTTTATGCCTGCGGCGACTGTGCCCAGTATCAGGGCATCAATTTTGCCCTGTGGCCCGAGGCCCAGGAACAGGGCCAGGTGGCCGGCGCCTGCGCCACCGGCGATCTGGAGCACTATACCACCATCGCCCCGGTGCTGTCCTTCCACGGCATGGGCACGGAACTGTTCTCCCTGGGTGATCCGGGGAAGACCCCTGGTGTCCACTACCGCGCTGTGGAGATTCGGGATGATCAGGCCGCCTCTCTGGAGCGGTATTACTTCACCGGCGGCAAGCTCTGCGGCGTGATTTTAGTGGGCGACGTATCCAAGATGGCGGAGATGATCACCGCTATGGCGGAAAAGCGGTCTTTCGCTGAAATGTTCGCCTGATAAAACAGCAAGGAGAGGCAGGGCGCCCTCTGGCGCTCTGCCTCTTTCCTCAACCAATAGGAGAACAAATGTATGATTGCTGCGGTATGTATCGATGATAGCTGCGGCCTCCAGTTCAACCACCGGCGGCAGAGTCGGGACCGGGTGGTGACGGAGGACCTGCTCCAAAGCGCAAAGGGGCATCCCCTGTGGATAGCACCCATCTCCCAAACGCTCTTTCCGGAGGAAAGAGTTTCCGTTGCCACGGATTTTTTGGAACAGGCAGGGGAGGGGGACTGGTGCTTTGTGGAGGACCAGCCTCTGTTACCGGTTCTCTCCAGGCTGGAGGCTGTGGTCCTCTACCGGTGGAACCGGACTTATCCTGCCGATTTTTATTTAGACGTCATCCCCTGGGAGGCTGGGTGGCGGCTTACAAGCCGGGAGGAGTTTCCCGGCCACTCCCATAAACTGATTACGAAAGAGGTCTATCTCCCATGAAGCGCACCGCAATTTCCCTTTGTACGCTGTTGTTCCTGCTTACGCTGGTTCTCAGCGGCTGCCCTGATCCGGAGAGCGGCACAACATCTCTGAGTTTCTCGCTGGACGATGTTCCGGCCTTTTCCGATACACCCTATGTGGTCTTGAACGACAATCAGCCGGATTTTCCGGAGGAGGACCGGACCACGAACTCCTTTGAGAGCTACAGTCCCCTGGATGCGCTGGGCCGCTGCGGCGTTGCCTACGCCAATGTGGGGGTGGACCTGATGCCCACGGAGGACCGGGGGGACATCGGCCAGGTGAAACCCACCGGCTGGCATACGGTGAAATACGATATCGTAGACGGCAAATATCTCTACAACCGCTGCCACCTCATCGGCTATCAGCTCACTGGGGAGAATGCCAACGAGGAGAATCTCATCACCGGCACGCGGTATATGAATGTGGACGGCATGCTGCCCTTTGAAAACATGGTAGCGGACTATGTCCAGGAGACGGAAAACCATGTGCTCTACCGGGTAACCCCTATTTTTGAGGGAGACAATCTGGTGGCCAGCGGGGTTCAGATGGAGGCATGGAGTGTGGAGGACAGCGGTGAGGGTATCTGTTTCAACGTCTACTGCTACAACAGCCAGCCCGGCGTCACCATTGACTATGCCACCGGCGAGAGCTGGCTGACGGAGGAGGGACAGCCGGAGACAGAGGAAGCTGACTACGTCCTCAACACATCCAGCAAGAAGTTTCATCTGCCGGATTGCTCCGGCGTCGCCTCCATGAGTGAGAGCAACCGTCAGGATTACACAGGCAGCAGGGAGGAGCTGATCGCCCAGGGTTACAGCCCCTGCGGGATCTGCAATCCCTGATGTAGAGCAGACCTCTGCGGGATATTCATCCCCAGGGGCCTGCTCTTTTTTATTTCCAGACGATGGTGTTTTGTCCTCTTTTAGCCGACGGTATATCGTTGGATAAAAGAGGAACCCATGCCACCGCCAGAAAGAAAACCGGCCTTTGCAGAATACGGCACCCTGCAAAGGCCGGCTCTATTCAGAAAGGCAGCGGGGTTCCATCTGCGAACAGCGCTTCGATTTTCTCTGTCGGGATTGGTTGAGGCAGATAATAGATCTCCGTATCCCGCAGTCGTCTGGGTGTAATGGTAAGAAAATCGCCATATATGGTAGCGGTAAAGCCATCCTCCGGGCTGCCGCAGTCAAGGTACAGCCGAATGCCGCTTCCTGAGAAGGTGAACAACCCAGAGACATGTTCCATTGGGAGGTCCGCCAGCAGGCGGAGCAGGGCGTCCGGATCACTGCAGCCACTGACTGTCTCACGATTCCCACTTTTCCAGCTGGTGTGGCTGATGGTGTATCCGGCAGGATCACCGCCAAACAGCACCTCCCGCCCAGTACCCACCGGGTAGGAAAGAGCGGTATACCCTGAGGTCATCATCAGAACAAAGAACAGCAGCCCCGCCAACAGGCCGCCGCTCAGGCGCTTTTGGGGATGGACCACGTTTTTCAGCCGGTACCGCATGGCCGAGGCGGAGGCGGAGAGGCAAGTGGTGAACCCCCTCTCATCCCCGGAGGTTTCCAGCAGCAGGGAGGCGTACTGCCGCCGCTTGCGCTCATCCGCTTTCAGCAGAACCGTCTCGTCACAGCTGAGTTCCATGTCGTCGGCGCTGTTGGCCATGGCCAGCCATACAAAGGGATTGAACCAGCACAGGGCAGTGCAGAAGGTGAGAAAGAACTTGGCGGAGCAATCCCGCCGGCCAATGTGGATCAGCTCATGCCGGAGGATCAAATCCAAATCCTCCGGGCTGTAGTCCAGACGGGGAAGCACCACCCGAATGCTCCGAAAGAACAACCCGATGGACACCGGCATCACCACTGACGGAGACACCACCAGCCGGTATCGACATTTGGGGTAGCCTGCCTCCCGGTGGAGTTTCTCCCACAGCGCCAGGATCGCCTCATCCTCCACCGGTTGGGCGGGCTTCAAAATCTCCCGCCGGAATCGGAGATGGGCGACGATCCGCCATAACAGTACCCCAAGAAATCCCACGGCCCACAGGATCACCAGCAGTCGGAGCCACTCTCTTGAAAGCCGGAAGACCCAGGCCGGTCGGGGCAGCTCCATGAAGCTGTAGACCGTATAGTAAAGCATGGTGGGCAGCAGCCATAAAGCGGCACAGGTCCGGGCCCGAAAATAACGGCGCAGCAGAGGGAGAAGCAGGAACAGCAGGATGTAGTAGAGGGAGATCTGGAAAAAGAGGTTGACATACAGCCCCAGAAAGAATTGCACAGCTTCCTGCCATCCTTCCAGAACGAGCTGCAACATTAGAAGGAGGAAAAGGATCATGGGCAGCATGATGGGATCGATATAGGGGAGGTACCGGCGTTGTCCGTCTGACAGATCCACCTGGGCTTCGCGGTTGTCCAGGCGATAAAAATTCCAAGCCACAGCGGCCCCGAAAATTATGGAGAGAATCCCCCGGATCAGTACCTCCGTACTCATAGCGCATCCCTCTCCAGAAGCTCCCGCAGTTCCCGCAGCTCCTCCTTGGTAAGTCCGCCGCCGGACAGGGCAGCAGCGAAGGCAGACAGGCTCCCACCGCAGACCTTCTGAAAGAAGTTCCGGCTTTGGACGGCCTGGTAGTCCTCCCGGGTGACGGCAGGGGTGTAGACGCTTCTGCGCCCCTGCTTCTCGATGGTCACAAACCCCTTCTCACTGAGCCGGGTCAGCATAGTCAGCAGGGTGGTCATGGCCATGGGATGGGCTTTCTGCAAAATCTCCTCCAAATCAGACCGGAGCACTGGCGGCTCACAGTCCCAGAGAGCCTGCATCACTTCCAGCTCCCCATCAGGGAGACGGCGAATGGATGATTTCATGGGAAAATGCCTCCTCTACAAATGTAGTAGTCTCGCTGATATTCTACATTTGTAGAGAATAAATGTCAAGGACTGTTTCTATTCTGACACAGAAAAAAGCAGGGACCGCGGAAACGGTCCCTGCCAGCAGAAGAAAATGAGGATTACATTGCTTTTTTCAGCGGCAGGATCTCCTTACGGTAGACATGGCGGAGGAACACCGTACTGAAAATCACCGAGGCCACCTCGGAGATGGGGAAGGCCAGCCATACATAGTTGACCTCGCCCAGGAGGGAGAGCAGGAAGGCGGCGGGCAGGAGAAACACTAACTGCCGTAAGAGAGAAACCCACAAGCTCAGCACGCCGTGCCCCAGTGCCTGGAACAGGGAGGACGAGACTACGCCATAGCCGGCAAAGATAAAGTTGATGCTGATGATCCGGAGAGCGGGGATACCGATGGCCAGCATGTTGTCCGAGGCATCAAAGATCCGCAGCAGCTGCTCGGGGAGAAACTGGAACACTGCGAGGCCTATGAGCATGATGCACACCGCATAGAGGATGCTCAGCTTGGCGGTGGTGATGATCCGGTCCGGTTTTTTCGCGCCGTAGTTGTAGGCCACAATAGGTACCATGCCGTTGTTGAGGCCGAAGATGGGCATAAAAACGAAGCTTTGGAGTTTAAAATACACACCGAACACCGCTGTGGCAGTGGAGGAGAAGGTCACCAGGATTTTGTTCATGCCAAAGGTCATCACGCTGCTGATGGCGGACATAACAATGGAGGGCATGCCCACGGCGTAAATCAGCCGGATAATCCGCCCGCTGGGCCGAAAGCCCCGGAAAGACAGGCGTACCTCGTGGTTGCGGGTCAGGCAGAGAAATACCGCCAGGAAAAAGGCCAGAATCTGCCCCATGACCGTAGCCGCTGCGGCTCCGGCCACACCCATTTTGGGAAAGCCAAAATAGCCGAAAATGAAGATAGGATCAAAGATGATATTGATGATCGCACCCAAGCCCTGGGTCAGCATGGTATAGAAGGTTTTACCGGTGGATTGGAGAAACTTCTCGAAGGTAATCTGCCCGAACATGCCGAAGGAGCAAAGGGTGCAGATCCGCAGATAGTCTGTGCCATAGTCCACGATCTCTTCCACCTGGATCTGGGCAAGGAAAAACAGCCGGGAAAAGAAGAGGCCTAACAGTGCGAAAACCAGGTAACTGCAGGCCGCCAGAAAAACGGCATTGCTGGCGGTGCGGTTTACCCGGTCGAAGTTCTTTTCGCCAAGGCTCTTGGACATGAGGGCGTTGATGCCGACGCCGGTGCCCACCGCCACAGCGATCATCAGGTTCTGGGCTGGAAAAGCCAGAGATACCGCTGTCAGGGCGTTCTCATTGATGCGGGAGACAAACATACTGTCCACCACGTTGTACAGGGCTTGTACCAGCATGGAAATCATCATCGGCACTGACATGGAAACCAAAAGCCGGTTGACGGGCTGTGTGCCCATTTTGTTTTCTTCTTCCATCATCACTTCTCCTTTCGGACGCCTCCCCGGCAGGAAGGCTCCTATCACACACGAATTGTTTTTAAGAACGCAAATTAGCGCAAAAAAATATACCTTCCAAAAGGCATGAGAATTATACTGTATTCTAATAATATTGTCAATATCGGCCTTGACAAGGAAAAGATGGGCCGATACAATCAAAGTCAATCAGGAAGCGCAGAAAGCAGTCAGGATTTGTCTCAAAATTTCCCAGGGTAGTGGTTGTCTGCCCAAAGAATAAGGAAAACCGGAAATTATGGGAAGAGGAGGATCTGAGATGCTGAAAAATTGGATATTTCAGGAGGAGAGTCACGATTCAGGGGAATACAAGCGGCAGCTGAAGGCCATGCGGCAGGAACTGGCATCTCTGCAGCAGCCCATTAAGGAGACAAAGCTGCCGGTTATTGTGCTGGTGGAGGGGTGGGGGGCAGCCGGAAAGGGCACTACCATTCACTCGCTGATCCGGGAGCTGGACCCTCGTTTTTTCAAAGTGCTCAGTGTGGGAATGCCCACTGAGGAGGAGCGGCGCTGGCCCTTCCTCAAGCGCCACTTTGCATCTATTCCCGAGGCAGGGAAGATCCTGTTCCTGGACTCCGGCTGGATGGACCAGACGGTGCGGGAGCGGATGCGGCGGGATCTGTCTGACGAGGAGTATGCCCGCCGGATCGAGAGTATCCAGGTGTTGGAGCGGCAGCTGACGGCGGGGGGCTATCTTTTGGTGAAGCTGTTCCTGCACATCAGCAAGGAAACCCAGAAGGACCGGATGGAGCGATTGGCAGCGGACAAGGATACTGCATGGCGGGTAGGAGAGAACGACCGGCGGCAGAACAAGAACTATGACAAGGCTCTGGATGCCTTTGAAGAGTACCTCACCGCCACCGACGAGCCCTGGGCACCCTGGAAAATTATTGATGGTACTGACGCTGTTCGCTCCCAAACGGAGGCGGCCCGGTGGCTGTATGAGCGGATCAGCGCCGCCCTCTCTTTCAGGCCCCAGCCGGTACAGCCAGCCTACCACTGGCCGGTGGTGTCTATTCCGCCTCTGCGCGAAATTCCGCTGGACAAACGCTTGGAGGAGGAGCAGTATCAGAAGGAGCTCAAGCACTGTCGCCGCCAGCTGGAGCGGCTGCACAACGAGCTCTACCGCAAGAAGGTGCCGGTGGTCATCGCCTATGAGGGTTGGGACGCTGCGGGCAAGGGCGGCAACATCAAACGTTTGGCCTCCGCTCTGGATCCCCGGGGCTATGAAGTGTTGCCCATTGCCAGCCCTACTCCCGACGAGTTGGCCCGGCACTACCTGTGGCGGTTTTGGACGAGGCTTCCCAAGACGGGACACATCGCCATTTTTGACCGCAGCTGGTACGGTCGGGTGATGGTGGAACGGCTGGAGGGCTTCTGCAGCCAGTGGGACTGGCAGCGGGCTTACGATGAGATCAACGAGTTTGAACGGGAACTCACTGATGCTGGGACGGTGGTCATCAAATTCTGGGTACAGATCGACAAGCAGACCCAGCTGGAGCGGTTCCGAGAGCGGGAGAACACCCCTGAGAAGCAGTGGAAGATCACCCAGGAGGACTGGCGCAACCGGGAAAAGTGGGACGCTTATGAGGAGGCGGTGGATGAGATGCTGACAAAGACCAACACCGTCAATGCCCCCTGGTATATCCTGGAATCAGTGGATAAGCGTTACGCCCGAATCAAAGCGATGAAGATTGTGATTGACCGGCTTCAGCAGGTACTGTAAAATAGAACGATGGCTTCAGCCATGTCAAGAGAACACAGAGCGCCGCAGGAAGAACGCTTCTCCGCGGCGCTCTGCTGCTGCCAATGGAACCTACGGTTGCATGAAAAGAGAAAATATGCTATACTGTCCATACTTGTGACAGAAAGTGGGGAAAACCATGGAAATGACTTTTCGTTCCGCCGCTTTTGGCGGCTTTAACCGTCAGGATGTGACGGATTATATCACCAATACGGCCAAAGAGACCGGCGAACAGATCGCCGCGCTGGAGAAAGAACGGGATCAATTGCAGGCGGATCTGGCTGCCAAGGAGAGTTTGGAGCAGGAGGTCGCCGGGCTGCGGGAGCAGTGCGCTCAGCTGAAGGCGGATGTAGAGACGAAAACCTCTGAGATTGAGACACTGAAGCGCCAGGCGGAGGAGCGGGACGATCTGGCCAGGCGGGTAAGTGAGCTGGAGGGACAGGCGGACGAGTACTGTGAACTCAAGCAGCACATCGCCGGGATCGAATTGGATGCCCATCGGCGGGCGGATCAGCTGCTCGAGGAGTCGAGACGGAAGGCGGACGATATCGTGTCCAAAGCCAACGAAGATGCTACGCGCATCCGTAAGCAGGCTGAGCAGATGCTGCAGGAGCTTTGTCAGCAGTACGAGGAGCAGGTCCGGGCTCTTGAGGTGGCTGCCGGTCATGTGACCGGGGAGCTGCGGAAGATGGATGTGGCGGTAGGGCAGCTGCCCTTAGCTTTCAATCGTCTCTCTGCCGGACTTCGGGATTTGAAAGAGCAAACCCTTGGAGAAACGAGAGAGTAAAGTGAAATTACTTTAATAAATAAAACGCTGGATGCCGGGCGAGACTTTCTCGGGACATCCGGCGTTTTTCTTCTTCCGGCCCAGTCACAGCCCGGCGCAGGCCGTATATACTGGTAATGAAGCTGCTGGAGAGGAGGTGTGGCGGGCCATGCGCGGCGGCTGTCACTTTCTGGGCTTGTGCGCCCTGGCTCTTGGCCTTGGGATTCTGATCACCGCCATTTTCCCTGTAGGCGCGCTGCTCTTTCTCATTTCATTCCTGCTCATCGGATGCGGATGGGCGTGTATGCGGAGAAGATAGGAGGCACTGTATGCGAGTCGTCATCGTAAAGCCGCCCAAGATGCTGGGGCGCATTTTGCGGAAAATCTTTCATATCCAGGCATAGAGGTCGTCCTGCCCTCATAGGATGGCGGTGAAGAATCACATCTGATGGAGGGTGCCATGGAACTGCAATTGAAAACAGAGCAATTCACCTATTATGAGGCCACAGAGGAGGCTCCGGTCTCCCTGGAGACCACCCAGGAGGCCATTGTCCCCGATAGCTGTGCCGATGTGGAGCGGATCGTGGACACCACCGGCGTTGTATTGGTACATAGTAAGGATGTGGGGCCGGACGGACGCTTAGAGATCAACGGCGTCATCAAGGCTACGGTGCTCTTCCTTCCGGAGGCGGGGAAGGAGCCTGGGGCCGTCCATGTCTCCATCCCCTTCCACACCGCAGCGGAGCTGAAAGATGGAGCGGGGCGCTGCGCCGTGCGGGCATGGCTCAGGAGCATCGACTCCCGGCTGCTGAACCCCCGCAAGATGCTGACAAGGGCTGATCTGCTGCTGGAGATCACCGCTTACCGGCAGAAGACGGTGCAGCTGTGCACCGCCGCGGAGGGGGATGAGACCCTCCAGGTGCTGGAGGATCAGGCGGAGACCACTGTCCTCACCGACGTCATGGAGCGGGAGTTTCCCTATGTGGAGGAGATGTCCGTCTCCGCCAGCCGCCGGGGTATCCGGGAGATTTTGGACAGCAGGACTGTCCTCTTTCCCTCGGAGACCCGGATCATCGGCTCCAAGCTGGTGCTGAAGGGAATTGTCCGTGGGGAGCTTTTGTGCCGGGATACGGCAGGGGAGGTGTTCCATCTCAGTCAGGAATATCTCTTCTCCCAGATTCTGGAGACCGGGGCCTCCGAGGACACCGGCTTTGCCAGGGCTTCCTTTGCCCTCACCGGGTATGAGTACACCATCGGTTCGGAGAACGACCGGGACGACGACCATGTGGTCACCATGTCCCTCCACATCCGCTCCTCCGCGGAGATCCTGGAAAAGAGACGGCTGCGGTTTTTGGCGGACCTCTACAGCCTCAGCCAACATCTGGAGCTGGAGCGGCAGACCTTGTCGGTGCTGGAGGACACCCGATCCTATACCCGTAAGCAGAATATGCGGGAGATTCTGGAGACAGGAGTGGCGGTACGGCAGGTGGTGGCTGCCTGGGTCCAGCTGGGACTGTGTCAGCGCCAGCAGGGAGAGGAGGGCGCCGGGGTCCAGATCCCTGTGCAGCTGAAGACCCTGTATCTGGACGAGAACGATCAGCTGCAGCTGGCGGAGAAAACAGTTCAGGTCCACGGAGAGACTGATGACAGCGCTGCCGGACGGATTGTGGTCTCCTGCCCTGGTGAGGCGGCTTCTGGGCCGGCTCCAGAGGGAATTGAGGTACGCTTCGCCCTGGAATTTGCCATCGACACGGGCCTGCACACCGACAAGCTGTGTATCGCTCAGGTCAAATGCAGTGAACAGCCGGAGGAGGAAGACGCTATGCCCTCTATCGTGCTGCGGAAAATTTCCGACGGCACGCGGCTGTGGGATATTGCCAAGCAGTACCGCACTACCGGTGCGGATATTCTGGCCGCCAACGCTATGGAGAGCGAGGACGCACTGAACGGCGACAAGCTGATTTTGATTCCCCGGCACCGGGTATAAGAATAACAAGGAAGCCGTCTGGAGTGCTCAACCATTCCAGACGGCTTCCTTGTATGTACTTATGCCGTGTTTTTTACAGAGTGTTTTCTCCTGTGGTGAATGAGGAGGATCGATCCCAAAGCCAGGAGAAGGATCATAAGGATAGAAAGCAAAACTGGCAGGAGCAGGCTATTGCGGCTGAGAAGGACAATCTGTCCCTGGGCAGCGGTCTCCCACACCAGATAGCTCCCGTCCGTCTCCGCTTCCGCCAGCTGCCATCCCTGGTCTGTGAGAACAGCAGCGGCAGGGGAGGAGGCATCCTGGGCCCTGAGCCGGAGAATCACAGTATCCTCATCGCTGCCGGTGACCTTATATTGCCAGGCAGCCACAGCGGTGTAGCCGGAAGGGATATCTTGAGGCAGGGCAATCTCCTCCACTGTCAAAGCGGCCTCCGGACCGAAGGAGCCCTCTGCCAGAAGAATGGGGATATCTCCGCCGGAGGACAGAGTTGCCAAGGGCTGGGAAAACTGGGCTTCCAGCACCAGAGAACGGCGCAGGCCTGTGGTAGGGAAGTCGGGCCACTGGCCGTACTCCCCATTTTGCTGGGGGGGCTGGGGGACTTGGGTGAGGTCCAAATCCTCTCCGTAGGAGAAGGGAATCTCCGCTACCGTCTTCCCGTTCGCCGTGAAGCGGTAGGAGAATTGGAGAAAATCTTTGGGAATATAGGAAAGCTGGGAGAACTCCTCAAAGGACAGACCTTGAGCGGCGGCTGCGTAGTCCACGCCGTCCACCCCCGCCAGATCCTCCATAAGATACCGGTTGCCGCTGAGCTGCTCATCCGCCTCTCCGGCGATGGCGCCCCGGCATTCTCCCTCGCCCTGAGCGGTGACCATGGCCCGGCAGTCGGTGAGCGTGCCCGCCTTACCAGCGATGCCGCCAACCCAGCTCTCACCGGTGAGATCCACGAGGGATGCACAGCGCAGGACAGTGCCCTTGGTCTGTCCGGTGATGCCTCCGCAGTAATCCGTCCCCGTCTCCACGGAGCAGCGGGCGGCGCAGTCGATGATGGCGCCTAATTCGCAGCGCCCGGCGATGCCGCCGCCGCTGTCGTTTTTAACTATGATTGAGCCGTCAAACCGGCAATCACGGATCACGGCCCGCACCGTGGCGGTCACATCGGAGAGAAGTTCCAGATCGTCCAGATTCCAGGTCTCCTCAGGATCGTCGCTCACCACCGGGAACACGCCCCCGGCAATGCCGCCGGTGTTGCTGTCGCCGTTGACGGTACAGGAGGACTGGCAGCCGGACACCAATCCGGGTCCCTCTGTGACGTCCTCGCTCAGTTCCGTAACGGTGATCTCCGGCTCACGGCCCAGGTCGTAAATGTTCTGGCGCACCTGCTGCAGCAGTCGGAGGATGGCGGAGGAGGAGCTGTGAAGGGCGGCGTTATCCGCACCCGCCCGGTCTGTCATGTCCTGAATCTGGTCCTGAATCACCGTCAGCTGGCTGTCGATCCGGTCCATGGTCTCCTGTGTTTTCTCCCCAAGGGTATCTGTGTAGGACTTTATAAGGGTACGGATGGCTTCGGACTCCTGATCCACTGTATCCAGATGGCGGGAGACAGCCGACGACAGTGCATTTCCGGCACTTGTCAGGTTGGTCAGAGCACTGTGGATACGGTCGGCGGAGCGGTCCATCTCCCGCCAGGCGCTTCCTGCTTGGGCGGACATCTGATCATAAATGGCGTTCCACTGGCTGGCCAGCTCCTGCGTCAGAGAAGGAAGCTTTGCAAGGGATGCGGCAATAGCACTGAGATGGCTGGAGACGTCCAAAGTGGGGAAGGGGAGGGAGAGAGCGCCCTCCACATCTCCCGCCAACAGCCGGGATCGCACATCATCCAGATAACTGCGAAGCTTGCTCAGCTCCGACGCGATGGCGTCTGTGTGGGAACTGATTTCCTGCACCTGAGTATGGATTTGCGCCAGGGTGCGGTCCAGGGCGTCGATGGAACTGCGAAGACCACTGTCTACGCTGGACGCTGCGTTTCCCAATGCGTTTCGGAACATCTCCGATTCCTCCAGCAAGGTGTCGATATCACTGCCGGCATCTTCCTGAAAATCGTCCACAGCGGACCGAAGACTATCCAGAGCACCGTCGATAGCGGTGAGATGCTGGTCCAGTTCATCAGACATGGCCTGGAAGTCCTGGTGCCCCTCGTTACCGGCGTGGTTTGTTTCGTTCTGGATGGAGGAGAGGGCGTCGTGGATCACCTGGATGTCTGTCACCCCCTGGTCCGCCATGCCGCTGAGCTGATCAGTGAAGCGCTCCATCTCATCGAAAAGAGCGGTGAGACTGGTATTCAGGGCATCCATGGGAGAGGGGCTGTAGGTGATGTCGGTATCGGGCGCAAAGAGCCCAACAATTCCGCCCACCTCCTTACGGCCCCAAATTTCGCCAGAGTTGGTACAGCCTTGGATGGTACCGGACTGGAGACCGGCGATTCCGCCTACCCGGTAACCCAGATGGAGATACCCCACTTTTCCGCTGTTGTGGCAGTCGGTGATCGTCCCGTCGGACTGCCCAGCAATTCCGCCGATGTTGATCCCGGCGGTCTCATTGGGATCGGTATTGATGAACCCGGAATTTCTGCACCCGGTGATGGTTCCCTGATTATTCCCGGCAATCCCGCCGGTACTGGTTTCACCGGAGATAGAAGCAAAATTGCTGCAGTCATCGATCTGCCCGCTGTTATAGCCAACAACACCGCCCACCTCTTCTTTGGCGGTAACGATGCCCCGCACGGTGCAGCCGCGGATGATGCCATCGTTCTCGCCGGCGATAAGCCCCGCTTGGCAGGCGGTGCCCCCCGGCTCCACATGGCCGTCCACCATCAGGTTCTCCACCACTGCGGATTCCTTCAGTGTGCGGAAGAGACCCACTCGGGAGCCCTTACCTTGGAAATCCACTCCCTGGATGGTATGGCCATTGCCGTGGAAAGTGCCCTGGAAGAGAGGAACGCCGGAAAAGTCCGTATCAGAAAGGTCCAGATTGGCGGTAAGCTCTACGGTAACGCCAAGGGACCATACATCTCGAATACAGTTCTGGGCAAATTCCAGAAAATCCTCCTCGTTTCGGATGATGACGGTCTGTCCCTCCGCCCATACAGCAGGGGAGAAGGACAGGAGCAGAAGGAGAGACATCACTGCCGCTCCGATTCGTTTTCTGTTTCGCATGGGATCTCCTCCTTCTGTACTTCGGCAGAGATGTGGCGCTTGCTTTCAATAAGGGCGTCGATGTTGCCGTGGATGACGCCCTTGATCTCGCCGTCGATAAAGGCATCCACATGGCCGCGGATGTGGCCATCCAACCGCATGGTTCCATTCTGGAACCGCTGCTTGTGGTCCCGGTTGAGGGTGATGGCCGTCCGCTCAATCAGCGTGTCGCCCAGCAGCAAAAGCTGGGGCAGCACTGTCATGACCAGTACGATGGAGGTGACGGTCCCCCGGCCCAGGGTCTGGCCTACGGAGCCGATGGTGGCGTCAGTGGAGATGCCGCCGATGAGGAAGCCTGCCACCGCCATGATGGTACCGGAGGTGAGGATGGTGGGGAAGCTCTGGTTCAGTGCCTCCACCACCGCATCTTTTCTGTCCATCTGGTTCTTCAATTCCATGTATCGGTTGGTGATGACGATGGCGTAGTCGATGGTGGCGCCCATCTGGATGGAGCTGACTACCAGGTAGCTCAGGAAGAAGAGATTGGTGCTGGTGAGGACCGGCACGGAGAAGTTGATCCAGATGGAACCCTGGATGGTAAGTACCAGCAAAATAGGCAGTCCGGCAGATTTGAAGGTGAAGAGCAGGATCACCATAACAAAGAGTGCGGTGAGGATGCTGATCTTCATATTGTCTCCAGAGAAGGAACTGGCCAGATCGAAGGCGTTGGTGGAATTGCCCACCAGAATCACGTCTTCACCGTAGTAGCCCTGGGCAATGGCGCGAATCCGGTCCAAAAGGGCATAGGTCTCTTCGCCCTCCTCGGGGACGTCCGCCACGAAAACCAGCCGGGACCAGTTGTCACCCCGAAGCTGGCTGAGACCGATGTCCAGCTGCTCCCGGAGATCCTCAACCTTCTCCTCCTGCTCCTCAGTCAGGGAGACCACGCCCTTGTCTTTCTGCTCCAGCAGAAACTCAAAGACATCAATAAGGGGCACATAGTAGTCGTCTGGGTCCTGAAAGATCGCGCCATACTCCTCCACACTGAGACCGTAGGCTTGGTAGAGGAGTTGGGCCAGTTCCACATCCACTCCCGCCAACTCTGCGAACTGTCGGGGGTTCATTTTGTCGGTGAGCATTCGCCCATCTTCAATCTCAATATTGGCAAGACCGGTAGCGGAGGTGACCTCCTCCAGTGCGCCCACCTGAGTGAGCACCCTCTGCTCCTTGTCATAGTCTCCCCGGGGAACCAGAACAGCGATGGTGTTCTTTTCCCCAAAGGTATCCGCCACCTTCTCGTTGGCGATGCGCCACTCCGGCTTGTTGTGGAAGTCAGTGTCGTTGGTGGAAAATACATAATCGCATCGGGCAGACAGCACTGCCGCCACTACAATCACCACCAGGAAGAGGGGAGGGAGCACATACCGCAGCTTGATCACACCCTTGCCCCACCAGGTGATGCGGGGTACCAAATTCTTGTGGCGGGTCCGTTCGATAGGACGGTTGAAGAGCATCAGGAGGCCGGGCATCAGGAGAAAGACGCACAGCATACTGAAGACGATTCCTTTGGCCAGAACGATGCCCATATCAAATCCGATCCGCAGCTGCATGAGCATCAGAGCCACCAGTCCGGAGATAGTAGTAAGGCTGGAGGAGGAGATCTCCACGATAGCCTTGCTCAAAGCAGCGATATCTGCCTCACGGGCGGGAAGGCCGTTGTCCCGTTCTTCCATGTATCGATGGCAGAAGATGATGGCGTAGTCGATGGCCAGGGCCAGCTGCAGCACCACGGCAATGGAGTTGGTAATGAACGAAATGGTGCCGAAAATAAAGTTGGTACCCATATTCAAAACCGCTGCTACCACAAATACGATGAGGTAAACCGGAACCTCCATATAGCTTTTGGAGGTAAACAACAGTACCACCACGATGACCACCGCGGCAATGAGCAGAATCACCGTCATCTCCTTTTGGAGGCTGGCGGAGGTATCCTGCCCTACGGTAGAGGAGATGTACACATCCCAGCCCTCCAGCTCCTGTCGAATGTCCTCCATCGCAGCAATGGCCTTGGGATCGGTTTCCGGGGTGTCAAAGGAGACGGAAAAAAGAGCGGAGGCATTGGTGTAGTGTTCCGGTGTGTCGTCAAAGGTTACCTCGGAGACACAGGGGATCTGGGCCAGACGGTCCGCCAGCTCCCGGGCTGTATCCACGGTAATATTGGCAACCATCACATTGGCGCTGCCTAAGGTGACAAACTCCTCGTCCATGATGGTAAGGCCTCGGCGAGTTTCTGTCTCGGCGGGGAGATAGGAGGTAATATCGTTGTTGATCTGTACCTTGTTGATGGAGGCGGCACAAAAGAGAAAGGAGGCAAAGAAGATCAGATAGAACGCCTTTCTCTTGTCAACGATGAACCTCGCTGTCTTGGTCATCACATTTTCTGATTGCTTTTCCTGCTGCATAACTGATCTATCCTCTCAAACACTTGGAATAAACCGCTCCAGATTCTCCAGCAGGCGCTCCTCCGGCACAGGAGTATCACTGCTGAGCCACCAGCGGATCAAGGAAAACATGGCCCCAACATAGAACCGGGCGGCGATCTCTGGATCGCTGCCATGGAGAGCTTGGCGGAAGTCCGGCTGGCACAGGCGCAGATACAGTTGGCGGGCGGCAGCATCCTCCAGCAGCCGGGCCTCTGTGTCTGCGCCGCTGTCGAGGCAGGCACGGTAGAGGGCCTTGCGGTCCCGAAAAAAGTGGAGGGCGTTGCGGGATGCTGTCAGGAAAAACTGGCGGGGACTGCCGCTGTCCTCTGGAATGCAAGAGGAGATACACTCATTTTCCATCTGCTGCATCATATATCGCAAAAGCTCCTGTTTGTCGGTGAAATGGGCGTAGAAGGTGGTGCGGTGTACCATGGCCTGCCGGCAGACATCACTGACGGACAGTTCCTGAAAGGGGCGTTCCACCATCAGCTTGGCCAGCGCCTCCACCAGACTGTGCCGGGTCTTGCGCTGCCGGAGATCCAGATGATCCTGCTTCATTTGTCGTATCATACGCGCCGCTCCTTTCCTGGCAATCGCTGTTTGCGGGAACATCATACAGCTTTAGTCTACACTTGTCAAGATAAAAGACATCTGTAGATTTAAACTGAAAAAAGACGGCCCGTCCAAAAGGACGGACCGGCCGCAGAAGTATTCAGTTTTCTGAATAGCGGGATAGAAACTGGCGGGTGCGCTCCTCCCGGGGGTGCTCGATAACGTCCCGAGCAGGACCTTTTTCCACAATGACGCCTCCGTCCATAAAGATTACGTCGTCGGCAACGTCCCGGGCGAAGGCCATCTCGTGGGTGACGATGATCATAGTAGTCTTCTGCTCAGCGAGACTGCGGATCACCTTCAGCACTTCTCCAGTGAGCTCCGGGTCCAGGGCGGACGTGGGTTCGTCAAAGCAGAGAATGTCCGGCTTCAGGGCCAGTGCACGGGCGATGGCCACCCGCTGCTGCTGTCCCCCGGAGAGCTGGCTGGGGTAGTGGTTGGCCCGCTCACTGAGGCCCATCTTGGCCAAAAGTTCCTGACCCTCTATCTGGATCTGTTCCAGGATGGCCTTCTTGTTCTGCTTGAAGTCCGGTCGCTCCTGGCTGAGAAGCTCCTTGGCCAGGGTGACATTTTTCAGCGCTGTATACTGGGGGAAGAGGTTGAAGGACTGAAACACCATGCCGAAATGGAGCCGTTTTTTCCGCACCTCACTCTCCCGCTGAGTGGCGGGATCAGCGGCGTCAAAGATCACGGAGCCGCCCACAGATATGGTACCCCGGTCCGGTTTCTCCAGAAAATTGAGACACCGGAGCAAGGTGGTTTTACCGCTGCCGGAGGAGCCAATGATGGCCAGGGCCTGACCTTGGTCCAGGGAGAAACTGATGTCCTCCAGCACCCGGGTGGGGCCAAAGTGCTTTTCAATATTATGTACTTCTAAAATAGACATATCAGCACCTCGCTTAACGGAAGTAGTCCAGCTTCTTCTCCACCCAGCCAAACAGCAGGGTGAGCAGACCGTTGAAGAGCAAATAGTAGATCCCGGTAAAGAACAGGGGCCACAGCAATCCGGAGTAGCCATGGGAACCTTTCAGAAAAGCATAGCCTGCCCAGATGATTTCCTGCATGGAGATGATGCGGGCGATGGAGGTATCCTTCACCAGGGTGATGATCTCATTAGACATGGGGGGAACGATGCGCTTGATCATCTGCAGCAGGGTGATGTGACGGAAGATCTGGCCCTTGGTCATACCCAGCACCTCACCGGCCTCCTGCTGGCCCACGGGAACGCCCTGAATGCCGCCCCGGTAGATTTCGGAGAAGTAGCAGGCGTAGTTGATAATGAAGGCCACGGCGGAAGCCAGGAAGCGGCCGCTCTCGCCGCTGGGCCATGGACTGCCGGAGGGCAGCAGATAGCCGGGGATGTAGAAAATGATAATCAGCTGGAGCATCAGAGGAGTGCCGCGGATGATCCAAACCACTGTTCTGCTGAGCCAGCGCAGGGGAGTGAAGCGGCTCATGGACCCGAAGGACACCACCAGCCCCAAGGGAAGGGCGCCGATCAGGGTGACCGCAAAAAGCTTCAAGGTTTGGATGAAGCCCTCATTCAGGGCTCCGATGACCGTGAGAAACATAGTTGGAACCTGCCTTTACCGGAAGTGTATGGACCCCGGAAAACCGGGCAAAAGCAGAGGGCGGCTACCGCCCTCTGCTTTCGTTTTACATAAAAAGGGAAGTGTGATTATTCCTGGGGGATCAGAGCCGCCTGGATGCCATAGGTCTCAGCCAGGGAGGTCATAGTACCGTCGGCGTAGCTGTCGATGAAAAACTGGTTCAGGGCAGCAGCCAGATCGGAGCCCTTGCGGAAGCCCACGCCGTACTGCTCACCCTCTTCGGGGTTCAGGGTGATCGTGTAGGTCAGGTCGGCATAGCTGGTGCCGTCGCCCACCATGGCGCCGGCCATGAGAGAATCGATAATGGCGGCATCGGCGGTACCGGAGGCCACTTCCATCAGCGCGGTAGCCTGGTCAATGACCTCGGTGTAGGTGAAGCCGTTGGCGTCGGCCTGGTCCTGGCCAAAGGAACCGGACTCTACAGCGAAACTCAGATCACCCATGCTGGCAGCATCGGGGTAGTCAGCAGCCACATCGGCAGGGAGCACTACCACCTGAGCGTTGTTGCAGTAGGCGTTGGAGCACTCCATGGCGGCCAGCACCTCGTCGGTAAGGGTCATGCCGTTCCAGACCACGTCAATGGTCTTGCCGTCCAGCTCCATCACTTTGTTGTCCCAGTCGATGACCTGGAACTGAGCCTCCACGCCCAGGCTCTCAGCAAAGGCCTTGGCCATATCGGCATCAAAGCCGATCCAGTTACCGTCGGCATCCTGATAGTCCATAGGCTCAAACTCGGTGATGCCCACTACCAGGGTGCCCTTGTCCTTGACGTACTGCATATCGCTTCCGGCAGTATCACCGCCTTCGTTGCCGGAACTGCTGGTATTGTTGCCGGCACCGCCGTTATTGGTGCTGCCGCCATTGTTTGTAGTAGTATTGCCGCAGGCGGCCAGAGCCAGCATCATGGTCAAAGCCAGCAGCAAAGAAGCAATTCTTTTCATCTTCCATAATCCTCCTTGTTTGCCAGACTTCCTCCGTCCGGCTACTGAACAATAATTTACCATGCTAAAGCGCTAATGTAAAGAAGGATTTGGGACAATTTTGAACAAATATTCTGAATCTATTTTGTATAGCTTGCATAGTATACACCAGAAACGTAAAAAAGGGAAGGGGCATACAGAAAAAGGGGACACATATTCCTGTCCCTCTTTTCATAAGGTGGTAGCAAGAGACCAAAGTGAAAAGGGGACGGTGCTATGACAAACACGACCATCTATCAGGATATTGCACAACGGACAGAGGGGAGTCTCTTTTTAGGGGTCCTGGGGCCGGTGCGGACGGGAAAATCCACCTTCATCAAGCGGTTTATGGAGACTCAGGTAATCCCCAACATTGACAATGTGTACCGCAGGGAGCGCGCCATCGACGAGTTACCCCAGAGCGGCAGCGGCCGGACCATTATGACGGCGGAGCCGAAGTTTGTCCCCGAGGAAGCCGTGGAGGTGTCTCTGGAGGACGGCGTCACCTTTTCCGTCCGCCTCATCGACAGCGTGGGGTATATGGTAAAAGGGGCCATGGGGCAGATGGAGGACGACCACCCCCGCATGGTAATGACTCCCTGGTTTCCCCAGGAGATCCCTATGGCGGAAGCGGCGGAGCTGGGGACGAGGAAGGTCATCACGGAGCACTCCACTGTGGGCATCGTCATTACTACAGACGGTTCCATCACCGACATCGACCGGGAGGACTATGTGGAGCCGGAGGAGCGGGTAATCCGGGAACTGAAGGAGCTGGGGAAGCCCTTTGTGGTGCTGCTCAACTGCGCCGAGCCCCAGAGTCAGCGGGCCAAGGCCATCAGCGATGAGATTGCTCAGAAGCACGGTGTGGCCTGTATGCCCATCAACTGCCTGACCCTCAGCGAACAGGACATCAAGGAGATCATGAAGGCGCTGCTCTTTGAGTTCCCTCTCAGCGAAATGGACTTCTATCTGCCTCCCTGGGTGGACGCTCTGGAGATGGACCACCCTATCAAAAGCGGCATCTACACCCGCATCCGGGAGACAGCGGCAAACCTCCACCATGTGAGGGAGGTGAAGGCGGCCATGGCAGCCATCGGGGCGGGGGAGCAGATCAGCGCATCCCGGCTCACCGGGATGGACCTGGGGAAGGGCGTGGCCACTGTAGAGCTGGAGCTGCCCCGGCAGCTTTTCTACGAGACGCTCAGTGCCCAGTCCGGCTTCCATGTGGCCGATGACGGGGATCTTCTCAGCCTGATGCGTTCCCTGGCGGAGGTGAAGAAGTCGTATGATAAGGTGTCCGGCGCTCTGGAGAGCGTCTATGAGACCGGCTACGGCATTGTCATGCCCACCATGGATGAGCTCATACTGGCGGAGCCGGAGATTATGCGGCAGGGGGGCCGGTACGGTGTTCGTCTGAAGGCCAATGCCCCCTCCATCCATATGTTCAAGGTGGATATTGAGTCCACCGTGTCGCCTATCGTGGGCAACGAGAAGCAGAGCGAAGATATGGTCAATTATCTCATGGAGAAGTTCGAGGGGGACACGGGGAAGATCTGGGAGTCCAATATTTTTGGCCGCAGCTTCCACGAGCTTGTGAACGAGGACCTCCAGGCCAAACTCCAGCGGATGCCGGAGGACGCCCGGAAGAAGTTTCAGGAGACTCTCCAGCGAATCGTCAACGAGGGAAGCGGCGGGCTCATCTGCATTATTCTGTAAGAATAGGGGAGGGGCGGTTTCAGAAAGAGCGCCTTTTCTTCGGATAAAAAATCCGCCGCGGAGCATTGCTTCGCGGCGGATTTTGACTGCACTGCAGGGGAAAAGAAAGATATCCCTCTTACTTGGCCAGGACCTTCTTCAGCTTGGCGAAGCGGGGCAGGCCATTCTCCTTGACCATCTCGGTCTCGCCCTGAATAAGGGGCAGGCAGTAGTCGATAAAGCCCTGAGTGATTCCGTTGTGGTCGGCGTTGATCCACTCAAGGGGAACCTTCTTCTCCACATTGGCCACGTCGGTCAGGTTGAGGAGCTTGGTCTTGCAGACATACTTGCCATCCTCACGGGTGCATTCAAAGCCAACCATCTTGTCGGTGAGGCCGTTGACGGCGTTCTCCACAGCGGCCTTGCCGGCCATGAAGGACTCCTCGTAGTCAGTCTTGCTGGCAAGGTGAGAGGCACAGCGCTGCAGCAGGCTCAGCTCAATGCCGCGGACCTTGGCGCCGGTCTCCTTCTTGACACGGTCGGCCAGCAGAGCGGCCAGACCGCCCAGCTGAGCATGACCGAAGCCATCGGTCGCAGAGGTCTTGGCCTCGGAGACGAAGGAACCATCGGCGTAGTGGATACCCTCGGAGACGGCTACCATGCAGTTGCCCTTCTCTTCGTAGACCCGCTTCACATCGGCCAGGAACTTGTCCATGTCAAAGTCCACCTCAGGCACATAGATGAGGTCGGGGCCGTAACCGGCATGGGTAGCCAGAGCGGAAGCGGCAGTCAGCCAGCCGGCGTGACGGCCCATGATCTCGATGATGGCGATCATGCCGGTGTCATACACCCGGGCATCCTGGTAGACTTCCATGCAGGAGGTGGCAATGTACTTGGCAGCGCTGGCGAAGCCGGGGCAGTGGTCAGTGCCGAAGAGGTCGTTGTCGATGGTCTTGGGCACGCCCATGACGCGGCACTCATACCCCACCTTCATCATATACTTGGAAATTTTGTTGCAGGTATCCATGGAGTCGTTGCCGCCGTTATAGAAGAAATAACGAACGTCATACTTTTTGAAGATCTCGAGAATACGCTTGTAATCGGTGTCATCCACGTCAGGATCGGCGATCTTGTAACGGCAGGAACCCAGAGCGGAGGAGGGGGTATACTTCAGAAGCTCCAGCTCTTTGGGATCTTCCTTGCTCATATCGAAGAGGCGATCATTCAAAACGCCCTTGATGCCGTGCTCCGCGCCATACACGTTGGTGATCATATCATTGTCCAAAGCAGTGCGGATCACGCCATATGCGCTGGAATTGATGACGGCAGAGGGGCCGCCGGACTGGCCGATAATACATGCGCCTTTGAGTTCTTTCATTGGTGATTACCTCCAAATCAACAAATCTGCTCTAATATTAACATTTCGATTTGTTTTTGTAAACAGTTGTATTTTCACAAAAAAGTGGTATCATGTAATAAGATTCTTTATATACAGGGAGGATACAATTATGGCCCTTGTTACCACCAAAGAAATGTTCGAGAAGGCCTATAAAGGCGGCTACGCCATCGGTGCCTTCAACGTCAACAACATGGAAATCGTGCAGGGCATCACTGAGGCCGCCCGCGAGGTCAATGCACCTCTGATCCTGCAGGTTTCCAAGGGTGCCCGCGCCTATGCCAACCACACCTATCTGGTAAAGCTGGTGGAGGCTGCTGTGATCGAGTGCCCCAACATCCCCATCGCCCTGCATCTGGACCACGGCCCCGACTTTGAGACCTGCAAGAGCTGCATTGACGGCGGCTTTACCTCTGTTATGATCGACGCCTCCTCCAAGCCTTTTGAGGAGAACATCGAGATCACCAAGAAGGTCGTTGAGTACGCCCACGATCACGGTGTGGTTGTCGAGGCCGAGCTGGGTACTCTGGCCGGCATTGAAGATGAGGTGAAGGTGGCCGCTCACGCTGCTTCTTATACTCGTCCCGAAGAGGTAGAGGAGTTCGTCTCCAAGACTGGCTGTGATTCCCTGGCCATTGCCATCGGCACCAGCCACGGCGCCTATAAGTTCACCGCCGACCAGTGCACCCGCAACGAGAAGGGCGTTCTGGTTCCCCCGCCCCTGCGCTTCGACGTGCTGGAGGAGGTCTCCAAGCGCCTGCCCGGCTTCCCCATCGTGCTCCACGGCTCCTCTTCCGTGCCTCAGGAGTATGTGAAGATGATCAA
>CALXDD010000030.1 GCA_944386985.1 uncultured Oscillospiraceae bacterium
TCAATGTCCTCCTTGGACATGTTGGTGGAGGAGGTGATGGTGATGTGCTGCTCCTTGCCGGTGCCCAGATCCTTGGCGCTGACGTTGACGATGCCGTTGGCGTCGATATCGAAGGTCACCTCGATCTGAGGCACGCCCCGGCGGGCCGGAGCGATGCCGTCTAAGTGGAAGCGGCCCAGGCTCTTGTTGGCGGCGGCCATCTCACGCTCGCCCTGGAGGACGTTGACCTCCACGCTGGTCTGGTTATCCGCGGCGGTGGAGAAGATCTGGCTCTTCTTGG
Source organism: uncultured Oscillospiraceae bacterium (assembly GCA_944386985.1). GTDB lineage: Bacteria > Bacillota > Clostridia > Oscillospirales > Oscillospiraceae > CAJFPI01. Next base: position 281 of record CALXDD010000030.1, read on the forward strand.
TGGGGATGGTGGTGTTGCGCTCGATGAGCTTGGTGCACACGCCGCCCATGGTCTCGATGCCGAGGGACAGGGGGGTGACATCCAGCAGCAGCAGGTCCTTCACATCGCCGGTGAGCACGCCCGCCTGGATGGCGGCGCCCATGGCCACGCACTCATCGGGGTTGATGCCCTTGAAGCCCTCCTTGCCGGTGATCTTCTTTACGGCCTCCTGGACCGCGGGGATACGGCTGGAGCCGCCCACCAGCAGCACCTTGGAGATGTCGCTGCCGGAGAGGCCGGCGTCGCTCATGGCCTGACGCACAGGGCCCATGGTGGCATCCACCAGGTGCGCGGTCAGCTGGTCAAACTTGGCACGGGTCAGGGTGAGATCCAGGTGCTTGGGGCCGGTGGCGTCGGCGGTGATATAGGGCAGGTTGATGTTGGTGGAGGTGACGCCGGACAGCTCGATCTTGGCCTTCTCGGCGGCCTCCTTCAGGCGCTGCATGGCCACCTTGTCGCCGGTCAGGTCGATGCCGGTGTCCTTCTTGAACTCGGCGGCCATCCAGTCCATGACGCACTTGTCGAAGTCGTCGCCGCCCAGGCGGTTGTTGCCGGCGGTGGCCAGCACCTCAATGACGCCGTCGCCGATCTCCAGGATGGACACATCGAAGGTGCCGCCGCCCAGATCGTATACCATGATGTTCTGGTCGGATTCCTTGTCGATGCCGTAGGCCAGGGCCGCGGCGGTGGGTTCGTTGATGATGCGCTTCACATCCAGGCCGGCGATGCTGCCGGCGTCCTTGGTGGCCTGACGCTGGGCGTCGGTGAAGTAGGCGGGGACGGTGATGACCGCCTCGGTGACGGTCTGGCCCAGATAGGCCTCGGCGTCCGCCTTCAGCTTCTGCAGGATCATGGCGCTGATCTCCTGGGGGGTGTACTTCTTGCCGTCGATGGTGACCTTGTAGTCGCTGCCCATCTCACGCTTGATGGAGGAGATGGTGCGGTCGGGGTTGGTGATGGCCTGGCGCTTTGCCACCTGGCCCACCATACGCTCGCCGGTCTTGGAAAATGCCACAACGGACGGGGTAGTGCGGTTGCCCTCGGCGTTGGCGATGACGGTCGCCTCGCCGCCTTCCATCACAGCCACACAGCTATTGGTCGTACCCAGATCGATACCGATTACTTTAGACATATTGTTTGCCTCCTAAATCTATAGAAAAATTATTATTAACAAATGAAATTTGGAATACGCAATTTTTTGCCCGAAGGGCAAATGATTTCAAATCATTTTTCCAAGGACATGCGCCTTGGAAAAATTCATTGACCCAGCCGCCTTGGGCGGCGTCACCAGTCCGCAGACTGGTGGTGGGGGGACTCTGGGGGGAGCCTGCTCCCCCCGGACTTAGGAACATGCGCCTTGGAAAAATTCATTGACCCAGCCGCCTTGGGCGGCGTCACCAGTCCGCAGACTGGTGAGGGGGGATCCTCAAGGGGGGACGAAGTCCCCTCTTGAAGCTCTTTAGTTTGCGACTACAACGGTAGCAAACCGGATGACCTTGTCTCCCATGAGGAAGCCCTTCTGGTACACCTGGGACACCACGTTCTCGCCCAGGGTCTCGTCCTCCACATGCATCACGGCGTTGTGCCGCTCGGGGTCAAAGGGCTGGCCCATGGGGTCCAGCACCGTTACGCCCAGCTTCTCCAGCACCGCCTGGAGCTGGTGGAAGATCATCTCCATGCCCTTCTTGTGGACATTGTCCTCGTCGCCCTCCTGGGCCACCGCCCGCTCTAAGTTGTCATAGACCTCCAAGAACTTGGCGATGGTGTCGGTTTTGGCGTCCTGATAGACGGTCTCCTTCTCCCTGGTGGTGCGCTTGCGGTAGTTGTCATATTCCGCCATGAGACGAAGGTGCTGGTCGTTGAGGCTGCTCAGCTGCTGGGCCAGATTTTCCATCTGCTCCATCTGAGCCCGGGTGACGGTGAAGGTCTCCACGGTCTCCTCCTTTTCCTCCTTCGCCTCCTCCTGGGGGGCGGCTTTTGTCTCCGGCATCACCGGAGTCTCCTGCTCCTCCTTGGGGGTGGGGTTCTCTTGTTTGCTCATGTCTTCTGTTCCTCCTTAGGGCCCGGAAGCATCGGGTCCTGCTTTGGGTCCTGCTTTCCAAACATTTTTGTCAGGCCCTCGGCAAAATAGCTCAGCCGTGCGGCCACAGTGGCGTAGTCCATCCGGGTGGGACCTACCACGCCGATGAGGCCCCGCATATTGTCTCCGATGTCGTAGCTGGCCACCACCACGCTGGTATCCCGCAGGGCCTCGTTCACATTCTCCGGCCCGATGAGGATCTCCATGTTGGTGCCGGCAGGGGGCACCGGCAGATTCTCTGTGTTGTCCACCATAAAGCTCATCAGCTCGTGGGCCTTATCCGCGTCCCGGAATTCCGGCAGCTTCAGGATATTGTTGGCCCCGGTGGTGTACACCTTGTTTCGCTCGCCGCCCTCGATCACCGAGCAGGTATACTCAATGGTCAGCGACAGCGTCATAAAGAGGGGTCCCGGCGTCTTGGAGGAGAGATCCATCAGCCGGCGGTTCATCTCCGTCTCGTCGATACCGGTAAACTGGGCGTTGAGAAGCGCTGCCAGGGCGGTGAGCTGATCGGCGTCCACGCCGGTCTCCGACCGCAGCAGCCGGCTTTTCACCCGGCTGTCCTCCGTCATCACCACGGCGATGAAGCTGCTCTCATCCACGCTCAGAAGATCGTAGCGGTGGACCGTCAGCCCCGGGGTGCCGGAGGCCATGGCGTAGGCGGGGTAGTTCACCAAGGCGGCGGCCATCTGGCCCGCCTTGGAGATCACGCCGTCCAGCTCCTGCATCTTCATCTGCAGGGCCTTGTTGATCTCCTCCGTCTCCTGAAGGCTCAGCGCCCGCTGTTCCATCAGCTCATTGACATACAGCCGGTAGCCCTTGGGGGAGGGAATCCGTCCGGCGGAGGTGTGGGGCTGTTCCAAATACCCCATCTCCACCAGGTCCGCCAGCTCGTTTCGGATGGTGGCGCTGCTGACCTTGGTGGACAGCTGGGAGGCGATGGCTTTGGAGCCCACCGGCTCGGCGGTGGAGATGTAGTTCTCGATCACCACTTTCAGTATTTCCTTTTTTCGTGGCGTCAACTCCATAAGCTCCTCCTTTAGCACTCCTCATCCCCGAGTGCTAAACAGAGTGTATCACCGAACTCCCGCCTTGTCAATGCTTTCCGGGGGACGGAAATTGAACAATTTGTAAATTAGGGGAAAATAATTTGTGACGACGGGCCTTTGGCCTGTTCCCGAGGCTCTCGTTGCCTTTTTTCCAGGGCTGTGGTACAATAAAGTCCGACTTTTCTGAGAATATGGTCCCCAGGACCGAAACCTGAAGGAGAATCCCTATGATCTACGCTGTCGCCCTTGTGCTGCTGTTGGCCGCCGACCAGCTGGTAAAGCTGTGGGTGGTCCGCCATCTGGAGCTGTTTGAGACCATGGCGTTCCTGCCCGGCTTTTTAGAGCTGAAGTATGTGCAGAACACCGGGGGAGGCTGGTCGGTGCTGTCGGAGCACACCTGGCTTCTGAGCCTTCTCACGGCAGTGATCATGGTGATCGTGGCGGCGCTGATGATCCGGCGGGTGGTCCGCCATCCCCTGGGGCTGTGGGCCTGCACGCTGATTCTGGCGGGGGGCCTTGGAAACCTCATCGACCGGGTGCGGCTGGGGTATGTGGTGGATATGTTCAACTTCCAGTTTATAAATTATCCCGTTTTTAATGTGGCGGATATCTGCATTGTGATCGGTATGATTTTAGGGGCGGTTTACTACCTCTTTTTCTATGAGAAGGTAGACGCTCCCCGCCGCAGAGGGGGAGAGGAGGGGAAGGATGGAGCCGATTCTGCTCACCCCGGGACCTGAGGCGGCGGGACAGCGGCTGGACGCCTACGCGGCGGAGGCGGTGGAGGGGCTCACCCGGTCCGCCGCCCAGCGGCTTCTCGCCCAGGGACAGATCACCGTCAACGGCGGCGCCGCCGCCAAGAACTACAAGCTCACCGGCGGGGAGACCATTGCGGTGACCCTGCCGCAGCCGGAGCCCACGGAGGCGGCGCCCCAGAACATCCCTTTAGACGTGGTGTATGAGGACGAGGATGTGATCGTGGTGAACAAGCCGGTGGGCATGGTGGTCCACCCGGCCCCCGGCCATCCCGACGGCACGCTGGTCAACGCCCTTCTCTACCACTGCGGCGAGAGTCTCAGCGGCATCGGCGGAGAGATCCGGCCGGGCATCGTCCACCGCATCGACCGGGACACCAGCGGCCTCATCATCGCCGCCAAAAACGACGCCGCCCACCTGGCCTTAGCGGCCCAGCTGGAGGACCACAGCCTCTGCCGGACCTACGAGGCGGTGGCCATGGGCCGCTTCCGGGAGGACAGGGGCACTGTGGACGCCCCCATTGCCCGCCACAGCACCGACCGCAAGCGGATGGCGGTGGTGCCGGGGGGAAAACGGGCGGTGACCCACTGGGAGGTGGTGGCCCGGTACCCCGGCTGCACCCACATCCGCTGCCATCTGGAGACCGGCCGCACCCACCAGATCCGGGTCCACATGGCCTACATCGGCCACCCCCTCTACGGCGACACGGTGTACGGGGCAAAAAGAGCGGCCGCCGACATGACCGGCCAGTGCCTCCATGCCTCCGCCCTCACCTTCGTCCACCCCCGCACGGGGGAGACCATGACCCTCACCTGTCCTCTGCCGGAGGAGTTTCAGCGGCTTTTGGAGAAGCTGCGGCGGATGGGGGCGCAATAGATCTGCAGAAAAAGACCTCCTTGCCATGGTAAGGAGGTCTTTTTTGGCGTCGTTCGGGAGATCCTGCCGGAGGCAGGCTCTTTTCGTCTTTTTAATGGGGGGATAAGGTCCTCTTTGCCGGCGGCCGTCAAAGCGAAGCTCTTCCCGCCGGCAGGCCAAAAACACACCTGCTGTCAGCGGGCCGGACTCTCCCCGCCCTGCTGCAGCTTCAGATCCTCCACCAGCTCCAGGGCGGCCTGAAGACTGTCCTGGCCGGGACGGAGCTTCATCGTCACCGCCGGGGTCTCTCCCGCCGACAGCACCAGCCGCTGGCGGTATTTCTTCAGCCCGCACACCTTCACCACGCGCTCCACCTCCAGCACCGAGAGGGTGAAGCGGAGGGTATCCTTCCGCTGGGTGATGTCGGTGACGCCCACCGCCGAGGCGGCGGAGCGGAGCATGGCCACGTCCAGCAGGGCCTGGACGCTCTTGGGCGGCTCTCCGTACCGGTCGATCAGCTCGTCTAAGAGATCCGAGGCGTCGTCGCCGCTGCGGATGGCGGCAATGCGCCGGTAGAGGTCCATCCGCTGCTCCGGGGAGGGCACATAGGACTCGGGGATGTTGGCGGAGAGGGTCAAATCGGCGGAGCACTCGGTGACCACCGGCTTTTTCTCTCCCCGCTCCTCCAGCACCGCCTCCTCCAAAAGCTGGAGGTACATGTCGTAGCCCACCGTCATCATATAGCCGGACTGCTCCGGCCCCAGGAGATTGCCCGCTCCCCGGATCTCCAGATCCCGCATGGCGATCTTGAAGCCGGAGCCGAACTCCACATACTCCCTTATGGCGGTGAGCCGCTTGGTGGCGATCTCCGAGAGCACCTTCCCCTTCCGGAAGGTGAGATAGGCGTAGGCCCGGCGGGCGCTGCGGCCCACCCGGCCCCGGATCTGGTGGAGCTGGCTGAGGCCGTAGCGGTCCGCGTCCTCAATGATGAGAGTGTTCACATTGGGGATATCCACCCCCGTCTCGATGATGGTGGTGCACACCAGCACCTGGGCCTCCCCGTCCACCATCTGCTGCATCACTGTGGACAGCTGCTGCTGGCTCATCCTTCCGTGGCCCACCACCACCGTCACATCCTCCCCCAGCATCTTCTGAATGCGGGCGGCGGTGGCGTCGATGCTCTCCAAGCGGTTGTGGAGGTAGTAGACCTGGCCGCCCCGGTCGATCTCCCGGCGCATGGCGTCCTGGAGAATGCCCCAGTCGTGCTCCAGCACATAGGTCTGCACCGGCTGGCGGTTCCGGGGAGGCTCCTCAATGGTGCTCATGTCCCGGATGCCGCTGAGAGCCATGTTCAGCGTCCGGGGAATGGGGGTGGCGGTGAGGGTCAGCACGTCCACCTGGCGGCTCATCTCCTTGAGCTTCTCCTTGTGGCTCACCCCAAACCGCTGCTCCTCGTCGATGATGAGAAGCCCTAAGTCCTTAAACTGGATGTCCTTCTGCAGCAGCCGGTGGGTGCCGATGAGGAGATCCACCTTTCCCTCCCGGAGATCGTGGAGGATCTGCTTGCCGGTGTTGCCGGTCTGGAAGCGGCTCAAGACCTTGATGGTCACCGGGAATCCCCGGAAGCGGCTCATGGCGGTGGCGTAGTGCTGCTGGGCCAGCACCGTGGTGGGCACCAGAATGGCCGCCTGCTTGCCGTCCAGCACGCACTTCATGATGGCCCGCATGGCCACCTCCGTCTTGCCGAAGCCCACGTCCCCGCAGAGGAGCCGGTCCATGGGCACCGGCCGCTCCATGTCCGCCTTGATCTCCGCCACGCACCTGAGCTGGTCGTCGGTCTCTTCGTAGTCAAAGGCCTCCTCAAACTCCTGCTGCCAGGGGGAGTCGGGGGAGAAGGCGAAGCCCGGCATCCGCTGGCGCTGGGCGTAGAGCTGGATGAGGCCCCGGGCCAGGTCCTTCGCCGCCGCCTTGGCCCGGCTCTTCTGCCGCTGCCAGTCGGAGCCGCCCAGCTTGCTGAGCTTGGCCGGGCGGCCGCCGTCCTCCTCGCCGCCGGCGCCGATGTACTTGCTCACCAGGTCCAGCTGGGTGGCGGGGACGTAGAGACAGTCGCTGCCGGCGTAGGCGATCTTGATGTAGTCCTTTTCCACCCCGTCCACCGGCATGCGCTGGATGCCCACAAAGCGGCCGATGCCGTGGTAGGTGTGGACCACCAGGTCCCCGGGGGTGAGGTCGGTGTAGGACTGGAGCTTCTGGCGGCTGGAGTCCTTCTTCTGCCGCCGCTCCTTGGATTTCTTCCCGCTGACGGAGGCGGTGAGCTGGCCCTCGGTGAGGATGGCCAGACCCAGCTGGGGGTACTCCGCTCCGGCGGACAGGGCCCCTACGGCGATGCGGACCTCTCCGGGGCCGGGCATGGCGGTGAGGGCAAAGTCCAGCACCGTGGGGATCTGCCGCTCCTCCAGCAGCCGGTGGAGGTTCCTGGCCCGGGCCTCGCTGGAGCAGAGCAGCAGCACCGCCTCCCGGTCCCAGCGGTAGTGCTCCAGGTCCGCCGCGGCGGTGTCGAGACTGCCGCCGTAGGCGCTGAGCTGCTTGGCGGTGAAGGTGAGAAGGGCCTTGGGATTCAGGGGATACCGGGAGGTGGGCAGGGCCTCCATCATGCAGAGGGGACGGGAGGCAAGGCCCTCCTCCCACTCCCGCTGGGTGAGGAGCAGAGCGGTGAGATCCGTATCGTCCCCCCGCTCCAAGAGGATCTCCGTGTCCTCCTTGGCCTGCCAGAGCACCCCCTTCACCCGCTCGCCCACCCGGCCGCTCTCACCCAGAACCAGAAGGGCATTGTCAGGCAGGCAGGCAAAGGCGCTCACCATATCCCCCTCCAAAAGCTCCGCCGCCGGGAGGATCAGGGCCTCGTCGATGTTCTCCGTCCGGCGCTGGGTGCCGGTGTCAAAGCGGCCCAGGGAGTCCACCTCGTCGTCAAAGAAGTCGCAGCGGACAGGCCGGTCCATCATGGGGGAGAACACGTCTAAAATGCCGCCCCGGAGGGCGAACTGGCCCACGCCCTCCACCTGGTCGCAGCGGGTGTAGCCCGCCGCCGTCAGGCGCAGAGGGAGGGACTCCAGATCCACCCGCTCTCCCACCCTGAGGCGGAGGGAGGCGTTTTTGAGAGCCTCCGGCGGGGCGGTGCGCTGGAGGAGGGCCTCGGCGGTGGCCACAATGGGGGGCGTCTCTCCCGCCGCCAGGCGGCACAGGGCGGCGATGCGCCGGTGGTCAAACTCCCGGGAGGAGATGGACCCGGCGGGGCGGTAGAGCTCCCGGGCGCACAGCAGGAGGGGCGTCTCACCGGTGAGGGCCTCTAAGTCCCCGCAGATGCGGCGGGCCTCCCCCTCGTCGGCACAGAGCAGTACCGGGGTGCGGCCGGTGTCCATGGCCAGGGCCGCCGCCAGCAGGGAGCGGTGGATGGAGGCGAGGCCGGTGACCGCCACCGGCTGCCGCCCCTCCCGAAGGGCCTGGGCGGCCTCGGCGGCCTCGGGGATCTGCAAAATGGCTTGGAGCAGCTGGCGCATGGCCGAGCCTCCTCTCGTCAGAAATATTTTTGGACAGCAGAAAACCCACGCCGCGCCGTGGGGCGGGCGTGTGGCTTCTCTTCTGTCAACTGGGTTCCTTGCCCTATGAGGGTAACGCCCCAAATCCGATTTGTCAAGCGGAAGGTGTCGGTTTTGTTCCCTCCATTGCCGGGAGCGGCGCTTTTTTCCCCGTCAAAGGAGCAAAAAGCGATCCCCCGGTTCGGGGGACCGCTTTCCGTATCCATTTTGCGGGGAGGGCGGGCCTTCCTTTATTTTCCCTTCCGCTGGGGGATCACAAAGATAAACACCAGGGAACTGAGCAGCAGCAGATAGGGATAGAGGAGATAGGGCATAATCTGAAAGGCGGAAACCGTCTGCCCCAGCTCCGAGGCGGCGGTGATGGCCACCAGCATCTGGGCGCCGTAGGGGATGACCCCCTGGAACACGCAGGAGAAGGTGTCCAGCAGGGACGCCGCCTTCCGGGGCGTGATGCCGTACTCCTCGCTCATCTCCTTGGCAATGGGGTTGGCCATGACGATGGCCACCGTGTTGTTGGCGGTGGCGATGTCCATGGCGCCTACCAGCAGTCCCATACCCAGCTGGCCGCCCTTGTTGCCCTTGAACACCCGGCGGATAAACTGCAGCAGCGCCTCAAAGCCGCCGTAGACCCGGATCAGCGCGCACATGGCCGCCACCAGAATGGCCACCATGCTGGTCTCAAACATGCCGGAGGCGCCGGAGCCCATGTTGGCAAGAAGATCGGTGGCGGCGGTCTGGCCGGTGGCCAGCATGATGACCGCTCCGGACACGATCCCCACCAGCAGCACCACGAACACGTTGATGCCGGCAATGCCGCCGATGAGCACCAGCACATAAGGAATGATCTGAATGAGGTTGTAGCTCCCCTCCACGGCGCCGTTCAGCGTCACGTTGAAGCTCATGACGAGAACCACCGCCAGCGTGGCCAGCGCCGCGGGCAGAGCGATGGCGAAGTTCTCCCGGAACTTGTCCTTCATGGGCACCCCCTGGCCGTTGCAGGCGGCGATGGTGGTGTCGGAAATAAAGGACAGGTTGTCGCCGAACATGGAGCCGCCCATCACCGCGCCGATGCACATGGGCACGCCAAAGCCCGAGGCCATGGCCACCTCCACGGCAATGGGGGTGATGAGGGTGATGGTGCCCACGCTGGTGCCCATGGCGGTGGACACGAAGCAGGCCACCACAAACAGCACCGCCACGGCGAACCGGGAGGGGATGATGGACAGCATGAAGTAGGCCACGCTCTGGGCGCTGGAGCGGCCCACCACGCCCACAAAGGCCCCGGCCACCAGGAAGATCAGCAGCATGGTGATGATGTTCTTGTCCCCCACGCCGCTGGCCATCACCTCTAACTTCTGGTCAAAGGAGAGCTTCCGGTTCTGGAGGCAGGCGGTCAGAATGGCCACCAGGAAGGCGATGACGATGGGAATGTTGTAAAATCCCATGTAAATCTTCATCCCGTACTCAAAGGTGAGTCCCAACCCCAGATACAGGGCCAGAAATACGGCGATGGGCAGCAGTGCAATGGGATTGCTTTTTTTCATATAGAATCCTTCTCCTCTCACACGCACAATTTGCGAAAAACACTGTGACTGTACCACAAATTGCACATAAAGTCAAGAAGAGGGGGATTTTGTCCCGGTTTGGGAGCCAAGAGTGCAAAAAAGCCCCGGCGGTCTCTCAGTGGGCCGCCGGGGCGGGGGTCACGGCTTGCTCTGGGGATTTTCCCCGTCGGTGAGGTCGCCGTCGCTGTCGTGGACCCTGCCGTCGTCGATCATGTCGTCCATCTCGTCCTTGGCGTTGTCCATACCGTCCTGCACCGCGTTCTCCATGTCGTTCACGCCGTTCTCCACGGCGTTCTCCATGTCGTTCACACCGTTTTTCACAGCGTTTCGCTCCGGCGCGCAGGCGGTGAGAGACAGCGCCGCCAGCAGCGCCGCCAGCAGCAGAGATACTCGTTTCATCCGTTCTCCTCTCCTTTCCCATGGCATATGCCACGTCTCTTAGTATGGTCCGGCCGCGGCGGCTTATCATGCCAAAATTTATCAAAAGACGCGAAAAAGCGCCGGAGGGAGGTCGCCCGCCCCGGCGCGCTTTCGCGTTTCACAAAGACGTATGAGAAGGAAAGGAGTGTATCGTTTCCGCGGACCGCCCCACCGGTCCCCGGCGGAAACCAAAAAAAGTTCGCATCCGCTCCCCCCGGCCGGATACGAACAAAGCCCCGCCCGGTTGCCCGGCGAGGCCGAAAACAGATGCACTGCTCCGGTTTCGGCGAAAGCGGCAGCCGCCTGACTGTGTATCTGACTGAGCCCTCCAGGGGGCATCACAGTGACCGACTCGCGGGGATTCTCACCCCATTCCACAGCGCCGGAACCTCCGGCGTTCAGACAGCCCTATATGAACTTGTTGAGATTGTACCACAAAAGGGCCCGTTTGTAAAGAGAAAACCGTACGCTTTCGCTACGGGGGCCATGTTGACCGGAAAGCGCAAAGGGCCTATAATCATAAACGCCGCGGCGGCTTTTGTCTTCCCTGCGGCGCGGGCCTTCCGGCACAGGCCGCAGGCCGTCATCTTACAAAGGAGGATCCCCATGGATCTGTTTCTCTATTTCGCCGAGCTGGTGGGCACCGCGGCCTTCGCCCTGTCCGGGGCGCTGCTGGCCATCCAGAAAAAGCTGGACCTCTTCGGCGTGCTGTTTCTCGCCGTGATCACCGCCCTTGGCGGCGGCACCATCCGGGATGTGCTGCTGGGCCGCATCCCGCCCAGAATGTTTTACAGCGGCTGGTATGTACTGCTCAGCGTGGCGGTGGCCCTCATCATGTTCCTGGCGGCCCGGTGGTCCCACGGACGGCTCACCCGCTTTGGCGTCTGGGCGGACCGGGCCCTCAATTTCTGCGACGCTCTGGGCCTTGGCATCTTTGCCGTCATCGGCACCCAGGCCGTGGGCCGGGTGGGCTACGCCGACAACGCCTTCCTCAGCATCTTTATGGGCATGATCACCGGCGTGGGGGGCGGTGTGCTGCGGGACATGATGTGCGGCGACATCCCCTTTGTACTGCGAAAGCATATCTACGCCCTGGCGGCGATCATGGGAAGCATTGTCTACTATGTGCCGGTGCGGCTGGGCCTTCTCACCGTCTACTCCGCCACCCTTCTCGGCGTGGCGGTGACAGTGGCCCTGCGGCTGCTGGCCCGGCACTACCGTTGGAATCTGCCCCACGCGGAGGTGTAAGCATGGAATTTACCTATACGGTCACCTATATGAAATGTCAGTCCTGCACGGCCCACAGCCACTGCGGCCAGTGCAGCCGGGAGCTGGAGCCGGTGCTGGCGGCCAGCCCCGGCGTGGAGGCGGCCTCTCTGGACCTGGAGCACAAAAGCGCCCGCCTCACCGCCCGGGACGAGGACGCGGCGCTGGACGCCCTGGACGACGCGGGGATCTTCCCCGACTGAGACTACCGCCGGGCGCTCTTGGGGATCTTTACCGTCACGGTGATGCCCTCCTCCGTCTCCTGCCGGTCCACCTTGGCGTCCACCCCGGCCTGCTGCATGATCTGCACGCTGCGGCGGATGCTGTTGAGGAAGAGGCGGACGTCCTTGATGATGTAGCCGGGCCTTCTGGGCGGCGGCGTCACCTGGGCCGTCTGGAGAAGCTCCTCCACATAGGCCTCCGTCTGGGCCACGTTCAGATGGGCCTCCCCGATGTGGCGCAGGGCGCTGAGCCGCAGCTCCTCGTCCTCCAAGCGCAGAAGGGTGCGGGCGTGGCGCTCGGTGAGCTGATAGGACCGGAGCAGCTCCACGCAGGCGGGGGAGAGGCGCAGCAGTCTCAGCTTGTTGGCCACGGCGGACTGGGACTTGCCCAGCCGGGCGGCGGCCTCCTCCTGGGAGAGATGGTAGTCGGTGATGAGTTTGGAGATGGCGGCGGCCTCCTCCATGAAGTGGAGATCGCTGCGCTGGAGGTTTTCGATGAGGGCCAGGAGGGCGCTCTGCCGCTCGTCCACCTCCACCACCACGCAGGGGACCTTCTCAAGGCCCGCCATACCCGCCGCCCGCAGCCGCCGCTCCCCGGCCACCAGGATGTAGCTCAGGGGCCCCTTTTGAACGGTGAGGGGCTGGAGGATGCCGTGGACGCGGATGGAGGCGGCCAGCTCCTCCAGGGCCTCCGGGTCAAAGTACCGCCGGGGCTGGGCGGGGTTGGGGGCGATGTGGTTGATGGGAATGTAACGAATCCGTTTTGACGCATATTTTACGGAATCCATAGACATTTCCTCCTATTTTCTTCGGTATTACCCACAGTATAGCAGGGGAACCATGCGAAAAGAGGAGAAGCGCGTCTATAAAAAGGACCGGGGCGGAAAACCTTCCGCCCCGGTCCTTTGCTGTTTCTCCCCTCGAGAGGGGACTTTTGTCCTCCGGCAGGGGCCGGGCTTTGCCCTGCCGGTACCCGGCGCCTGCTGTTTGGCGTTCTGCCTGTCAGGAGCGGGCCGGCACATGGTCCGGCTTTTTCAGCTGCCGCCACACCGTCAGCAGCATGGTGATGTAGCAGGCGGCGCCGCCGATGACATTGGACACCGGCTCCGCGGCGAAAACCCCGTAAGGCCCCATCACCAGCGACAGCAGATACATGGCGGGGATCACCACGATGACCTTGCGCAGAAGGGAAAAGAACACCGCCTTCTTGGCGTGGCCCAGGGCCACAAAGGTGTGCTGTCCCGCGCTTTGAAAGCTCATCATGAAATAGGCGCAGAAATAAACCCGCATGGCGTGGACGCCGGTCTCCAAAAGGGCCGGGTCGTCGTTGAAGAGGATCACCCAGATCTGAGGCGCCGCCATGATGACGGCCCAGGAAAAGAGATTGTAGGCCAGGGAGGAGAGGGTGACAAAGCGGATGCCCTGGCGCACCCGGCTGTACTGCCCCGCGCCATAGTTGTAGCCCAGCACCGGCTGGGCTCCCTGGGTGAGGCCCTGGATGGGCTGAACGAAAATCTCCCGGACAGAGGAGGTGACGGTCATGGCGCTGACATACAGATCCCCCATGGCCGCGCCGCCGTGGAGGGTGCCGTAGTGCTGCAGCAGGGCGTTTCCGGTGCCCTGAACCAGGCTGTTGGTGACGGAGAAGGTAAATCCGGAGAGGCCCAGGGAGGTAATTTTTCTGATGAGGGGCGGATGGAACCCCAGGCACTGGCGGGTAAGGGGGACGACGGTCTTTTTCCCGGTGAGAAAGCGGAGGACCCACAGCGCGGAGCACAGCTGGGAAATCACCGTGGCCAGCGCCGCTCCGGCGATGCCCATGCCGAAAAGGAAGATCAACACCGGGTCCAGCACCGTATTCAGCACCGCCCCCAGCAGCACCGTCATCATCCCCATGCGGCCAAAGCCCTGGGCGTTGATGAAGGGATTCATCCCCAGAGAGAGCATCACCGGGATGGTGCCGATGAGGTAGATCAGCAGATACTGCCGCCCGTACACCACGGTGGCGTCGCTGCCGCCCACCAGGTAGAGGATGGGGTTGAGGAAGGCATAAAAAATCACCATCAGCGCCGCCCCCAGCACCAGCAGGTACACAAAGGCGTTGCCCATGATCCGCTGGGCCTCCTTGTCGTCCCCGTGGCCCCGGGCAATGGAGAAAAGGGGCGCGCCGCCCATGCCGGAGAGATTGGAGAAGGCGGTAATGATATAGATCACCGGCATCACCAGTCCGATGCCGGTGAGCGCGTCCCGGCCCACGTTGGGGATGTGGCCGATGAACATCCGATCCACCACGTTATACAGCACCACCGTCAGCTGGGCCACCGTCATAGGCACCGCCAGAGACAGGATGCTCTTGGCGATAGAGCCCTTGCTGAAGTCACTTTTCTGGTCTTTCATGCGAATTTCTCCCTTGTACGGCAGGCAAAACTGTCTTTTTTCTCTATTTTACTCCCCTTTTTCAGGAAATACAAGCAAGAGAGGACCGCTTCTGCGGTCCTCTTCTCTGATTTCTTCCGGGGATTCCGGTCACACCCGCCGCCAGGAGGCGCCCTCCTTGGTGTCGGTGATCTCAATGCCCTGGGATTTCAGCTCGTCGCGGATGCGGTCGGCCTCGGCAAAGTTCTTCGCTTTCTTGGCCTCGTAGCGCTGGAGCACCAGAGCGTCGATGGCAGGATCTCCCTCGCCGGTGATGGTATAGCCTCCGGCGGCACTGGTGGACTGGCTCTCCTTCTCCCGGAGGGCGGCGGCCTTCTCCAGAAGGCTCAGGCTCAGCACCTCGTCGAAGCTGCCCAGGATGGCCAGCTTGGTGGCGTCGTTGGTTTTTGCCTTCAAAGCGTCGTAGAGAGCGGTGACGCCCATGGAGGTATTGAGGTCGTTGCCCACCTGCTGGAGGAACTTCTGCTTATACTCCTCCACCACGGCGGCGTCGGCCTCTCCGTCCTTGGGGTTGAGGGCGGCGATCTTCTTGATGAGCTTCTGGTAGGCCCCCTGGGCGTTGGTGAGGTTTTCCCAGGAGAACACCAGGGCCTTGCGGTAGTGGCTCTGGAGGCAGAAGAAGCGGTAGCTCAGGGGGTCGTAGCCCTTCTCCTCCAGGAGGGAGACGGTCAAAAACTCGCCCTTGGACTTGCTCATCTTGCCGGAGGTGGTGTTCAGGTGGTGGACGTGGAACCACTGGGGGCACCAGGGGTGGCCCAGGTAGCTCTCGGACTGGGCGATCTCATTGGTGTGGTGGGGGAAGGCGTTGTCCACGCCGCCGCAGTGGAGGTCCAGGTACTCCCCGTTGTGCTTGAGGGAGATGCCGGTGCACTCAATGTGCCAGCCGGGGTAGCCCACGCCCCAGGGGGAGTCCCACTTGAGGGCCTGGTCCTCAAATTTGGACTTGGTGAACCAGAGGACGAAGTCGTTCTTATTGCGCTTGTTGGTATCCTCCTCCACGCCCTCCCGGACGCCCACGGCCAGATCCTCCTCGTCGTGGTCGTTGAAGATATAGTAGCGGGGGAGCTTGGAGGTGTCGAAGTAGACGTTGCCCCCGGCGAGGTAGGCATAGCCCTTGTCGATGAGGGAGGAGACGATCTTGATATAGTCGTCAATGCAGTTGGTGGCGGGCTCCACCACGTCCGGGCGCTTGATGTTCAGCTTTTTGCAGTCCTCGAAGAAGGCGTCGGTGTAGAACTGGGCGATCTCCATGACGGACTTGTGCTCCCGCTTGGCGCCCTTGAGCATTTTGTCCTCGCCGGTGTCGGCGTCGCTGGCCAGGTGGCCCACGTCGGTGATGTTCATGACCCGGTTGACGTCATAGCCCTCGTACCGGAGGAATTTCTCCAGCACGTCCTCCATGATATAGGAGCGGAGGTTGCCGATATGGGCGAAGTGGTACACCGTGGGGCCGCAGGTATACATCTCCACATGGCCGGAGGTGTGGGTTTTGAATTCTTCCTTCTTATGGGTGGCACTGTTGTATAAATACATGGCGGTGGCTCCTTTATTTTTTATTTTGTGGTCTTCTGACAAAGAGAGTTGGTTCGTTTTTTGCCCTCCGGCGAGGGCGGGGGCTTTTTGTCCCGCTGACGCGGGGGAGTTCTTTTTTGTCGGTACCCGACGGTGTACTGATAGGTGTTTTGCCTCCGGCGGGTGACTTTTCTCGCCAAAGAAAAGTCACCATCTCCGCGCTAAGAGCCTCGCTGCGCTCGGTTGCGCTCCGAAACGCCTCGCTGCGGCTCGGTGAAAAGTTGGCTTAGAACCAATGGTTCTAAGGACTCCTTTGTTTCCTATTATGGGGAGTCTTGTTCCGTTTGTATCGTTATCTTGTACGGCTGACCCTGCAAGGGGGTGACAGTTCCCCCTGTTTCCGCGCTTCAGCGCGCTCCCCTGGTGGCCGTTATAGCCTCTGCAATTGTACTGCACTGAAGCCTTCCCCTCGGGGGAAAGAGGCGAAGCGCCGCCTGTGGCGGATGAAGCGAGCCTCTTTCGAGGATGCGGCACGATTGGCGGGCACGAATAGTGCCCGGGAATCGTTTTGCCGCGACGGTGGTCAGGTGCCTCCGAAGGAGACGGATGAGGGGAACGGCATCAAAATTTAACAGATGGATTCGGAGGCAATCTTCCGTAAAATACGAGTTTTGATTTTCCTTCCGAGTTGGTCTGAAGCTTTGGGGTAGCGTTCCCCTCATTCGTCACGGCTGCGCCGTGCCACCTTCCCCCAGGGGAAGGCTTTTAGACGAAGCAGCCATCGTCTACCCAGCAGGGGAGCGCGCCGAAGCGCGGAATTAGGGGGACCATGACCGTCGACGGAGCGTCGGAGGCAACAGGACCAACAACAGTCAGGGGGGACTATCGTTCCACGTCAGGACAAGGGAATTCTTAGAACCGTAGGTTCTAAGCTGATTTTTGCCTACTTTTGTTCAGCGACAAAAGTAGGCCGCCGGAGGCATAACACCTGCCGACGTGCGTCGGCCGCCGACAAAAAGCTAAGCCTCCCGTCAGCCGGCTGCCTTCTTCTCCTCCGCCGGGGAGGAGACTGCGGCATCCGCCGGAGCGGCGGACGATACCGCCTCCCCCAGCCCTCTGGCGCAGGGGGGAACCTCCCCCGACTCCCGCTCCATCTTCTTCAGGCGGCACTCCGCCTGCCGCAGCTGGCGCTCCAGCTCCTCAATCCGATAGCTCAGCGCGGTGATCTTCGCCAACGTGGGGTTCTCCACACTGGTCTGGTCCACCTCGTCGGCATAGGAGTGGACCTTCTTCCCTCCCACCCGGACAATCTGGGCCGGAACACCCACGGCGGTGGCGTTCTCCGGCACCTCCTGCAGCACCACCGCTCCGGCGGCAATGCGGGCGTTGTCGTGGATCACAATGGGCCCCAGCACCTTGGCTCCCGAGCCCACCATCACATTATTCCCCAATGTGGGGTGGCGCTTCCCCACATCCTTTCCCGTGCCCCCCAGGGTCACCCCCTGATAGAGCAGCACATCGTCCCCCAGCTCCGCCGTCTCGCCGATGACGATGCCGGTGCCGTGGTCGATCACCAGCCGCCGGCCGATGGTGGCCCCGGGGTGGATCTCAATGCCGGTCCAAAACCGGCTCCACTGGCTCACCAGCCGGGCCAGAAACAGCATCTTATGCCGGTACAGCCAGTGGGCCAGCCGGTGATATAGGGTGGCATGGACGCCGCTGTAGAGGAGAAAAATCTCCAGCTTGCTCCGGGCGGCGGGGTCCCGCCGCTGGTAAGCGCCCAGCGTCTCGCTCAGTCGTATCATAGCGGTCCTTCCTTCAAAAACTCGGAAAGCCGGAAACAAAAAACGCCCCCTGCCCTTCGGCAGAGAGGCGCACAGCGCGGTTCCACTCTCGTGTTTCCCTTTCTCGGGCCTGTATCGTGACCCCCACGGAGGGCATTGCCCCTCCCGCTCCCGGACGCACCTTCCCCGTCGGTTCCGCAGGGCGGCTTGCAGCCGGTGACCGCCCCTCTCTGTTCGGCGCCTTGACAGGTACTCTTTCCGTTCCTCGCGGCTTTCCTATCCACATTATATTATCAGCCGCCGCCCCCTGTGTCAACCCCCTCCTCTCCTTCCCGGAAAATTGCCGTTGACAGAATACCACCGCCGTGCTATACTAACTGTACTAATACAGTGAGTACAGTTTAACGGAGGTGGGACCGATGGCCATCACATTACTGGCCCCCGCTTTAGGGGCGGGGATTTTGCTGGCGATCTTTGCGGCGGCGCTGATCGCCCGGAGATAAAGACAAAGGAGGGATAAGGTGATTACACTGAATTACCGGGACTCCCGACCCATCTACGAACAAATTCGGGACGGACTGCGCCGCCTCATCGTCACCGGGGCTCTGGGCCCCGACGAGAAGCTGCCGTCGGTGCGGTCCATGGCCACGGAGCTGGCCATCAATCCCAACACCATCCAGCGGGCCTACGCCCAGCTGGAGGCGGAGGGCTATATCTACTCCATCCCCGGGAAGGGGAGCTTTGCCGCCCGGATGACCCAGAGCGCCGACGGGCGGAAGGAGGAGCTTTTGGAAAAACTCAGGGAGATCGTGACGGAGCTGTGCTATCTGGGCCTGAGCCGGGAGGAGATCTGTTCCCTGATCAAGGAGGGGGAAGGCGCATGATTGAAGTAAAAAATGTGGTGAAAACCTTTGACGGCTTCCGGGCCCTGGACGATCTGACCATGACCGTGCCCGAGGGGGCCATCTACGGACTGGTGGGGCCCAACGGCGCGGGCAAATCCACCATCATCCGCCATCTCACCGGCATCTACCGGCCCGACAGCGGCCAGGTGCTGGTGGACGGGGAAGGGGTGTATGAAAACCCCGGGCGGAAGGCTCTGCTGGCCGCCATTCCCGACGACTGGTACTACTTCCCCTCGGCAAGCGTTGTGGACATGATGCGCTTTTACCGGGGCTTCTATCCCCGGTTTGACGGGGAGCGGTATGAGAAGTTCAAGGAGGTATTCTCCATTCCGGAGAAGTCCCTCATCCGCCGCCTCAGCAAGGGCATGCAAAAGCAGGTGGCCTTCTGGCTCACCATGTGCTGCCGTCCCAAGTACCTCATTCTGGATGAGCCGGTGGACGGCCTCGACCCGGTGATGCGCCGGCAGGTGTGGAGCCTGATGATGGCGGATGTGTCGGAGTACGGCACCACAGTGCTGGTAAGCTCCCACAACCTCCGGGAGCTGGAGGATGTGTGCGACCATGTGGGCATCCTCAGCCGGGGCAGGGTGCTGCTGGAGCGGAGCCTCAGCGACCTCCAGGAGAACATCGTAAAGCTCCAGGCGGTGTGGAAGGACCAGGAGCCCCCGGCCCTGCCCGGGGACCTGGAGGTGCTGCACACCTCCCATGTGGGACGGGTGTACACCTACATCATCCGGGGCGCCGCCAGGGTTCTGGAGCAGCGCCTGGCGCCCCTCCAGCCCCTGATGCTGGAGGCCCTGCCTTTGAGCCTGGAGGAGATCTTTATCTATGAACTGGGAGGTGAGCACTATGCCGTCAAAGAAATCGTACTTTAATCCGGCGCTCTACCGGAAAAATCTCAGCCGGTTCTGGCCGCTGTGGGGCGGCGTGAGCCTGGTGGGCTGCGTGGCGCCTCTCTACATGCTGCTGACCCTTTTGAGCCGCGGCGGCGCGTATATCCAGATGAGCAGCGTATCCAGCTCCATCTACGCCCTTGTGACCATTCTGATCCCCGGCTTTCTGCTGGTCTATGCCTCCCTCTGCGGGGTGCTGACCTGGGGCTATCTCTCCAACGCCCGCAGCGTGGGACTCTATCACACCCTGCCGGTGAGCCGGACCTGTCTCTTTTTCACCTCCCTGGCCTCGGGGCTTACCATGATGCTGCTGCCCTTTTTGATTGTGGGGACCCTCAGCTCCCTGGTGCTGCTGTGCTTCGGCATTCTGCCCCTGAAGACGGTGGCCTGGGCGGCGGTGCTGGTGATTGGGATGTGCGTGCTGTTTTTCTCCCTCATCACCCTTGCCGCCATGGTCTCCGGCAACAGCTTCGCGGTGCTGGCCTTCTACTATCTCGGCAACTTTTTGGCCGCTATACTGGACTGGCTTCTCAGCAGCTTCTCCAGCGGCTTCCTCTTCGGCATCGCCAACAGCTACACCGGCCGGGTGGAATTTTTCTCCCCCGTTCTGTATATCTACAACCACTTCACCACCTACTACGACGGAGAGGCCTACCAGCTGTCCGGCACCTGGTGCATCGGGGTCTACGCCCTGGTGGGCATCGTGCTGCTGGCGCTGTCCCTGCTGCTCTACCGCCGGAGAAAGAGCGAGAGCGCCGGGGACGTGGTGGCCCAGAGCTGGCTCAAGCCCATCTTCCGCTACGGCGTGGCCCTGCTGTCCGGCCTGACGTTGGGGCAGGTGCTCTATACCTTCGTATACACCATCCCCTTCGGCGCCAGCCGCTACAAGAGCATCGTCCCCATGGCGGTGTGCGTGCTGGTGACGGCGCTGCTGGGCTACTATGTGGCCTCCATGCTGCTGAAAAAGTCCCTGCGGGTGTTCCGGGGGAACTGGCAGGGCCCCCTCACCACGGCCGCCATTGTGGTGATCCTCTGCGGCTGCGTCAGCTTCGATGTGTTCGGCTCTGTGTCCTATGTACCGGATCTCCAGGAAGTAGACGATGTTATTATCAGCTTTTATGACCGCTCCTTCAGCGCGTCGGGGGACAGCCGGCTTGCCCAGGAGATTGCGGCGGCCCACCGGGCCATTCTGAAGGACGAAGCCTATATCCGGAGCATGACCAGTGACGGCGGCTACGCCTATACCATGGATGAAAGCGGCGTCCAGGAGACCATGGAGACCACCCTGTATCTGAGCTACCGCATGAAGGACGGCACCATGGTCCAGCGGCGGTACGACATGCCCCTGGTCCGGGACCGGTGGTACAACCAGCCGGACACCTTTGACTACCTTCTGCGGCAGGCCGTGTACGGGCCGGAGGCCTCCGACGCGGCGGTGACCCCTGTGCTGGGGGATACCCTGGACAGTCTCTACGGGGAGTACTGGAACAACGACACCGGGGACGTTGTCACCTTCAACCTCACCAGCGACGGGGCGCAGCGAATTTACGACGGCCTGCTGGCGGACGCCGCGGCAGGAACGCTCTATGACGACGACATTTTCCGCTACGACTACTATTATAACAACGGCATCAGCGGCAACCTGGAGTTCTCCTTCCGCTACTGGTCCGAGGAGACCATGAGCCGGGAGGTGGAGTTTGTCCGGGTGGATCTCTCTCCCACCATGACCAACACCATGGCGGCTCTAAAGGAGGAGGTACCGGAGTGGTTTGCGGGCCTTTCCGAGGCGTCCCAGCTCTCCGCCTTCCCGGATACCGTCTCCGCGGAAACCTGACAAAAAAACGAACAACTTGAAAAAAAGTATGGGAGCGCAGGTGGATGTCTCCCCGGCGCAAGCCGTCGAACCCACGGTGAGACAAGGTTTTCCACAGTTTCCACATACTTTTCCACAGCTTTATGTAAACGCGTTTTTCCTGAAAAAGTGCTGGAATATCCCCGTCTTCTCCCTAAATAAACAACGGGAAAACAGAGGGGTCTCCTCCAAATGGTCCCGCGGCGGAGAAACACGCCGGGCGGCTTTAAAAGCCGCCCGGCGTGTTTTTTATGGGGCAGGGGAGCGCTTACTCCGCCGCCACCGCCTGGAAGAGGCGGTAGATGGTCATGTAGGACTGCTCCCGGGTGTAATTCCCTCTGGGGGAGAAGTTGTTGCTGCCGGTGCCGTTCATCACGTTGATGCCGCAGACGAAGTTCACCGCATCCTGGAAGATGGAGCTGATGGCGCTGCCGTCGTTGAACTGGATGGCCTCCGCCTGGGTGGTGTCCATGCCCAGCACCTTGGCGGCCCGGGCCAGGAACGCGGCGGCCTCCTGGCGGGTGATGGAGGCGTAGGGGTCAAACTTGCCCTCGCCCCGGCCGTTGACGATGCCCAGGGCGTAGGCGGCGATGACGTCGCTGTCCGTGGCGTCATAGAAGGGGTACTCCTGCTGCCACTGCTCCAGGGTCTTGCCGGTCTTCTCCTTCACGATCACATCGATGTCCTTGCCCATGGTCTCGCTGACGGCCTGGATGGTCAGATCGCAGAACTCGCCCCGGTTGATGGCGTTGTGATAGAGGTTCTGGAGGTAGGTGGGCACCAGGTTCTCCTCGATGGCGGCGGTGACCTCCTCATAGGCCCAGCCGCTCATGTCGCTCTTTTCGGGCAGGGCGGGCTGGTAGCTGATGTGGCCAAAGCCGTACTTGCCGTTCTCCTGGATCACCACATACTCGCTGGGGGCGTAGACCACGGGGGTATCACCGCCCTCCACCTCCTGGAAATAGGTGTCCGGGTCCAGCTTGTCCGCGCCGGGCACGGCGCTGCCCTTGCTGTCGATGACGTAGGCCTTGCTGCCGTCATACACCACCGCGTAGCCGTCGTCGCCAAAGCCGGTGGTCTGGGCGTACTGGGCGGGGATGGCCACGCTGCCGTTCTCATCCAGGAAGCCCCACTTGCCGTTCTGCTCAAAGGCGGCCAGACCGAAATTGTAGCTATACAGGTAGTCGTACTGGAAGGGAATCACCGTCTGGCCGGACTTGTTGATAGCCCCCCACTTGCCGTTGGGATTCTCCACCATGGCAAGGCCCGTAACGCCGAAGACCTCATAGTCGCCGTACACGTCGGAGACCCGGAAGTCGGCGTAGGCGGGCTGGATGATGAACTTGCCGGTGGCGTCAATGACGCCCCAGCGGCTGGTAACCTCGCCGGTGGCAATGCTCTCACTGCGGACGCCCACCCAGGCCATGCCCTGGTTGAAGGGCCGCAGATCTGTGTAGACGTAAGCCGTCTCCGAGGACTCCACGGGAACAGTGAGGGTCTGGCCGGTCTTCAGGTTCAGATACTTCTGATCGCCGCCGGCGGCCGCAAAGATCCCCACGATCAGGGTGTTTTCCGTCACCTGCCAGCCGTAGGGGTCATACCAGGAGACGCTGTCATCGGCCAAGGGCAGATCCACCGCCCTGCCGGTGGTGTCAAAGAGGTAGGCGCCGGCCTCGTCGGGGTCATAGAAGCTGATATAGCCGTTGTGGAAGGCCACCGCCGGGGACAGCGTCTCGTCGGTGGTGGAATAGCGAATGGGACCGGTGGTCAGATTGCCGGTCTCCTCGTCGTAGTAGCCGTTATAGAGAAATTGGGTCTCATTGCCCTTGGTGTCTACAAAGGCCATCTCATAGGTGGTGTACATCCGGCCGGTCTCCGTTCCCTCGCCGGTCACCCAGTCGTACTCCACCTCCGGATAGGTGTCTACCTTGGCGCCCACGATGGCGTAGCCCTCGCTGAACAGGCCGGCGATGTCATACCGGAAGGGGATGACCACCTTGTTGTTCTCGTCGATGTAGCCCCACTTGCCGTTTTTCTCCACCGGGGCCAGACCGTCGCTGAACTGTCCTGCGTTGTCATACTGGGGAGCGATGGCCTCTGTATAGGTCAATACGCCCCGCTCTCCCTCCTCCCCGGCGGCCAGGGCCGCCGCGGGCAGGGCGGTGACAGACAGACACGCCGCTGCAAACGCCGCCAGAATCCGCTTTTTCCAACTCTTCATAATTTCCCTCTCCTTCTTAATTTTTCCGCCTCAGAACCAGTCCCCCACGGAAAAAGAAAGCGCCCTACCATAGGAGATCGATCCTGCAGCAGATGCTGTATTTTCAGTATAAGGACACAGGCGGGAGCTTGTCAAGCGCTATGAAAGGAAACAGGAATAATCTGTATTTTTTGGTCTTCTCCGCCGGGGACAGCAGAAGGCCCGGTCCTCCTCAGAGGACCGGGCCTTTTGTGGTTTTGCGGATGCGCGCTTACGCGGGCTTGAAGTTGTGGGCCTCCTGGAGCACCATGTCCTTGACCTTCATGAGGCGGGTGATGTTGCCGCGCTCATTTTCGTCCAGCTTCATGGTGATATACTTGATCTTCTCCTGCATCTCAGGAATCATCACATATTCCAGGGCGTTTACCCGGCGGCGGGTCTTCTCGATATCCTCCGCCAGAAGCTGCATGGTCTTCTCCACCTCGGCCAGCTCCAGCATGTCCTGGAACACCCGGTTCAGGGCGTCCACCGCGCTATCCAGCTCACCGCTGGTCTGGGCGAAGCCGTAGGGATAGACCTCCGTGGGGTCCTCGTTGCGGGTGTGGAACTCGTACACCGGCACGTTGACGCTCATGACGTTCTTGAACTTCATGTCCAGCTCCACGCTCTGCTTGGGATACAAAAGCGCCTGCTCCAGCATCTCCGGACCCATGATGGCCGAGGCCACCGTGAAGGCGGCGTTGGCCTCCTCCAGGCCCTTCTCCACCTTGGCACGCAGCTCCCGGTTCTTCCGCACGATCTCCAAAAACTGCTTCATCAGCTCATCCCGCTTATCCTTCAGCAGCTTGTGGCCCCGGGTGGCGGTTTTCAGCCGCCCCTTCAGCCGCGTCAGCTCCATTCTGGTGGGATTGATGGTGGCTGTCGCCATAGGTTCACCTCCTTCTCTTCGAGGCTATGATCTCAGTCCTTCTTGGGCCAGTACTTGTCGATCATATCCTGCTTGATGCGCTTGAGCTCACTCTTGGGCAGGATGGAAAGCAGCTCCCAGCCCAGATCCAGGGTCTCCTCAATGGAGCGGTTCTCCTCAAAGCCCTGGGACACATAGCGCTTTTCAAACTCGTCGGCAAACTTGGCGTACAGCAGATCTGTGGGGCTCAGGGCAGCCTCGCCCAGGATGGTCATCAGCTCCTTGGCCTCCTTACCGGAGGCGTAAGCCGCGAACAGCTGGTTCATGGTGGAGGCGTGGTCCTCACGGGTCTTGCCCACGCCGATACCCTTATCCTTCAGACGGCTCAGGGAGGGCAGCACGTCCACCGGGGGCAGGATGCCCTTGCGGTAGAGGTCACGGGAGAGGATGATCTGCCCCTCGGTGATATAGCCGGTGAGGTCGGGGATGGGGTGGGTCTTGTCGTCCTCGGGCATGGTGAGGATGGGGATCATGGTGATGGAGCCCTCGTAGCCCAGCTTCCGGCCGGCCCGCTCATACATGGTGGCAAGGTCGGTGTACAGGTAGCCGGGGTAGCCGCGGCGGCCGGGAACTTCCTTCCGGGCGGCGGAGACCTCACGGAGGGCCTCGGCGTAGTTGGTGATATCCGTCAGGATGACCAGCACATGCATGCCCTTCTCAAAGGCCAGATACTCCGCGGCGGTAAGAGCCATACGGGGGGTGGCGATACGCTCGACGGCGGGGTCGTTGGCCAGGTTCGTGAACAGCACGGTACGGTCGATGGCGCCGGTGCGCTTGAACTCATTGACGAAATACTCCGACTCCTCAAAGGTGATGCCGATGGCGGCGAAGACCACGGCGAAGTTGGCCTCGCCTCCCAGCACCTTGGCCTGACGGGCGATCTGGGCCGCCAGCTGGGCGTGGGGCAGGCCGGAGCCGGAGAAAATGGGCAGCTTCTGGCCGCGGACCAGGGTGTTCAGACCGTCGATGGTAGACACGCCGGTCTGGATAAACTCGTTGGGGTAGTCCCGGGCGGCGGGATTCATGGGCAGGCCGTTGATATCCTTGTGGGCCTCGGGCAAAATAGCGGGGCCGCCGTCGATGGGCTGACCCATGCCGTTGAACACGCGGCCCAGCATGTCGCCGCTGACCGCCAGCTCCAGGGGATGGCCCAAAAAGCGGATCTTGGAGTCCCGGAGATTGATGCCGGCGCTGCTCTCAAACAGCTGCACCACGGCGGTGTCGCCGTTGACCTCCAGCACCTTGCAGCGACGGATGGAACCGTCGTGGAGCTCGATCTCGGCCAGCTCGTCGTAGGTGACGCCCTCCACCTCGTGGACCACCATCAGAGGTCCGGAGACCTCATGGATGGTACGATATTCCTTCATCATTCGTCCTCACCGCCTTTCTCCGCAATGGCGGTAATCTCCGCCTCCATCTTGTCATGGATGGCGGCGTACTCCGCCCGATATTTCTCCTCCTCCACGAACTTGGCGCGGCCGATGTCCTCCTTGGCGGAGATGGACAGCAGGGCCTGGAGGTCGGCGCCCTTGGCGACGGCGTCCCGGGCCAGCTTGTCGTAGTCGAGGATCAGGGCCAGCAGGCGCTCCTGCCGGTCGAAGCTGGAGTAGCAGTCCACATCCATAAAGGCGTTTTGCTGCAGGAAGTCCTCGCGGACCATCTTGGCCGTCTCCAGCGTCAGCTGATCGTTGGGCCCCAGGGAGTCCTTACCAACCAGCTTCACGATCTCGTCCAGCTCGGCCTCCTCCTGGAGAATGCTCATGGCCTTGTTCCGGTCCACCATGAACTGGGAGCCGAGGTGCTCGTCAAACCAGGGCTTCATGGTGTCGAGATACAGGCTGTAGGAGTTCAGCCAGTTGATGGCGGGGAAGTGGCGGCGGTAGGCCAGGGACGCGTCCAGAGACCAGAACACCTTGACGATGCGCATGGTGCCCTGGGAGACAGGCTCGGAGAGGTCGCCGCCCGGAGGGGACACGGCGCCCACGGCGGTGAGGGAGCCGGTGCGCTCGTCGCTGCCCATGCACTGCACCACGCCGGCACGCTCATAGAACTGGGCCAGACGGGAGGCAAGGTAGGCGGGGTAGCCCTCTTCACCGGGCATCTCCTCAAGCCGGCCGGACATCTCACGGAGGGCCTCGGCCCAGCGGGAGGTGGAGTCGGCGATGACGGCCACATCGTAGCCCATGTCGCGGAAATACTCGGCGATGGTGATACCGGTATACACAGAGGCCTCACGGGCGGCCACGGGCATATCGGAGGTGTTGGCGATCAGAACGGTACGCTTCATCAGCGTCTCGCCGGTGCGGGGGTCGGTGAGTTCAGGGAACTCACGGAGCACGTCGGTCATCTCGTTGCCCCGCTCGCCGCAGCCCACATACACCACGATATCCACATCGGACCACTTGGCCAGCTGGTGCTGGACCACGGTCTTGCCGGAGCCGAAGGGGCCGGGGACGGCGGCGGTGCCGCCCTTGGCGATGGGGAACATGGTGTCGATGATCCGCTGGCCGGACTGGAGGGGGGTGATGGGGTTGTGCTTTTTCTTATAGGGCCGGCCCACGCGGACAGGCCACTTCTGGACCATGGTAAGCTCACGGAGCTCGCCCTTCTCGGTGCGGATCTTGGCGACGACCTCATCGACGATGTAGTCGCCGGGCTTGATGACCCACTCCACGGTGCCGGAGACGCCGTTGGGGACCATGATCTTGTGGAGCACCACGCTGGTCTCGGGGACGGTGCCCAGGATATCGCCGGCCACCACGCTGTCGCCCACCTTGGCCACAGGGGTGTAGGCCCACTTCTTCTCCCGGCTGAGGGCGGGAACCTCCACGCCGCGGGCCAGGTTGGAGCCGATCTTCTTGACGATCTCCTCCAGGGGGCGCTGAATGCCGTCGTAGATATTCTCAATGATACCGGGGCCCAGCTCCACGCTCAAAGGAGCGCCGGTGGACACCACGGCGGCGCCGGGGCCCAGGCCGGAGGTCTCCTCGTAGACCTGAATGGAGGCCTGGTCGCCGGTCATATTCAGGATCTCGCCGATCAGCCGCTGCTCGCCCACGCGGACCACGTCCGCCATGTTGGCGTCGGCCAGGCCGTCGGCGACCACCAGAGGTCCGGAAACCTTGATAATCTTGCCTTGACTCAAGCTTTTCACTGCCTTTCTTCGTATAGTGAGGGGTGGAGGAACAAACTCCCGCATCCCATCCCCAAGGGGCCGCAGCCCCCAATCCCTGAGGTGCGGTCTCCTCGCGGCATAGCCGCTGTGGCCTACGCTACAAACATGCCACTGGCATGTTTGCTTAACGCTGCGGGGCACAGCCCCCGGTTCTTTCGCCCCCAGGCGAAAGAAGAAATTTCAATCATTTTTCCAAGGACATGCGCCTTGGAAAAATACGTTGACCCCAGCCGCCCTGGGCGGCGTCGCCAGTGACCGATGTCACTGGTGAGGGGGGAGGTCGAGGGGGGACGCAGTCCCCCTTCGAAAACCGTCAGCTGATGTCCGCTCCCACGGCTCTCTCCACAGCGCTCTGGAGGGCGGCCTGCCCGAGACCCAGAGAGCCGGTCTTGCCGGGAATCAGGATCACCGCCGGGGTGACGGAATCCTTGTAGCGATCCACCTCGCCGCTGATGAGCTGGGCCAGCTGCTCCGTAATGTAGATCACCGCGTAGTTCTCCTTGGCAAGGCGGTGGAGGGTGTGGCGGGCGGTGTCCGCATCCTCGGCAAACACCACCTCCAGTCCCAGGGCCTTGAAGCCAAGGACGCTGTCCCTGTCGCCCAATACCGCGATCTTATACATAGCTCTCACGCAACCTTTCCCGGATCATCTCGCCGCTGATGCCGGCCATCCGGCCGCTCATGATAACCCGAACGGCGGTGAACTCGATCTCCTTGGCCACCAGATAGGCGATGACCACCTCCACGCCGAAGGGGATCTGCTTGGCGGAGGCCGCCATCTCGGTGACCGCGTCGTCGCAGGCCTTCTCAAAGGCGGTGAGACTGCCGCCGGACACGGCGGCCCCTCCGGCCTCCGCCGCGGCGCGCAGGAAGGTGGGCCGGTAGAGCTCCTCCAAATTGCCGCTGAGAGCGGCGGTGGCAACGGACTCCGGCGACACGGTGCCGCCGGGGAAGAGCACCCGGCGGAGGAAATCCCCGCCCTTGTGCATCCGGGAGGCCCGGACGGCGCTGCGGAGATTGGCCGCGTCAATGGTGGCCTGAACATACCGGCGGAGGAACTCGCTGCCGGCGGCCTCGGCGGCCTGGAGCATCTCCTTAAAATAGGCCCTGTCCAAAATGGTGTCGCCGCGCTGGGGGTCTCCGGTGGTGCTGAGCACCTCGGAGGCCTCCGTCAGCGCCGCGGCCATCACCGGGGGCAGAAGGTCCGCATGGCCCTCCTCCACCGCCCCGATGAGACGGCTGCGCTCCACACGGCCCGCGTCCACCAGCAGCTGCCTGGCGTCCACGCCCATGGCCCGGGCCTTCAGCAGCACCTTCACATTGTGGTAGTCGTACTTCACCTTGAACACGTCCACCACCGCCTTGTCCGGCACGAACCGGTACAGCTCCCGGAAGGTCTTCTCCCGCTCGGCGGCCAGGGCGTCGTTCAGCGCCTTTTCACTGGAGGGGGAGAACTCGTCGTAGCCGATCTCCTGCAGCACCTTGGCCGCGTCGGCGGCGGAGGGCGCATCGATCATCCGGTCCATCCGGGCCGACGTGAGAATGCTGTTCTCCCGGGCCCGCAGCCAGGTGGAAATAAACAGGTAATCGGTGTCACGCAATGCTTTCACATGTGCCAAAAGCCATCCTCCTTTCTCGATGTTGAGAGTGTTTCGTCTCGGACGGCTTGGTCAGCGAAACAACACCTTGGCGACGTCCGCCGCCATGTTCTCGCGCAGCATGCGCAGCTGGGTCTCAAAGGCACAGTTGATCTCCACGCTGCCGTCCCGCAGGATGAGACCGCCGGTGATGTCCCGGGTCTCCTCCGCCAGGGTCAGCATGGCGGTGCCCTGGAGGATGGCGTTGGCGCCGGTGACCACCTTGTCGATGATCTTCCCCGCCTTGGACTCCTTCAGCTCCTGAGGGAGATTGGGGGCCACGCTCTTGGCCAGGATCTGGTTGGCCCGGGCGACCACCTTAGCCCCCACGGCGTCCCGATCCCGCTGATTGAGGAGCACCTCCTCCCGGCCGGTCTGGGCCGAGGAGGCCGCGATGCGGGCCAGAAGATCCACATACTCCTCCTCCGGCAGGCTCAGCAGCCGCTGCTTGGCCTGGGCAAAGGCCTTCTCGATGCACGCCTGCTTCTGAGCCAGGATCAGCTTCCTGGCCTCCATCTCCGCCGCGCCCTCCAGGCGCTGCCGGCGCTGCTCTGCCGCCTTCCGGGCATCTGCCCGGGCCTTCTCCGCCGCCTGGGCGGCCTCGGCCTGGTACTGCCCGCGGATGGCGGAGGCCTTCTCCTCCGCCTGGGCGGCGATGGCGGCAATGTCGGCCTGGGCGTCCTGCTCAATGCGCGCGGTAATTTTTTCGATTCCGTTCATGTAGCTTGTTACCGCCTTTCCCTTGTTCATGCGTTCCTCCGGGCCGCCCGGCCCGGATTGCCTCTGTGCCGCCGGCTGCTTACAGCGCGTTCATCAGCAGCAGGATGGTGGCCAGCAGGGAAAGGATGGCGTAGAACTCCACGATGCCGCAGAGGATGATGCCCTTGGTGGCCTCCTCGGGGCGCTTGGCCACGATGTTGATGGAGGCGGCGGCCACACGGCCCTGGAAAATGGCGCTGAGCCAGCCGCCCAGGGCGATGGGCAGGCAGGAGACGAAAATGGTCAGCCCCTGGGAGATGGTCAGCTGCTGCACACCGCTGCCGCCGAACACGCCGAGGGTCAGCAGAACGAAGAACCAGGCCACCATGCCGTACAGGCCCTGGGTACCGGGGAGCACCTGCAGGATCAGGCACTTGGAGAAGTTCTCAGGGGCCTCGCTGATGACGCCGGTAGCGGCTTCGCCCACCAGGCCGGTGCCCTTGGCGGAGCCCACGCAGCACAGGCCAACCGCCAGCGCCGCGCCCAGGAATGCCAGACCAATCCCACCAAATAACTCGATAAAAGCTGCCATGTTACTGTTCCTCCTTGATTACATCAACATATTTTGTTTGGATTGCCAGGGGCTGATAGGGCTTGCCGCCCTCTTGATAAAACCGGTTGAAAAACTCCAGGCACTGCAGGCGCAGGTCGTGGACATAGCAGCCCAGCAGGTTCAGCGCCAGGTTCAGTGCGTTGCCGATGATGGACACGATGACAAACAGGATCACGCTGCCGAAGGTGGCGCCCAGGGTGTTGAACACCGAGGCGATCACGCTGCCCGACAGCATCAGGGCCATCAGACGGACATAGGAGAGGATATCACTGAAAAACCCGGTGACGCCGTTGTACACCAGCCCCACCAGGGAGGCGACCTTCCCCAGGCCCTTGGCCTTCCGGGTACCGCCGAACACCAGCATCAGCCCGCCGATGGTCAGCACCACCGGCACGCCGGCCACAGTGCCGATGCCGAAGATGGCCAGGCCCACGCCGGCCAGGATAATCCACCAGGTGATCTCGTCGAAGAGGGCGTCGATGAAGTTGCCCTCCTGGATCTTTTTCACCACACTGACGGTCATGCCCGTCACCACCTGGATGGCGCCCAGCACCAGGGAGCCCAGCATGATGGCCACCGTGTCATCCAGGGGGGTGAACAGGGCCGGCATGGCAAAGGTGCTGTCGGGGTTGATGATCTTCAGCAGCTGGGGGATAAAGTCCCCGAAGAAGCCGCCGGTCATGGCGCCCACAATGAAGGTGCTGATCCCGCACAGCAGCACCAGCTCCATGAAGTTGCGGGTGCCGCCCTGGGGCTTGGCCTTCATCAGCACGAACAGGGCGCCCAGGATCATCAGAATCCCGTAGCCCATGTCCGCCATCATGATCCCGAAGAAGGTGATGAAGAAGGGGGCCATAAGGGGGTTGGGATCCACCCCGTTATAGGCGGGGAGGGAGTACATCTCCGTCACTACGTTCATGGAGCGGCTGAGGGGCCCGTTTTTCAGCTTTACCGGCACCTGGGGATAATCCTCCTCGGTGGGATCCGACAGGGCATAGGCGCAGTCATACTCCGCCAGCAGCTTCTCCAGCCGCCCGGTCTCCGGCACGGGCACCCAGCCCTCCAGCACCAGCAGAGCCCCGCCGGTGAGCAGCCGCTCCTTGGCGGACTCCTTGGCGATGACCTGCTGCACCCGATCCTGGGCCACCAGCAGCTCCTGCCGGCGCTGGCCCAGGGCCTCCAGGGCCTCCAGCTCCCGCTGGCGCTCCGCCGCCGTCTCCTTCAGCTCTCCATCCAGCCGCCGGAGATTCTCCTCCGCCGTTCCGGTGAGCTCCTTGAGCTGGGCAAAGGAGAACCCAAAGCTCCGCAGAGCCTCCAGGGCCTTTGCCTCGCCGCTGCGGTGGCACAGCACCAGCAGGTACTGCTGCTCACGGTCGGCGGACAGGCGCTGGATCTCCACCGCCCCGGCCGCCTCCTCCACCGCGCCGCACAGGGTGGGGAAATCCACCGTGTTGGCCACGGTGCCCAGCCAGATCAGCACGGTTTTCGTCCCCTTCTGCTCCAGGGGGATCTGGTCATCCGCCCAGGGGCGCAGGGCCATCTGGTCGGCCTGCAGCCGGGTCTCCCGAGCGGTGCAGGCGCCGATGGCCTTGGCATGGGCGTTGATCTCCCGGGCCAGGGCCAGGGCCTGCTCCAGGGCCCCGGTGTCCAGCAGGGCCTCCTCGGCCATCTGCTCCCGGGGGGCGAACAGTCCGCCGCCCTTCTGGGGCGCATAGCGGTTCAGCGTCTCCAGCGCCTGCTTCAGCTCGGTCTGGGTGCTTCTGGCCTGGGGCAGGGCGGAGGTGTCCCGGTGCAGCAGCTGCCCCCAGTCCTCCTCCCCTGCGGAGGGTTCGCCCACTTCCACACAGCCTGCATGGAGCAGGCCGGCCATCAGCGCCTCCTTGTCCCGGTTGAGGGCGATCAGCTGGAGCCGTTTCATCCTCACAATGGACATCAGCTCTCGACCACCCTTCTGACGATCATCTCAACCGCCTTCGCCATGTTGGCGTCGGCTGCGGCAGCGAGAGAGCGGCAGTCCTCCCCGGCAGCCGCCAGGATCTCCTGCCTCCGCTTTTCCGCCTGCTGCTCCGCCTCGCCCATCATCCGGGCGCTCTCGGCAGCAGCCTGCGTTTTCCCGTTCTCCAGCAGCGCGCGGCCCTCCCGTTCCGCCTCAGCCAACAGCTTTTGGGCGTTGACCTTGGCCTCCTGCCGGGCCTGATCCATGGATTCCTCCACGCCGCGGATGGTGTTGATGCTTTCCAATGACATTGTTTCACCGCCTTCTTATACGGATTGTTTGCGCCCGGCGGACAGCCGGAACGCCCGGCGTTCCGCCGGCTCTCAGAACTTTGTCGCCCTTCCATTTTTTGGGCATTCTGATTGCTTTACTATACCACGATTTCAGCAGAGCAACAAGGATATTATGTCTGGAAAGCGTGATTTTTTACATACTGTACAAAAGAATTCTCATTTCTGTCACACATTTAACAAAGTGTTTTGCATGCCAACTTTTTCCTCTTTCCGCACTTCTGTAGAATTGAGGGAACTTTTTTCCTACAAAAAATGGGACAGGGGGCAAAAGCCCCCTGTCTAATTATGCACGCATTGTTTTTATTGTATCGCCTGGATACCGTCCGTTTCATTGGTCAGAACCACCAGTCCCACCTGCTGGCCCACCACCTCCCGGACCGCCGCCTCGTCGGTGAGGGAGGGGAGATAGATCCGGTCCACCAGGGGAGCGATGGCGGCGGCGTCCACGCCGGACACCGGGTCCGCCCCGCCGAGGATCTGTTCTTCGCTCAGCTCCACCGACAGCGCGACCTCCTCCGGAAGACTATCGCGCAGGGAGGTGAGAAAGCCGGTGAGGCCCTCGGTCTTGGTGACGGTGAGGCCGGAGTAGTCAATCTGGGACTGATCCCCGTCCTCCTCGGTGGGATAGCCGAAATCCGTGAGGAGGATCTCCGTAAAGCCCATGTCCACGCACTCGTTTGCCACCTGGGCCATATAGGTCCGGGTGCCCTCCTTGGCCGGGTCCATCCAGTGGGAGCGGAGGCGGTCGTACCAGATATAGCCCCCCTCCTGGCAGATGCCGGCGCCGGTCATGTCGGAAAAGGCGTGGAAGCTGTCGTGGAAGCAGCCCACCTCCGCCGTCAGCCGCATGCCGTCTCCGGCGGCGCTGAGGGCCTCGGTGATCTGGGTCTGGGTCACCGCGTCGTCGGCCAGGGCCTTGGTCTTGGCGTACCGGGAGTTATACTGGAAGGTGCCGTTGAAGCCCTTCATCTCCACCACCGCCGCGTCATAGCCGCTCTGGGGAAGGCCCTGGGCGCACAGCTCCTGGGCGGTCATGGCGAGGGCGTTCTCCCGCTCTCCGACGCTCTGGCCGTCCGCCCCGTCCGGGGATAAAATCTCCAGGTTCACGTCCCCTCCGTCGTCCTCGCTGTTATCCCTGCCGTGGAGAAAGGGCAGATCCAGGGAGATGGTGCCGTCGGACTCGTAGACAAGGTAGTCCTGCAGCAGAAGATAGCCGCCGGACAGCGCCAGCAAAAGCACCAGCACCACCACCAGCAGGATCTTTCCCGCTCTGGGGCGGCCCCGGTAGCTGTGATAGCCTCGGTTGGAACGCATGGGTTCTCCTCCCTCCGTCGTTTTCCGTTTATTCTTGTACTCTACCGTATTTCAGCGAATTTTTCAACCGCTGTTTTGTAAATTTTCCTGACGAAGGCCGGAAAAGGCGGTCGCTTTTTTGCCCATTGCCTTTTTCCCGGCCATTGGGTATACTGAATAAAACATACGAGGAAGGAATGGAAGGGAAGATGGAGATGCTGCGCTTTGCTGTGCCCTGCCTGTTCGGGCTGGAGGGCCTGGTGGGAGACGAGATCCGGCGGCTGGGCCTTTTGGATGTAAAGGTGGAGGACCGCCGGGTCACGGCCCGGGGAAGGATAGAGGATCTGGCCCGGCTGAACCTGAACCTCCGCTGCGGCGAGCGGGTCCAGGTGGTGCTGGGCGCCTTCACCGCCCGGAGCTTTCAGGAGCTTTTTGAGGGGGTGGAAAGCCTTCCCTGGGAGGACTGGATTCCCAGGGACGGCCATTTCCAGGTGAAGGGCTACAGCCGGGACTCCCAGCTCCACTCCGTCCCCGCCTGCCAGTCCATTGTGGAGAAGGCCGCCGCCACCCGCCTGGGGAGGAAGTACGGCCTTGCCACCCTGCCCAAGACCGGGGCCCGGTATCAGATCCAGTTCGGCATCGTCCAGGATGAGGTCACCGTGAGCCTGGACACCTCCGGCGACGGTCTCCACAAGCGGGGCTACCGGGCGGTGGGGGTGGAGGCCCCCCTCCGGGAGACCCTGGCCGCCGCCATGGTGACCCTCAGCCGCTTCCGGGGGAAGGACCCCTTCCGGGACCCCTTCTGCGGCAGCGGCACCATTCCCATCGAGGCCGCCCTCATCGCCATGAACCGGGCCCCTGGGCTGGACCGTTCCTTCGACGCCCAGAAGTGGCAGGCGGCGCCCTCCCGGATCTGGATGGAGGCGGCGGAGGAGGCCATGGATAAGGAGTTCCACGGCCATTATGACATCTGGGGCGGGGACATCGACCCCAAGGCCGTGGCCATCGCCCGGGAGAACGCCCGGAAGGCCGGGGTGGAGGACCTTGTCCGCTTTGACACGGCGGACATGGGGGCCCTCCGGGTGACGGGGGAGTTCGGCCAGATCGTCACCAACCCGCCCTATGGCGAGCGGCTTTTGGACGACGAGGGGGCAAGGGCGCTGTACCGCTCCTTCGGGGAGATGTACCGGAAGGTGCCGCCCCGGTGGCGGGTGCTGGTGCTCAGCAGCGCCGAGGATTTTGAAAAGGCCTTTGGACGGAAGGCGGACAAGAAGCGCAAGCTCTACAACGGCCGCCTCAAGTGCGATTTGTACTTTTTCCAGAGAGGCTGAGAGAGAGGAGAGAGGGAGAAAGGGATGCGACATATCCTTATTATCAACCCCACTGCCGGCAAGCACAGCAGCGCCGCCATGCTGATGGAGAAGGCCCGCCGTCTCCGGGAGGAGCGGGGAATTGACTGCTCCTGCATCCTCACCCGCAGCGCCGGCCACGCCATGGAGACGGTCCGGTCCATCGCCCGGGAGGGGGAGCCGGTGCGGTTTTACGCCTGCGGCGGCGACGGCACCGTCAACGAGGTGGCAAACGGGGTCATCGGGCTTCCCAACGCCGCCATGACCTGCGTGCCCGTGGGCACCGGCAACGACTTTCTCAAAAACTTCGGCCCCGAGGCTCTGCCCCGGTTTCTGGACTTGGAGCAGCTGTGCGACGGCCCCCAGTTTCCCCTGGACGCCATCGACTGCAACGGCCGCTGCTGCCTCACCATCGCCTGCAGCGGCATCGACGCCCAGATCGCCGACAGCGTCCACCGCTACAGCGGCGGCCCCCTCCTCAGCGGCCGGGGCAGCTACCTGGCCTCGGTGGCGGTGAATTTTCTCTTCCGGGGCATCGGCCACCACTGGACCGTCACCCTGGACGACGAGGTGGTGGAGGGCGACTTCGCCCTGGTGTCCATGTGCAACGGCCGGTACTACGGCGGCGGCTCCACTCCGGTGCCCCAGGCCAGGATGGACGACGGGGTGCTGGAGACCATTTTGATCAAAAAGGTGAGCCGCCTCACCTTCGCCCGCCTCTTCCCGGCCTACTCCGCCGGGGAGGCCGCCTCCCTGCCAAACATCGCCCGGGTGGTCACCGCCCGCACCGTCCGCATCCAGTCGGCGGGGGAGGACATCGTCACCTGCCTGGACGGGGAGTCCCTCCGCTCCCGGGACGTGACCCTTCGGCTGGCGGAGGGAAAGGTCCAGTTTTTCGCGCCCCCCGGCTGCGATCCCAACGCCACCGCCCGGTGAAAACAGGGCTCCCTTTGTGAACAATTTGTAAAAGCCAAAATTTTTGCCAAAAACCTCTTTACAAATCTGAATAATGAGGGTATCATAAGCATCGTTAGCACTCCAGCTTTATGAGTG
This sequence comes from uncultured Oscillospiraceae bacterium, assembly GCA_944386985.1. Lineage (GTDB taxonomy): Bacteria > Bacillota > Clostridia > Oscillospirales > Oscillospiraceae > CAJFPI01. The sequence goes on from CALXDD010000030.1 coordinate 36,785, forward strand.
CTAACGATGCGAACTTGTTTACAAGAAAAATTGAGAATATATTGGAGGAATGAAACCATGAAACTGATCCCTCTGGCAGACCGTGTGGTGCTGAAGATGATGGAAGCGGAGGAGACCACCAAGGGCGGCATCATCCTGACGGCTTCCGCCAAGGAGAAGCCCTCCGTAGCTGAGGTCATTTCCGTCGGCCCCGGCGGCACTGTGGACGGCAAGGAAGTCGTGATGACGGTGAAGCCCGGCGACAAGGTCATCTGCGAGAACTACGCCGGCAGCAAGGTGAAGATCGAGGACGAGGAGTACGTCGTCGTTCGGCTGAAGGAGATCATCGCCATCGTCGAGTGATCTTTCGAAGGGGGACTTCGTCCCCCCTCGACCTCCCCCCCTCACCAGTGACGCCGGTCACTGGTGCCGCCGCCCAGGGCGGCGGGGGTCGGGGAATTTTTGTCAGGCGCATGTCCTGACAAAAATGATTGGATTTTCTTCTTTCGCCTGTGGCGAAAGAACCGGGGCTGCGGCCCCTGGCCCCCCGTGGGGTTTGCGGGGGTTTTGTGTAAACAACGCGGAGTATTCCGCAAGGCTATATTTATGGAGGTAATGCAATATGTCTAAGCTCATCAAGCGCGGCGACGAGGCCCGTAAGGCTCTGGAAGCCGGCGTCAACCAGCTGGCCGATACCGTCAAGGTCACCCTGGGCCCCAAGGGCCGCAACGTGGTGCTGGATAAGAAGTTCGGCGCTCCCCTCATCACCAACGACGGCGTCACCATCGCCAAGGAGATCGAGTTGGATGATCCCTTTGAGAACATGGGCGCTCAGCTGGTGAAGGAGGTTTCCACCAAGACCAACGATGTGGCCGGTGACGGTACCACCACCGCTACCCTGCTGGCCCAGGCCATCATCCGTGAGGGCCTGAAGAACCTGGCCGCCGGCGCCAACCCCATCGTCATGAAGAAGGGCATGGCCAAGGCCGTGGCCGCCGCCGTGGACAACATCCACGCCAACAGCCAGAAGGTCAACGGCTCCGATGACATCGCCCGCGTCGGCGCTGTCTCCTCCGGCGACGAGGCCATCGGCAAGCTGATCGCCGAGGCCATGGAGAAGGTGGGCCACGACGGCGTCATCACCATCGAGGAGTCCAAGACCGCCGAGACCTACTCCGAGGTGGTCGAGGGCATGCAGTTCGACCGGGGCTACATCACCCCCTATATGGTCACCGACACCGAGAAGATGGAGGCCAATCTGGACGACGCCCTCATCCTCATCACCGATAAGAAGATCTCCAACATCCAGGAGCTGCTGCCCCTGCTGGAGCAGGT
>CALXDD010000031.1 GCA_944386985.1 uncultured Oscillospiraceae bacterium
GCCAAGGATCTGGGCACCGGCAAGGAGCAGCACATCACCATCACCTCCTCCACCAACATGTCCAAGGAGGACATTGACCGGGCCGTCAAGGAGGCGGAGCAGTTTGCCGCCGAGGACGCCAAGATCAAGGAGGGCGTGGAGATCCGGAACACCGCCGACCAGATGGTCTATCAGGCCGAGAAGACCTTGGGCGAGGTGGGCGACAAGATCTCCGCCGACGAGAAGGCCAAGGTCCAGAGCGCCATCGACAAGCTGAAGGAGACCCTGAAGGGTCAGGACACCGCCGCCATCAAGGCGGACACCGAGGCGCTGCAGCAGGCGTTCTACGCCGTCAGCGAGAAGCTGTACCAGCAGGCCAATCCTCAGGGCGCTGCCGGTGCCGGCCCCGACATGGGCGGCCAGCAGGGCGGCCCCAATGGCGGCCAGGGCGGCGACTACTACGACGCCGACTACAAGGTCGTGGACGACGACAACAAGTAACAGGAAAACGCACACAGGCGGGGCGGTACGTCCCGCCTTGTGCGGCGTAACGGACCGATGGGAGCGGGCCATTTCGTCTCCCGGTCCCAGAAGGGAAAGTTGGTGAACCAAGTATGGCAGAGCAGAAACGAGACTACTATGAGGTGCTGGGGGTCGGCCGCAGCGCCTCAGACGATGAAATAAAGAAAGCCTACCGGAAGCTGGCCAAGCAGTATCATCCCGATCTGAACCCGGGGAACAAGGAGGCCGAGCAGAAGTTCAAGGAGATCAACGAGGCCTACGAGGTCCTCAGCGACAAGGACAAGAAGGCCCGCTATGACCAGTTCGGCCACGCGGGGGTGGACCCCAACTTCGGCGCGGGAGGCGGCGGAGGCTTCGGCGGATTCGACGGCTCCTTCGACTTCGGCGATTTGGGGGACATCTTCGGCTCCTTCTTCGGCGGCGGATTTGGAGGCGGTTCCCGGGCCAGCCGCAACGGCCCCCAGCGGGGCGAGAGTTTGCGGGTGGGCCTCACCATCTCCTTTGAGGAGGCGGCCTTTGGCTGCGAGAAGGAGGTCAGCGTGGACCGGGTGGACCAGTGTCCCACCTGCAAGGGCAGCGGCTGTGAGGCGGGCACCACTCCGGAGGTGTGCTCCCAGTGCGGCGGCACCGGCCAGGTGCAGCAGCGGCGGCAGACCCCCATGGGCGTCTTCGCCACCACCACCACCTGCCCCCGCTGCGGCGGCAAGGGCAAGATCATCCACAGCCCCTGTAAGGACTGCAACGGCACCGGCCAGCAGCGCCGGCGCAAGACCATCAAGGTCAGCATCCCCGCCGGCATCGACGACGGTCAGACCATCTCTCTGAGAGGCCAGGGCAACGCCGGACGCAATGGCGGACCTGCCGGCGATCTGCTGATTGTGATTTCCGTCCAGCCCCATCCCCTTTTCCGCCGGGAGGGCACCAGCGTTTTGTGTCAGGCCCCCATTACCTTTACCCAGGCGGTGCTGGGCGGCGAGCTGGAGATCCCCACCATCGACGGCAAGGTGAAGTACGACATCCCCGAGGGCACCCAGACCGGCACCACCTTCCGCCTCAAGGGCAAGGGCATCCCCGTCCTCAACGGCCGGGGCCGGGGCGATCAGTATGTCACCGTGTATATTGAGACTCCGAAAAACCTCAACCGGGAGCAGAAGGAGGCGCTGAAGAAGTTCAGCCAGACCCTGGGCGAGGGGAACTATGAGCAGCGGCACAACTTCTTCAAGAAGTTTAAGAAATAAGCGGTCCGCCGCCGGAAAGCGGCGGAGCTTCCCCCATGGATACTTTTGAGAAATAAGTACCTATTTTCCATACACGAAAACGAGAAAAGGAGAGCGAACATGAAGATTTCTGTTGGGTCCGACCACGGCGGGTATGCCTTGAAGCAGGAGATTGCCGAGTATCTGCGCCAGCAGGGTCACGAGGTGGTGGACTGCGGCTGCCACAGCACGGAGAGCTGTGACTATCCCGATTTCGCCGCCGCCGCTGCCAAGGCGGTGGCCAGCGGCCAGTGCGACCGGGGTGTGGTGATCTGCTCCACCGGCATCGGCATTTCCATTGCCGCCAACAAGGTTCCCGGCATCCGCTGTGCCCTCTGCGGGGACATCTACAGCGCCGAGATGACCCGCCGCCACAACAACGCCAACATGCTGGCCATGGGCGCCCATCTCACCGCCCCGGTGCTGGCGAAGAAGATTTTGGATGTGTTCCTCTCCACGGAGTTTGAGGGGGGCCGCCACCAGCGCCGGATCGACAAGATCGATCACATCAACGACTGAGAACAGGCGAAGGGACCGCCGGCAGGGAGTGCTCTGCCGGCGGCTCTTTCTTTTTGTCCGCTCAGTCGCCGGGACGGGCTGGTTTTGTCCTGCTGACGGAGGTGATTCTTTTTTGTCGGTACCCGACGGTGTACTGATTGGTGTTTTGCCTCCGGCGGCCGACTTTTCTCGCGGAAGAAAAGTAGGCAAAAGTCCGCTTAGAACCTACGGTTCTAAGGACTCCCTTGTCCTGACGTGTACTGTCAGTCCCCCCTGACTGTTGTTGGTCCTGTTGCCTCCGACGCTCCGTCGACGTGTCATGGTCCCCCTAATACCGCGCTTCGGCGCGCTGCCCTGGTGGGTTGACGATGGCTGCTGCGTCTAAAAGCCTTCCCCTGGGGGAAGGTGGCGCGCAGCGCCGGATGAGGGGAAGGGTATCGAAATTCAGCAGATTAACTCGGAGGCAGTTTCCTGTCAAATAATTAGGATTCATTTTTGGTTTTCCCTCCGAGTTGGTCTGGAGCTTCTCGGTGGCGTTCCCCTCATCCGCCTCCTTCGGAGGCACCTTCCCCCAGGGGAAGGCTTATGTTGGGTGTGGTGTAATTGCAGAGGCTTCTACAACCACCAGGGGAGCGCGCTGAAGCGCGGAAACAGGGGAACTGTCACCCCCTTGCAGGGTCAGCCGCACAAGGTAACGACAACACGGAACGAGACTTCCCATAATAGGAACAAAAGGAGTCCTTAGAACCATTGGTTCTAAGCTGATTTTTGCCTACTTTTGTTCAGCGACAAAAGTAGGCCGCCGGATGCAAAACACCATTCGAAACACCGTCGGGTACCGACAGAAAAAACCCGCCTGCGTCAGCGGGCAAAAATAGCCCGTCCCGGCGACTGAGGGGACAAAAAATCCCCCATCCCGGAGGGGCAATATCCTCCCGGTTGCACCGGAAGGGAAATTTGTGGTATACTAAGACACTACAACTCCGCCCGCCGCCGGCAGGCGTTTGAAGCATATGAGGTGATTGGTTGAAGATCGGAACGGTAACGGTGGACTCCCAGCTGGCTCTGGCTCCTATGGCCGGGGTGACGGACAACGCCTTTCGTCAGATCTGCTCCGAGCTGGGGGCGGGTCTCACCTATACGGAGCTGGTAAGCTCCAAGGCCCTGTGCTATCAGGACAAAAAGAGCCGGGAGCTGCTGCGGCTGTTCCCGGGGGAAAATCCCTGCTGCGCCCAGATCTTCGGAAGCGATCCGGTGTGTATGGCCGAGGCTGCCCAGATCGCCCGGGAGGCCAGCGGCGCCTCCTTCATCGACATCAACATGGGCTGCCCCGTGGGGAAGGTGGTCAACAGCGGCGACGGCTCCGCCCTCATGAAGGACCCGGAGAAGGCCGTCCGCATCGCCGAGGCGGTGGTGAAAAGCGCCGGGGTGCCGGTGACGGTAAAGATGCGCCGTGGCTGGGACAAGGGCAGCATCAACGCCGTGGAGCTGAGCCGTATGCTGGAGCAGGTGGGGGTGGCGGCCATCGCCGTCCACGGCCGCACCCGCACCCAGATGTACGCCGGCCAGGCCGACTGGACCACCATCCGGGAGGTGAAGGAGGCGGTGAAGGTGCCGGTGATCGCCAACGGCGACGTATTTACCGCCGAGGACGCGGTGCGGATTTTGAAATTTACCGGCGCGGATATGGCCATGATCGGCCGGGGCGTCTTTGGAAACCCCTGGATCTTTCAGCAGGCCAAAGCCGCTTTGGCGGGGGAGCCTATCCCTCCCCGCCCGCCCCTCAGTGAGCGGTGCGACCTGGTGTGCCGCCAGATTCAGATGGCGGCGGAGCGCCGGGGAGAGCGGGTGGCCCTGCTGGAGGCCCGGCGGCACTACGCATGGTATCTCAAGGGCGTGCCCCACGCCTCTTATTACAAGGAACAGATCGTGCATATGGAGACGCTGGAGGACCTCTACCGGGTCACAGCGGGGATCAAGAGGGATCTGCGGGATGAAGGAACAAGAGTGGATTGAGGCCGCCCGGAAAGGCGATGAGGCCGCCTTTGAGCAGCTGGTGCGGACCTATGAAAACAAAGTATATCATCTGGCTCTGCGGATGTGCAATAACCCCGACGACGCCATGGAGATCGCCCAGGAGGCATTTCTCAGCGCCTGGCGGGGCCTCCCCTTCTTCCGGGAGGAGAGCAGCTTTGCCACCTGGCTCTACCGCCTGACCAGCAACGCCGCCATCGACTTTCTCCGCCGGGACAAGCGGAACGTCACCGGCCCCTCCTTGGACGACGACGAGACCTTCACCCAGGCCCCGGACCCCGCCCCCTCCCCCCACAGCCGGGCGGAGCAGGGGGAGCTGCGGGAGGCCCTGGCCGCGGGGCTTGCCACCCTGACGCCGGAGCACCGGCAGGTACTGCTGCTGCGGGAGCTGCAGGGCATGAGCTATGAGGAGATCGCAAGGGCCCTGGACCTGGATCTCGGCACGGTGAAAAGCCGCATCGCCAGAGCCCGGGAAAAACTCCGAAAATATTTCGTCAAACAGGGGAACTTTTTGGAATACCTGCCGTCTAACCAAGCAGGAAGGGAGGGCTGACCATGGAACCATGTCAAGAATACGAAGCCCTCATCAGTGCCGCGGTGGACGGCGAGGTCACCGAGGAGGAACGCCGGGCGCTGATGGAGCATCTGTCCCGGTGCGAGAGCTGCCGGGAGGCCTACACCCAGTCGCTGCTGCTCCACGAGGCCTTTGACCAGTGGGAGGAGGAAGCCCCCCAGGGTCTTACGGAGGCGGTGATGGAGCAGGTCCGCCGGGAGCCCCGGCAGAAAAAGACCGGCCGGTCCCGCCGCCGGTGGATCTCCCTGGCGGCAGCCGCCGCCTGTCTGGTCCTAATCGTGGTGGGCTTTCAGGTGGGCAATACCATGAAACCCGCCGCCGTCTTGCCGGAGGATGAGGATACGGCGTTGTCCGACGGCGGGGACGTTCCGTCCCCAGCGTCTGCCGGAAGCCAGAACCAGCCGGACGCCGCCGACAGCCTGCAGCCGGAGGAGGTTCAGGACCCGGAGCCCAAGGTGGGCGGCGCGGTGACCCAGTATGAGACCGGGAACGAGAAGGAAGTTCAGCCCGAGGGGCAGGAGGACCCGGTCGAAAACAAGCCGCCCCGGATGCAGGAGGACTCCCCTCAGATCACCGCCTTTGCTGCTGCGGGCGTGCCGGTCATGACGGTGACCTGCGCCGACGCGGGGCTTCTCACCTGGATGGCGGAGAATATCCCCCAGGCGGGGCAGACCGCCGATGGGGAGACCAAATGGGTGATCTCCGCCGCAGACTGGATGAAGCTGGAGGCGTGGCTGGCGGAGAGCGGCTGCGGCTATGAGACCGCCGGGGAAAAAACCAGCGCCGAGATCGTCGAGGGCGATCTGGTGGAGATCATCTGCCAGGCAGAGCCGGACGCATGAAGAAAGAGAAAACCGCCTGAGAAGGAATGTTACTTCTCAGGCGGTTTTCCCCTGTCCGGAGGCGTTTTTTTCAAAAGCTTTCTCAGCATGGAGAGGCCCGCCAGCAAAAGGTAGACGCCGAAGGGGCGGCGGAGGAGGGACACATCAAGGAACTGGGCCGCCGCGGCGGCGGCCAGGGCGGCGGCGGTGCCTGCCAGGGCGGTCTGCCGCCAGAGGAGGCCGTCGATCTCCCCCTTCTTCCGGTGAAACAGCAGGCCCGCCCCCGCCGCGGGAAGAAAGAACAGCAGATTCACCGCCTGGGCCTGGCGCTGGTCCACCCCCAGCAGCAGCGTCATGCACAAAAGGAGGATGGTGCCGCCGCCCACCCCCCAGGCGGACAGCACCCCCGCCCCCAGGCCGGTGAGAAAGGGGATCAGCAGCTCCTTCACAGGAGGTACCGCACCCCGCCGTAGAGGAGGAACAGGGCGAACACCGCCTTCAGCCAGGTCACCGGCACCCGGGAGAAGGTGAGGCCCCCGATGGCCCCGCCCGCAAGGCCGCCCAGGAGGTAGGGCATGGCGTCACGGAGGGACACGCCGCCCTGAAGGAGGTACACCGCCCCGGACACCAGACACATGGGGAAGATGATGGCCAGGGAGGTGGCAAAGAGCCGCCGGTCCCCCAGGCCCCCGCCGCGCTGGAGGAGAGGCAGCAGCACCATGCCTCCGCCGCCCCCGAAAAGGCCGTTTACCGCCCCCGCCAGCACCGCCGCCGCCGTGACGCCCCACCTTGTTTTCATGCGCCGCCTCCTTCCTTCCTGGGAAGATTTCTTATGTATCCGGGGCTGCTGCCCCGGCGCCCTTACTTCAGGCGGAAGCTCATGCAGTCGGTGCACTTGTCCTGGGTGGGGTTGGTCTCGTGGGTGCCCACCTGGATGGTGCTCAGGCCGCAGTAGGCCTCATTCTGGCAGTGGTTGGCGCAGTTGGTCACGGTGCACTTGATGGCCTTGTTGGGGGTGCAGTTGCTCATGATGATACTCCTCCTGATTTGAAGTTTGTCCGGTGGGCAGAGGAAGCGTTCCGATCCGGAAAAAGCTCCGGCCGCCTCGGCTGATCTGCCGGCGGTTTTTCCGCCTTGAAACGGCCCGCTCCCTGCTTTTTTCGCAGGAAGACAGGCGGATCTCTGTCCACCGAGGGTATTGTGTCTCCTTTGGGGAAAACTATGCGCCGAAAATCAGCGGGCGGCGTTTTTGAAATTTTTTTATAAGGAGGAAATATCTCTCCCCCTCCGGTAAAGATTTTTTCCTCGGGCCGTCCCGACCCTCCTTTTTTCCTATACATTTTTCCCCGGATATGCTAAGATGATGGCACAAATGACAGGCCCTCCGCTGTTTTCCAAAAAATACCGGGCGGTGAGGCTGACAGGAAAGGAAGAGTTCCATGCGGTTAGACAAATATCTGAAGGTATCCCGGCTCATCAAGCGCCGGACTGTGGCCAACGAGGCCTGCGACAACGAGCGGGTCACCGTCAACGGCCGGGTGGCCCGGGCCTCCTACGAGGTGAAGGAGGGGGATATCATCGCCATCCGCTTCGGCGAGCGCACCCTCACCGTGGAGGTGCTGTCCGTCCAGGACAACGTGGGCAAGGACGCCGCCGCCCTCCTCTACCGGGAGGTCCAGGCATAACCGGGACAGACTCCCCATATACATGGTGTATCCGCAATTGTTGGGAGGATGCGCTATGGCTTACGATACCCCTGAGTACGCCCACCACCAGATCACCCTGGAGGGGCGGGAGCGGCTCACCGTCTCCGGCGTGGAGGACGTGGAGCGCTTTGACGAGAATATGATCGTGATGTCCACCGCCGCCGGTACCCTGGTGGTATCGGGGGAGGGACTCCACATCGGCAAGCTGACCCTGGACGGCGGCGAGCTCCATGTGGACGGACGGATCGACGCCATGAGCTATGAAGAGGTAGGCAGGAGCGGCGGGCTTCTCAGCCGCCTGTTTGGCTGATGGGGGTGGATCTCTCCCAGCAGCTGACAGCCTTCCTCCTGTCCTGGGTGCTGGGCGCCCTGTTGGGCGTGGTGTTTGACCTTCTGCGCGTGCCGGGCCGCCGGGGCGGGTGGGTCCGCTCGGCGCTGGACGGTCTCTTCTGTCTTTTCTCCGGGGCCTGTATCATTGCCTTCATGCTGCAGCCCGGAGACGGGGAGCTGCGGGTCTATATGCTGGCGGGCATCGCGGGCGGCGCCCTTTTGTACCTCTCCCTCCTCAGCCCCCATCTGCGGCCGCTGTGGGACTTCTGGCGGGGCGTGACGGTGGATTGCTTCCGCTTTTTTCTCTCCCCCCTGCTCCTCCTGATCGCCCTTCTGAAAAAAATTGCCAAATCGCAAAAAAAGCACTTTCTTTTTCTTCGGAAGTGGTTTACAATAATAAGACACCAGCGGTGGATGATTCTGATCCGCCGCAAGCGATTCGGAGAGGAGGGGGTTCCCATGGGCCGCAGCCGGCGGGAGAGGAAGCAGCGGAAAAGGAAAAAGAAGTCCGGCGGACTGCTGGGCGGGCTGATTTTGCTGGTACTGCTGTTTGGCCTTGGGTTCCAGCTCTATCGGATGCAGGATCAGCTGGCAGCTGCCCGGGCGGAGAGGTCCGCCCTTGCCGAGCAGATCAGCGCCCTCCAGGAGGAGAACAGCCAGCTGGAGGAGGACATTGCCCGCAGCAGTGATCCCGAGATGATTGAGAAGATCGCCCGGGAGGATCTGGGCATGGTGGTCCAGGACGAGAAGGTGTTCTACACCACCGGCGGATAACAAGAGAACGAAGAAGCCGCCGCGGACAGAGGCTGTCCGCGGCGGCTTTTGCCGTCTTTGGCTTTGCTCGTTCCAGGACAAAGGAGGCCCTTCACAGGGCCTCCTTTGCCATTTTCCAATATTTTCCAAAAGCGGAGGGAACCGCATACCGCTCCAGCTCCTCCGGTCCCGCCCAGGTGAGGCCGCTCCCCTCTCCCCGGACCTCCAGGACATAGCCGGTCATCCGCCACTCCACATGGGTGAAGATGTGCCGGGCGGCCGCCTTCTGCCGCCACTGGACGGGGGTCAGGCCCCAGGCGGCCAGAGGCGCGGCGGCCTCCTCCTCGGAGAGGGTTCCGGGACAGTGGGGAAACTCCCACAGCCCCGCCAAAAGCCCCCGGTCCTCCCGGCGGCGGAGGGCCACCTTCCCCTCCCGGAGGAGGACGTACACTGTCAGCTCCTCCTGCCGCCTCTCCGCTTTTTTCCGCTTCACAGGGAATTCCGTCTCCCGTCCGGCGGCGTGGGCGGCGCAGAGGGCGGCCAGGGGGCAGCTTTTGCAGTCCGGCTGGCCGTTGGGGAGACACACCGTGGCCCCCAGGTCCATAAGGGCCTGGTTGAAGTCCCCGGGCCGGTCCGGGGGCACCAGGTCCGCCACCATGGCGGTGAACATCCGCCGCCCGCCGGGGCTCAGAATGTCCTCCCCCGATGCGGACAGCCGGGCGGCGATCCGCAGCACGTTGCCGTCCACCGCCGGTACCCGCCGGCCAAAGGCGATGGAGGCAACCGCTCCGGCGGTGTAGTCCCCGATCCCCGGCAGGGCCCGGAGGCCCTCAAAGGTGTCGGGAAACCGGCCGCCGCGGTCCTTCATGATGACCTTGGCCGCCCGCTGGAGGTTTCTGGCCCGGCTGTAGTAGCCAAGGCCCTCCCACAGCTTCATGAGCCGGTCCTCCTCCACTGCCGCTAAGGCCGCCACGTCCGGCAGCTCCTCCATCCACTGCCGGTAGTAGGGCAGCACCGCCGCCACCCTGGTCTGCTGGAGCATGATCTCCGACACCCATACCCGGTAGGGATCGGCGCTCTCCCGCCAAGGGAGACTGCGGCGGTGGGCGTCATACCAGCGTAAAAGCCGCCCCGTCACTTTAGCGGGCAGGGGCGGATATTGCAGTTGTTCCTTCTTCATCGATTAAACCTCGTGGCGTAGCCGCACCGGCGGCACAGCTCCTCCGCGGGCTGCCGCCGGGAAAATCCCTCGTAGATCGCCTGGGCCCTGGGGCCCGCCAAAATCTCCCCCAGGGGCTGGGTGAAGAGATTTCCAAGGGGGATGTCCCCCTCGTGGTCCAGGCAGCAGGGCACCACCGTGCCGTCCCAGAGGACGGCCACCTGATTGCGGAGGCCCTGACAAAACTGGACCTCCGCCGTTTCGGCGCTGAGATCCGGCCAGTCAAACCGCTCCGCCTGCTCCAAAAAGAGCCGGTCCCCCAGCACCCAGACCCCCTTCCACACCCCGGGCGTACACAGGGGGTCCCGGCCCAGCTTCTCCTCCAAAAAGCGGAGGATCTCCCCATTCAGCCGGTCCCCGCCGCCGATGTTCCACAGCCGGAGGCACCGGACCATCTCCCCCCGGCGGCAAAAGTCCCACACGCCGTCCAAATAGTCCTGCAGGGCGGTGCGGCCGTTGCCCTCCATGCTGTGGAGGGACACGCTGACCTTGCGGACCGCCGGGTGGAAAAGGGCGTCCCCTGCCGTGGGCAGGAGGGTGCCGTTGGTGGTGACGGAGGCCCGGAGGTCATGGGCGGCGCAGAGGTCCAGAATGGTTCCCAGCTCCGGGTGGAGCAGGGGCTCCCCCATGACGTGGAGGTAGACGTCGTCTGTGAACTCCTTCAGCTGGGGGGCCAGCCGGGCGAAGTTTGCCGCGGGCAGAAAGCCGGGGACCCGGCGGGTGCCGGGGCAGAAGTCGCAGCGGAGGTTGCAGCGGTTGGTAATCTCCACATAGATCCGCTGAAAGCGGGGGCGGCTCATTGGCTGTACCTCTCCAGCAGGGCGGTCACCTGGTCCTTTGGCAGAGCGGGGGCCGGGACAAAGGGGGCCGGGGGCACCTGGGCGGGATAGAGCACCTTCTCGTACCAGCCGATGTCCCACCAGGCTCCCATTTTGTAGCCCATCTCCGGAAACCGCTCTAAAAGGCGGAAGCCCAGGGCCATGTGGAGGCCGTGGCTCTCCTCGTTGGGCAGGGCTACCACGCCGTAGGCCAGATGGACGTGCTGGAGGGTGAGAAGCTCCAAAAGGCATCCGTAGAGCCGTCGGCCCACTCCCCTGCCCCGGCAGTCCTGCCGGACGTATACCGACAGCTCCGCGGACCAGTCGTAGGCGGCGCGGCTGCGGACCCGGGAGGCGTAGGCGTAGCCCAAAATCTCCCCGTTCTCCTCCATGGCGAGATAGGGGTACTGCTCCAGCACTGAGCGGACGCGCCGGGCAAATTCCTCCTCCGTGGGCACCGCCTCCTCAAAGGTGATGGCGGTGTTTAGAATATAGGGGGTGTAGATGGCCAGAATGGCGGGGGCGTCCGCCGGTGTGACAAGACGAAGGGGCATGGTTATTCCTCCTTTTGGGTGAGACCGGCAAGGCCGGTGAGGTCGAAGTCGGGGGTATAAGCGGCCCGGGCGGAGGCGGCGTCCTGGGTGTAGCCGCTTTGGATGCCCACATTTTCCATGTAGGCCGCGGCGGAGCGGTACTCCGCCCCGGTAACCCGGCGGGCAAGAAGGCCCTCCGCCCCGGGCTGGGGGGTATACTGGGCCATGAGGGACACCAGCACCTGGCCGGGGACGAAGGTTTCCGATATCCAGTCCAGCACAGCCTTGGTGTTGTTGAGGGCGCCGGGGAGCAGCAGGTGGCGGATGATCACGCCGGAGGTCATGAGGCCGTTGCTGTCGAAGCGGCAGGGGCCGGTTTGGCGGACCATCTCCCGGATGGCGGCGGCAGCGGTCTCGAAGTAGTCCGGGGCGGCGCTGTACCGCTCCGCCAGGGCGTTGTCGGCGTATTTGAGGTCCGGGAGATAGATCTGGATTTTACCCTGAAGGCTCTGGAGTGTCTCCAGGCGCTCATAGCCGCCGCAGTTGTACACCACCGGCACGGAGAGGGGCTCCTCCAGCACCGCCGCCACGGCGTGGGAGAAGTGGGTGGGGGTGACGAAGTTGATGTTGTGGGCTCCCTGGGCGATGAGGTCGAGGCACAGCTCCCGGAGCTGGGGGACGGTGATGGTTTTGCCGAAGCGGTCGTGGCTGATGGAGTGGTTCTGGCAGAAGACGCAGCGGAGGGAGCAGCCGGAGAAGAAGATGGCGCCGCTGCCCCGGGTACCGCTGATGCAGGGCTCCTCCCAGTGGTGGAGGGCGGCCCGGGCCACCACCGGCAGAGCGGGCATGGCGCAGAAGCCGCCGCCTTCTGTGTCGGTGCGCACCGCGCCGCAGCGGCGGGGACAGAGTGTACAAACCATAGAGGGGGCTCCTTTCTTTTTTGTCCGCTCAGTCGCCGGGACGGGCTGGTTTTTTGTCCTGCTGACGCAGGTGGTTCTTTTTTGTCGGTGGCCGACGGTGTACTGAATGGTGTTCTGCCTCCGGCGGCCTACTTTTGTCGCTGAACAAAAGTAGGCAAAAATCAGCTTAGAACCAAGGTTCTAAGGACTCCTTTGTTTCCTATTATGGGGAGTCTTGTACCGTTTATATTGTGAGATTGTACGGCTGACACTGCAAGGGGGTGACAGTTCCCCTGTTTCCGCGCTTCGGCGCGCTCCCCTGGTGGTTGTAGAAGCCTCTGCAATTACACCATGCCCAAGCCTTCCCCGCGGGGGAAGGTGCCCCAGTGCGCACACTGGGGCGGATGAGGGGAACGCCACCGAAAAGCTCCAGACCAGCTCGGAGGGAAAATCAAAAACCAATTTTTGACGGGAAGTTGCCTCTGAATCAATCTGCTGAATTTCGATACCCTTCCCCTCATCCGGCGCTGCGCGCCACCTTCCCCCAGGGGAAGGCTTTTAGACGAAACAGCCATCGTCAACCCACCAATGGAGCGCGCTGAAGCGCGGTGGTAGTCTGTACCGGACACGTCAACGGAGCGTCGGAGGCAACAGGAGTAACAATCGTCAGGGGGGACCATCGTTCCACGTCAGGACAAGGAATTCTTAGAACCATGGGTTCTAAGCGAGTTTTCGCCGAGCCGCAGCGAGGTGTTTCGGAGCGCAACCGAGCGCAGCGAGGCTCTTGGCGCGGAGATGGTGACTTTTTGCTCGCACAAAAAGTCACCCGCCGGAGGCAGAACAAGGGATCGAACCACCGTCGGGTACCGACAAAAAGACCCCGCCCTCGTCAGAGGGCAAAAGAAAACAGCGCCGGTCCCGGCAACCGAGGGGACAAAAGCCCCCCGGCGATTGAGGGCCATTATATCACACTTCCCGCCGGGAGGCAACGATGGCTCGCCGGGACAAAAAAGCCCCGATTTTGACAAAAAAAGAAGAAATTCCCCTTGACAGAACCAGAAAGAGACTCTATAATAATTCCGGACATTCATCCAGGACAACTGCAGACCTTATCAAGAGTGGCGGAGGGAACGGCCCGATGAAGCCACGGCAACCTGCTCATTCCGGCAAGGTGCCAATTCCGGCGGAAACGCAAGATGAGGAAAACCCCCAAAGTTTTCACAATGCCCCGTCGGATACCCGACGAGGCGTTTTTTCTCGTTTTGCAAAGAAAAAACTTATAGAAAGGAAGCAAAACAAATGGCACATCGTATTTTTACCTCTGAATCTGTAACCGAGGGACATCCCGACAAAGTCTGTGACCAGATCTCCGACGCCGTGCTGGACGCCATTCTGGCCCAGGACCCCTACGGCCGGGTGGCCTGCGAGACCGTCACCACCACCGGCATGGTGATGGTCATGGGCGAGATCTCCACCAAGTGCTATGTGGACATCCCCCATGTGGTCCGCAAAACTGTGGAGGAGATCGGCTATAACGATCCCGCCTGCGGCTTCGACGCCCGCAGCTGCGCCGTTATGACCAGCATCGACGAGCAGAGCGGCGACATCGCCATGGGCGTGGACGGCGACAGCGACGAGGACATCGGCGCCGGCGACCAGGGCATGATGTTCGGCTACGCCTGCGACGAGACCGACACCCTCATGCCCGCCCCCATCGCCATGGCCCACGACCTTACCCGCCGCTTAGCCGCCGTCCGCAAGAGCGGCGAGCTCAGCTGGCTGCGGCCCGACGGTAAGAGCCAGGTCACCGTGGAGTACGACGAGGACGGCAAGGTTCTCCGCTGCCCCGCCATCGTGATCTCCACCCAGCACAGCCCCGACATCGCCACCAAGGACCTGCGGGAGGCCATTATGGAGACCGTGATCCGGCCCACCATCCCCGCCAAGTACATCGACAAGGACACCCAGTTCTTCATCAACCCCACCGGCCGGTTTGTCATCGGCGGCCCCGTGGGCGACAGCGGCCTTACGGGCCGGAAGATCATCGTGGACACCTACGGCGGCTCCGCCAGCCACGGCGGCGGCTGCTTCAGCGGCAAGGACCCCACCAAGGTGGACCGCTCCGCCGCCTATATGGCCCGGTACATGGCCAAGAACGTGGTGGCCGCCGGTCTCGCCCGCCGCTGCCACATTGAGCTGGCCTACGCCATCGGCGTCAGCGAGCCGGTGAGCGTGCTGGTGGACACCCAGGGCACCGGCGTTGTCAGCGACGAGAAGCTGTCCCAGGTGGTGCGGGAGCTGTTCGACCTGCGGCCCGGCAAGATCATCACCAAGCTGGATCTCCGCCGCCCCATCTACCGCCAGACCGCCGCCTACGGCCACTTTGGCCGCACCGACGTGGATCTGCCCTGGGAGCACACCGATATGGTGGACGCCCTGAAGCAGGCCCTGTAAGAAAAACGAAAAATCCCTCATCTGCCGTTCCCAGGCGGATGAGGGATTTTGTTGTCCTGTGCTTTTTTGCGGCAAAAGGGGCTTCTCCGGAAACCAGAGAATCAGTCGGGGATCTCCCCCATGATGAGCCGGAGATCCAGTTCCATCACCCGGTCCTCCCCCTGCCGGCCCGTCTCAGCGAATCCGAACTGGAGGAAATACCCCGCAAGGTCCGCCCCGCAGGCGAGACGCACCCGGTCCTTCCCGTGGCGGCGGGCATATTTCACCGCCTGACCCATGAGCTGGGCCCCGTACCGCTGGCCCCGGCGCTCCGGGGTGAGGCGGTAGTCCTCCAGCACCAGGGCGTCATCGGAGAGGGAGAATTCGATCCGCCCCACCTGCTCCTCCTCCAGCATGGCGTTCAGGGCCATGCCCGTCTCATCGTCCCGAACCGTGACAAACCACAGCCCAGGCTCCGTGGCCAAATCGCTCTTGTGCCAGCTCTGGCGGCGGAAGGTGGACAGCTCCGGAGGCATGTGGGAGTTGTCCCCCTCGTAGACCACCCGGATCTGATCTCCCTCCACCTCCAGCTTGCTCACCGCCGTGTTGTCACAGTGGTGGGTCGCTCCGATCTCCCGGAGGCTGAGGCCGTTGAGGGTGCCCAGGAGAATCCGGGACGCCGCCCCGTGGCTGGTGGCGGCCACCGTGGCGCCGGGGCACTCCCGGGCGATCTGGCGGATGCCCTCTATCATCCGGTCCCGGACCACGTCGAAGGTCTCCGCCCCCTCTGCCCGCCAGAGGTCCGGCCTCTTGTTGAAATTCACCAGCATCTCCCGGTCCATCCGCTCGATCTCCGCCCAGGTCATCTCCTCCCAGATCCCTAAATTCACCTCCCGGAGAAGGGGCAGGGGGTGGAATGTGAGGCCCTTTGGCTTGTAGATGGCGGAGGCGGTGGTCTGGGTGCGGAAGAGGTCGCTTCCGTACACCGCGTCAATGGGGACGTCGGCGAAGCGGCGGCGCAGGGCCGTTAGCTGGCGGTAGCCCCGGGGAGTGATGGTGCTGTTGTACTGGCCGTGGGCCACCCGGTAGAGGTTGCCCTCCGCCTCGGCGTGCCGAATGAGGTAGATGGTCGTCATAAAAAAGCCCTCGATTGCTGAAATTTTTCAAATCTTATTGGTATGATTATAGCGCAAAATTTGTCAGGGCGCAAGGCGGCTAAAGCCGCCTGTTTTGGGAGAAGATACGGGAGAACGCTGAGAGAAGGAGATGATGGAAATGAAAATCGGCGCTTTTGCCGGAGGCATGCTGCTGGGCACCGCGGCGGGTATGGCGGCGGATATGCTGCTGCGCCCCAAGGCCCGGCCCACCACCGACGCGGGGAAGGCCGCTCAGGCTGTCAGCAACGCCATGGAGGACGTGGCGGACGTGGTGAAAAAGCGGATGCAGTGACCTGCGGGCGGTCCCTGCCGGGAATTTTTTCCGGCGGGGACTGCCTCTTTTTCCACCAAAAGTGGGAAAACGGTGGAAAAACCGGCGGCCCATCCCTTGACAAGGCGGGAAAAAAATGATACAGTACCCACGTCTAAAGGCTGTGACAGGGAGGAGTATCCCCGTTTTGCCGGCGCAAGAGAGAGGGCGGTTGGTGCAAGCCCTTGCCGGGAGCGGAGAGAAGGCGCCCTGGAGCCGCGGCGCTGAATGGAGTAGGCGCTGCCGGTCCCCCGCCGTTATCGGGAACGAAGTGCGTACCAGCCAGGTACGAATTCAGGTGGAACCACGGACAGTATTTGTTCGCCCTGAGCCGAAAAACCGGCTCAGGGCGTTTTTGTTTTACTCGCCGAGGCGTGAGGGCGAGATGTCTTGGGCCAATCCTACAAAAAAAGGAGAATCCCAACATGAAAAACACGGAAAAGACCATGGACAAGATCGTGGCCCTGTGCAAGGGCCGGGGCTTCATCTTCGCCGGCAGCGAGATCTACGGCGGCCTCGCCAACACCTGGGACTACGGCCCCCTGGGCGTGGAGCTGAAGAACAACGTGAAGAAGGCCTGGTGGAAGAAGTTCGTCCAGGAGAACCCCTACAACGTTGGTCTGGACGCCGCCATCCTCATGAACCCCCAGACCTGGGTGGCCTCCGGCCATCTGGGCGGCTTCTCCGACCCCCTCATGGACTGCAAGGAGTGCAAGGAGCGCTTCCGGGCCGACAAGCTCATTGAAGACTTCTGCGCCGAGCAGAACATCACCCTTGACAAGCCCATCGACGCCTTCTCCCAGGAGGAGATGAAGAACTTCATCGAGGAGCACAACATCCCCTGCCCCACCTGCGGCAAGCACAACTTCACCGACATCCGGCAGTTCAACCTGATGTTCAAAACCTTCCAGGGCGTCACCGAGGACGCCAAGAACACGGTGTATCTCCGGCCTGAGACTGCCCAGGGCATTTTTGTCAACTTCCAGAACGTCCAGCGCACCACCCGCAAGAAGCTGCCCTTCGGCGTGTGCCAGATCGGCAAGTCCTTCCGCAACGAGATCACCCCGGGCAACTTCACCTTCCGTACCCGTGAGTTTGAGCAGATGGAGCTGGAGTTCTTCTGCAAGCCCGGCACCGATCTGGAGTGGTTCCAGTACTGGCGCAGCTTCTGCCGGGACTGGCTGCTGGGCCTCAACATGAGCGAGGAGAACCTGCGGCTGCGTGACCACAGCCCCGAGGAGCTGTGCTTCTACTCCAAGGGCACCACGGACTTTGAGTTCATGTTCCCCTTCGGCTGGGGCGAGCTGTGGGGCGTGGCGGACCGCACCGACTACGACCTGACCCAGCACCAGAACACCTCCGGCAAGGACATGAGCTACTTCGATCCCGAGACCAACGAGCGGTATATCCCCTATGTGGTGGAGCCCTCCCTGGGCGCCGACCGCGTGGTGCTGGCCTTCCTGGTGGAGGCCTATGACGAGGAGGTCGTGGGCCAGGACAAGAACGGCAAGGACGACATCCGGGTGGTCATGCACTTCCACTCCGCTCTGGCCCCCTTCAAGGCCGCTGTGCTGCCCCTCAGCAAGAAGCTGAGCCCCAAGGCTGAGGAGATCTACCACGAGCTCAGCAAGTATTTCATGGTGGACTTTGACGACGCCGGCAGCATCGGCAAGCGGTACCGCCGGGAGGACGAGATCGGCACCCCCTACTGCATCACCGTGGACTTCGCCACCGTGGGCGACGAGAACACCCCCGCCGACAACGCCGTCACCATCCGTGACCGGGACACCATGGCCCAGGTCCGGGTGCCTATCAGCGAGCTGAAGGCTTGGCTGGAGGAGAAGCTGGCCTACTAAGAAGGCGCATTCCGGCGGTTCACCGCAGCAAGTGCGGCGTACAAGCATTTGCGGAGCAAATCTTGCCGCAGGGCGGATTCACTCCGCCCGAGGATGTAAAATCCCGGGGTCCCCAAAAAATCCTTGATTTTTTGGGGTGCCTATCAGCGAGCTGAAGGCTTGGCTGGAGGAGAAGCTGGCCTATTAAGAAGGCGCATTCCGGCGGTTCACCGCAGCAAGTGCGGCGTACAAGCATTTGCGGAGCAAATCTTGCCGCAGGGCGGATTCACTCCGCCCGAGGATGTAAAATCCCGGGGCCCCCAAAAAATCCTTGATTTTTTGGGGTGCCCATCAGCGAGCTGAAAGCTTGGCTGGAGGAGAAGCTGGCCTACTAATCCCAGTCTTGCGTCCCTGATATCAATAAGTGTCCCGGCTCAAGGGCCGGGACACCTGTGCTGTCAGGCCGGGAATAGTGTTTTGCGGTTTGGGGAAAACTGCCGGCGGGAGCGCCGAAAAGAACAGTAAAACCCCGCCCCGGGCTTGACCGGGAAATACTTTTTCCTTATAATCGGACCTGCAAAATTCCAATGTCAGAAAGATCCGCCGAAAAGCCGGGTCGATCCATCAAGGAGGTACGCCCATGCGAGGAATCCCCTCTTCCGTCACCACCATCCGCAAGAAGGTCTTCACCGAGGTGGCCCGTCTGGCCTACGACGGGGACTACGACCGGATGGAGAAACTGCCCTATATCATTGTTCCCGGCGAGGAGGCAAAATACCGGGAGTCCATCTTCCTGGAGCGGGCCATCGCCGGGGAGCGGGTGCGTCTTGCCATGGGCCTGCCCCTCCGGCCTGTGGACCAGCACACCCTGCTCAGCGAGGGCATTAACGAGAGCGCCATCGCCGACAAATACTACGATCCCCCCCTCATCAACATCATTCAATACGCCTGCCACGCCTGCCCCACCCGGCAGTACCGGGTGACGGAGTACTGCCAGGGCTGTCTGGCCCGCTCCTGCCAGCAGGCCTGCCCCAAGGACGCCATCCGCTTTGCCAACGGCAAGTCCTACATCCGCCAGGACACCTGCATCAAGTGCGGCCGCTGTGCCGAGGCCTGCCAGTACAACGCCATCATCAAGCTGGAGCGGCCCTGCGCCAAGGCCTGCGGCGTGGGAGCCATCAGCGCCGACGAGCGGGGACGGGCCAAAATCGACTACGACAAGTGCGTCTCCTGCGGCATGTGCCTGGTGAACTGCCCCTTCGGGGCCATTGTGGACAAGGGCCAGATCTTCCAGCTCATCCACTCCCTGAAGCGGGGAGACCGGGTGGTGGCCATTGTGGCCCCCGCCTTTTTGGGGCAGTTTGGCCCCGAGGCCACCCCGGAGCGCCTCACCCCCGCCATGAAGCGGCTGGGCTTTGCCGACGTGGTGGAGGTGGCGGTGGGAGCGGACCTGTGCACCATTCAGGAGGCGGAGGACTTTTTGAAGGAGGTGCCGGAGAAGCTGCCCTTCATGGCCACCTCCTGCTGTCCCTCCTGGTCGGTGATGGCCAAAAAGCTGTTCCCCGAGTTCAAGGACACCATCTCCATGGCCCTCACCCCCATGGTCCTCACCGCCCGGCTTCAGAAGAAGAAGGACCCCAACTGCCGGGTGTGCTTCATCGGCCCCTGCGCCGCCAAGAAGCTGGAGGCCAGCCGCCGCACCATCCGCAGCGACGTGGACTTCGTCCTCACCTTTGAGGAGCTCCAGGGCATGTTTGAGGCCAGGGAGGTGGACTTCGCCGCCATCCCCAAGGAGGAGGAGGTCCCCCTCCACGAGGCCACCGGCGCGGGCCGGGGCTTTGCCGTCACCGGCGGCGTGGCCGGGGCGGTGGTGGACGCCATCCACCGCATGGACCCCACCCGGGAGGTGAAGGTGGTCTGCGCCGAGGGGCTGGACAACTGCCGGAAGATGCTGATGGTGGCCAAGACCGGCAAGTACAACGGCTATCTCTTGGAGGGCATGGCCTGTCCCGGCGGCTGTGTGGCCGGGGCCGGCACCATCCAGCCCATCGCCAAGACCGCCGCCGCCATCGGCAAATATAAGAAAGAAGCGGACAAGCAGAACGCCATGGACTCCCGGTACGAGGTGGATCTGCCGAAGCTGGAGGAGTGAGAACAAAACTGTGGAGCGAGAAACCTTTTCCTCCCGGCTGGGATTTATCCTGATTTCCGCCGGGTGCGCCATCGGCCTTGGCAACGTGTGGCGCTTCCCCTACATCACCGGGGAATACGGCGGGGCCGCCTTTGTGCTGATCTACCTGGCCTTCCTTGTTTTCATGGGCCTTCCCCTGCTGGTGATGGAGCTGGCGGTGGGCCGGGGCAGCCGGAGGAGCATCGCCCGGTGCTTTGACGTGCTGGAGAAGCCGGGGCAGAAGTGGCACTGGATCAAATATGTGGCCATCGCCGGCAACTATGTGCTGATGATGTTCTACGCCGCCGTGGCCGGGTGGATGCTGCTGTACTTCTGGTGGATGGCCACCGGCGTCTTCGACGGGCTGGACGCCGAGGAGGTGGCGGACCAGTTCGGCGCCCTCATGGCACAGCCGGGGCTTATGATCCTGGTGATGGCCGTCACCGTGGCGGGGTGCTTCCTCATCTGCGCCATGGGCCTTCGAAAGGGCGTGGAGAAGGTGACCAAGTGGATGATGGTGGCCCTCTTTGCCCTGATCGTGGTGCTGGCGGTGAACTCCCTGACCCTGGAGGGGGCCGGGGAGGGCCTCCGGTTCTATCTCATGCCGGACTTTGAGAACCTCACCTACGACGCCGAGGGCAACTTCATCCTCAGCGACGCCGTCTTTGCCGCCATGGGCCAGGCATTCTTCACCTTAGGACTGGGCGTGGGGTCCATCGGCATCTTCGGCTCCTACATCGACAAAAAGCGTTCCCTCACCGGGGAGGCGGTGACCATTCTGGTGCTGGACACCTTCATCGCCGTGGTGGCGGGGCTCATCATCTTCCCCGCCTGCTCCGCCTTCGGAGTGGCGGCGGACAACGGCCCGCCCCTCATTTTCATCACCCTGCCCAATGTGTTCAACCACATGGTCTGGGGGCGGCTGTGGGGAACCCTGTTTTTCCTCTTCATGTCCTTTGCCGCCCTCAGCACGGTGATCGCCGTGTTTGAGAACATCGTCTCCATCTGTTCGGAGCTCACCGGCGCCTCTCGGAAGAAGGTGGCCCTGGTGAATATCCCGGTGATGATCCTGTTGTGCCTGCCCTGCATTTTGGGCTTCAACCTCTGGAGCGGCTTTGCGCCCTTCGGGCCGGGCAGCACCATCCAGGATCTGGAGGACTTTATCATCAGCAACACCATCCTCCCCATCGGCACCTGTGTGTATGTGCTGTTCTGCACCCACAAAAGCGGCTGGGGCTATGAGAATTTTCTCCGGGAGGCCAACGCCGGAGAGGGGCTGAAGCTGCCAAAGGGCGTGGGCTTCTACCTCAAGTGGATTTTGCCCCTCATCATCCTGGTGATCTTCCTCCAGGGCTACTGGGCCAAGTTCGTGGGCTGATTTCTTTCTACATAGCAGAGGACCCGGCGGCATGTGCCGCCGGGTCCTTTCTTGTTTCCGTTCCTTATCTGCCGCCGGCCTGGCGGATCTTCTGCAGGGCCTCGCCGATGTTCAGCACATGGTCGCCGATGCGCTCAAAGTCGGTGAGGAGCTCCGAGTACAGCACGCAGGCCTCGTCGTTGCAGATGCCGTCCTGCATCCGCTGGATCTGGTTTTGCCGGAAGAGGCGGGTCTTGTCGTCGATGACCTGCTCCAGGTCCGAGATCTCCTCGATCCGGTCCGCCCCGGAGGTGTCCTCGCCCAGATTGTTGATCAGGTCCATGGCCTGCAGGCTCACCTTCTTCATATCCGCCACCTCGGCCATGGCCAGGTTGGAGAAGGTGACGCCCTTGCTCTCCAGCATCTTGGTGTACTCGCAGATATTCACCGCGTGGTCGCTGATGCGCTCCAGGTTGCCGCAGATCTTGAAGAAGGCGCTGATCTGGACGGAATCCCGCTGGTTGCCCTCGTGGCCCATGATCCGGGAGATGTATTTGGAGATCTCCTTGTTGAGGTAGTCCACATACTCCTCGGTCTGCTCCACGCCCTCCAGCCGCCGGGAGCTGTTCTCCAGCACCGCCTGGAAGCTCTCCTCCACGTTGTGCCGGGCCATCTGCCACATCCGGCCCAGCTCACGCCACACGCCGTTGACCACAATGGCGGAGGTACCGATCTGGTGCTCTCTGGCTGGGTCGATGGGCTTGATATACTTGAGGCACTGGGTCTCGTCCGCCTCCGAGGGCTGCTCCGGCAGAATCCGGCAGGCCAGATGGGCCAGCTGGGTGCCGAAGGGCAGCAGCAGAAGGGTGGTGACCACGTTGAAGAGGGTATGCATGTTGGCGATCTGGGCCTCCGGGTTGGAGGGGGTAAGGCTGGACACCAGATCGGTCAGAGGCGTTACCATGCAGACCACCGTGAAAATGATGGTGCCCAGCACGTTGAACATCAGGTGGATGAGGGTGGTGCGCTTGGCGTTGCGGCTGGTGCCGATGGAGGCCAGCACCGCCGTGATGCAGGTGCCGATGTTCTGGCCAAAGAGCACATACACCGCGCTGGGAAGGCCGATAAGGCCGCTGGCCGCCAGGGTCTGCAGAATACCCACCGAGGCGGAGGAGGACTGGATCACGGCGGTGAAGATCATACCGGCCAGGATGCCGAGGAGGGGATTGGAGAACTGGGTCATGAGGCTGATGAAGGTCTCCGACTCCCGGAGGGGCATCATGGCGCTGCTCATCATCTCCATGCCGATGAAGAGGATGCCGAGGCCTGCCACGATCTGCCCGGCGCAGTTCACCTTCACCTTCTTAACAAAGGTCACCAGCGCCACGCCGATGAAGGCGAAGAGGGGCGCCATGGCCCCCACGTCCAGGGCGATGAGCTGGCTGGTGACGGTGGTGCCGATATTGGCGCCCATGATGATCCACACCGCCTGCTGCAGGCTCATGAGGCCGGAGTTGACGAAGCCCACCACCATCACCGTGGTGGCGGAGGAGGACTGGATGGCGGCGGTGATGCCGGCGCCCACCGCCACGCCTAAGATGCGGTTGGCCGTCAGCCGCTCCAGGATCTGCTTCATCCGGTTGCCGGCGGCGGCCTCCAGGCCCGCGCCCATCATCTGCATGCCGTGCAGAAACAGGGCCAGGCCGCCCAAAAGGCCAAAAATCTCCGTGGCACCCAAAAGTTTTCCCCCTTTTTCCCGCCGCTTTACACACCCGCGGCGAAATCCCATATACTCCCATTTTGCTTATACTGTTATTCTACCCAATCCCCTATTTTTATACAAGTTATCTTTCATACATTTCATTTTGATTTAACTTAGAATTTACATAGGTGGGATATTTCCGGGGAAATGGCTGCCTTTTGAGCAAAAAACCGCCGCGGACAGCGCATACGCGCTGCCCGCGGCGGCTGCCGCAGGAAAGAGATGTGGGGCTCAGGCATTGACCACCGGAGCCACTTTTCCGTCGTCGTGGATGTTCACCAGCACCTTCCGGGGACACTTGGTAACGCAGGTGCCGCAGGAGGTGCACTTGGTGTAGTCGATCACCGCCACGCTGTCCACCACATGGATGGCGTCGCTGGGGCAGTTCTTCTCGCACAGCTTGCAGCCGATGCAGCTCACCGCGCAGTTCTTCTTGCTCACCGCTCCCTTGTCCTTGGAGGAGCAGCGCATCATCACATCGGCGGCGTAGGGCACCTCGATAATCAGGTGCCGGGGGCAGGCCGCCATGCACTTGCGGCAGAGGGTACACTTCTCCCGGTCCACCTCCGCCACGCCGTACTGGTTGATGGAGAGTGCTCCGAAGGCGCAGGCCTTCACGCAGCTGCCAAAGCCCAGACAGCCGTAGGCGCACTCCAGGGGGCCGTTGCCGGCGATCTTCATGGCGCCCACGCAATCCTCAATGCCGATATACTCATACTTCTTGTTGGAGCGATTGCCGCCGGCGCACTTGACAAAGGCTACCCGGCGCTCCGTGGCCTCCACCTCCACGCCCATGATGGCGGCGATGTGGGTGGTCTGCTCCCCGGAACACACGGGGCAGGCGTTCACCGGCGCCTTGCCGGTGGCGATGGCCGTGGCGCAGGCGTCGCAGCCGGCGAAGCCGCAGCCGCCGCAGTTGGCCCCCGGCAGGGTGGCGCGGATCTCCTCCACCCGGGGGTCCTTCTTCACTTCAAAAACCTTGGACGCCACGGCAAGGCCGCCGCCGAAAACGAGACCCAGCACGCCCAGCACCAAAACCGCATACAATACAGTCGTCATCTCGCCCCTCCTTAAAAGACCTGCAGGCCGCTGAAGCCGGAGAAGGCCAGGGCCATGAGACCGGCGGTGATCAGGGCGATGGGAAAGCCCTCAAAGCACTTGGGGGTTTCGGCGTTGAAGGCCAGCCGCTCCCGGATGCTGGCGAACAGCACGATGGCCAGCAGGAAGCCCACGCCGCCGGTGAGGCCGTAGACCACCGACTCGATGAAGTTGTAGTCGTTCTGGACGTTCAGCAGCACCACGCCCAGCACCGCGCAGTTGGTGGTGATGAGGGGCAGGTACACGCCCAGAGCCTCGTACAGGGAGGGGATGGTCTTCTGGAGGAACATCTCCACAAACTGCACCAGAGCGGCGATGACCAGGATGAAGGTCACCGTCTGCATGAACTCCATGTCCAGCTTCACCAGCAGAAGGTTCACCGGATAGCACAGGGCGCTGGCCAGGCCCATAACGAAAATCACGGCGAAGCCCATGCCCACAGCGGTGTCCATCTTCTTGCTGACGCCCATGAAGGGGCAGATGCCGAGGAACTGCACCAGAATGAAGTTGTTGACCAAAATCGCGCCCAGCGCGATGGAAAGAAGCGTCTGCCAATCCATTACTTCTTGCCCTCCTTACTTCTGTTCTGGGCCCACTGCATCAAGGCGATGAGGCAGCCAAGGGTCAAAAAGCCGCCCACCGGCAGCACCATCATCAGCGCGCCGTAGCTCTCGGGGAAGATGCGGATGCCCTCGCCGCCGTTGAGAATGCCGCCGCCGAAGGTGCCGCTGCCGAGAAACTCACGGATCACGCTCATCACCAGCAGCACCAGAGTGTAGCCCAGGCCCTGGGTGATGCCGTCCACCGCCGAGGCCAGCACCCCGTTTTTGGAGGCGAAGGACTCCGCCCGGGCCAGGATGATGCAGTTAACCACGATCAGGGGAATGAACACGCCCAGGGAGTTGGCGATGTCCTGGAGGTAGGCCTGCAGCAGCAGGTCCACCATGGTGACGAAGCCGGCGATCACCACGATGTAGGCGGCGATGCGGATCTTGTCGGGGATGATCTTCCGCAGGGCGGAAATAATGATGTTGGAGAGGGTCAGAATGATCAGCACCGACACGCCCATGCCAAGGCCGTTGGACAGGGATGTGGTGATGGCCATGGTGGAGCACATGCCGAGAAGCTGTACCAGCACCGGGTTCTGGGTCAAAACGCCCTCTTTCAGCTGTTTGCCAAAATTCATACGTCTGCTCCCCCTTCCTTACTGCAGATAGGCCGCCGCCGCTTCCAGAGCGGCGTTGACCCCGGCGGTGACCGCCTTGGAGCTGACGGTGGCGCCGGTGACGGCGTCAAAGCGGTTGTCGCCCTCGTTGACGGTGATGGTGCCGCTGAGACCGATAAACCGGTCCAGCACACTCTGGTCGCCCACCACCTTGCTGCCCACGCCCTGGGTCTCGCTGTTGTCGGTGACGGAGACGCCGCTGACGGTGCCGTCGGCGTTCACGCCCACAGTGATGCTCATGGCGCCGCCGAAGCCGGAGCTGGTGACCTCCGCCACATAGCCCACGGTCTCTCCGCCGCTGACGGCCTCATAGAGACCGGAGACGCTGGCGGTGGGGGTGAAGCCCTCCACCGCGGTGTACTCGTCCGCGGGGAGCACGGCGGCCATGGCCGCCGCCTTGGTTTCCGCCTGGATCTGCTCGATGATGGGGGCGGTGACATAGTTGACAAGTCCCAGCAGCAGCGCGGTGACGGCGCTGATGGCCAGGAGGGTGCCCGCCAGGCGGGCGATGTACTTATAGTCCATCTGGACTTTGGCGCTCCCGCTCATTTCTCAGCCGCCTCCTTTCTCCCAAACAGGGGTTTCCGGGCCACACCGAAGCGGTGGGGCTTGACGTACTTATCAATGAGCCACACACACAGGTTCATGCACAAAATGGAGTAGCACACGCCTTCGGCGTAGGAGCCGAAGTAGCGGATGAACACGGTGATGAGGCCGCAGCCGATGCCGTAGATCACCCGGCCCTTCTTGCTGATGGGGGAGGTGACGTAGTCGGTGGCCATGAAGATGGCGCCCAGCATGAGGCCGCCGCCCAGGATGTTGTAGAGCATCCAGGTCAAAGCGTCGTTGCCCCGGGGGAAGAGGAAAGTGAGCACCGCCACCGTCCCCACATAGCTGACGGGGATGTGCCAGGAGATCACCTTGCGGCCAAGGAGCCACACAAGGCCCAGCAGCAGGCACAATGCGGAGGTCTCGCCCATGGAGCCGCCGATGGTGCCGATGAACATGCGGGAGATGTCGTAGATCCCCTCCAGACCGCCGAGGTCGTTGGTGTGGAGATAGGACATGGGGGTGGCGTAGGTGGCCACATCCACCGCCCCGAAGAGGGCCGCCCGGCTGCCGGGCACCGCCCAGGTGCTCATCTGGGAGGCCCAGGACAGAAGGAAGGCCCGGGCCGCGAGAGCGGGGTTCACAAAGTTCTTGCCAAGGCCGCCGTAGAGCTGCTTGACAATCACGATGGCGAAGAAGTCGCCGATCAGCAGCATCCAGTAGGGAAGGGTGACCGGGCAGACAAAGGCGATCAGAATGCCGGTGACCGCGGCGGAGAGATCCCCCACGGTCTGGGGCTTTTTCATTGCGATACGGTAGAGCGCCTCAAATACCACGGCGCCCGCCACGGACACCAGAGTCTGGACCAGGGCCCGCAGGCCGAAATTGTATACGGCGAAGGCCAGGGCCGGCAGCAGGGCGAGGATTACGTCCAGCATCACCGAACGGGTGTCCTCCTTGGCCCGGATGTGGGGGGAGGAGGAGGCCTTCAGCTTCAGATCTTTATAATCTACCACGGCTCAGTCCTCCTTCTTTTTCTCTGCCTCCGCCTTGGCCTTGGCCTCGGCGGCCGCCTTGGCGGCGGCTTTGGCGTTGTTGATCTTCTGTTTGGCGGTGCGGAAGCTGTGGACCAGGTGGAGCCGGCCCGGGCAGATGTAGGTGCAGGCGCCGCACTCGATGCAGTCCATGACGTTGGCGGCCTGGAGCTCCTCCATCATCCCCTTGCGCTCATACTGGTACATGAAGAGGGGCTGCAGGTGCATGGGGCACACGTCGGCGCAGCGGCCGCAGCGGATGCAGGTGGGGTGCTCCACGGTCCGCTCCTCGTCGGCGGCAAAGGCCAGGATGGCGTTGGTGCACTTGCCGATGGGGGCGTCGGTGTCATGCTGGGCGTTGCCCATCATGGGGCCGCCCATGAGGATCTTGTAGGTCTTCTCACTGACGCCGCCGCAGAAGTTGAGAAGCTCCGCGATGGGGGTGCCGATGCGGCACTCTAAGTTCTTCGGCTCCATAATACCGGAGCCGGAGACGGTGACGATCCGGCGGATGACGGGCATCCCCTGGTACACCGCCCGGTAGATGGCGGCGGTGGTGTCGGTATTGAAGACGGCGCAGCCGATGGCGGCGGGCAGACCGCCGGGGGGCACCTGCCGTCCGGTGATGGACTGGCACAGCTGCTTTTCAGCGCCCTGGGGGTAGCGGGTGTGGAGCACCTCCACCGCCACGGGGGCCTTCTCCTCCTCGATCTTCTGCCGGAGGAGCTGGGCGGCGTTCATCTTGTTGGACTCGATGCCCAGATGGACCTTATCCACCTGGAAGATCCGGGCCAGCAGCTTCGCTCCGCCGATGACCTCCTCGGGAGACTCCAGAAGGATGCGGTGGTCGCTGGTGATGTAGGGCTCGCACTCGGAGGAGTTGATGATGACGGTGTCCACCTTTCCGATGCCGGAGCTGATCTTCACATGGGTGGGGAAGGTGGCGCCGCCGAGACCTACGATGCCGGCGTTTTTGACGATCTCCGTCAGCTGTTCCGGGGTCAGGGACTCTGGATTCTCCACGGGCTTGACGGAGGGGTCCAGAGTATCCTGGTAGTCGTTTTCAATGACCACGCTGAGCATGTTGGTGCCATTGAAATGGGGACGGGGCTCCACCGCCACCACCGTGCCGGAGACGCTGGCGTGGATGGGAGCGGAGACAAAGGCCGTGGCCTCGCCGATCAGCTGCCCCATATTCACATGGTCCCCCACCGCTACCACCGGCTTGCAGGGCGCGCCGATGTGCAGGGACATGGGGATCACCACCTGAGCGGGAGGCGGCAGCTTTTCGATCGGTTTCTTATTGGTCGCGGCTTTCTTATCGTTGGGATGAACCCCGCCGAAGAAAGACTGTGCCATGTTCTCACCTCTCTGATCTGATCTTGAAAAATGGACAGGCGGAGGCGCCCGGTGTTCCGCCTGCGCTGCTTTGCTGTGCAAAACTTATATCCTCTAATATAACACCCCTATCCCCATGATGTCCAGCATTTTTATGCAAGAAGTACCCTTCAAAACTTTCATTTTGATATATTATTAACAAGAGCGGGGGGGCTTCCGCCCCCGCCGTTTCCTGTTCCCTTGCAAAGGGGCATAGAATATGGTATACTGATTTCCCGACAAAATCCGGCATTTTTGCTGCTGTACGAAGGGATCCTGGTCCTTTCGGCGCAGAAATCCAGGAGGTGCGTATGTATTACAAGCTGAACCGTCCCGCTCTGAAGGCAGAGGCCCGGCGGATCATCCGGGAGGGGCGGCCCTCGGTGCTGAAGGCGGGTGGAATTTTTTTCCTGATGCAGGCGGTGCTGTTTGGACTGCTGATGTGGAACACCTGGCGGGGCGCCTATTGTGTGGACGGGGTTTTGTATTTTGCGGAGAGCACCCCGGTGCAGATGTTCTTAGATATTTTTCTCAACCTGCTGACCCTTCTGCTGGGAGCGGGGTTTACCCTTTTTCTTATGGAGCTTCGCCGGGGACTGGAGCCCCCCTACGCCGCCATGTTTGACAGCTTTTCCATCATGGGGCGGGTGATCTGGCTGCAGATCAACGTCTCTGTCCGGGTGTTTTTGTGGAGCCTTCTCTTCACCATCCCCGGCATTGTGGCCACCTACCGCTACCGGTTCGCCCTGTACAACCTGCTGGAGAATCCGGAGCTATCCGCCTCCCAGGCCATCGCGTTGAGCAAGGTGCAGACCTATGGTATGAAAATGGAGCTGTTTGTATGTGACCTCAGCTTTGTGGGGTGGAACATCGTGTCCCTGTTCACGCTGGCCCTTCTGAACATCTGGCTGACGCCCTACATGGTGCTGACGGACTTGGAGTATTATGAGGCGGGCAAGGCGCGGGTCAGTCCCCATCCCGGCGGACAGCCGCCCCGGCAGGATTTGCCCTGGTAAAGAAACGGAGCCCCTACTGGGGGCTCCGTTTTTTGCCGTGCTGACGGGGCGGGAGCTTTTTGTCCCGCTGACGCAGGGGAATTCTTTTTTGTCGGTACCCGACGGTGTACTGAATGGTGTTCTGCCTCCGGCGGGTGACTTTTCTCTCGGACGGACTACCGAACTGCAGTCTCCTCGCGGCATAGCCGCTGTGGCCTACGCTAAAAACATGCCGCCGGCATGTTTTCTTGACGCTGCGGGGTTCTAAGAATTCCCTTGTCCTGACGTGGAACGATAGTCCCCCCTGACTATTGTTACTCCTGTTGCCTCCGACGCTCCGTTGACGTGTCATGGTTCCCCTAATACCGCGCTTCGGCGCGCTCCATTGGTGGGTAGACGATGGATGGTTCGTCTAAAAGCCGTATCCCTAAGCCTTCCCCTGGGGGAAGGTGTCCCAGTGCGCACACTGGGACGGATGAGGGGAAGGGTATCTGGAAATACCGACTTTCTATAGAAGGTCATTTCTCTTTTGTAGACGGCACACAATTTTTCCACTTTACGGAAGTCTGGAATTTTTTGATGGCGTTCCCCTCATCCGCCTCCTTCGGAGGCACCTTCCCCCCAGGGGAAGGCTTTGGCCTGGCGTAATTGCAGGAGCCCCTACGACCACCAGGGCAGCGCGCTTAAAGCGCGGAAACAGAGGAACCCGGACACCCCATCGCAGCGTCACCCGTACCAACTCCCAATACCAACGGAACAGGACTTCCAGATTTAGGAAACAAAGGAGTCCTTAGAACCTTGGTTCTAAGCGGACTTTTGCCTACTTTTCTTCCGCGAGAAAAGTAGGCCGCCGGAGGCATGACAAGGTGTCGAAATACCGTCGGCCGCCGACAAAAAGGAAAACCTCCCGTCAGCAGAGCTACATCAACAGATAGAAAGATCCCCGGCATCGCGCCGGGGACCTTTTTATTCACTCCAGAGCACCGCGTCCACAGGGATGTCGTGCTCCGCCATCTCCACATGGTCCAAAAGCTGAAAGCCGTAGCACAGCGCCACCGTGGGGTGGCCGGGATGCTCCGAGAGATACCGGTCGTAAAACCCCCCGCCGTAGCCCATGCGGCCGCCGCCGCGGTCAAAGGCCAGCCCCGGCATGAGAATCAGCGCCCCGGGATCGTCGGCCACCGGGCCGTCGGCAATGGGCTCGGGAATATGGCAGTACCCCTCCGCCACGGCGGCGAGATCGTCAAGCCAGATAAATTCCATCCGCGTTCCCCCGTCCAGCACCTTGGGCACCGCCACCCGCTTTCCGTCCGCAAGACACCGGCGGAGAATAGGCTCCGTCCGCACCTCCTGATTATAAGAGAGATAGCCGTAGAGACTGGGGGCCTGCCGGTACAGCGGATGGGCAAACAGCTTCTCCGCCAGCCGGGCGCTCTGCCGCCGGATCTCCTCCGCCGTCATGGCCCGCTTCTGCTCCGCGATGACCTTGCGCAATGCCTTCTTATCCATTCTGCGTCTCCTCCTTGTGAAAATGGTCATACACCGCCTGGGCGGCCTTCTGGGGCACCGCGGCGGACAGCGCCTCCACCGACGCCTCCCGGATGGCCTTCACCGTGCCAAAAGCCTTCAAAAGGGCCTTCTGCCGGGCCTCCCCTACGCCGGGGATGCCCTCTAAGGCCGAGCGGCGAAGGCTTTTGGCGTGGCTTTGGCGGTGGAAGGTGATGGCAAAGCGGTGGGTCTCCTCCTGGATGCGGCCCACCATGGCGAACACCGCCTGATTTTGCTGAATGCCGATCTCCTTCCCCTCCGGGGTCACCAGGGCCCGGGTCCGGTGGCGGCCGTCCTTCACCATGCCGAAGATGGGGATGGCAAGGCCAAACTCCCCCCGGATCACCTCCCGGGCGGCCTGGGCGTGGGTGACGCCGCCGTCGATGAGAAAGGCGTCGGGGAGAGGCGAGAACTTCTCGTCCCCGTCCTGGTAGCGCTTCAGCCGCCGCCGCAGCACCTCCTGCATGGAGCGGTAGTCGTCGGGGTGGCCGTCAAGCTCCTTGATGTGGAACCGGCGGTACTGGCTCTTGGCCGGCTGGGCCCCGTGGAACACGGTCATGGAGGCCACGATGTCGCTGCTGCCGGTGTTGGAGATGTCATAAGCCTCCAGCCGCTGGGGGCTTTGGGGGAGCCCCACCATCTTGGCAAAGAGCTGGGCGGTGCGGTCCACCCGCTCCTCCCGGGTGGTCACCCGCTCCGCCTCTTCCCGGGCGTTGCGGAGCGCCATGTCCAAAAGCTCCGCCTTCTCCCCCCGCTGGGGACAGCGGACGTGGACCTTGTGGCCCGCCGCCTCGGTGAGCATCTGGGCAAAAACCTCGATGTCCTCAATCTCAAAGGGCAGCAGGATCTCCCGGGGCAGCACCGTGCGGCCGCCGTAATACTGCAGCAGCACCGCCGCCAGCATCTCTTCCGGCTCCTCCCCCGCCGGGGCCTTGAATACCTCCGCCTCCCGGTAGATGAGCTGGCCCTGCTCATAGTGGAGCACAGCGTAGCAGCACCGGGCCTCATGATAGAGGCCCCACACGTCGGTGTCGGCGCAGCCGGCGGCCACCACCCGCTGGCGCTTGCCGAGGGTCTCAATGGCCCGGAGCCGGTCCCGGAGCTCCGCCGCCCGCTCAAACTGGAGGTCCTCGGCGGCCTTTGTCATCTCCTCCTCCAGGGCGGAGGTGACCTCGCTGAGCTTGCCCGTCAAAAGCAGTACCGCCTGCTCAATGCGCCGGTTGTACTCCGCCTGGTCCGGGGTGCCCCGGCAAAAGCCGTCGCACCGGCCCATGTGGTGGTTGAGACAGGGCCGCTCTTTGCCGATGTCCCGGGGGAACTTCCGGCTGCAGGTGGGCAGCTTCAAAGCGGCGGCGATGGCGTCTAAGGCGGACCGGGTCTCATACCGGCCGCCGAAGGGGCCGAAATACCGCCCGTCGTCCTTCTCCTTCCGGCTGACCATGGTGAATTTGGGGTAGGGCTCCCGGGACAGGCGGACGAAGGGATAGCCCTTGCCGTCCTTCAGAAGGATGTTGTACCGGGGCATATACTGCTTGATAAGGGCGTTTTCCAGCACCAGAGCCTCAAACTCGCTGCGGACCACGATGGTGTCGAAGGTGTCCACCTGGCCCACCATCACATGGGTTTTGAAGGTGTGGCTGCCGCCCCCCTGAAAATACTGGCTCACCCGGTTTTTCAGCCGCTTGGCCTTGCCCACATAGATGACCTCGTGGTCCGCGTTCTTCATGAGATACACCCCCGGGGCCAGGGGCAGGCTGTTGGCCTTGCTGAGAAGCTCCTCTCTGGTCATGAGGTCAGCTCCTTTCGCACCAGCGGTCCGGGAAGCGCCGGGCCAGACGGCTGGCAATAAAGCCCAGCAGAAGGCCGATCAGCACCCCCGCCGCCACATCGGTTGGGAAGTGGACGCCCACATAGAGCCGGGACAGGGCGATGAGCCCCGCCAGCACCAGAAGGCATACCCCCCACCGCCGCCGGAGATAGGGAAACATGGCGGCGGCCGCGGCGAAGGAGGCCCCGGCGTGGCCGGAGGGGAAGGAGGCGTCCCCCGGCGGGGACACCAGACAGATCAGACCCTCCACCAGCTCATAGGGCCGGATGCGGTCAATAAGGGGCTTGAGGCAGATGTTGTTCACCAAGAGGCTCAGCAGCAGGGCGATGGCGGCGGCGACGCCCGCCCGGCGGGTGGGCCGGAAGCAGCACAGCGCCAGCGCCAGGACGATCCAGAACCAGCCGGAGTCACCCAAGAAGGTGACGGCCTTCATCACCGGCGTCAGCCAGTCGGTCCGCAGGGTCTCCTGAATCCACAGCAGAATGCCGCCGTCCCATTGCAGAATTGTCTCCATAGGGATACTCCTTTGTCATTTGAAATCGGCACTATCATACCATAGCGGCGGCGGTTTCGCAATCGAAGGAAGGCCGCCGGAGAGGGACCGTCCCGCCGCCCCTCCCCCGGCGTGCCGGATTCCCTCTCCGGCAATCGTAAAAATTTTTGGAAAACGGCAAAAAAACCGAAAGGAACATTTACAATAGACGGCTTTCGTGATATAGTGTACCTGTATGAATACCGGCTTTGGACTTCCGCATCCTGGGGAACGTCTAAGCAGTATCAATAGAAAACAGGAGGATGTATTTCTATGGCAAGAAAGTTCAAGTCCATGGACGGCAACACCGCGGCAGCGCATG
>CALXDD010000032.1 GCA_944386985.1 uncultured Oscillospiraceae bacterium
GGAGGATACTTTTTTGTGCATAGCTAAAGCTTTTTGGAACCACCGGCACAGCCGGTGGTTTTCGCTTACAAAAAGGAAGCCGGGGAAGCGGTGCGCTTCCCCGGCCTGTGTCGTGTCATGGAGAAAACTTACTCCTCGTCGCCGCCGCAGCCGCAACCGCCGCAGCAGCCGCCCTCCTCCAGGGAGGACAGGTCAAACTCCAGCTTCTCGCCGCAGTTGGGGCACTCCACGCTACCGTCGGCCAGGATGTCCTCATCAAAATAGATGGGCTCCTCACAGTTGGGGCAGGTGGTCTCGTAGACAGGCTCGTCATCGTCCTCGTCCTCATCCTCGTCGTCTTCCTCATCGAAAGCCTCGTAGATAAAGGACTCCACATCGCTGAGATCGTCGCTGACCGCATCCAGGCCCTCTTCGATCTCATACTGCTCATCCCTGAGGTCCTGCATCTCCAGAGCCATGTCGTCCAGGATGTCCATCATCACCTTGAGGATCTTGCCCTCCTTGGTGCTGTCCTCCAGACCCAGGCCCTCGGCCAGACCCTTCAGATATGCTACTTTTTCCAGAATTTCCATAGCGTAACTCCTTTCTTGCGGACGCTTGTCCGCCGTCAATGGCGCTGTTTCCTGCCTGTGATCCGTGTCCTCAGTTCTTGGAACGGCCCAGATACTCGCCGGTACGGGTGTCAATGGAGATCTTGTCGCCGATGTTGATAAACAGGGGCACCTTGATCTCCGCGCCGGTCTCCAGAGTGGCGGGCTTGGTCACGTTGGTGGCGGTATTGCCGGCAAAGCCGGGCTCGGTATCGGTGACCTCCAGGTCCACAAAGTTGGGGGCCTCCACGCCGAAGACGTTGCCCTTGTAGCTGAGGACCTTGCAGGTCATGTTCTCCTTCACAAAGCGGAAGGCTTCGCCCAGGACATCCTTGCCGATGGGCAGCATGTCGTAGGTCTCCATGTCCATAAAGTAATACAGGTCACCGTCGTTGTAGCTGTACTCCATATCCTTGCGCTCCACAAACGCCTGCTCAAACTTGGCGGTGGGGTTGAAGGAAGTCTCTGTGACAGCGCCGGTCACCACATTCTTCATCTTGGTGCGGACAAAGGCCGCGCCCTTGCCGGGCTTCACATGCTGGAACTCCACCACCTGCATGACCTTACCATCCATTTCAAAGGTGACGCCGTTGCGGAATTCACCGGCAGTAATCGTTGCCATATTTCATATCCTCCTATCGGAAAAATCTTCCGTTGGGTATTTTACCCCATCTTGGTTGTAATTGCAAGGGCTTTATGATAAAATCCTGTTACCTTATCCTTACTTTTGGCAGGTTGTCGATATGATTCCCATTTTAGCGGAAAATGATTCTGTGATTCTGTGCGAAAAACCCGCCGGGGTGCTGTCCCAGCCCTCTCCCACCCAGAGGGAGAGCATGCTCTCCCTCTTGGAGAAGCAATGCCGCTGCGCCGTCTATCCCATCCACCGGCTGGACCGTGAGGTGGGCGGCGCTATGGTTTTCGCCAAAACGGCCTCCTCTGCCGCCGTCCTCTCCGCCGCCGTACAGCAGCGGACCCTGCAGAAAGAATATCTGGCCATTGTCCAGGGGCGACCAGAGGAGGCGGAGGGCATCTTCAAGGATCTCCTCTTCAAGGACAGTGCCCGGGGCAAGACCTTTGTGGTCACCCGGATGCGGAAGGGAGTGAAGGAGGCTTCCCTCTCCTACCGCCTCCTGGCAGAGCGGGAGGGGCGGTCCCTGGTATGGGTCCGGCTCCACACCGGCAGGACCCACCAGATCCGGGTCCAGTTCTCCTCCCGGGGCATGCCTCTCATAGGCGATCGGAAATACGGCGGCCTCCCCGCTTCCGGCACAGCCCTCTGGAGCTTCCGCCTCTCCTTCCCCGGCGGGAAAGGGGTTCCGCCATTCACTGTCTCCTCTCTGCCCTCTGGAGAACTCTGGCTGGCGTTTCAGGACGTATTGGCAGATCTTACCTTATAAATGAAGAGGCGAACAGCGCGGCCCGCTCCTGGGCCGCGCTGTTTTACTGTGAATTCCGGAGCTTACCGCTCGTAGATCGCCTTCATGGCCTTGTAGGTCATATAGCAGTCCAGCTTGCTGACCGTCTCAAAGGGGGCGTGCATGCTGAGCACTGCCACGCCGGCATCCAGGGTGTCAATATTCCGGTTGGCCATGAACTTGGCCACGGTGCCGCCGCCGCCGGCGTCCACCTTTCCAAGCTCCGCCATCTGCCAGAAGGCACCCGCTTCATCGAATACTCTCCGGACAAAGGCCACCACCTCGGCGCTGGCGTCGGAGGCGCCCCCCTTGCCCCGGGAGCCGGTGTATTTACAAAGGCCGATGCCATAGCCCAGCCGGGCGCTGTTGCGCTTCTCATATACATCCCCAAAGTTGGGGTCGTAAGACGCCGTCACATCGGCGCTGAGGCAGAAGGACCGCTCCAGGCAGATCTTCAGCGGCGTGCCCAGGCCCTCGCAGAGATCGTCCATAAA
This sequence comes from uncultured Oscillospiraceae bacterium, assembly GCA_944386985.1. Classification (GTDB taxonomy): domain Bacteria; phylum Bacillota; class Clostridia; order Oscillospirales; family Oscillospiraceae; genus CAJFPI01. The sequence goes on from CALXDD010000032.1 coordinate 2,503, forward strand.
GGTGTCAAAGGCCGCCGTCTGCATACCGGTGACGCCGTCGGAACCGATCTCCTCCTTGTCCGCCAGCACGCACACTGCCGTCTTCTCCGGCGTCTCCTCCATGTCAAAGAGGGCCTTCAGCGCCGCGTAGGCACAGACGCGGTCGTCGTGGCCGTAGCTGCCGATCATACTCCGGTCCAGACCGATGTCAGTGGCATTCACCGCCGGCACCGCCTCCAGCTCCGCGGAGATGAAGTCCTCCTCTGTGAAGCCGTACTTCTCATAGAGAATCCGCAAAATGGCCGTCTTCACCCGCTCGGTGTCGTCCCCCTCCATAGGGCGGCTTCCCACGAGGATGTTCAGCTGCTCGCCGCCGATGCCCTCGGCCAGGGTCTTTTTGCTCTGCTCACCGCCCAGGTGGGGCAGCAGATCGTTGATCACCAGCTTGGGCTCCTCCCCCTCGCCAATGGTCACCTCGATCACCTGTCCGTCCCGAAGAGCCACCACGCCCCGCAGCTCCAGGGGAATGGTCACCCACTGGTACTTGCGGATACCGCCGTAGTAGTGGGTCTTCAGATACCCAAGCTCTGCCTCCTCATAGAGGGGGTTTGGCTTCAGATCCAACCGGGGTGCATCGATGTGGGCGGCGGTGATCCGGGCCCCTTTCTCCATGCCCGCCGTGCCGATCACCGCCAGCATCAGCATCTTGTCCCGGTTATTATGGTAAACTTTATCCCCGGCTTTGAGGGCCATGCCCCGCTCATAGGGCCGGAAGCCCCGGGCCTCAGCCAGACGGATGGTCTCCTTCACACAGCAGCGCTCCGTCTTGCCCGCGTCCAGAAAGGCCTTGTATCCCCGGCAGTAGTCCTCCAGAGGCCCCTCCTCCTCCTTGGGAAGACGGTCCCAGCCATTTTTCGGGCTGTAAAGCAATTTTTCTTTCCACTCCTTGATGTCCATAGCTTATTCCTCCGTATCTAATAGAATATCCGCAAAGAATTCCCGAATGAGCGCTTCAAATTCTGCCCGGCTTCCCGCCCGGTTCTCCAGAAGGAAGCTGCAGTGCTTGCGGTAGTAGGCGTCCTTCTTCTGGGCGTCGATGCGCTTTTGAGCGTAGGACTCGTTGATGCCGTCCCGCTCCATGATCCTTCTGAGGCGGACCTGAGGCGGCGCTGTGATGGCCACCGTCACATCGCACCGGCGGCCGAGGCCGCTCTCAATGAGGTTGATGGCGTCGATCACCACGCCCCGGCCCCTGCAGGCCGCGATCCTGGCGGCCACAGCCTGGTCCATGGCAGGGTAGATGATGGCGTTGAGCCGCCTGAGCTGGCCGCTGTCTTCAAAGACTATAGTGCCCAGGGTCCGCCGGTCTAACTGTCCATCTGGCAAAAACACATTGCCAAATGTTTCCACCAGCCGGCGGCGCAGCTCGCCGTCCGTCTTCAAAAGTTCGTAATACAAAGCGTCACAGTCGATCACCATAAAGCCCATGCCCTCCAGTACCCGGAGGGCCGTGGTCTTTCCGGACCCGGTGGGGCCCGTGAGGCCGATCACCGTCATACCGCCGCCTCCTCTCTCTCAGCTGTCGTCCGGCGCATCAGCTGCCACAAAAGCCGCCCGGCACAGATCAGATTCAGCACCGGGACAAAGCCCAGCAGCAGATAGGCAATCCATTTCCACACCCGTTTTTTCATCCACAGCAGCGCCCGGATCTCCCCGTGGATCAGAAAGCTGGCCTGGGCAATCCACATGGCGCCGAGGCACATGCCTGCCAGCAGCAAAAGCGGGTCAATCACAATGGCCGCCGGAACCACATGAAATACCAGGTGCATAACGGGCCACAGCACCATCATTACCGGCGGGTAGAGGGGCGCCGTCCAGAGGGGGCCGTCTACCATATCCTGAAGCATCACCGCCGCGGCGATATACATCCCGCCTAAAGTCCCCTGGACCAGAAGGCCCAGAATCATCCCTCCGGTGAGGAGCCTGCGGCCCGTCTTCTCCCCGCTTTTCAGGAAGGGGCGCACATGGGAGACTCCCAGCACATAGACGCTCAAAAAACCGATGGGTGCAAGCAGCAGACTGCCGGGCGGCGTACCACCCCCCAGCAGACGCACTGTCAGGCACAGCCCCGACCAGCAGAAGCCAATAGGAAACAGCACCCCTGTCACAGCGATCCAGACGGGGTGGTCCAGCCGCAGCTTTCCCAGCCCATCCAGTACGATCAGCAGCACTACGACAATGATGGCCAGCAGCTCCGGCAGCATACCCTCTCCTCCTTTATACCTCCACCACATGGAACCCCGCCGCCTTTTTCAGGCGGTTGGCCACAGCAAGGCCCAGGCCCGCCTCGTCGGGACACTGGGCGTAGATCTCCGTCACATCGGTGGCGTCGAAGGCCCGGAGTGCGTCAAATACCCGGCGGGCCTGCTCCCCCTTGTCTCCGGCGGGGCCGATCCTCTCCACCACGCAGTCCTCGGTGAAGAGATCCGCGTACTCGTCAAAGCAGATGACCCCCATTCCCCTGCCCTGCCGACGGATGTATCGGGCGGACCGGGTGGGATCGCCGGTGACCACCGTCACCGGGGCTTTGGGGGCGTAATGGCGGTACTTCATGCCGGGGGCCTTGGGCTTCTCCCCGGCCCCCAGTGGCCGGATCACCGCCTTGTCCACGGCCACCTCCCCCAGCACCTCCCGGAGGGACTCCAGGGGCAGCCCGCCGGGCCGCAGCAGCCGGGGCGGGCGGCAGGTCAGATCAATGATGGTGCTCTCCACCCCCACGCCGCAGGGCCCCCCGTCCAGAATAGCATCGATTTTCCCGTCCATATCCTCCCACATGTGCTGGGCACAGGTGGGGCTGGGGCGGCCGGAGGTGTTGCCGGAGGGGGCGGCAATGGGCACGTCCGCCTCCCGGATCACCTCCAAAGTCAGGGGGTGGTTGGGGCAGCGGACCCCCACGGTGTTCAGCCCCCCGGTGGTGACGTTGGGCACAATCTCCCGCCGCTGGAGGATCATGGTGAGAGGCCCCGGCCAGAACCGCTCCGCCAGGGCGTAAGCCGCGGCGGGGATGTTCCGGCAGTAGCGGCTGAGCCAGGAGGCGTCGGGCACATGGAGGATGAGGGGGTTGTCCTGGGGACGGCCCTTGGCCTCGAAGATATGCCGCACCGCTTCACTGTTTAATCCATTGGCCCCCAGACCGTACACTGTCTCCGTAGGGATGCCCACAAGGCCTCCCGCCCGGAGGATGGCGGCGGCCTCGCCGATCTCCTTTTCCGTCAGATACTTTGTTTTCATTTTATCGTCTTCTTTGTTTGTTTCTTTTTCTTATGCAAGTAACGACCAAGGCCAGAAGCAGCAGGAACACAGACAGCAGGCCCAGGGCAAACAACCCCGCCGGCCGCTATGGTTCCGGCCCAAGCGAGAGCGCAGAGCAGAGCCCTTCCCCACCACCTCACGGCCTTTCTCCTTTACTCTTCGCCGCTCTGGAGCCGCTCCGCCTGGTCGGCGGTGACCAGGGCGTCGATGAGAGGGTCCAAGCTGCCGTTCATGATCTGGTCGATGTTGAAATTTTTGTTGTCCCCGGTGAGCCGGTGGTCCGTCACCCGGTTCTGGGGGAAGTTGTAGGTGCGGATGCGCTCACTGCGGTCGCCGCTGCCCACCTGGCTCTTTCGCTGGGCGGCAATGGCGGCATTCTGTTTGGCCTGCTCTGCCTCGTAAAGCTTGGACCGCAGAATTTTCATGGCCCGGTCCTTGTTTTTATACTGGCTTCGCTCGTCCTGGCACTCCACCACCACCCCGGTGGGCAGGTGGGTGATGCGGATGGCGCTCTCCGTCTTGTTTACATGCTGGCCGCCGGCGCCGGAGGAACGGAAGGTGTCGATCTGCAGGTCCTTGGGGTCGATGGTGAACTCCACCTCCTCCGCCTCCGGCAGCACCGCCACCGTGGCCGCGGAGGTCTGAATGCGTCCGCTGCTCTCAGTCACCGGCACCCGCTGGACCCGGTGGGTCCCGCTCTCAAACTTCAGCCGGGACCAGGCGCCCTCGCCTTCCACCACGAAGCTGATCTCCTTGATGCCTCCCAGCTCCGTTTCGTTGGCATTCACCACCTCTAACTTCCAGCCCTTGCTCTCGGTGTACATGCTGTACATCCGGAAGAGGTCGGCAGCAAAGAGCATGGCCTCCTCGCCGCCTACGCCGCCCCGGATTTCCATGATGACGTTCTTGTCGTCGTTGGGATCCCGGGGCAGCAGCAGCACCTTCAGCTCCTCCTGAAGCCGCTCCAGCTCCGCCTTGGCGGTCTGGATCTCCTCCTGGGCCATCTCCTTCATCTCCGGGTCTCCCAACAGCTCCTTGGCCGCCTCCAGATCCGACTCCGTCCGGACGTAGGCCCGGTAGGCCGCTACCACCGGCTCCAGCTCCTTCTGCTCCCGGCTCAGCTTTTTCAAAAGGGCGGCGTCGGCATACACCGCCGGGTCCGCCAGCTGATCCTGGATCTCCTGAAACCGCTTTTCAATGCCCTTCAGCTTTTCCAGCATACCTCTTTACTCCTTCTCCAGGATGCGCCGCACTTCCTTGACAAACTCCGCGCGCCAGAAGGGCTCCCCCACGTCGCCGCCCTTAAGGGAGACGGCGCACAGGTGGGGCTGGACAGTATACAGATCCATCTGCTCATAGACCTGCTCCTGCTTGTTCTTCTCATCCTGACGGGTGATGACATAGGCTACCTTCCGGCAGTCCTTTCCATATTTTTTCAAAAACTCCCGAATGATACTGCTGCAGCGGCCCGCCCACACGGGAGTACCTACGATCACCAGGTCGTAATCCTTCACCGGCCTGGGGGTGGTGAAGGGCTCCAGATACCGGGTGCTCTTACGCACCGCATCAAAGCCGGAGCGGAGGAATCCCCCCAGTCCTTTCCGGTCCACCCCGTCGGTGATCTCCACCAGGTCCGCCTCCAGCTCCTTGGCCACCGCTTCCATGGTGGTTCGGGTCTTTCCTGTGCGGCTGTAATACACGCATAAAATGTCAGCCATTGCTGCATCTCCTCTCTTGTCTGAAATGTACGCCTCTCTGCTTCTTACTGTCCGAATACCAGGAGAGCCGCCGAGGCGAATGCCTCCCGGATATAATAGTTGACGGTCAGGGGCCAGAAGCGGTCTGGCATATGGGCCGCCACCGGCACCATCCACGGCACTCCCCACAAGAGGGATGCCCGATAGAGGTGGTAGTCCGATGTGACTACGGCAATGTTGTCTGTAAGGTCAATTCCCTTGTCAGCTAAAAGTTTTTGGGAGAATTGAATGTTCTCCACCGTGTTGTCCGCCTGCTCCTCCAGAAGGATGCGGTCCTCCGGGACTCCCCGGGCAATGAGCCAGTCAGCCATGCACCGGGCCTCAGAGATCTCCTCCCCCGGTCCCCGGGAGCCGGTGACCACAATGGGGATATCCGGCTTGTCCCGGAGATAATCAAGAGCCGCCTCCAGCCGTACCTGGAGGCTGAGGGAGGGCACGGTACCGTTGACCCCCGCCCCTAAAATCACCACGGCGGAGACCTCGGTCTCCCGATCTGTGCGGCTATAGCGGATCACCTGGGCCTCCAGGAAGGCAAAAAAGCCCACACCCAAAACAAGACACACAAGGATGAGCCGCCAGAGAATCCGACCGACCCTTCCCTGTCTCCCGGCCAGGAACCCCCACACCAGCAAAACCGCTGCCGCGGCAAAGAACAAGTAGCCGGAAAAGCGCATGGGGGTGTACCCAAAGACGAAGAGGGCTCCCAGAAGAACGGCTGCCGCCGCCGGAATCCAGTAGCGCTTTTTCATTCTCCAGCCTCCTCGCTGAGCGCCTCCCACTTCTCCATCAGCTCCAAAAGCTGGCTGTCCATCTGCTCCTTCTCATTGTATAGGGCGCTGTACTTCTCATAGTCGCAGGCGTTTTCCTCCATCTCCGCTTCTTTCGCCCTGATAGCCTCCTCCAGCTTATCGATCTCCCGCTGGACGATGGTGAGCTGTTTCCGGGCTGCCTGCTGGGCCCGGCCTCCCTTGGGCTGGGGCTTAGGCTTCTCCTCCTGGTGGTGGGGGTTCGCCGCCGGCACCTTCTCCTCCAGAGCCTTCAGATCCCGGTAGCGCTGGAAGGTGACAGGGTAGTCTGTGATGACGCCATCCTCCAGCTCCCAGATCCGGGTGGCGAAGCGGTTGATGAAGTAGCGGTCGTGGCTGACAAAGAGGAGCGCTCCCTCATAGGCCTCCACCGCCTCCTCGATCCACTCCCGGCTGGCGATGTCCAAATGGTTGGTAGGCTCGTCCAGAATGAGGAAGTTGATTTCCTCGTCCATGAGCATGCACAGCCGAAGACGGCTCTGCTCCCCGCCGGAGAGCACCGACACCGGCTTGAACACGTCCTCCCCCCGGAACTGAAAGGCCCCCAGCCGGTCCCGGGCGGCCTGGGTGGTCATTCCCCGTTTGGCGTAGAGCATCGTGTCCACCAGGCTCCGGGAGGGATCGTCAAAGTGGATGATCTGGGGCAGATAGGCCGTCCGCACCGAGGGGCCGTATTTGATCTTCCCCCCGTCGGGCAGTTCCTCCCCCAGGAGGATCTTCAGAAAGGTGGACTTGCCGGTCCCGTTGTCCCCGATGAGGGCGATCCGCTCGCCCCCCTCCACCCTCAGGTCCACGTCGTGAAACAATTGCCTCGTGCCGTAGGACTTGTCAAGGTGTTTGACCTCCAGCACCTCGTCGCCGAAAAACTCCTTCTCCCCAAAGCGGGTGGTCATGGCCTTGGCCTTCACGGGCCGGGCGGCCTGGCTCTGACGGATGCGCTCGATGCGCCGCTCAATGGAGAAGGCCCGCTTGTGGAGAAGCTCCGTGTTGTGCTCGTGCATGGACCGTGCCGTCTCCGTCAGGCGCTGGATCTCCGCCTGCTCCTTCTCATAGCGCCGCATCCGCTCCAGTTCCCGCTTCTCCTTCTCAATGGCGTAGAAGCTGTAGTTGCCGCTGTAGAACTCCGCTTTGCCGTCCTGGATCTCAATGACCCGGGTGATGGTCCGGTCCAGGAAGTACCGGTCGTGGCTGATGGCCACCACAGTGCCCTTGAAGCGGCTCACATACTCCTCCAGCCACTCCACAGCATGGAGGTCCAGATGGTTGGTGGGCTCGTCCAGCAAAAGGATATCCGTGTCCTCCAGCAGAAGCCGCCCCAGGTTCACCCGGGTCTTCTCGCCGCCGGAGAGGCGGTCGAAAAGCTGGGCGCGCATCTCCGCAGGGATAGACAGGCCGTTTGCCACCTTGTTGACGGCGGTGGCGGTGTCATAGCCCCCCAGGCCCTCAAACCGGGCGCTGAGCTCCCCGTACCGCTTTAACGTGACCTCGGAGCTGTCCCCGGCAGCCATGGCGGCGGTGAGCTGCTCCATCTCCTCCTGGAGCTTCCGATGGCGGGCAAAGGCGGTGTTCAGCACGTCCTCCACCGTGTAGCCCTCCGGATACACCGGGATCTGGGAGATGAGGCCCAGCCGCCGGTTCCGGCCTACGATCACCTCGCCGCTGTCGTAGTCCATCTCCCCGGTGAGGATCTTGAAGAGGGTGGATTTCCCCGCCCCGTTGCGGCCCAGAAGGCCCACCCGCTCCCCCTCCTGGATCTGGAAGGTGAGACCGTCCAAGATGTTGTTCCCGATCTCAAAAGATTTGACTAAGTTGTTGACTGCAATATCGATCATATCGTCTGTAAATACTCCGTAATGCGCTCAAAGTGCATGGCGTGGCTGGCCTTCACCAGCACCACCGCTCCATCGGTAAAGGCGGCGGCGATCTCCGGCAGAGCCTCCTCCACATCGGCAAACCATCGGGCGTCCATGCCCGCGGCCCCCAGCGCCATGTCCCGGGACTTCTCCCCAATGGCAAAGAGAGTGCCGATGCCGAGACGGCGGGCCAGCTCCCCCATCTGCCGGTGGCCCTCCCGGCTGAGATGGCCCAACTCCCCCATGTCGCCCAGCACCGCCACGGTGACAGGCTCCTTGCTCAAAATTTCCAGGGCGGCACCCATGGATTGGGGGTTGGCGTTGTAGCAGTCGTCCAAAATCACCCGGCCGCGGCTGCAGGGGATCAGCCGCATCCGGGAACCGGCGGGGCGGTAATCCGCCACCCCGGCGCAGATCTCTTCCGCTGTCATGCCCATCTCCTCGCCGATGGCCACGGCCATAGTGGCAGGATAAATCATATGCTCCCCCAAAGCGGGGATCTGGAGATGATACTCCCCTTTTTCCGTAGTCACTGTGCAGGAGATCCCCTTCACGCCCTTATCCACCACCCGGCTCACCCGGACGCCGCAGTTCTCCCCCCGGCCGCAGTGGATGGTATGGAAGGAGAGGTCCAGGGTGTTCAGCATGGCATCGTCGCCGCTGAGGACGGCCACACCGTCCTTGTCCAGATTCTCAAAGATCTCCGCCTTTGCCTGGAGAATCCCCTCCCGGCTGCCCAAAAACTCAATATGGGCATCGCCGATGTTGGAGATCACCGCATAGTGGGGGCGGATCATCTCCCCCAGATAGCGGATCTCCCCGAAGTGATTCATGCCCGTCTCGATCACCGCTGCCTGGTGTTCCCGCTCCAGACCGAAGAGGGTAAGAGGCACCCCAATGTCGTTGTTGAAGTTGCCGGCGGTGCGGTGGACCCGAAAGTGCCGGGACAGCACCGCAGCGATCATCTCCTTGGTGGTGGTCTTCCCCACGCTGCCGGTGATCTGAATGAAGGGAATGTCGAATTTGTCCCGGTAGTGGGAGGCCAGGGCCTTCAGGGCCAGGCGGGTATCCGCCACTTTGATGTAAAACCGGTCCTCCCGCAGTACCTCCGGTAAAGTGCTGCAAAGGCACCCCGCCGCCCCCTTCTCCAGAGCGGCATCCATGTAGGCGTGTCCATCGAACCGCTCCCCCTTCAAGGGAACGAAAAGGCTTTTTTCCGGAATAGACCGGCTGTCGGTAGACACTGCCTCCACGGTTCCGCCGCCGTAGAGGACACCCTCCACTGCCAGCGCCACCTCGCTTGCCGTCATGGGAATCACAGCCGCTCCTCCTTCCGCGCCGCCAGAGACAGGCGGACAATCTCATCACACAGCTCCTCATAGGGCAGTCCCACAGCGGCGGCCTCCTTGGGCAAGAGACTGGCGGGAGTCATACCCGGCAGCGTGTTCACCTCTAAGCACCAGGGGCGGCCCGCCTCATCCACAAGGAAATCTGTGCGGGAATAGACGGAAAGGCCAAGCGTTTTGTGGAGCCGCAGGGCGTACTCCCCGATCTCATGCCACAAGGCATCATCAATGTGGGCGGGGCAGATCTCCAGGGAGCCGCCGTCCTGATATTTTGCCACATAGTCAAAATACCCACCTGTCTGAGGGATGATCTCCACCGCCGGCAGGTACCTTTCTCCCAGAACGCCCACTGTCAGTTCCCGGCCCCGGATTTTCTTCTCCACAATCACATGGCTGCCATAGTGGAGAATCTCCCGGAGGGCCGCCTCCAGCTCCGCCTTGGTGTCCGGCAGGGACACGCCAATGGAGGAACCGCCGTTGACGATCTTTACGGCGCAGGGGACTTCCAGCTCTTCCACCAGCTGGGGAATATCTGCCTCAGTGTAGGCGGTGATATCCCGCCAGGGCGCAGTAGGCACGCCGCAGCGCTCCATCGCGTATTTGGTGAGCGCTTTATCCATAGCCATACCGCTGCCGAGATACCCGGCGCCGGTATAAGGAATGCCCAGCAGATCGAAAGCGGCCTGAACTCTCCCGTCCTCGCCGCAGGCGCCGTGAAGTCCCAAAAACACCACGTCAGCCATGGCACAGACAGCCAGCACATCCTTACCAAAAAGGCTGGGGCTCTGGTCTTTCCGGCCAGCCCTCACCGCATCCAGGTCCGGGGCGCTGGTCTCGATGGCAGCTGTACCAATGAGGCCGTCGGGAGCGCTGAAAACCTCCTGGAGATCTCCCTCCCAGTTCTCAAGCCCCAGGAACATATCCACCAGCACTGCCTGGTGTCCACGGCTGCGAAGGGCTTTACAGATGCTGCTGCCGGAAACCAGGGATACATGGCGCTCAGAGGACAGTCCTCCGCACAAAACAACGATTTTCATTTCGCTTACTCCTTACTTGACGCGGGAGGCCCCCGCGGACGTAGTCATACAGATTAAAGTATAGCACTAACCTTATAGAAATACAACCATTCTCCAAGAAAGGACGTCCTCTTCAGGAAAAATTTACAGCTGCTGCAGAGCTCCGACTGTTCCGCGACGGCTCTTCCTTTTGTCCCTTTTGTCATGCAGAATAGAAAACCAGTCCCTCGTCAGGAGAAAAAGCGCCGCCCCGGCTGGCGGACAGGAAAACAGAGCCGCCGCAGAGCAAATCGCTCCGCGGCGGTTTCATCTGAATCGTCGATTCGCAGGACGGGAACTCCATCCCCTCAGCAGATAGGACCGGAGCCGTCCCCCGGAAAATACTTGCGGAACAGCTCCTCCAAACAGGCGGCGGCCTCGCCGCAGAACGCATCATAGCTTTGCATCAGCCGGCGGCCCGGTTCAGTGACCACAGAGGCGCCGCCTGTCCGTCCGCCCCGGCTGCTGGCAATAACCTGTGCTCCCAGCTGCTCCTCTAAATTGGCGATAATCTTGCGGCCCTTGGAGTAGGAGATGCCCATGCGCCGGCAGGCGTCCAGAAGGGAGCCGGTCTCCTCTGTCAGGTGCAGCAGCTGGTGGGCGCCGGGTCCGTAAAACACCTGCTCCCGCATCAGCTGGAAACGGAAGGCAGGGCGCAGTGCCGCCAGGTCGTGGCGGTCCACCAGACGAAGATAGTCCTCCTCCGACCGCTGAATATTGGCGAGAATCCCCTCATCCTCCACCTCCACCAGCTGACGATGAAGCCCCGCAGAGCGGATGGCCCCGGCCAATCCCTGCTGTCCGGTGTAGGAGAGAATGGTAGAAAACTGTTCGGCGCGCAGCAGCAGCGGATGGCCGCCCCGGCCCTGACAGCAGGGGACGCACACCTCGCCGTCAGCCTCTAAAAGGCGGCGGACTGTGGAGACGGAGAAGAGGGGCACGTCGGTATGAGCGATCAGCACCGCATCGCATTTATCCTGCAGATAGGCGAGACCGGCCTTTACTCCAGCCAGCATTTCCCCGCCTGCAGGGCTCCTCAGAAACTCCAAATTCATGTGGGGCACCAGCTTCTCCGCCCGGTCGTCGTCGCAGACCACCGCAATACGGCGGACCCCGGCCTGCTGAAAAACCATGACGATCCGCTTGAGTGCTGTGATGGTGCCGATCTTCTTTTCCGGTTCAAACCGCGCCTTTCCTTCCGTCTGTCCGGCGGCGATGATCAATGCAGCGGTCATATCCTACCTCCAAGCCTCTCTCCGTTTTTTTTATTATATCATGGACCGTCAACCTGGAAAGAAAAACATGAGAAAAACGCACCCAAAAGAAAAGGCACGCAAAAGCGTGCCTTTTCTCAGGTGCGAAGGAAAATCGTCAGGCTTGCAGCGTTCCGTTGTAGAGCTGCTGCAGCTGCTCATCGGTGAGATCCACATGGTAGAACAGCTGGAAGAACTCCTTGACCTCCTCATCCACATCATAATTGAGATACTCCGGATAGATGAGACCGGCAAGCCATCGCATTCCCACGATACGGTTGGGCCCCGGGGGACGGTCCACCCAGCTGAAGGGAGCGTTGGGGGTGCCGTACACTGCGCCGTTCTGCACCGCCTTCAGGGTGGCGTAGGTGGGATCGTTCAGGATCTTCTCCGCCGCCGCGCTGCCGGTCAGGTCGGCCTTGGGCTCACCGTTGACCACGATCACATCGGGGTCCCAGGCCAACAGCTGCTCTGCGGAAATCTGCACCCGGGAGCCGTCGCCCAGTTCCAGATCCGCAACGTTGACGGCGTTCACCAAATCGATGATCTGACCGTGGGAGGAGCCGGCGGGAGCGGTTTCCAGGGAGTCCTCCCCGTTGCCGTAGTAGATGCGGACTTTCTCCTCCTCGGGGATGTTCAAACCGGAGATGGCGTTAAAGGTCTCCTCCGCATAAGCGGCCAGAGCTTCAGCCTGCTCCTCCACGCCGAAGAGATCCCCCATGAAGCAGTAGACCTCCGGCGCGTCCAGCAGATCGGAGCTCACCACCACCACCGGAATGCCCAGCTGCTCAGCCATGGTGTCCGCCTCGTCAATGGTGCCGTCGTTGATGGCGGCCACATGGAAGGCGATGGTGGGATTGGCGGCGATCACCGCCTCGTAGTTGATGGCGTCTCCCTGTCCGAAATTGGGCAGGTCGTGGTACTGCTCCAGAATGACGCTCTTTTCCAGGTCGTTGAGCTCATAGTTCCATCCCAGCAGCTTATCCGGCACCAGGGTGTACAGATAAATGGCCGAAACGGAGCCGGTGGAGAAGGCGGAGTCGATCTCCTCGGGCACCGTCATGGTGCGCCCCGCCATATCCGTGATCTCCCGCTGCCCGGAGCCGGTCTCCTCCTCGTCCGCGGCGGAATTCTCGCCGGTCCCGCCGTTTGGGGCGTTGTTCTGTGTCTGTCCGCAGCCGCTCAGCAGGCTGAGCGCCAAAAGAAGGGCCAGCACCAGAGCCAACAGCCGTTTCGTTTTCTGCATGCTATGCAACACCTCGCTTTTCTTTCCGTCTGTCTTCCTGTTTCTCGTCCTTCCAGCCAAAAGCTGAAATTGACTTTTCTCTCACAATGTGAGATACTGACGATAGATTTCCAAAAGCGAATAGCTTTTAAAAAACCATCGGGTATGCTGTGAAGGTACCACAAATTTTTCCATTTGTCAAGTGGAGGAGAAAGGGAGGGCGTGACGGTATGGAGCTGCGTGTGCGGGAGGCGGCAGCCCGGAGGCGGCGGTATTTCCGGCTGGTGCTGCTGGCACTGGCCCTGGTACTGCTGGGGTCGGCTCTGTTCTCTTTCTGGGTAGGCTACTACCCCCTGACTCCCGACCAGGTGGTAAAGGCGTTCCTCTCCCGTTTCGGATGGGAGGGAGAACTGCCCGATCAGGCGGTGACGATTTTCTGGAAGATCCGTCTGCCCCGGATTCTGTCGGCCCTCTTCATCGGTGCTTCTCTGTCGGTGGCGGGTGCCACCTACCAGGGAATGTTCCGCAATCCTCTGGTGTCCCCGGACATCTTAGGGGTGTCCTCCGGGGCCAGCCTTGGGGCGGCTCTGGCTATTCTGCGTGGCTCCCCCAACTGGCTTATCCAGGTGTCCGCCTTTGTGGGCGGGGTGGCCGCTGTGGCATTCTCCTATCTGGTGAGCCGCAAGTCCGTCCACAGCCAGATCCTCAGTCTGGTGCTCACCGGCTCCATGGTGATGGCGCTTTGCAATGCCGGGGTCACCATGATCAAGTATGTCTCCGACCCCAACGACGTACTGCAGCAAATCACCTTCTGGCTCATGGGCAGCCTCACCAAGGCGGACATGGACTCCTTCCGCTGGAGTGTGATCCCCATGGCGGTGGGGCTGGCGGTGATTCTGCTGCTGCGCTGGCGGCTGAACCTTCTCACTTTGGACGAGGAGGAGGCCCGAACGCTCGGGATCAATGTCCGGGGATACCGGATTCTCTTTATTGCCGCCTCCACCCTCCTCAGTGCCGCCGCCGTATGTCTCGGAGGCCTCATCGGCTGGGTGGGGCTGATGATCCCCCACATGGCCCGGGCTCTGGTGGGGGTGGACTACAGCCGGCTTATTCCGGCCAGCGCCATGCTGGGAGCGGCTTATCTGGTGCTGATGGACGACCTGGCCCGGTCCGTGCTGTCCATGGAGCTGCCTCTGGGGGTAGTCACCAGCGTGATGGGGGCCCCCTTCTTCATCTATCTCATCCTCAAACGAAAGGAGCGGTGACGCCATGCTGCTGGAAGTGGAATCCGTGTGGGGCGGATACGGGAGCAAGGACGTGGTCCGGGGCGTCAGCTGCGGCGCGGAGGCGGGAGAGATTCTCTGCCTGGTGGGGCCCAACGGCTGCGGGAAGACCACCCTCTTCCGTCTGATGCTGGGCATCCTGCCCATCCGGCAGGGGCACATCCGTATCGACGGGCGGGAGGTGAGCGGTCTCAGCCCCAAGGAGCTGTCCGGCCTTATCGCCTATATCCCCCAGTACCACAACCCAGTGTACGCCTACACCGCCCTGGACGTGGTGGTCATGGGCCGGGCAGCCCGTTTCTCCGCCTTTGACACCCCCCGGGAGGACGACCGGGAGGCGGCCTTTGCCGCCATGGAGAAGCTGAACGTGCTCTCCCTGGCCAACGAGAAGTACACCGCCCTCAGCGGTGGGCAGCGGCAGATGGTGCTCATTGCCCGGGCCATCTGTCAGTCGGCCCGGATCTTTGTGCTGGACGAACCGGCGGCCAATTTAGACTACGCCAACCAGCAGCGGCTGATGGAGGCCCTGAGGGATCTGGCGAAAAAGGGCTACTGTGTGGTCATGTCCACCCACAGTCCGGAGCACCCGGCCTCCATCGGCAACAAAGCCCTGCTCATGCGGGAGGGGCAGGTGGCAGCCTTCGGCACCCCGGCCCAGGTGATCACTTCGGCCCACCTGGAGGCGGTCTACGGCATCCCCATCGACGTGGTCACCGTTCAGGACAGCCGTGGCGTCAAGCGGACCATCTGTCTGCCGGTGGGCGGAGGAAAATAGAGAGGAGCGGCGGTTCTATGGCGAGAAGAGAATATGATCTTACCAGCCTCCAAAACCGACGGGACATGGCCCACTTCATTGCCTTGACAGAGGACCGGACTTCGGAGACCTCCCCCCAGTCACGGGCGCGGTGGGACCGGCGGGCGGAAGACTGGGAGCGCAAACGTCTCCGGGAGCCCGGTGACAACTGGCGGGTGGAACAGGCGGTGGCTTTCCTGCAAAACCGGGGGCTTCTGGAGCCGGGGATGGATGTGGCGGATATTGGCTGTGGGCCGGGGCGGTTCGCGGCGGCCTTTGCCCCCTTTGTTCGGCAGGTAACGGGGTTCGATCTCTCGGAGCGGATGGTGGCCTACGGCGTGGACCAGGCCCGGAGGGAAGGGGTGGACAACGTATTCTTCCGGGTCTGCGACTTTCAGTCCCTGGACGTAGCGGGTGAGGGGCTTGCCGGAGCCTTCGACCTGGTGTTCAGCTCCCTGACTCCCGCCGTCCGGAGCCTGGAGGGGCTTGAGAAAATGATGACCATGAGCCGGGCCTACTGCTGCCACATCACCCATTTGTCCGGGGAGGAGCCTCTGCTCCGCCGGGCCATGGAGGAGGCCCTGGGCCGGTCTCCCCAGCCACGGTGGAACGGCCGGTGGTTCTACGCCCTCTTCAACCTTCTCTTCCTCCTGGGCTACGACCCGGAGGTAAGCTACGACCGCCGCGTCCGGGAGCGGCGCCTCCCGGCAAGCCGGGATCAGGCAGCGCTTCTGCTGGAGCAGCTCCTTCCGCTGGCGGAGCGGGGGAAGAAGGAGACGGAGGCGCTGTACCGCTGGCTCCAGGAGAACGCCGAAGAGGACGGCACCGTCCTGCAGCACAGCGAGACCTGCTACGGCCGGGTGGTATGGGACGTGCGCCTGCGGACGGAGCGGCCGGGCTACGGCGCAGGAGCATGGGAGGAATGAGCATGGCAGAGCATCTGTTTTTCACAGGAGAGAAGGGTGTTGGCAAAAGCACTCTGGTGGGAGGACTTCTGGCGTTACATCGGGGCAGCCTGGGGGGCTTTTTTACTGTAAAGGCCAGGGATGTCATTCCGGGAGAGACCACGGTTCACCTCCTCCGTGCGGATCTGCGGGAGATCCCCTGCCGGAAGAATCTGCTCTTTTGCTGCGGGAGACGGGGTCAATCCGCAGCGGAAAGATTTGACCGCCTGGGCTGCGCCGCTCTGGCGGTCCCTGTACCGGGTCTCTTTGTGATGGACGAGTTGGGTCCCCACGAGGTGCAGGCGGAGGCCTTCTGCCGGGCGGTGCTGAACGTTCTGGACGGCCCTGTGCCGGTGCTGGGGGTACTGCAGCGTGCGGACTCCCCCCTCCTCCGGCAGGTAGCGAGCCACCCCCGGGTGCGGATGGTGGAGGTCACCAGAGAAAACCGGGACGGTCTGGCCCGCAGTCTTGCAGGGTGGTGCGGATAAAAAGGGAACCACACAGAGAGGAAATAAGAGCCGGAGGGCATCCGGTTTTGATGGATGCCTTCCGGCTCTTTTCTTCTTCCGGCAAAGGAATTACGACGCCTCCTTCAGCTTCCGTGAGGGAAGTGATACCTCATTCCAGAGCGTAAAGCCCAAAATCAGAGCGCCTCCCGCCAGCTGTGAGACGGTGATGGCCTCATGGAGCACCAGCACGGAGACCAGTACCGCCACCAGCGGGTCCACATAGCTCAAAATGGCCGCCTTCTGTCCCGGCAGCTCCTTCAGGGAGGAGAAATACATGCAGTAGGTCACGCCGGTGTGGAGAAGACCCACGATCAGAAGGCAGATCCAGCCGGTAGGGTCCATAGTTCCCAAAGTCACGCCGCTGGTGGCCGCCACATAGGGGATCAGCGTCAGGATGGCGGCGAGAAACTGCAGAAAAGTGCGGTGAATGCCCTCTACATTTTTGATGAACTTGTTGAGCAGCACCACGGCGGCATAGAAGGCGGCGGCCCCAAAACCAAAGAGAATACCGATGAGATCCGTACCGCCCTTCCCTACCTCCCCTGTACCGGTGATGAGTACCAGCCCCAGAGTGGACATGGCAAAGCAGAGGATCTGCTTTGCCGTCAGCTTCTCCCGGAACAGAACCGGGCAGACGGCGGTGACGATCACAGGAGCGAAGTAGTAGCTGAGGGTGGCCACGGAGACGGTGGTATACCGATATGCCTCAAACAGCAAAATCCAGTTGATCCCCATGGCTACCCCGGAGAGCAGCAGAAACGGCAGTTCCCGGCGGATATGCCCCAGAGGAATGGGCTGCTTTGTTACCAATAAATAGCCTCCGATCAAAGCCGCCGCCAGAATGGCCCGGTAGAGGGCCAGCTCGCCGGAGGAAACGGAGATGTTCCGGACAAAGGGTCCTAATGTTCCAAAAATCGCCATGGATGCCACCAGCATCAAACGTGCACGCTTCATTTGTAACCTGCTTCCCTCACAATCCCGCGGAAAACCTCCGCAAAATGATATGCAAATTCATGGGAAGTGTACCAAATTCCCCCGAGGATGTCAACGCCGGAAAATCCTGCCTCCTATGGGACAGGCGGAAAAAGGCCGGCATGGCCGCGGCCATGCCGGTCCTTTCGGATCAATTGTTTACTCTCAGATATCCAATGCGGCGTGGTAGCCCCAATAGACGGCGTTGGTGATGGTGGACACCTTGGCCGCGTCGCCGATGACCCGGACAAAGGGGGCGGCATCCCGAAGGGTCTCCACCATGTCGGTCCGGGAGCGCTGGCCCAGGGCACAGATAACAGTGGTACCGGGAATCAGCACCTGCTTTCCCTCCTTGTCCTCACAGAGAACGCCGTTCGGCCGGACCTCCAGGCCCTTGCAGCCGGTGTGGACGGTGACATACTTGTCGATCTCCTTGAGGAGCAGAGGACGGTGGCGGACGTTGGCGTCGGGGGCCAGCTCATCCCGCATTTCCACCAGATGGACCTTTTTGCCCTCCATACCAAGGTGAACGGCACACTCGCAGCCCGCGAGACCGCCGCCGAAGACCACCACGTCGTCGGTAACCTTGTCTTTCTCCATGTAGTAATTGTTGACGATCACCACATTGCCGCCCTTGATGCCGGGGATCGGCGGCACCAGCGGCGTGGAACCCACGGCGATGATGAGGGCGTCAGCCTTCTCACGCTCCGCGTACTCCGCTGTCACCTCCGTGTTCAGCCGGATTTCCACCCCGGCCTTCCGGGCCAGCAATTCATAGGTTCCTGAGAGCTGGTACATCTCGTACTTGAAGGGGATGGCCTGTTCGCTCTTGAGGATGCCGCCCAGAGCAGACTCCTTCTCGCAGAGGATCACCTGGTGTCCCCGGCGGGCGGCGGTGTAGGCAGCGTAGAGGCCGCCGGGGCCTCCGCCGGCCACCAGAACCTTCTTTTTCACCGGTGCGGGCTGGATCTCCACCCCGTCCAGCTCCCTGCCGATGAGGGGGTTCACCGTGCAGCGGCGGGTGGAGGTGGCCGCCCGCTCCGCCATACAGGTGAAGCACCGGAGGCACCGAACAATCTCCTCATCCCGGTTCTCCGTCACCTTTCGCGGCAGCTCCGGGTCCGCCAGCAGCGCCCGGGCCATATACACCACATCCGCCTTGCCGGAGGCAATGATCTCCTCCATCTGGGCCGGGTCATTGAGGCCGCCCAATGTGGCCACAGGGACGGATACATGCTTTTTGATCTCCGCCGCCAGATACACGTTGCAGCCGTGAGGCTTGAACATGGAAGGGTGGGTATCCCCAAAGCCCCGCTGGTAGGTGCCGGCGGACACATGGAGCAGATCAATGCGGCTCTCCAGCTGCTGGGCGATGCGGACGCCCTCTAAGAGGTCATAGCCGCCGTCGAAGAGCTCGGAGCCGCTGATGCGCAGCTCGATGGGGAAACGGGAACCCACCGCCGCCCGGACACTGTCCAGCACCTCTTTGGCAAAGCGGCACCGGTTCTCCAGGGAGCCGCCGTACTCGTCGGTGCGCTTGTTGAAGTAGGGGGAGAGAAACTGATTGATGAGCCAGCCGTGACCGGCGTGGATCATCACCATTTCAAACCCCGCCCGCTTGGCGAGGCCCGCCACCCGCCCGTAAGCGGCCACGATGTCGGCGATCATCTCCTTCGTCAGCTCGCCCACCTCCACGCCGTCGGGACGGACGCAGGCGGAGGGCCCCCACTGACTGAGGCCGTGCTGGCGGTTCTTATCCGTCATATAGGTGCCGGAGTACATGCCCGAATGGCTCAGTTCCAGACTGGGCATGGCCCCGTGGCGGCGGATGGCGTCGGCGGTATAGGTGGCGGCGGCCAGGGAGTTGAGGATGGAAGTATCAAGATGGTAAGCGTGGGAGCCGTCAGTCTGTGGGTGAACCATGCACTCGCTGACGGTGACGGCACCGGCGCCGCCTTTGGCCCGCAGCTCATAAAAAGCTGTGGACTTGGGGCCGATGCAGCCGTCATTGGTGATGTCGGTTCCGCCCATGGGGGCGGAGAACATGCGGTTGCGGAAGGTCACACCGGCTATGGTGATGGGCGTACACAGATGGGGATATTTACGTTCCATACGGGCATTATCCTTTCTCTCGTATTGCGGCCTCAGACGGCCGCTTTCTTATGTCCTTATTATAAAACACACCCTATTCTTGAAACAACCGTCAGCTTGTCGCAATCTATGACGGTTTCGGCGCAGATTTGCAGGAGTTGCCGTCTGCTTTGCCGCATAAATCCCATAACCAGTCAGACTGAAGAAGGAAATTTACGCAGTCCCTCTTGACAGCTGCGTATCTATCGTATATACTGTTCATATCAGATATGTACAGTCTGGAAAAGTGAGGTATCTCATGGAAGTATACATCAGCAACAGCAGCGGCGTGCCTATTTACGCCCAGATCACTGAGCAGATCCGCGCCAAGATCCTCACCGGGGAGCTGAAGGAGGGGGACGCCCTTCCCAGCATTCGGGTGCTGGCCAAGGAGCTGCGGATCAGCGTGATCACCACCAAACGGGCCTACGAGGACCTGGAGCAGGCGGGATTCATCAACACCCTGCCCGGGAAGGGAAGCTTTGTGGCCGTCCAGAACCCGGAGATCCACCGTGAGGAGGCCCTTCGGAAGGTGGAGGCACACCTGACGGAGGCTCTGGAGGCCGCCCGATTGGGAGGTATCGGACCGGAGGAGGTCCGGGAGACATTGAACCTGCTCTTGGAAGAAGGAGAGTAAAACGATGAGCAATCTTGTTGCGGTACAGGGGCTGGTAAAGCACTACAAGGGCTTCACCCTGGACCAGATCGATCTGACGGTCCCCGAGGGGGAGATCGTGGGTCTGATCGGCGAAAACGGCGCCGGAAAGACCACTACCATCAAGGCAATTTTAGGGGTGATCCATCCTGACGGCGGCACCATCCAGGTGATGGGAAAGGACCCGGGGGACCGGACGGCTCTGGAGAAGGTAGGTGTGGTGTTTGAGGACAGCTATTTCTACGGCGGTCTCAATGCCCACCAGGTGGACCGGATTCTGTCCGGCATCCGGCGGGACTGGGACAGCGACAAGTTTCGGAAGGACTGCAATGCCTTTGACCTTGACATGAAAAAGCCCATCAAGGACTTCAGCCGGGGCATGCGGATGAAGCTGAGCCTCACCACGGCTCTGGCCAGCCATCCCCGACTCCTCCTGATGGATGAAGCTACCAGCGGCCTTGACCCGGTGATCCGCGGGGAGATTCTGGATATTTTTCTCACCTTTATTCAGGACGAGGGCTGCGGCATCCTGCTGTCCAGCCACATCACCACGGATCTGGAGCGGGTGGCGGACCAGATCGCCTATATTCACAGAGGGAAGCTGCTCTTCCAGCAGGGCAAGGATGCGCTGCTGGAGGAGACGGCAGTGGTGAGGGGCAGCGCAGCGGTGCTGGACCGTCTGCCGCAGGAATTGGTGCTGGTACGGCGGGACGGCGGTCTCAGCGGAAGCGCGGCTCTTGTGAAGGACGGCGCGGCGGCCCGGCGGCTGCTCCCCGACGCGGTGATCGACCGAACCAGTATTGATGAGATGATGCAGCTGTATGGCGGGAGGGAAGAGGCATGAGAGGACTTCTGCGAAAAGAACTGAGCGGGCTGTGGAGCCTCTACCGGAAGACGCTGCCCATGCTTGCGATATTGTATGCTGTCTTAAATTTAGCCACAAAAAATGACTTCTTCCTCTATTTTGGCGTATGGATGATGCTGTTCTACTCCCTCAGCGGCATGTCCCTGGACGAAAGCTGCGGTTGGGGGCGGTATGCCCGAACCTTGCCGGTAAACGACTGGCAGGTGGTGGGGGCCAAGTTTCTGGTGAGCCTCATCTATTCCGGCGGCGCGGCCCTCTACGGTGCGGTGCTGGGAGTGATCCAGCGTCTCTTCACCGGGGAGACGGGATACGCCGATCTTATCGGCGGATTACTGGCAGTGCTGGTGGTGTCTATGATCATGGTGTTCGCCATGTATCCGGTAGCCTTCCGGTTCGGCCTGGAGAAGGCTCGCAACGGCTTTTTGGTGGTATGGGTAGCGCTGTTCGGCGGCTTTATGCTCTTTGGCTCACGGCTGGCAAAGGTCCTTCCTCTGGAGGCAGTAGTGGAGAGCATGGCGGCGCGGCCGCTCCTCTGGGCAGGAGGCGCCCTGCTGACGGCGGTGGCTGTGATGGTGCTGTGCTATATAGCCAGTGTCTTGATCTATCAGAAAAAAGAATTTTGACACCCTTGTGGTGTAGAAGCCTTTGCGGAGGAACATTCTTCCGCAAAGGCTCCTTTTTGCTTTTTCGACAGGGGAATTCCTCGCTTTGCCGGTAGCCGGCGGTATTCCGGTATGTGGTTTACCGTTGGAGGCAGAACACCAGCCAGCAACCGTCGGGCGCCGGCAAAAAGCCTCCTGCCCTCGTCAGAGAGGCAAGTCTCCGCAGCCCCCAACCGGAGGGACACTTCCCTACTTCTCTTTCAGGCTGGTGCGATAGAGCGGAATCGCCTGGATCACCGGCTCCTCGTAGGGGTGCACCCGCCGCACTGCCTCAATGACCGCCTCCACCTGCTCCGTCCGGCAGGTAACCTCCACCTTCAGTTCTGGCTGGGTACACAGCTCCCCTACGCTGCCAAGATAGGGGCGGGTTCCCTCCAGCGGCCGCCAGCAGCTGGTCACCTCGCTGTAAGACAGGCAACTGTCATAGCTGCCGATATGCCCCGCGTCCGTCTCCCGCAGCGCCTGCCGCACCGCCTCCAGATGGCTGGCAGGGAGAAAAATCTCCAATTTGCAATGAGTAAATTCCATCCGGTTCTCTCTCCTTCCCTTTTTTCAAAAAAATCAATTTTTTGTTAAGAAACAGTATAGCATGCCGCAGCTTTCCCCGCAACAGAGACAAGTTTTCTGTTTCCCATGGATTTTCATGCCGGCGTATGGTATGATAATTGCAACATATCAGATTGGAGCGTAAAGAATGAAACATCCCCCCAAATTTCTTCAGGAGCTGCGGGACCTCAAACCTGTCAACTTCCTTTTACTGACGGCGGCAGGCCTCATCAATGCCTTCGGCATCACCATTTTTCTGGCCCCGGTGAAGCTGTACGACAGCGGCATCTCCGGCACATCCATGCTGCTGGCCCAGATCACCCCGGAGGCGTGGAGCCTCTCTCTCTTCCTGATCCTTCTGAACATCCCCCTCTTTCTCTACGGCCTGAAGCGCCAGGGCCTGGCCTTCACCGTTTACGCCATCTACGCCGTGGCCATTTACTCCCTGGGCGCCTGGCTCATCACCGATGTGCTGCCGGTGGATGTGACCATGGCTTCTCCTCTGGCCGGGTCGGACCTTCTCCTGTGCGCCCTCTTCGGCGGTCTCATCTCCGGTCTCGGCAGCGGCCTCGCCATCCGCAGCGGCGGCGCCATGGACGGCATCGAGGTCATGGCCGTTATCTTCGCCAAGCGGCTGGGATTATCCGTAGGCAGCTTCGTCATGGCCTACAACGTGGTGCTTTATGTGATCTGCGGCATTGTGATCCACAGCTGGATTCTCCCTCTCTACTCCATCGTCACCTATATGGCGGCTCTCAAAACAGTGGATTACATCGTGGAAGGTCTGGACCGGTCCAAGGCGGTGTTTATCGTCACCACGCAGCCGGATGCGGTGTGTGCCTCCCTGTCGGAGGTTTTTGAGCAGGGCATGACCACCATTGAGGCCCGGGGCTTCTACTCCGATTCTCAGCGCACCATGGTATACATCGTTCTCAACCGCTTCCAGATCAGCCGCATGAAGGATCTGGTCCACTCTATTGACCCCGCCGCTTACATCACCATCCACGATGTGGCCGACGTGTTCAAGATGAACCAGGATCTGGCGGCCTCTTTCCCCTCCTCCGCCCCCGGTCAGACGACTCCCGATACCGCCCCCTCCTCACAGGAATCCTAAAAGCAGAAAAAGGACCCGACGTGTTTTGAACTGCCCCAAGTTGTGCGGACAGTACAAAAAAGAACCCCTGGCAGGAAAGAATGCGTTTTAAGCGGAGAGGCGCCGCTGGCGCGGCGCCTCTCCCGTCTTTAACTGGGTGCGTTCATAGTTGTAGAAGTAAATATAGCGGTCAATCAACTCATTGGCCTGTGATAAGGTAGCCGGTTTGTGGCGGTAAATACATTCTGCTTTAAGAATAGAGAAGAAATTCTCCGCCATTGCATTATCATAAGGGGGTTCCACGCCTTGACATAGACGGCGTAATGCCGTATGTTTTCGTTAGCTCAGAATATGCTTGTGAGGCGTACTGAGCACCCTGGTCGCTGTGGAGCTGCAACTCCGCAGCGACCTTTTTTCTCCTGCTTCATTGCCAAACGAATGGTGTCCAGAACCAGATTCACCCTTTGTTCCGTTCCGGTTTTGTAAGCCACAATGCTATTGTCATAGAGGTCCCGGATCATGGAGTGGATGTAAGAGTTGTCCGTTACCCATTTGCTGTTAGGCTTGTCCGCATGAAAGTCCCTGTTCAGCAGATTCTTATGCTTGTATACCTGCTGTCCCATCTGCCGCCATTCCCTGCGCCGGCGGATTTCAGACAACAGGTCATACTTCTTCATAATCCTCAGCACTGTTTTGGGATTACAGAAAATATTCTGACGTTTCAACCATAACCACATCCGCCGATAACCGTAGGTGTAAGAATTGCGTTCCCGCTGCGTTTTCCCCTCTGCCAGCATAGCCTTGATTTCAGGCAGCAGTGCTTGAACGTGTGTGTATTTCCTTTCCCCATGAAAAGGCCCCCTGATGTAGTCTATTTTCCTACATCAGGGGGCTTTTGTCACTGTCCGTTTTTACTGGACCTGTTCATTTTTAACATGCGCCGGTGCTTTTCCTTTTGTCCGAAATCAGAGGGCCAGCAGCTTCTCCAGAGCCGCCAGCTTAGCGCAGACGCACAGCACCTCCACAGCGGCCTCCAGCTCCGCCTTGGGGGGCAGAGACGGGGCAATACGGATATTGCTGTCCTTGGGGTCCTTGCCGTAGGGGAAGGGGTTGCCCGCAGGGGTCATCACCACGCCGGCCTCCTTGCACAGCGCCACCGTGCGCTTGGCGGTACCCTCCATCACGTCCAGGCTGATGAAGTAGCCGCCCTTGGGGTGGCTCCAGCTGGCAATGCCCAGAGGAGCCAGCTCCCGCTCCAGGCCGTCCAGCACCGCATGGAACTTGGGAGACAGTACGCCGGCGTGCTGCTTCATCAGGGCCAGGGTATGCTCCTTGTCCTTCAGGAACCGGACGTGGCGCAGCTGGTTCATCTTGTCGTAGCCGATGGTCTGGAAGCTCATCAGCTTCATGATGCGCTTCATATTGGCCTCGCTGGTAGCCATGCAGGCCACACCAGCGCCGGGGAGTGTCACCTTGGAGGTGGAGGCGAACTCTACCACCATGTCGGGGTTGCCGTGCTTCTCGCAGAGACTCAGGATGTCGGGGAAGGGCACAAAATCGCCGTCAAACTCGTGAATGCAGTAGGCATTGTCCCACATGAGCAGAAAGTCGGGAGCCGCGGGCTTCAAAGCGGCGATGCGCTCCACCACCTCCTGGGAATAGATGCAGCCGGAGGGGTTGGAATACTTGGGTACGCACCACATCCCCTTCACGGCGGGGTCCTTCACCAGCTCCTCCACGGCATCCATATCGGGGCCGTTGTCGTCCATGGCTACCGGGATCATCTCGATGCCGAAAGTCTCGCAGATGAAGAAATGGCGGTCATAGCCGGGTACCGGGCAAATCCACTTGATTTTGTCCAGCTTGCACCAGGGCTTCTCGCTGTGGAGCATGCCGTGGGTGTATGCCTTTGCCACGGTATCGTACATCAGATTGAGACTGGCGTTGCCGGCGACCATCACCTGCTCCACCTTCACCCCAAGGATGTCAGCCCACAGCTGACGGCAGGAGGGAATGCCCATGGGGGTTCCGTAGTTGCGGCAGTCCAGCTTGCCGTCAAAGCAATCCTCGTTGGTCTTCAGAACAGACTGCAGATCGATCACCAGATCCAGCTGCTCGGCGCCGGGCTTGCCCCGGGACATATCCAGCTGCAGGCCCTTGGCCTTCATCGCCTCAAAGTCCGCCGCTGCCTGGGCGTGGGCGGCGGTCAGCTCCTCGCGGGTCATTTCGCTATACGCTTTCATGTTCGTTGTCTCCTTTCCAGCACCGGACAGACCAGCTCCCCGGCGTGACGCTGTGATATCACACCTTATATTAACGGCGCGGCGGAAAATTTGCAACTGTTTTTCTGTTGCGCAACGGGTAATTTTGCACAAAAAGCAGGGGAAACCGGGCGAATTTCCCGGTTGTCCCCTGTCTGCGGTCCAATTACCGTCTCTGTGTCCGCCGTTCTCTTACGGCAGCGTTCCTCCGCCTTTCCTCTCTCCGGGCCGCCCGAAAGCAATGGCATCATGGCCGAATTTCCCCCGGATGGCGTCCATAGCCTGCTCCAGCTTCTCCTGGCGCTGCTGCCGCCGCTCTCCCTCCGGATCGGCGAAGAGATCCGTTTGGCAATAGGTCTCCCCCTCCTCCGTCAGATGAATGGCAGTGACGGTGATAAGCCGGATGGGACTGGGTGGCTTCCAGGCCGAGAGGATCAGTTCCATAGCCGCCGCCTGAATCTCTCTCATCAGGTGGGTGCTCCGAGCGAGCTGCTTTTGCCGGGAGATCACCCGGAACTGGGGATCCTTCAGCGTCACCTGAACGCCGCCGCAGTAGAGCCCCTGGCGGCGAAGGCGCATGGCCACGCTGTCGGAGAGGAGGGCGGTCCCCGCCCGAACCTGATCCAGGGTGGTCAGATTCCGCGGAAAGGTGGTACCGTTGCCCACGCTTTTCACCGTCTCCTTCTGGTGCCAGGGCCGCACCGGGGATGGGTCGTGGCCGTTGGCGTAGTCATGAAGCTGGCCCCCCAGCTTGCCAAGGCGCTCCAGCAGCAGCCCCCGGTCCACCCCGGCCAGCTGACCGATGGTGCGGATACCGTACTGCCCCAGGGCCTCCTCTGCCGCCCTTCCAACGTAGAGAAGGCTCCCCACCGGCAAAGGGTACAGCAGATCCCGCCAATTGTCCCGTCCAATGCGGGTGGTGGCGTCGGGCTTTCGGTAGTCGCTGCCCAGCTTGGCAAAGACTTTGTTGAAGCTGACGCCCACCGACAGCGTCAGTCCCAGCTCCCGCCGTACCGTATCCCGGATGTGGTCGGCCAGCGCCACCGGATCGCCGCCGAAGAGGTGGAGGGAACCGGTGACGTCCAGCCAGCTCTCGTCGATGCCGAAGGGTTCCACAAGATCGGTGAACCGAAGGTAAATGGCGTTGACCTTTTTGGAGTATTCCCGGTAGCGCTGGTGGTGGGGCGGCACCAGCACCAGTTCCGGGCACTTCTTTTTCGCCTGCCACACCGTCTCAGCGGTCTTTACACCAAAGCCCTTGGCCCGTTCGTTTTTGGCCAGGATGATGCCGTGGCGGGAGGCAGGGTCCCCGCACACCGCCACCGGCAGCTTCCGCAGCCTTGGCAGACTCAGGAGCTCCACCGAGGCGAAAAAACAATTGAGGTCGCAATGGAGGATGGTCCGGTCCATGGTCTATCCTCCCTCCACCGGCCTGAGGTCCACAAAGGAGACTCCTCGGCGCAGGGCGTACTCCAGCGTCTGGCGGGTCCCTCCGGGCATACCATCGTAGACGGCGATGACCAGGGCGCTGTGGTCCACCATATAGCGGTTCCGCCGCTGCATACACCCGGGACTGTACCGGTGCTGGACCATAGTCTCGTAATCGCAGGCCGCCAGCAGCATCCGATACCGCTGCTGCTCCTCCTCCATCCAGTGATCCGGCTGAGTGGGACAGGGGATCGCCGCCTCCAGCGTCACGTCTCTCCCCCGGAACCGGAGGTCCAGCACCGCCTCCGCAAAATAGAAGTCACATCCCAGGGCCATGCCGCAGATGAAATGACGGAAGCCCTCCTCATAGGCGCTGTCCACCGCATCCTGAATGCGGCGCTTGAGGTCCAGGCAGCGGGCGTCCGACTCATCCGTTCCCCAGGGCAGTTTGGAGGGCCGGTGCCCGGTAAAGCAGCAGGTAATGGGACGTGCGCGCATAGGTACCCCCCTCCTTTCTCTGACTGCCGCATCCGTTTGTTCTGTCCAGTTCACAGCCCATATTATAGTTCATTTGTTCGAATATGTAAAGGGGACACGGCTGGAAATTTCACCGTTGACTTCCCCTTTCTCCCAGACTATCATACTGTTGATCTGTAATTTTTTATAAAGGAGGCAAAAAAATGGGTACAAACACCCGAAAGCTGACATTGTGTGCCATGATGGCGGCTTTGGCTACCGTATTGCTGATGGCGGGAGCTCTGCCTCTGGCCACTTATTGCGGCCCTATTCTGGCTATGCTGCCCCTGGCAGTGACAGCAGAAGAAGCAGGATTCAGCTGGGCTGTGGGAACATATGCCGTCGTCACGGTTCTGGGGGCCGTAGTTGTACCGGAGCCGGAGGCGGTGCTGGTGTTCGCCTGCACCGGATCCTATCCTGCTTTGAAGGGGCCTTTGGACCGTATCCATCGCCGGTGGCTGCGGCGCGCAGCAAAGCTGGCTCTCTGCCTTATCGCACTCTCCCTCTCTTACGGTCTGGCGGTTTCCGTCCTGGGGCTCCCCAGAGAGACTCCCGGTATGCTGGCACTCCTGTTGGTACTGGGTCTTTTCACCTTCCTGCTGCTGGACCGGCTGCTGAGCCGTCTGATCCTTTCATGGCGGCGGAAATGGCGCCGTCTCCTGGGCTTTGACCGGAGGAAATAGGTACAGCCCCGTCTCCCTCCATGCTCCTTTTTCCTCCATGCCTGCACACAGAAGCCGTTTTTGAATAATATCTTACCATTTCTTACACATCTATTGACAATAGTTTGACGGTGAGGGTATTATTATACGGATTCTATTTATATTATACAAAAGGAATGGAGATGGACAACTTTGCTGAAGCAATTGTCTGCTGTACTGATGATCTGCCCAGTGATTCTGTCGGTTTTAAGCACCAGCGCCCTTGCTGCACAAGGAAGCTCCATCCGGGTAGTTTCTACTGCCCTATCCCAAGTAGGGTATACCGAGGCCTTAGACGAATACACCAAATACGGCCAGTGGTACGGTTTTTCCCACGGTTACTGGTGTGATATGTTTATCTCCTGGTGTGCCGATCAGGCCCAAATCTCCGAAGATATCTTCCCGCTCTCCGCCTCCTGTACCGCCCATGTCAGTTCCTTCAAAAAGCTGGGGCGGTATATGCCCAGCGCCGCCTGGGGCGGCAGCTATGTCCCCCAGCAGGGAGACCTGATCTTCTTTTACAAACCCCATCTCTCTCCCAGCGGCGCTGTCGTATCTCATACAGGGATCGTTTTATATACGGAAAATGGATATGTATATACCATTGAAGGCAATGCGCTGCCCAACCGGCTGGATTGCGACTACATTTTGCTCAGTACCCTGCGGGATCAGGACGGAGATCTGGAACCTCCGGATTATGTGACTGTCAATTACTATCCCTTAGATGCCGTTCAGATCCACGGCTATGCCTCCCCGGACTACGCCGACCGCCAGCCCCTGGCGCTGAACGGCTTTGTGGATCTGGGCCGCCACGCTGCGCTGTCCGGCCAGTTTACCCGCCTGTATGAGGAGGGAATCATGTTCCCTACCAGCAGCCATACGTTTTCTCCCCGTCACGGCATGTTCCGCGGGGAGTTCCTCCAGTCTGTCATGACACTCTGCGGCCTCTCCGGCTGGAATGAAAGTACCCAGCCCTTTGCCGATGTTCCGCTGGACAGTCCCTGGTATGACGCCGTGATGACTGCCCGCTGTGCCGGCATCATTCAGGGGACTGGAAGCAATACCTTCTCTCCCGATACCTACATTTCCGGCACTGCCGCCCAGACCATTCTCTCCAATGCCCTGGCCTATCTCGGCCTGGAGGACCGCACCTTCTCCTTCTCCAAGGGGGACATTTCCTATGTCTGCGGTACCTATACCATCCGGGCCGATCTGGCTGCAGCACTGTACGCCCTGCGGACCGATATTCCCCTGCCCGCCGCCTATGACGCGGCCATTGATCTCAACGGTAAGGCACTGGAATGGTCCCCTGTCCAAATCAATGGCTCCTGCTACATATCCCTGGAGGAACTGCAGCAGCAGTTCCCTGCGCTGACCGCTGAGCCTCAGGAGGAGACGGAAGCAGCCGGAGATACGGCGGCCAATCCTGAGGAGGAGCCCCCCTTCTCTGCGGACGCTGTCGATCCCGACACTGGTCTCCCCATTCCTCTGGCCGCCTGCGGCCGGGTCATCCCCGAGGAGATAACTTACGCCTATGGGGACGGCTGTGCCGCCATCTCCACCTTCGCCTGGGAGGGGAAGCAATATCTGGCTCTCCGCAGCACTGCGGCACTTTTGGGGCTGGATCTCACTTGGCACGGAGATACCTTCTCCATCTCTCTGACAGAGCCTGCGGAATAACCGCACTCAATAGGAAAACGCCTTGAAACCAACCGGTTCCAAGGCGTTTTTTCTATCACGAGAGGAACAGGGGGAGGGACTCCTTCAGATCCGTGATCCAAGTATAACAGGAACAACTCCACCGTCTCCCCCACATTATCCTCCACAGGATATCAAAAGCGTACAACGGCTGGGATATCCAACTTTTCCGGACTGGCCGTCCGAATAGAGAAGCCGGAAAAGGTGGGTGCCGCGCCTGCGCCAGTCCTGTACTCCATAGCAAAAGAGACTGATTGGGAACGGTACGATAGAGCTTCTCTCCCCCTTTCGCTTATTTGATATGATATCGGTTACATTCTGAAATTTTTCATAGGTCCAAAGAATAAAGGAAAAGCGCTCAGCCAAATGGCTGAGCGCTCTGTGTTGGCGTTACCTATCTTCCCGGTCCGTCTCCAGACAAGTATTGTCGGCAGAATCGAGCTTAACTTCCGTGTTC
>CALXDD010000033.1 GCA_944386985.1 uncultured Oscillospiraceae bacterium
GCACCGCATATCGCAAAGCAGATTACAGATATTGAAGAAATCAAGCGATTGCTGGCATAAAACACAACAGGCGGACAGCTTCCGCTGTCCGCCTGTGTGCCTGACAATTCACAAGGTTCAGAAAATGTACCTATGGGAACTATCAGAAAGGATGTCCTTTTATTTTGGTACGCCCGACTGGACTCGAACCAGCGGCCTTTAGAGTCGGAGTCTAACGCTCTATCCATCTGAGCTACGGGCGCGTCTTAAGCGGCAAGTGATAGTATACCGCATTTTCCGCTTGCTGTAAAGACTATTTTCCAGAATTTTTTAAAATTTTTTCTCTTGCCCTATACAAAATTTTTTAGCTGCCGCCCAAAAGAAGATTGTTAAAAAATTTGACAAGTGCAAAAAAATCGTGTATCATGGATACTGTTTTAGTAGAAGTGACATGATTTGTGCAGACCGTTTGAGGGATCTGCGCTACAGGAGGACATCATGAAGAAGCAACATGTCTCTGAGGCGGTCATCCGCCGCCTTCCCCGGTATTACCGTTATCTGGACGATCTGCACTCCAAGGGTATCGTCCGGATCTCCTCCAATTCCCTGGGCAGCCGGATGGGAATCACAGCCTCCCAGATCCGCCAGGATCTCAGCTGCTTCGGCGAGTTTGGCCAGCAGGGATATGGCTACAATGTAAAGGAGCTGCGCTCTGAAATCGGCCGTATCCTCGGCGTGGACAACCAGCACAGCATCGTTGTGGTGGGCGTGGGCAATCTGGGCCACGCCCTGATGCAGAATTTCCACTTTGCCGACATCGGCTTTTCTCTGGACGCCGCCTTCGACGTCTCTCCCCAGCTGATCGGCAGCGAGATCAACGGCGTGAAGGTCCTCAGCCTGGACGAGCTGGACGACTACTGCCGCCAGCACCTGCCCGATGTGGCTATTCTCACCGTGCCTCAGACCGTGGCGCAGGCCACCATGGACCGTCTGGTGGAGCTGGGCGTCCGGGGTTTCTGGAATTTCACCAACAAGGAGGTCAGCAGCGAGAAGGAGGATGTGCAGGTGGAGAGCGTCCACTTTGCCGACAGTCTCCTGACGCTGAGCTACCGCATCAGCAAACGCTGAGAGGAGGTCCTCAATGAAACGGCGTATCCCCGCTCTGGTCCTGATTTTGCTTTTGGCACTGGGGGCCGCAGCCGCCGCGGCCGGCGGCTCTGCCGGCGATCCTCTTGTTACCCTTACTTATTTAAAAGAACAATTCACCAATGCCTTTGCCCAGAAGGTGGCGGAAACGGGGGATGCGGACGCCGCCGCGCTGTACAGCGGCGCGCTGGACCAGGTCTCCCTCACCGCCGCCAAAGCCTCCGTCTACCAGAATCTGGCGGAGAAACCTGTGGAGGCCTCTCTGAAGCAGTCTGATGCAGTGGCAGGGCCTACCGGCTTCTCTCTTCTGCCCCTCTCCGGCACGGTCACCGTCTCCTTTGACGCCGGCGCCGTGGTGGACGTCACCGACGGCACGGAGATTCGCTCCGGCAGCGCCCTTACCCCCCGGCACCAGTATCTGGTGGCTGAGAATACCTTAGCCGTGTTTACTGTCACCTCCCAGACCGCTGTGGTGCAGTACGAGGGCTACTACGCCTTTGCCCTCTCCGCCTCCACGGTGGACTATGTGGCTATGGCCGACGCCCTGAAGCTCCTTAGCCTCTTCCAAGGCAGCGATACCGGCTACGGCAGCGGCTACAATCTGGAGCAGCCTCCCACCCGTATGCAGGCCCTTGTCATGTTCATCCGGGTTTTGGGGGAGGAGGAGGCCGCCCTGGCCTGCACCGCCCCCTGTCCCTTTACCGACATCACCTGGGGCCACAGCTACGCCGCCTACGCCTACCAAATGGGCTATACGGTGGGCTACGGCGACGGCCGCTTCGGCGCCAACAATACCGTGGACGCCGCCTCCTATATGGAGTTTCTCCTGCGGGCCATGGGCTACAGCAAGGCGGGAGTGGACGACTGGTCCACTGCTCTGGAGCGGGCTGCCGACAGCGGCGTCATCACCCAGGGGGAGTTGGCATCCCTCAAGGCCATGCCCTTCCACCGGGCCCAGGTGGTCTATCTCTCCTACCGGGCGCTGGAGACGCCTCTTTCCGACAGCTCCACTCTCCTCAGCGACAAGCTGATCCGTTCCGGCATCTTCACCTCCTCCCAGCTGGCACAAGCCCGATCTCTGGTATCCGATGTCCGTCTTGGATAATCCGGGGAACCATTGCCCCCTTGGCGCATACTATGAACTGAGCCTGTGATCGCGGGCACGCAATCTTACGAGGAGGTTCTTGTATGTGCAACAATAACGGTATCCTGGGCGGCGGCAACTGCTGCTGGATCATCATTCTGCTGGTCATCCTGTTCTGCTGCTGCGGCGGCGGAAGCATCTGCGGCGGCAACGGCGGCGGCAATATCTGCGGCGGCGGTTCCTCCTGCTGCTGAGCAAGCCCCCACACAAAGGACATATAACCAAGGCCTCCGGATTTCTCCGGAGGCCTTTTCGCCTGCTGTTCTTCTTCGGCAAACTGCCGAAAAAGCGGCGGCCTCCCTCCCCTTTTCCGCCTCTGCCGCTCCCCCGGAACCGCCCAATCTCCCACCCGGCAACGCCCCCGCCCACTGGCCAAAGGCACCAAAGCCTCCCTCCTCTCTCCCCTTTTTGCTCTTGACAACCCTCCCCGGGTGCTATACTATATATCTGGATTTTTTGAAAATTTTAGCACAAGATATAGTAGGAGGAACCTTCCATGAGCATCGAGAAGCTGAAGAAACGGGACGGGCGTCTGGTGGACTTCGACGAGACGAAGATCGCCGCCGCCATCAACAAGGCCTTTGAGGCCACCTACAAGCCCGGCTACGAGGAGGTGGCCCGGGAGCTGGCCCGGGATGTGGTGTCCGTTTTGGAGGTGGAAGGTCTCGAGAGTCCGGACGTGGAGCATGTCCAGGATATTGTGGAGAAGGTGCTGATGGACAGCGGCTATGTCCAGACCGCCAAGGCCTATATTCTCTACCGCAATGAGCGAAGCCGGGCCCGGGAGATGAACACCCGGCTTATGAAGGTGTATGAGGACATCACCTTCTCCGACGCGGTGGACTCCGATGTGAAGCGGGAGAACGCCAATGTCAACGCCGACACCGCCATGGGCGCCATGCTGAAGTACGGCAGCGAGGGGGCCAAGCAGTTTTACCAGATGTTCCTTCTGAAACCGGAGCATGCCAAGGCCCACCAGGAGGGGGACATCCACATCCACGACCTGGACTTCTACGCCCTCACCACCACCTGCTGCCAGATCGACATCAAAAAGCTCTTTGCCGGCGGCTTTTCCACCGGCCACGGCTGTCTCCGGGAGCCCAACGACATCTCTTCCTACTCGGCTCTGGCCTGCATCGCCATTCAGTCCAATCAGAACGACCAGCACGGCGGCCAGTCCATTGTCAATTTCGACTACGGCATGGCCGATGGGGTACGGAAGACTTATGAGCGGCTGTACACCAAAAATCTCGCCAAGTTCCTCATGCTGGAGCAGGAGATTGACGACCCAGAGGAGGAACTGAAGGCCATCCGGGAGAAGATCTTCCGGGAGACCGGCCTCTATCCCCGGCTGGCGGGGGACGGCGCCTACCAGGCGGCGGAGCTTCCCCTGCTGACGGAGCGCTTTGGAGATGAGGCTCTGATGAAGAAGGCCCAGGAGAAAGCCCTCTACTTTGCGGAGAAGGAGACGGACCGGGCCACCTATCAGGCCATGGAGGCTTTCATCCACAATCTCAATACCATGCACTCCCGCTGCGGCGCCCAGACTCCCTTCTCCTCCATCAACTACGGCTGCGACACCTCCCCGGAGGGACGGATGGTCATGCGGAACGTGCTCCTGGCCACGGAGGCGGGTCTCGGCCACGGGGAGACCCCCATCTTCCCCATCCAGATCTTCCGGGTGAAGGAGGGCATCAACTACAACAAGGAGGACCCCAATTACGACCTCTTCCGTCTGGCCTGCCGGTGCAGCGCCAAGCGGCTGTTCCCCAACTTCGCCTTTATCGACGCTCCCTACAACCTCAAGTATTACGACCCCAACCGTCCGGAGACGGAGATCGCCTACATGGGCTGCCGCACAAGAGTCATCAGCAATGTCTACGATCCCACCCGGGAGCAGTGCAACGGCCGGGGCAACCTGAGCTTCACCTCCATCAACCTCCCCCGCATCGCCATCAAGGCCAAGGGGGATCTGGACTCCTTCTTTGACGAGCTGGACAGCAAGATGGATCTCTGCATCGATCAGCTGAAGGACCGCTTTGAGATCCAGGCCCGGAAAAAGGTGTACAACTTCCCCTTCCTCATGGGCCAGGGAGTGTGGCTGGACAGTGACAAGCTGGACTGGAACGATGAGGTCCGGGAGGTCTTGAAGCACGGCACCCTGTCCGTGGGCTTCATCGGCCTTGCGGAGGCCCTGGTAGCCCTCACCGGGGAACACCACGGCCAGAGTGAGCGCAGCCAGCGTCTGGGACTGGAAATCATTGCCCGGATGCGGGCCCGGATGGATGAGGAGTGCACCAAGACGGGGCTCAATTTTTCCCTCCTGGCCACCCCCGCCGAGGGCCTCAGCGGCCGCTTCGTGCGGATGGACAAGAAGCGCTTTGGAGAGATCCCCGGCGTCACCGACCGGGGCTTCTACACCAACAGCTTCCACATCCCCGTCTACTTCCCCATCACCGCCTTTGAGAAGATCAAAAAGGAGGCCCCCTACCACGCCCTCACCAACGCCGGCCACATCAGCTATGTGGAGATGGACGGCGATCCTCTGAAGAACTTGGACGCCTTTGAGAAGGTGATCCGCTGCATGAAGGAGGCGGGCATCGGTTACGGCAGTGTGAACCACCCGGTGGACCGGGACCCCTGCTGCGGCTACACCGGCATCATCGACGACGTGTGCCCCGGCTGCGGCCGCCACGAAAACGACGGCAACAAGCAGTTTGAGCGCATCCGCCGGATCACCGGCTATCTGGTGGGCACCATGGACCGCTGGAACGACGCCAAGACCGCCGAGGAGGCGGCCCGGGTGAAGCACGGCATCCAATAAGGAGGGCCTATGCGGATCTACGGTCTTGTCCAGGACTCCATTGTGGACGGTCCCGGCTTTCGCTTCGTCTGCTTTGTCCAGGGCTGCCCCCACCACTGTCCCGGCTGTCACAACCCCGACTCCCACGATCCCAAGGGGGGCCGGGAGATGACGGCGGAGGAGATCATTGGGGAGCTGCTGAAGAACCCACTTACCGACGGTCTCACCCTCTCCGGGGGGGAGCCTATGGAGCAGGCGGCGGACTGCTGCCTGCTGGCGGACGCCGCCCACAGCCACGGCCTCAACGTCTGGAGCTACACGGGCTACACCTTTGAGCACCTTCTCGCCCACGGCACAGAGGATCAGAAGGCCCTCCTCCAGCGGCTGGACGTGCTGGTGGACGGCCCCTTCCTCCTCTCGGAGCGGACGCTGTCCCTTCCCTGGCGAGGAAGCCGCAACCAGCGGCTCATTGACGTACCGGCGTCCCTTGCCGCCGGAGAAGCCGTACTGCTGCCCTGAGGGCCCAGAAGAGGGCGCAGGTAGCCAGGTTGAAGCTGGTGTGAACCATGGCCACCCCCAGAGGCGTGGCCACCGCGGGAGGCGGCGTCACCAGGAGCCACAGGGGCAGCAGCGCCGCCGTTCCCACACAGTTGAATCCCAAATGGGCCAGGGCCACCGCCCTGGCCTCTTTCGTTCCTGGAAGAGACGCCAAAAGAGCCGTGGCGCAGGTGCCGATATTCTGCCCCAAAAGCAGGGGCACCACCGCCGTCACCGGCACCTGTCCGGCGGCGCAGAGCCCCTGAAGGATGCCGATGGCCGCCCCGGAGCTCTGGAGTACCGCCGTAGTCACCGCCCCGATGAGGAGAGCGGTCAGGGGATCGGCAGCGGCGGACAGCAGCGTTTGAAAGGCGGAGTTCTCCCCCAAGGGGGCCGCCGCCGAGGCCATCAGATCCATGCCGGTAAGGAGCAGGCAGAAGCCCACCGGCCAGCGGATCCTTCGAAAAAGGTAGAGCATGGTGGTCCCCAGCAGCAGCGCCGTCCGCACCCCGGCGAGGGAGGGCGCGGTGAGATTGAGCCACTGGAGCCAGGCGGTGACGGTGGTTCCGACATTTGCCCCCATAATTACCGGAAAGCTCTCCGCAAGGGGCCGGCCCAGGGATGCCAGCAGCACCGTCACCGCCGAGGAGGACTGGAGGGCCGCTGTGGTGAGAAGGCCCAGCCAGAACCCCCGCCGCCCGCTGCGGAACACCCGGGCCATCCGTTCCCCTACACCCCCCAGTTCCTCGCCCATAAGGCCCACGCCGAAGAGAAACAGGGCCACCCCTGTCAGCAATGCCATGGCCGCTTCCATCTGATCCCCCCTCCTCTAAGCCTATGCCCCCGCCGGGAAAACAGACCTGAGGGATTGACAATCGGGAGAGAACGCGGTACCCTCACTTTATTGAATGATCATTATAAAACAAAATCCCCACAAGGAGGTTTTTTTCATGAACGTATATCCTTCCATCGACCAGCTGGTGGGCCACACCCCCCTGCTGGACCTGCAGCGCTACAGTGCCCGGCACCAGCTGAAGGCCCGTCTGCTGGCCAAGCTGGAGAGCTGGAACCCCGCCGGCAGCGCCAAGGACCGGGTGGCCCTGCAGATGATTCTGGACGCGGAGGCCAAGGGTCTCCTCTCCCCCGGAGCCACCATCATTGAGCCCACCAGCGGCAACACCGGCATCGGCCTTGCGGCCATGGGCATCCACCGGGGCTACCGGGTGGTGCTGACCATGCCGGAGACCATGAGCGTGGAGCGGCGGAACCTGCTGGCGGCCTATGGGGCGGAGCTGGTGCTCACCGACGGGAAAAAGGGCATGGCCGGAGCCATTGAGAAGGCGGAGGAGCTCCACCGGGAGACCCCGGGCAGCTTCCTGGCCGGCCAGTTTGTGAATCCCGCCAACCCCGCCGCCCACTACGCTACCACCGGCCCGGAGATCTGGGCGGACACGGACGGCGCCGTGGACATTTTAGTGGCCGGTGTGGGCACCGGCGGCACTCTCAGCGGCACCGGCAAGTATCTCAAGGAGCAAAAGCCCGGGGTACAGGTGGTCGCGGCGGAGCCCGCCGGTTCCCCGGTACTCAGCGGCGGAAAGGCCGGTCCCCATGGACTCCAGGGCATCGGCGCGGGCTTTGTGCCGGACAACATGGACATGTCCCTGTGCGACGAGATCCTCACCGTCACCGAGGAGAACGCCTATGCCGCCGCCCGGGAGCTGGTGTCCAGCGAAGGCGTGCTGGCGGGCATCTCCGGCGGTGCGGCTCTCTGGGCGGCCACCCAGGTGGCAGCCCGTCCGGAAAATGAAGGAAAGTGCATCGTGGTGGTGCTGCCGGACACCGGCGAACGGTATCTCTCCACTCCCCTCTTCGCCAAATAGCGCCCATCCTCACTCCCTCCGCCCCTTGCCCTGGCGGCGGGACATATGATATGATACAAAAGGTAATCAAATCTGACAGGAGGTACCTCTCATGACCTATGATTTTGACCGGGTAGTGGACCGCAGCACCACCTTTGCCGCCAAATATGATGAGCGTATGAAAAACTTCGGCCGGGACGATGTGATCCCCCTCTGGATCGCCGACATGGACTTTGTCACCGCCCAACCCATCGTGGACGCCCTGACCGCCAGAGCCCAGGAGGGGATCTGGGGCTACACCTCCCGCCCCGACTCCTATTTTGAGGCCATCTGCGACTGGCAGGCCCGGCGCAACCACTGGCATCCGGACCCCGCCTGCTGCAGCCACGCCCTGGGCGTGATTCCGGCGATCGGCTCCATGATCCAGTACATGACGGAGAAGGGAGACGGCATTCTGATCCAGCCCCCGGTCTACGGCGATTTCTTCGACATCGTCCGGGACAATGAGCGCCGGGTGGTGGAGAACCGCTTCATTGAGGACGGGAACGGCAAGTGGCATGTGGACTTTGCCGACTTTGAGGAGAAGCTGAAGGAGGTCAGGATGTTCCTCCTCTGCAACCCCCACAACCCCCTGGGCCGGGTGTGGAGCCGGGAGGAGCTGGAGACCATGGTGGACCTCTGCCGCAAGCACCATGTGATCCTGATCTCCGACGAGATCCACTCCGACCTGGTCTTTGACAAGGGCCACATCCCCGCCGCCAGTCTCTCCCCGGAGGCCGCCGCCTATGTCATCACCTGCGTCTCCGCCACCAAGACCTTCAATATGGCGGGCCTCCACGCCTCTACCACCATCTTCCCCACGGTGGAGATGAAAAACCAGTTTGACCGGTTCTGGCGGAATCTGGAGATCCATCGGAACAACGCCTTCAGCCTCATCGCC
Organism: uncultured Oscillospiraceae bacterium; assembly: GCA_944386985.1. GTDB lineage: Bacteria > Bacillota > Clostridia > Oscillospirales > Oscillospiraceae > CAJFPI01. Next base: position 8,409 of record CALXDD010000033.1, read on the forward strand.
ATGGAGACCGCCTACCGCCAGGGGGAGGAGTGGCTGGAGCAGCTGAAAACCTACCTGCAGGGAAACTTCCGCTTTGTGAAGGATTACATCGACCAGCACATCCCCGGCATCCAAACCTACATCCCCGATGCCACCTACCTCATGTGGCTGGACTGCCGTGGGCTCGGCATGGACCAGGAAACTCTGGTGAAGTTCATGATCGAGAAAGCGGGGCTGGGCCTCTCCAATGGGCGGGGCTTCGGCATGGACGGCTTCATGCGGCTGAATGCCGCCTGCTCCCGGTCCATTCTGGAGAAGGCCATGAAGCAGCTGGAAGCCGCTGTGGCCGCCCTGTAACAAATATGGAAAACGGAGGAGCCGCCAATGGCTCCTCCGTTTTTTATTTCTGATGACGCCGGCCCCCCTACCGCCGCAGGGCAAAATAAAACCGACCGTATGGGAGAAGTGAAAACCGGAGGACCGCGTCTTGCGGTCCTCCGGTTTTTCATACCTCCACAGGCACTTTCTCTTCCTTCTCCTGAGCCCGCTCCCGGGCGTTGGCCAGCATCAGCTTGATGCGGTTCTCCTGATTGACCCGGGTGGCGCCGGCGTCGTAGTCGATGGCCACGATGTTGATGTTGGGATTCCGGGCCTTGATGGGCTTCATCATGCCCTTGCCGCAGATGTGATTGGGCAGGCAGCCAAAGGGCTGGGTACACACGATGTTCTCCACACCCTTGTCCGCCAGTTCCAGCATCTCTGCTGTGAGAAGCCAGCCCTCTCCCATCTTCACGCCCATACCGATGTAGCCCTGGACCAGATCGATGGTGTGGGTGAAGAGGGTGGGCGGCATGAAGCGGCCGTCTGCCTTCATGATCCTGATCATGTCCTCCTCTTTGTCCAGGAGGTAGTTGTAGGCAATCTTATAGAGGAACTTGGTGGTCTTCTGCATGCCGTAGAGCTTGTAGTCCAGCAGGTTGTTGTACACACAGTAGAGGCAGAAGTCTAACAGGCCGGGAATCACCACCTCGGCGTTCTCATCCACCAGAAACTGCTCCAAGTTGTTGTTCCCAAGGGGAGAATATTTCACATAGATCTCCCCTACAACGCCCACCAGCACCTTGTCACCCCGGGGACGGCGGGGCAGAGCGGCGAAGTCGTCCAAAATCCGCTGATAATTGGCCCGAACCATCTTGTAGTTGTGCTTGCCCTGGCCCATCTCCTCGGCCAGACGGATGGTCCAGCGGTCCGCCAGGGCCTGGGCGGCCCCCTTCTCCTCCTCATAGGGCTTGGTCTGGTTCACAAGGCTCATGAGAAGATCGCCGTACAGTACGCCGTACATCATCTTTTTCACCAGGGGCACCGACAGCTTGAAGCCGGGGTGGTGTTCCAGGCCCGTAAGGCTCAGGGAGATGACGGGCACATGGCCCATGTCCGCCTTCTGCAGGGCTTTCCGCAGCAGATGGATGTAGTTGCTGGCCCGGCAGCCGCCGCCGGTCTGGAACAGCACCAGAGCCACCTTGTCCGGGTCGTATTTCCCGCTTTGGAGGGCGTCCAAGAACTGGCCGATCACCAGAATAGCGGGGTAGCAGGTGTCGTTGTGGACATACTTGAGGCCCGTCTCCGCGATGTGGGGACCGTAGGTCTCCAGCAGCTCCACGGAGTAGCCCTCCTTCTCCAGCACCCGGGCAATGATCTTGAAGTGCATGGGCAGCATGTTGGGCACCAAAATGGTATGGGTCTTCTTCATCTCCTCGGTAAAGACCACATAATCAGGCTTCTGTTTCTTCACTGTCACGCACCTCCTGCTCTTTCTCCTCCAAGGCGCCCAAAAGGCTTCTCAGCCGGATGCGGACAGCGCCCAGGTTGGTAATTTCGTCAATCTTGATCTGTGTATACAGCTTGTTGCCCCGCTCCAGGATGGAGCGCACCTCATCGGTGGTGATGGCGTCCACGCCGCAGCCGAAGCTCACCAGCTGCACCAGCTGGGTGTCCTTGTGCTCACAGGCATATCGGGCGGCCCGGTAGAGCCGGGCATGATAGGTCCACTGGTTGAGGACATGGACGCTCACCGGCTCCGCCATGTGGCACACGCTGTCCTCGCTGACCACCACAAAGCCCAGGGAGGCGGCCAGCTTGTCGATGCCGTGGCCGATCTCCGGGTCCACATGGTAGGGACGGCCCGCCAGGATCATGATCCGGCGGCCGTGGTCTCTCGCCCACTTGACCGCCCGTTCGCCCTCCCGGCGCACGTCGGCCATGTGGGCCTCGTAGGCCCGGAAGCCCGCGTCCACCGCCTTGCGCACCTCCCGGCGGTTGATGCCGGGGAACACCGGGGAGAGACAGGCCGTCAGTTCCTTGGTCAGCTCGCTGCGGTTGTTGATGTTCAGGAAGGGGTAGAGGAAATTGGTCTTGCTGAGGTCATCCATGTTCCCCTTCAGAAGTTCGGAGTAGTAGGCCACCACCGGGCAGTTGTAGTGGTTGTCGCTCTCATGCTCATCCACGTTGTAGGTGAGGCAGGGATAGAAGATGGCGTCCACCCCCCGCTCCAGCAGCTCCTCCATGTGGCCGTGCATGATCTTGGCCGGGTAGCAGGCGGTGTCGGAGGGGATGGAAAACTGGCCCTTCTCATAGGTCCGCCGGGTGGAGAGGCCGGAGATCTCCACCTTGAAGCCGAGGGCCTTGAAGAAGGCGTGCCACAACGGCAGCAGCTCATACATGCCGAGAGCCAGGGGAAGACCGATGGTGCCCCGCGTCCCGTCGCCGGGCTCCAGAGCGAGAATGGCGTCCCGCTTGAAGGCGTAGAGATTGGGAAGCTCCTCCACCACCTTGAGACCCAGCCCCTTCTGGCACTGGTTGCCGGAGATGAACTTCTTCCCGTCGCCGAAGGTGTTCACTGTCAGGCGGCAGTGGTTGGCGCAGCCCTGGCACACGGCGGCCTTGGCGGTGTGGACGAAGGTCTTCAGACCCTCCTCTGTGATGATGGTGGACTCCTTCAGATCCATGGCGTAGAGAGCCGCGCCATAGGCCCCCATAAGACCGGCAATGGCGGGGCGGATCACGTTCTTCCCCAGCTCCCGCTCAAAGGCCCGGAGGACGGCGTCGTTATAGAAGGTGCCGCCCTGGACCACCACATGCTCGCCCAGCTCATCGGCGCTGCCGGCCCGGATCACCTTATAGATGGCGTTTTTCACTACACTCACCGAAAGGCCCGCGGAGATGTCCTCCACAGTAGCGCCGTCCTTCTGAGACTGCTTCACCGAGGAGTTCATGAACACGGTACACCGGCTGCCTAAGTTTACCGGCGCGGTGGCGTGGAGGCCCTTCTCGGCAAAAGTGGCGATATCATACCCCATGCTTTTGGCAAAGGTCTCGATGAAAGAGCCGCAGCCGGAGGAGCATGCCTCATTGAGCATAATGGAGTCAATGGCCCCGTCCTTGATTTTGAAGCACTTGATGTCCTGACCGCCGATGTCCAGAATAAAATCCACCTGGGGGCAGAAATGCTTGGCGGCGGTGTAGTGGGCGATGGTCTCCACCACGCCCTTGTCCACGCCGAAGGCGTTCTGGATCAGCTCCTCGCCGTAGCCGGTGACGGCACTGCCCCGGATGGTGATGCGGCCCCCGCACTTCTCGTAGATCCGGGTCAGCTGATCCCGCACCAGCTCCACCGGGTTGCCCCGGTTGGAGTCGTAATATGTATAGAGGATCTCCTTGTCCGCCGACAGCAGCGCCAGCTTGGTGGTAGTGCTGCCGCAGTCAATGCCCAGCCATGCGTCGCCGCTGTAGGCAGCGATATCCCGGCTGGGAACATCCGCCCCGGCGTGGCGGGTCCGAAACTCCCGGTACTCCTCCTCACTGGCGAAGAGAGGCGGCAGGCGGTTGGCCGCGGTGCGGCGGCTGAGGCTGTCCCGAATGGCGGCGTCCAGCTCCTTCACTGTGGTGGTATGGCCGGTGCGGGCAGCGTATACCGCCGCTCCCAGGGCCACGGCAAAGCGGCCGTACTCCGGAAAGACGGCCTGCTCGTCGGTGAGCTTCAGCGTCTCCTGAAACCGCTGGCGAAGGCCCTTGCAGTAGTAGAGAGGGCCGCCTAAAAACAGCACCTTGCCGGCGATCTTCCGCCCCTGGGCCAGACCGGCGATGGTCTGGTTCACCACGGCCTGGTAGATGCTGGCGGCCACATCCTCCTTGTTGGCCCCCTGGTTGAGGAGGGGCTGAATATCCGTCTTGGCAAAGACGCCGCAGCGGCTGGCAATGGGGTAGAGCCGCTTGTGACGCAGGGCCATCTGGTCCATCTCGTCCACGGTTACGTCCAAAAGCGTGGCCATCTGATCGATAAAGGCGCCGGTGCCGCCGGCACAGGAGCCGTTCATCCGCTCATCCACACCTCCGTCAAAGAAGATGATCTTGGCGTCCTCGCCCCCCAGTTCGATCACCGCGCTGGTGTCCGGCTCCAGGCGGCGGACCACCTCGCCGGTGGCGAACACCTCCTGGACAAAGGGCATGTGGATGGACTCCGACAGTCCCAGCCCGGCGCTTCCGGACAGGGCGACGGCAAAAGGGCGGTCCCCGATGAAAGAGGCCGCCTGATGGAGCAGCTCCAGGGTTTTCTGCCGCACCTGTGACATGTGCCGCTGGTACTCCCGATACAGAATTTTGTCGCCTTCCAGCAGCACTACCTTCACTGTGGTGCTGCCCACGTCAATCCCCAGCGACAGGGGACTCATTTTGTTCTCTATCATAACATTTTCTCCGTCATACAATCAGCCGGTTCCTCCGGCGGTCACTTTTTGTGACATAATTCTTCCATTCTAATCAGCTTTTTATTATAACACAAAGCTACTCGCTTTTTCTCCCCTATTTGTTAACAAACCGTTAAGTTTTTTCTCTTCTTCACAAAAATGTCCCCCATAATTAGGCATAATGCCCAGTGTTTCTTCTCTTTTCCTGAAAGAATTTCCTCTGATCTCTTGTCACCTGCATCGGACCATGGTATAATCAACCAGCTAATGAATTGCTCACATCTCACATCAAAAGGAGTTTTTATATGAAGAGAAGTATTCCGTTGTGTATTATCCTTTCCCTGTTTACCTGCGGCATTTACTCAATTTATTGGATGATTGTTCTCAACGACGAAATCAACGTCGCCTCCCGGCAGCAGGGCCCCACCGGCGGGATGGTATTTCTGTTCTCCCTCATTACCTGCGGTATTTACGGTCTGTACTGGATGTACAAGATGGGCGAGCGGGTGGAGATCATCCAGGGCACCTATTCCAGCAATACCGGCCTTTTGTACCTGCTTTTGAGCGTTTTCGGCCTGGGCATTGTCTCCATGGTGCTGATGCAGGATGCGCTGAACCGCCTCTACCCGTAAACAAAGTGAGATCCCCGCCGCAGAACGATTTCCTTCTGCGGCGGGGATTTTGTTCTTCTGACAAAGCAAAAAAAGCCTCTGCAGAGCTCCAAACTCTGCAGAGGCTTTTCACAGTTACTTGCTGAGGATCTGATCGATCATGGTATCCACCATGATCAGGCTCCGGGGCAGGTGGAAGGGGCCCTTGAAGGTGCTTCCCTTCGTGGAGGGCTCCGTGGGCTTGCCGTCCCGGCGGAGGTAGCCGTACCACTCGCCGAACTCCGGATCGGCGAAGTGCTCCTTGCAGTAGTCCAGCGTGCGGTAGAAGTACTCCAGATACTTCTCGTCGCCGGTGTCACGGTAGATCATCATGGAGGCAATCAGGATCTCGTTGTGGGGCCACCACAGCTTCATATCGTGCTCATAGGCCTCCGGGGGCTTGCCCAGGCAGTCGATAAAGTACAGCAGGCCGCCGTACTCCTTGTCCCAGCCGGCAGTGAAGGCGTCGTCGAACATCTCCACAGCCTGACGGTGCAGGTCAGGGTTGTTCTCATAGTTGGCCTCCTCCATCACGAACCAGGAGCACTCAATGTCGTGGCCGGGGTTCACCACACGGCCGGCGGTGTACCACAGCTCCGGATTGCCGTCCATGTCCACGCTCTCCAGGGTGCAGTGGAGATCCGGCTTCCGGTGATACTTGAAGATGGCCTCGGCGCACTCCTTGGCGTACTTGTCGTACAGCTCCTTCTGCTCCGGGTCGCACCGGCGCATGACGGCGGTAATGTTCAGGAAAATCATGGGATCCGCCAGCGCCCGGCCCTTGCGGGTCTCAGGAATGGTCTTGGGGCCAAGACCGGTGGGGTCCTTGATCAGGCCGTTGTTCAGCTTGTAAATCAGGTCATAGGCGGCCCGGGCCCGCTCGATGCATGCCTTCTCCCCGGTGATGGAGTAATACTCCGCGTTGGCCATCACATAAAACCCCTCGCTGAAGCAGTAGCGGCGCTGGCGCAGGGGCTTGCCCTCGGCGGTGACCGTGAAGTACATCCGGTTGCCCGCCGCCCGGTTGATGCAGTGGGCCTCCATAAAGTCCAGGCAACTCTTGCTGGCCTGGAGCCACTCGTCCTTCACTCCGTACACATTGCACAGGTGGGCAAAGGTCCAGCCGCACCGGCCCTGCATCCACACGCTCTTGTCCGTGGAGTAGATCTTCCCCTCCCGATCCAGGCAGGTGTAGACGCCTCCGTTCTCATGGTCCATGCCGTTTTTCAGCCAGAAGTTGGCGCTGATGGCCAGCTGATCCTTGACCCATCTCTGGGCCTCCTGCAGTTTTGCACGATCCATTGTTGTTTACCTCTCTTCCCGCTCTTATTTTGATCCCGGTCTTCCGGGGTATTTCCTCTGTTTTCTTGTATTGTATCACCTTCGAAAAATTTTTTCAATATTTTCTGCAAATATCGAAAAAACTTTTATTCGGATGGATGACAAGTGAAAAAGTTTGTGGTACACTATATTTAACAGCCGTTTGACACAGCGGAGGAGCCGCTCCAGGAAAACGGCAATGATGCAGAGGAGAAGGAGGTTTTTCCCATGAATCGTTATGGAATCCCCGTACAGATTAAGCATATCCCCCAGTTGGATAAGGAATTCATGCCCATCCTCAAGTTCAACCGCGCTTTCCTGGCCGACGCGAAAAAGCCGGTGAGTATCGCGGTGGAGCGCTCCCGGGGGCAGGTGGCCGTGAAGCACACCTTTATTCACGGCACCCCCGAGATGGCCGAGGCCGACCGGTACTATATGGACCGTCTGGTGAAGACCATGCTGTGGATGCAGGGCGGCTTCAAGATCTATGTGGCCGGTGACGAGGGCATCTGTCAGTATTTGAAGGAGACCTATTGCGCCGGCGGCGCCCGGGCCTTCGACGCCGACTTCATGGCCAATGTCTATGAGCGCCCCTTTGAGGTGGTGTCCTGTGATCAGGTGCCCCAGGAGAACAGCGCACCCGAAGCCATGGGCCGCCATTTGGACGGCTGCCGCATCGGCTTTGACGCAGGCGGCAGCGACCGGAAGGTGTCCGCAGTGGTGGACGGCGAGACGGTATACTCTGAGGAAGTGGTGTGGTTCCCCAAGATCAATGAAAACCCCGACTACCACTACGACGGCATCGTGGCCGCTCTGAAGAGCGCTGCCGAGCACATGCCCCGGGTGGACGCGGTGGGCGTCAGCTCCGCCGGCGTGTATATCGACAACCGTACCATGGTGGCCTCCCTGTTTTTAAAGGTGCCCAAGGACACCTTTGACGCCAAGGTGAAGGACATCTACATCCGGGCCATCCGGGACACCTTCGGCGATGTGCCCTTTGCTGTGGTCAACGACGGCGATGTGTCCGCCCTGGCGGGCGCCATGTGCATGGACGACAACAGCGTGCTGGGCATCGCTATGGGCACCAGCGAGGCCGTAGGCTATGTGGACGACGAGGGCCGGGTCACGGGCTGGCTCAACGAGCTGGCCTTCATGCCGGTGGATGTGAACCCCAAGGCCATGGAGGACGAGTGGAGCGGCGACATCGGCTGCGGCGTGAAGTATTTCTCCCAGGACGGCGTCATCAAGCTGGCTCCCCGGGCGGGCATCGCCCTGGCGGAGAGCCTGTCCCCCGCTGAGAAGCTGAAAGAGGTCCAGAAGCTGATGGAGCAGGATGATCCCCACGCGGCGGCGGTGTACCAGTCCATCGGCGTGTATCTGGGCCACACCCTGGCCTTCTACTACGATCTCTATCAGTGCAAGCATGTGCTGCTGCTGGGCCGCGTCATGAGCGGCAAGGGCGGCGACATCATTTTGGACACCTGCAAGAAGGTGCTGGCCGACGAGTATCCCGAGCTCACCGGCAAGATTCTGCCGGAGCTGCCCGACGAGAAATTCCGCCGGGTGGGGCAATCCATGGCCGCCGCCAGCCTGCCTGCTCTGCAGTAAGGAGGCACACCATGCGCATTAAAAACGGCAATATTTTTGTAAACCACAGCTTTGTCCCCGGCGACGTGGAATTTGACAGCACCATCACCGCCGTGGGGAATCTCTCCGGCGGCGGGGATCTGGACGCGGCGGGGTGCTATGTGATCCCCGGCTTTGTGGACGTCCACACCCACGGCGCGGTGGGCCAGGATTTCAGCGACGGCAAGCCGGAGGGCCTCCAGCCCCTCAGCGACTATTACGCCGCCCACGGCGTCACCTCCTATCTCGCCACCACCATGACGCTGAAGGAGGAGGTGCTGACCCCCGCCATGCATGCCATCCGGGACTTTGTGCCTGCCGGTGGAGCCAAGTGCGCCGGTATCCACTTAGAGGGGCCCTTCCTCAGCTTTGCCAAGCGGGGCGCCCAGGCGGCGGAGAATCTCCACAAGCCCGATGTGGCCATGTTCCACCGGCTTAATGAGGCCAGCGGCGGCAAGGTCCGCCTGGTCACCGTGGCGCCGGAGGAGGAGGGGGCCATTCCCTTCATCGAGGCGGTGTCCAAGGTGTGCACCGTCTCCGTGGGCCACACCGTGGCCGACTACGACACCGCCATGGCCGCCTATAAGGCCGGGGCCTCCCACGCCACCCATCTCTACAATGGCATGCCCTCCCTTCTGCACCGGGCTCCCGGCGTCATCGCCGCCGCCTTCGACAGCGGCGCTACGGTGGAGCTGATCTGTGACGGCCTCCATATTCACCCCGCTGTGATCCGGGCCACCCACAAGCTCTTTGGGGACAAGCTGGTGATGATCAGCGACTCTCTTCGCTGCGCGGGTATGCCCGACGGCCAGTATGAGCTGGGCGGTCAGCCCATCGAGATGAAAAACGGCAAGGCCACCCTTCTGGGCACCGACACCCTGGCCGGCTCCTCCTCCAACCTGCTGGCGGAGCTGAAGAATGTGGTGTCCTTCGGTATTCCTTTAGAGGATGCGGTCTACGCCGCCACCACCGCTCCCGCCCAGGCTGTGGGTCTCACAAACACCGGCTCCATCGCCCCAGGCAAGGCCGCGGACCTGCTGGTGCTGGACAAGGATCTGAACCTGAAGGCCGTGTTTGTGGACGGCCGCCGGGTGAAGTAACTCCTGCATTGATACAGAATATGCCCCCGCCGCTTTTCCCAGCGGCGGGGGCATTGTTTATCCATCGATCCTCTTGAAAATTTCGTCCGCCAGGGCGGCAAACTGGGGCAGGTTCAATGCCTCTCCCCGGACCGTGGGAGAGAGGCCGCAGGCGGCCACCGCCTCCCCCAGAGTCTCCTTCTCCATCTGACTTCCGAAAACGGAGGCGAGACTGTTCACCAGGGTCTTGCGCCGCAGTGCGAAGGAGGCCCGCACCACCTTGAAGAAGAACTTCTCCCCGCAGACCGGCTGTACCGGCGGCTCCTTCCTCCTGCGGCACCGCAGCACTGCGGAGGTCACCTTGGGGGCGGGAAGGAAGCACTCCTTCGGCACGTCGAAGAGGACCTCCGTCTCCATGTGGTACTGCATGAACACAGAGAAGGCTCCGTAGTCGCTCCCCGGACCGCCGGCGATCCGCTGGGCCACCTCCTTCTGGATCATCACCGTGATGGTCTCAAAGCACCCGGCCTCCACCAGAGCCGTCAGCACCGGGGTGGTGATGTTGTAGGGCAGGTTGGCACAGACTATAGGGGTGAGCCCGCCAAAACGTTCCCGCACCAAAGCGGGCAGATCCAGCTTCAGCACGTCGCCGCTGACGAGGGAGAAGTTGTCCCATGCCGCCATGGTCTCCTCCAGCACCGGCACCAAAGCCTTATCCAGCTCCACCGCCACCACCTTGGCGCCGGTGCGGCACAGCTCCGTGGTCAGGGGTCCCACGCCGGGACCGATCTCCAGCACGCCGCAGGTCTCGTCCGCCCCGCTGGCGGCGGCAATGTCCCGGGGCACCCAGTCCGCAATGAGAAAATTCTGCCCCATGGATTTGCTGAAATGGAATCCGTGGCGGCGCAGCAGAGCCTGGATTTCCCGGATATCACAGAGATTCATAGCACTTCTCCCGTCTTTTGTCGTAGTGTTCCCAGTATAGCATATTCTGAAGATTTTGGTAGCTTTTTTTCCAGCGCTGTGGTAAAATCCCAACAGCAAACGGAGGGAAACATTCATGGAACTGTACCAATATCTTCTCATCTGCCCCCTGGTCTTCCTGGGGGGCTTTGTGGACAGCGTGGCGGGAGGCGGCGGTCTCATCACTCTCCCCACCTATTTTTTAGCGGGAATCCCCACCCACATCGCCGCTGGAACCAACAAGGTGGTCAACGGCATCGGCACCGCCACCGCCTCGGTGGGCTATCTGAAAAACGGCAAGGTGAATCTGTCCATCGCCCTGCCCGCCGCTGTGGGCGCTTTGGCGGGCAGCGCCGCCGGAGCCCGGCTGGCCCTGCTGCTGTCCGACGCCCTATTAAAGGGCCTGATGCTGGTGGCCCTGCCCCTGGTGGCGGTGTTCCTGATGGTGAAAAAGGACTTCGGCATGGAAACCGGGGAGGGACCGACAGTGTCTCCCCGCCGCCGCCTCATCATCAGCCTGCTCATCGGCCTTCTCATCGGCGGCTACGACGGGCTGGTGGGCCCCGGCACCGGTACCTTCATGATCATTGCTTTCACCGCCCTTCTCCATCTGGACCTGATCTCCGCCTCCGGCTGCGCCAAGGTGGGAAATCTGGCCTCCAACGCGGCGGCGGCGGTGGTGTACCTCCTCAGCGGCAAGGTGCTGTGGGCAATCGTGGTGCCTGCCGCTCTCTGCAACGCCCTGGGGGGCTGGTGCGGCTCCCAGTACTCTATCCGGGGCGGCAGCCGCCGGGTCCGGGGGATGATCTTTGTGGTGCTGGGGCTGTTGTTTTTGAAAATGCTGTGGGAGTTTCTCCTTTGAGATCGAATTTTATCAAAAACCCGAAAGTTTCCTCTTGACTTTCTTCTTATTCTCCTGTATAGTTAAAATACGTGTGAGCGAATGAACACCAACACGTATGAAATTGGATGGATGCTGATGAACTGCCTTATTTTTGGCCCCGCAATTGTCTTTGGGACAATTGCAACCTGAAATAGGGCAGCTTTTTTGCGGGTTTCGCCACAAGATTACAGAACGGAGGATTCGTCATGAGGAAGGATGTCGTCATCATCGGAGCCGGCCCTGCCGGTATCTTCACCGCTCTGGAAATGCTGAAAAAGGGCACCAAGCAGAGCATTATGATTGTAGAAAAGGGCGTGGCCGTGGAAAACCGCCGCTGCCCCAAGAGCCAGACCAAGCAGTGTGTCAACTGCAAGCCCTACTGCCATATCACCACCGGCTTCTCCGGGGCCGGAGCCTTTTCCGACGGAAAGCTGTCTTTGAGCTATGAGGTAGGCGGAGACCTGCCCACTCTCATCGGCGCGGAGAAGGCCCAGGAGACCATCGATTACACCGACGGCATCTACCTGGAGTTCGGCGCCGACAGCCACATTGAAGGTCTCGGCAACGAGGAGGAGGTCAAGGAAATCCGCCGCCGGGCCATCCAGGCGGGACTGAAGCTGGTGGACTGCCCCATCCGCCACCTTGGCACCGAGAAAGCCCAGGATCTTTATTACGCCATTGAACAGCACCTTCTGAACAACGGGGTGGAGCTGCTCTTCGGCTATGAGTGCACCAACCTGATCCTGGAGGGGGACGTGTGCAAGGGCGTGTGCATCACCAACGGCAGGGACAGCCAGGAGATCCTGGCCAGGCACACCATCATCGCCACCGGCCGCCGGGGCGCCGACTGGCTGGAGAGCCTCTGCGCCGAGCACAACATTGCCCATCAGCCCGGCACCGTGGACATCGGCGTGCGGGTGGAGTGCCGCAACGAGATCATGGAGACGGTAAACCGGGTGCTGTATGAGTCCAAGCTGGTGGGGTACCCCAAGCCCTTCAAGAACAAGGTCCGCACCTTCTGCCAGAATCCCGGCGGTTTTGTCAGCCAGGAGAACTACGACAACGACCTGGCGGTGGTGAACGGCCACAGCTACAAGGATCTGAAGAGCGACAACACCAACCTCTCCATCCTCTGCAGCCACAACTTCTCCGTCCCCTTCAACCAGCCCATCGCCTACGCCCAGAAGGTGGGGGAGCTGACCAACATGCTGGCCAACGGCCACATTCTGGTCCAGCGGTTCGGGGATATTCTGGACGGCAAGCGGACCTGGCCCAAGGAGCTGAGTCAGTCCAACCTGCGGCCCACCCTGCCCGATGCGGTGGCCGGCGACATTACCGCCGCCATGCCCTACCGGGCCATGATCAACATCATCAACTTCATTCAGGCCATGGACCATGTGGTGCCCGGCTTTGCCTCCTATGAGACCCTGCTGTACTCCCCGGAGCTGAAGTTCTACTCCAACCGGGTGAAGATGGACGAGAATTTCGACACCAATGTGAAGGGTCTCCACTGCCTGGGCGACTCCAGCGGCTGGACCCGGGGATTGATGATGGCCTCCGTCATGGGCGTCCTTATGGGCCGCCGTCTGGCCCAGCTGGAGGCGGAGGAGGTCTGAGAACTCTCTTCTCTCCCTCTGCGGCGACAACAGCGCACAAGCAAAATGAGATCCCCCCGGAAACGGGGGGATCTTTTTGCGTTTAAAAATCTGCAACAGCGTGATTCAGAACCAACCGAGATTGAAGAAGTCGCTGATCTGTCCCGCCAGCACCAGCGCCATCACCACCGGCACGATGAAGCGGATGGAGAAGGTATAGAACCGCCGCAGCCAGGGCGACCGGGCGTACTCCCCCACCTCGTCCAGCACCAGCTTGGGCTTCAGCTCCCAGCTGACCATGAAAGACATAATCAAGGCCCCCAGAGGCATCATGATGCCCTCGGAGAGGCAGTCCATAAAGTCCAACCAGCTGCCGGCAAAGGTCCTGTATTTGGTCACGCCGTCCACCACATAGGACGTCTCCTCCCGCAGGGGAATCCACAGGCCGTTGGCGCCCAGGCCGTCCAGCGCCACCACAACCGCCAGCACCAGCACCACAGCGGACACACCCATGGAGATCTTCCGCCGGTCGGGGATTCTCCCCTTGAGGCTGGCGTTGTCCATCATGAAGGTCACCAACACCTCCGTCAGGGAAATGGAGGAGGACACCGCCGCCACCAGCACCAGGAGATAGAAGATGGCACCGAAGAGGGGGCCGATGGTCCCCATGGCGTTGAACACGTCCTGCAGAGTCACAAACAGCAGGGAGGGTCCGCTGAGCTGGGCCTCCACGCCGTAGGTGGCGATAGCGGCGGGAATCACCGCGAGGCCCGCCATCAGGGCCACCGTGGTGTCGGCGGCCACCACCACCAGGGAGTTGCGCACCAGGTTCTCCTTCTTGTCGAGATAGGAGCCGTAGGTCACCATGATGCCCATGGCCAGGGACAGGGAGAAAAACATCTGACCGCCCGCGGTGGCCAGAACGCTGATAAAGCCCGGGGCCTCCTCAATATATCCGTTGGCCGCCGACCAGCCGGGGACGAACATATACTTGAGGCCGTCCACCGCGCCGGGGAGAGTCACGCTGCGGCCGATGACAATGAGCAGCATCACCGCCAGAGCGGGCATGCCCACCTTATTGAAGCGCTCAATGCCCCCCTTGATTCCGCCTTTGATGATGCCGTAGCCTAAGAGGAGGTACAGCAGGGTAAACACCAGACTGCCGAACTGGTTGTGGCGCAGGGTGTTGAACAGTTCGCTGCCGGTGACGCCGCTGATGGAGAAGCCTAAATTGGACAAATTCAGGAACATGTACTCCATGCAGTAGCCGCCCAGCACCGTGTAGAAGCTGAGAATCAGCAGCGGCGACAGCACCGCCAGCCAGCCGATCCAGCCGAAGTGCCTGGACACCTTGTGGTAGGCTCCCACCACGCCCATGCCGGTCTTCCGGCCGATGGCAAGCTCACTGAGCATAATGGTGAAGCCCACCAGAACGCCCAGAATGAGATAGATGATCAGGAACGTAAAGCCGCCGGCCCGTCCCATTTTATAGGGGAATCCCCAGATGTTGCCCAGGCCCACCGCCGAGCCAATAGCCGCCATCAAAAACCCGAAGGTGCTTCCCCAGGACTCTCGTTTCTTGTTCATTCTCTCGTTCCCTCACAATCTTTTTCACAAAACAACCGCTTCTTCTTGCTTTTTTTACCAAAAATAGCTCCATCTGGTAGGGAATTATAACAGACATCTTGCCAAAGGACAAGTTCCAGATTATAATGAGTCCATCCTATATATTAAAGTTTCTAATGGTGCAGGAGAAATTTTTATGGATACCAAAAAGTGGGAGGCACTGCTGACAGCGGTGGAGCTGGGCAGCTTTACAAAGGCGGCTGAGCGGCTGGGGTACACCCAGTCGGGGCTGACCCACATGATGCACGCCTTGGAGAAGGAAATCGGCCTGTCGCTGCTGATCCGGGACCGGTACGGCGTCCGGCTGACGGCGGCCGGGGAGCGGCTGATGCCCGCGATCCGGGAGTTTCAGCAGGCGGGCAAACGCCTGGAGAATCAGATCTCCCTGGTAGGAAGTATGAAAAAAGAGAATGTCCGGGTGGCAGCCTACTCCAGCATCTGCATGCACTGGCTGCCTGCTATCGTCTCCAGCTTCCGCCGGGACTATCCGGACATCAGTGTGGACATCCGGATGGGTACCGTGGACGAGATGTACAGCTGGCTCCAGGAGGACAAGGTCGATCTGTCCTTTGTCAGCCGCCAGGAGCGGGAGGGCTTTGACTGGGTTCCGCTGTGGGACGATCCCCTGCTGGCCATCCTGCCGCCGGACTACCCTATCGGCCAGCGGACCTCCTTCCCTGTCTCCGAGTTTGAGGGCCGGGAGTTCCTCATGCCCTCTCTGGGCTTTGACTACGATATCCTGCCCATTTTCCACGCCGCCGGAGTCAATCCCGACATCCGGGACACCTCTGTGGACGACAGCACCATCATCTCCATGGTGGAGCTGGGTCTCGGATACAGCATTCTCTCGGAGCTGATCCTTCAGGGGCGGCAGGACAACATCATCGCCCGGCCCCTCTCCGGAGGCGCCCACCGGTCCCTGGGCATCACCCTGCCCTCCCTGCGGCAGGCCACGCCCATCACCCTGAAATTTATCGACTATTCCGCCCAGGTGGTTCAATCCATTCACGGCGGGAAATAATATAACCACACCCATCACAAGAAAAGCGAGTTTATCTTTATGCTGGAATTCAAACACATCAACGTCCGCAACTCCGCCCGGCTGAACCGCTACTACAAGCACTGCACCTACCGACTGTGTGAATACTCCGTCGGCGTCAAGCTCATGTGGCGGCAGCATTTTTCCCCCATGTTTGCCGAAGCGGGGGGCTGCCTCATCGTCCGCAACCAGCACCACGGCAGGACCACCTTTGACTACCCCGTCCCTCTGGACCCTCAGGGCAGCGTGGAAGAGGCCCTGGACTGCATCGACGCCTACTGCCGGGAGAAGGGCATCTGCCCCGTCTTTACCCAGGTGCCCCAGGAGGCTATGGGACTTCTCACCGCCCGCTATCCCCTGCTGCGGACTGACAGCAACCGGCTGTGGCAGGACTACCTCTACAACGCCCAGGACCTTATCCAGTTTGCCGGCCGCCGGTACTCCGGCCAGCGCAACCACATCAATAAATTCAAGAAGCTGTACCCCGAGGCCACCTTCCGCCCCATCACCCCGGAGGACTGGGAGGAGCTGGACCAGTTCTGGGACGCTTTCCACTTGGCCTTCAACAAGGAAAACGCCATGGCCAAGAAGGAACTGTGCTACGCCCGGAAGCTGACGCGGCAGATCGGCAAGAGCTGGTGCCTCGCCGGAGCCATTGAACTGGAGGGAAAATTCATCGCCATCTCCCTGGGAGAGATCTGCGGAGACACCCTTATCTGCCATATTGAGAAGGGCCTGCCCCAGTACGAGGGGGTCTATCCCATGATGGTCCAGTCCTTCGCGGCCTGCTACGGCCAGAACTGCGCCTACATCAACCGGGAGGATGACGGCGCCGACCGTGGGCTTCGGGTCAGCAAGACCCAGTATCTCCCCTGCGCCATGGGAAAGAAGTTCACGGTGGAGACCATGACGGAGCTGCAGCGGCTGTCCCAGGTGCCCACTCTCGTCTCCCAGCGGCTGAAGTTAGACGCCCTCACCCGCACCGACATCCCCGACTACAACCGTCTGTGCCTGGATGACCAGCACAACCGCTGGTGGGGCTACGACTACCGTCAGGACCTGAAGGGCCCTCTGACGGAGAGCTGGTTCTACCGGGTGGCCCAGGCGGACTTCAAAAACCGGCTGGCTATCAACTTTGCCATCCGCTTAGACGGTCAGTTCATCGGCGAGGCGGTGCTCTACCGCTTCGACTGCAAGGGCACGGCGGAGCTGGGCTGCCGTATTCTGCCGGAGTTCGCCGGCCACGGCTACGGGGCGGAGGCTTTCGCCCGGGTGGCGGACTGGAGCCTCTACGAGCTGGGCCTTACTCTGCTGGAGGCCAAGTGCTACAAGGAGAATACCGCCTCGGAGAAGATGCTCTCCGCTGTTATGCGCCCGGCGGGAGAGGACGAAACCTTCCTCTACTTCACCAAGTCCATCTGAATATTTTAAAAAAAGCGTACCGTCCTGAGGGCGGTACGCTTTTCCATTGGATTTTTGTTAAAACTCGATCCCTTTCCGGGCGGGGATGCCCTGATCGAAGGGGTGCTTTCGCTTACACATCTCTGTAACATAGTCGGCGGCGTCAAAGAGGGCCTGGGAGGGATCCCGTCCGGTGAGCACTACCTCCAGCTGCTCAGGCTTGTTTTTGAGGAAGTCCAGCACCTCCGCCTCGGGGATCACCCCGGTACGGCAGGCGCTCATAGCCTCGTCCAGCACCAGGAGATCAAAATCCTTGGCCATGGCCGCCGCAGTGCGGAAGTGCTCCGTATAAAATTCCCTGGCTTCCTCCCGCTGCGCCGGCGTAAGGGTCCGGTAAAAGCCGAACTTCTTGGCGGGACGGAGGAAGGTGACGCCCCCCACCTGCTCCAAAAGCTGGAACTCCGAGGAGCTGCCGTCCTTGAAAAACTGGACGTACAGCACCTTCATTCCCGACCCCGCCGCCCGGAGGGACAGCCCCAGGGATGCGGTGGTCTTTCCCTTTCCGTCTCCGCAATAAATATGGATCAAACCTCTGGCCATACAGCCGCCTCCTATTACATCCAAATGGTAAAAATCCGCAGAATACTCTCTGTCATGCGCCGGAAGATATTCCGCTTGCGCCACTGGGCCAGCCGGATCTCCCCGCACTGCTCCATGATGCTCCGAATATCCCGGTAGACGTGCTCCACCGCCGGCATCCCATAGAGCACCACCCCGCACTCGTGGTGGAGCTGGAAGCTGCGGTAGTCCATGTTGATGGTACCCACCACCGCCATCTCCCCGTCCGCCACCAGGAGCTTGCTGTGGAGAAAGCCGGGCTTGTACTCAAAAAGACGCACTCCGTGGCTCAAAAGCCGGTCGTAGTAGGCGCCGGCTGCCAGGTAGGTATACCGGTGGTCCGGGGTCCCCGGCATCAGAAGCCTCACGTCCACCCCGCTGTCCGCCGCCACGCACAGCGCCTCCATCATAGAGTCCTCGATGGCCAGATAGGGAGTGGTGATATAGAGGAACTCCCGGGCGGTGGATACCGCCTGGAGATACAGCTCCTCCGCCGGGTTTTCCGGATTGTTGTTGGGCCCGTCGCAGAAGGGCTGGCACCAGCCCTCCGCCTGGACGGGACCGTGGGGACGGTAGTAGTCGTGCTCATTGTGCAGCGTCCCGCCCATGCTCTCCCACATGTGGAGAAACAGCCGGGTGAGGCCCCAGGCCCCCTCCCCCTCCAAAAGGCAGCCGCTGTCCTTCCAGTGGCCGAAACGGTTGATGAGGTTGGCGTACTCGTCGGCCACGTTGATGCCGCCGGTATAGGCGAAGTCCCCGTCCACGCAGCAGATCTTCCGGTGATCCCGGTAGTTGAAGTAGAGGCGGCTCACATACTGGTGCACCGGACTGAACACCGCCACCTCCATGCCGCACTGGCGCATGGTATCTACCATTTTTCCGGAGAGGCGGGTGATGCAGCCGAAGTCGTCGAAGATGATCTTCACCTCCACTCCCCGGCTCACCCTGTCCCGCAGGGCGGCAAACAGCCGGTCCCACAATTTCCCTTCCGCCAGGATGAAATACTCCAGAAAAACGAAGTGCTCCGCCCGCTCCACCTTGTCCAGCAGGTCCTGGAAAAAGGACTCGCCGCCCTCAAAGTAGGTGACGGCGGTATTTTTATAGAGCATGAAGTCGTAGTGGCAGAGAAGCTGAGCCTCTCTGGCCCAGGTGGGAAAGCTGTCCGACAGGCGGCGGATATAGTCCTGGCTGCGGCTGCGCTCATAGTCCTTGTGGGGCGGAGGCTTCACCGGCTGCAGCATCTGCTTTCTCCGCTGGGCGCTGCCGCCCCACAGCTCGTAGAGCACCAGCCCCGCCACCGGGAAGGCCAGAACCAGGATGGTCCAGGCCAGCTTGTAGGAGGGGCTGCCCCACCGCCCCTGAAGGCGTACCGCCACGATGATCCCCACCGCCTCCAGAATGAGATAGATCAGGAAGGCATGCTTCTGGAGATAGTAGGACAGCAGAATCACCAGGGCGATGTTCAGCAAAAACAGCACCGCCACCAGACCGATGCGGACTGCCGCCGCGATCCGGCGCTGCCGCGTCTGTTTTTTTACCATGCGCACCCTGGTTTCCCACCTTTCCTATCAGTATGTCCGCTCCAGCAGATTATATTTGATTTCCCACAGCTTGCGGCTGAGGTCCACATAGTATTTGTGAGGATTGTCGAAGCGCTTGACCTCGTCCCACAGGGTGTCCACCTGCTGGGCGCAGTAGGCCCGAATCTCCTCCAGGGAGGGGAGAGCATAGACACACTGTCCGTTCTGGAACACCGGCACCTGCATCTCCCGGGCGGTAAAATCCCGGACCATCTTTTTCTTCCATGTGGCGTCGGGATCAAAAATTTCCAGAGGCTGGCTGTCGTCCACCGTCTCGTCGTAGACGCAGAGATAGTCGGCAATGGCCTTGCCGTTGTCGTTGCCGAAGAAGCGGTAGAACTTTTTGTAATGGGGGGTGGTGATCTTGCTGACGTTCTCACTGATTTTGATCTTGGGGATCACCTGGCCGTCCTGCTCCACCGCCACCAGTTTGTACACACCGCCGAACACCGGCTCGCTGCGGGCGGTGATGAGTCGCTCGCCCACGCCGAAGGCGTTGATCTGGGCCCCCTGAAGCAGCAGATCCCGGATGAGGTACTCGTCCAGGGAGTTGGAGACGGTGATGGTGCATTCCGTCCACCCGGCGGCGTCCAGCATCTTCCGGGCCTCCTTGGTAAGGTAGGTGATGTCGCCGCTGTCCAGACGGATGCCGCACTTTTTGATGCCCATGGGTTTGAGCACTTCATTGAAAGCCCGGATGGCGTCCGGCACACCGCTTTTCAGGGTGTTATAGGTGTCCACCAACAGCACCGCATTCTGGGGATAAAACTGGCAGTATGCCTTGAATGCCTCATACTGGCTGTCAAACATTTGGACCCAGCTGTGGGCCATAGTACCGAGAGCCGGCACACCAAAAACCTGATCGCTGAGGACGGTGGCGGTGCCGGCCACGCCGCCGATGTAGGCGGCCCGGGCGCCGTTCACCGCACCCTCGGCCCCCTGGGCCCGGCGGGCACCGAATTCCATCACCGCCCGCCCCTCAGCGGCACGGACCACCCGGTTGGCCTTGGTGGCCAGAAGGCTCTGGTGGTTGATGCACAAAAGGGCGTAAGTCTCCACCATCTGGGCCTGGATCGCAGGGGCCCGGACGGTGAGGATCGGCTCATTGGGGAAAATAGGCGTACCCTCGGGGACCGCCCAGATATCGCCGGTAAAGCGGAAGTGGGCCAAATAGTCCAGGAATGCCTCATCAAACATGTTTCTGCCGCGGAGATAGTCAATATCCTCCGGGGAGAAGTGGAGGTCCTTGATATACTCCACCAGCTGCTCCAGTCCGGCGGCAATGGCAAAACCGCCCCCATCGGGGACCCGGCGGAAAAAGATGTCGAAATAGGTGATTTTCTCCTGAAAGCCCTTCAGGAAATAGCCGTTGGCCATGGTCAGCTCATAAAAATCGCAGAGCATGGTCAAGTTCCATTTGTTTCTATCCATCCTCGAAACCTCTCTTTTCAGCCGCTTTTCTGACAGAGCAGTACCGGCTCGTTTCTCCTATTATAGTTCGATTCCCCCTTTTTCGCAACGGCTTTATTGACTTTCTCCCGATTTTATCATAAGATGAGAATACAGTAAGGGCTGCGGCGGTTCTGCCGTTTCCCTACGTCAGGGCAGTGAAAGGACAGGAGGCCGAACCATGGCAGTGATTCTCGGCATTGATATCGGCGGTTCCACCACCAAGATCGTGGGGCTGCAGGAGGACAAGCATATTATTGCGATGGACCGTGTGAAAGCGGAAGGCCCTCTTCCCTCGCTGTACGGCGCTCTGGGCAGCTTCATGACCCACAACAAGCTGCAGCTCAGCGACATCGGCCGCATTGTGCTCACCGGCGTAGGCGCCTCCTATGTGGAGGGAGACATTTACAACATCCCCACCATCAAGGTGGAGGAATTCACCGCTGTAGGTACCGGGGGCCTGGCGCTGACTGGCCGCAGCCGGGCAGTAGTGGTGAGTATGGGCACCGGCACCGCCTTTATTTGGGCGGATCACGAGACGGGGGAGATGGTCCATCTGGGCGGCTCCGGCGTCGGCGGGGGCACCCTGACCGGTCTCTCCTCTCTGCTGTGCGGCGCCCGGCAGTTTGAGCAGATCAAGAAGCTGAGCAATCAGGGGAATATTTCCAAGATCGATCTGAACGTAGGGGACATCACCCAGCAGGAGTACAGCACACTGCCGCTGGATATCACCGCCGCCAATTTCGGGAACGTCTCCGACGATGCCACCCACAGCGATATCGCCACAGGCATCGTGAATATGATCTTCCAGTCTATCGGTACTATCGCGGTAATGGCCTGCAAGGCTCAGAAATGTGACACCGTGGTGCTCACCGGCTTTATGACGGTACTGGATATGTGCCGCCCCTGTTTTGATTTGTTCACCCGGCTCCACGGGATTCAGTTTATCATCCCGGAAAACGCCACTTACGCCACCTCCATTGGGGCGGCACTCAGCAGTTTTGAAAAATAGGATGCCCAAGGCAGCGGGATTTTTTCACCAAGGCAGCGGGATTTTTTCAGAAAGGGCTTGCATCTTTGGAAAAAGTATCGTATACTATGTAGGTACGTTTCCGGGTGTAGCGCAGTTGGTAGCGCGCATGGTTCGGGTCCATGAGGCCGTGGGTTCAAATCCCGCCACTCGGACCA
>CALXDD010000034.1 GCA_944386985.1 uncultured Oscillospiraceae bacterium
AGACCTATAAGAAGGAACTGGAGATCAACGGTGTTGGTTACCGCGCCACCAAGGAGGGCAAGAACCTGGTGATGAACTTAGGTTATTCCCATCCTGTGATCATTCCCGAGATCGACGGCATCACCATCGAGGTGCCTTCCGCCAACAAGGTGGTCATCATCGGCTGCGACAAGCAGATGGTCGGCCAGTTTGCGGCTGAGCTCCGCGAGAAGCGTCCCCCCGAGCCTTATAAGGGCAAGGGCATCAAGTATGTGGACGAGGTCATCCGCCGCAAGGTTGGTAAGACCGGTGCCAAGAAGTAAGGAGGCGTGCTGAAATGATTAAGAGACCCAACACCAACGCGCAGCGGCTGAAGCGCCACAAGAGAGTCCGGGCCAAGATCTCCGGCACTCCCGAGTGCCCCCGTCTGAACGTGTTCCGCAGTGAGAAGAATATTTACGCCCAGATCATCGACGATGTGAACGGCGTTACCCTGTGCGCTGCTTCTTCTCTCGACAAGGCCATTGAGGGCAACGGCGGCAACAAGACTGCTGCCCGTGCCGTCGGCAAGCTGGTGGCTGAGAAGGCCAAGGCCAAGGGCATCGAAGTGGTCGTGTTCGACCGCGGCGGTTACCTGTACCACGGCCGTGTGGCCGAGCTGGCTGAGGGTGCCCGCGAGGGCGGCCTGAAATTCTAATCGGG
Organism: uncultured Oscillospiraceae bacterium; assembly: GCA_944386985.1. Classification (GTDB taxonomy): domain Bacteria; phylum Bacillota; class Clostridia; order Oscillospirales; family Oscillospiraceae; genus CAJFPI01. The sequence goes on from CALXDD010000034.1 coordinate 682, forward strand.
AGGAGGAACAAGAATATGGCAAGATTTGAAAGAGAACCCAGCGAGTTCATTGAGAAGCTCGTATCCTTGAACCGAGTCTCCAAAACTGTTAAGGGTGGTCGTATCTTCAAGTTCGCCGCTCTCATGGTTGTGGGCGACGGAAAGGGCCGCGTGGGCTTCGGCCTGGGCAAGGCCGCCGAGGTGCCTGAGGCGATCCGCAAGGGCATTGAGGATGCGAAGAAGAACATGGTGAATGTGACCCTCAGCGGCACCACCATTCCCCACGAAGTCATCGGTGAGTTCGGCGCCGGCCGTGTGATCCTGAAGCCCGCCGCTCCCGGTACCGGTATCATTGCCGGCGGTCCTGTCCGTGCCGTCATGGAGGCCACCGGCGTGAAGGATATCCGCGCCAAGTGCCTGCGCTCCAACAACCCCCAGAACGTGGTGTCCGCCACCTTTGAGGGCCTGAAGAGCCTGCGTGGTCCCGAAGAGGTGGCCCGCATCCGCGGCAAGAGCGTGGAAGAGATCGTTGGTTAAGGAGGGCATGTGACATGGCAAATCTGAACATCAAGCTCGTCAAGAGCCTCAACGGCAGATTGGAAAAGCACATTGCCACTGCCAACTCTCTGGGCCTGCGTAAGATCGGTGACACCACCGTGCAGCCCGACAATGCACAGACCCGCGGCAAGATCGCCAAGATCGGCTATCTGCTGAGCGTGGAAGAGTCCAAGTAAGGAGGTACCGGAAAATGAATCTGCATGAACTGTCTCCTGCTGCCGGCTCCACTCATGTCGGCAAGCGTAAGGGCCGCGGTGCTGGTACCGGCAACGGCAAGACTGCCGGCCGCGGTCACAAGGGCCAGAAGGCCCGCAGCGGCGGCGGCGTGCGTATCGGCTTTGAAGGCGGCCAGATGCCTCTGTCCCGCCGGGTCCCCAAGCGCGGCTTCAACAACATTTTTGCCAAGCCCATGGAGATCGTGAACCTGAGCGCTTTGAACAAGTTTGAGGACGGTGAGACCGTTACTGCCGAGGCTCTGCTGGCCAAGGGCATCCTGAAGAAGTGCCCCTATGGCTACAAGGTCCTGGGCAACGGGAAGCTCACCAAGAAGGTGAACGTTGAGGCTTCCGCCTTCTCCCAGTCCGCTAAGGAAGCCATTGAAGCTGCCGGAGGAAAGGCCGAGGTGAAGTAATATGATCCAGACAGTACGCAAGGCGTGGGCCATCCCCGAGCTGCGGAAAAAGATCATCTTTACTATCCTCATTCTCCTTATCTTCCGCATCGGCAACGCCATCGCTGTCCCCTATGTGGACACCGAGATGCTGGGCACCTATCTTTCCAGCGCCGGTACGTCCTATCTGACGCTGCTTAACGTGATGAGCGGCGGCGCCTTCGCTATGGCGACGGTATTTGCCCTGGGCATTCAGCCCTATATCAACAGTTCCATTATCATCCAGCTGCTGACTGTGGCTATTCCCGCCCTGGAGCGGATGGCCCGGGACGGCGGCGAAGAAGGCAAGAAGAAGATCCAGGCCATCACCCGGTATGCCACTGTGGCCATTGCTCTGCTGCAGGCCTGGGGCTACTATGTGATGATCAAGAACTACGGCATCCTCACCAACGATACGGTGTGGGCCGCCCTGGTGATTATCGTGTCCTTCGTGGCCGGCTCCAGCTTCCTTATGTGGATGGGCGAGCAGGTCAACGAGTTTGGTGTGGGCAATGGTATTTCCATTATCCTGTTTGCCGGCATCATTTCCCGGTTCCCCTCCGGCGTAAGCCGTCTGTACTCCAGCATCGTCTCCGGCAGTATGCACTGGGCCTGGAGCATTTTCCTGGTTCTCGGCATTCTTCTGCTGGTGGTGCTGGTGGTGTTCGTCAGTGATGCCGAGCGCCGTATCCCTGTGCAGTACGCCAAGCGCCAGGTGGGCCGCAAGATGTACGGCGGCCAGTCCACCAACCTGCCCATGAAGGTGAATATGAGCGGCGTGCTGCCCATCATCTTCGCGCAGTCCATCGCGTCTTTGCCGGTGACTGTGTGGACCTTCATCGGCATCCCGGAGGAGGGCACGGTTGCCTACTCCATTTACAGTGCCATTGATACCGCCTCCATTCCCTATATGGTGGTATATTTCCTGATGATCATTGGCTTCAGCTATTTCTACGCTACCATCCAGTTCAATCCCATTGAGATCTCCAACAATCTGAAGAAAAACGGCGGCTTTATCCCCGGCTTCCGTCCGGGCAAGCCCACCAGCGACTTCATTGCGAAGGTGCTCTCCAAGGTCACGCTGTTTGGTGCGATCTACCTCGGTATCGTTGCGATCTGCCCCCTGATTGCCGGCAAGATTCTCAGCCACTTCGGCGGCCTGCAGAACATGGCCATCGGCGGCACCTCCGTCATCATTGTGGTTGGTGTTGCGCTGGAGACTGTGAAGGCTCTGGAGAATCAGATGCTGATGCGTCAGTACAAGGGCTTCCTTGAATAAGGAGGAACACATGAATCTGATTTTATTGGGCGCCCCCGGTGCCGGTAAAGGCACCCAGGCAGAAATCCTGTGCAAGAAGCTGGGGATCCCCAGCATCTCTACCGGTAACATCCTGCGTGCCGCTATCAAGGATGGCACTCCCACCGGTCTGAAGGCCAAGTCCTATATGGACGCCGGCCAGCTGGTGCCCGATGAAGTGATCATCGGCATCATCGGCGAGCGCCTTGCGCAGAGCGACTGCGCCAAGGGCTATGTCCTGGATGGGGTGCCCCGCACCATCGGCCAGGCCGAAGCCATGGAAAAGGCCGGGATCAAGATCGACGCTGTGGTAGCCATCGAGATCTCCGAGGAGGAGATCCTCCGCCGCATGAGCGGCCGCCGGGTCTGCGAGGCCTGCGGCTCCAGCTACAACATGGAGGCCATTCCCCCCAAGGTGGAGGGCATCTGTGACAACTGCGGCGGCAAACTGATCCAGCGGAAGGATGATACGCCTGAGACCGTTCGTGAGCGGCTCAAGGTCTATCATAAAGAGACCGCTCCTCTGGCGGACTTCTACGCCGAGAGAGGTCTTCTCAAGCGGGTAAGCGTGGCCGGTGACAAAGAGGCCACCAACGCCGCTATCCTGCAGGTATTGGGGCTTTGAGTTATGATCAGCCTGAAATCAAAGCAGGAGATTGAACTGATGCGCCGGGCCGGAAAAATTACCGCGGCAGCCCGTGCTTTGGCAGGGAAAATGGTGACCCCCGGCGTAACAACCCATGAAATCGACCAAGCAGTGTACCATTTTATCAAGTCCCAGGGCGCCGAGCCCTCCTTCCTGAACTACCAGGGCTATCCCGCCAGCGTCTGTATCTCCGTGAATGACGAGGTGATCCACGGCATTCCCGGCAAGCGGGTGTTGAAGGAGGGGGACATCGTCTCCATCGACGTCGGCGCCTACAAGGACGGCTTTCACGGTGACTGCGCCGCCACCTTCGCCTGCGGAACCATTTCCGAGGAGGCGAAGCGGCTGATCCAGGTGACCCGGCAGAGCTTCTTCGAGGGGCTCAAATTTGCCCGAGAGGGCTACCGGGTGCCGGATATCTCCCGTGCCATCCAGGCCTATGTAGAGGCAAACGGCTTCTCTGTGGTCCGGGAATACGTCGGTCACGGCGTGGGACGGAAGATGCACGAGGCGCCGGAGGTGCCCAACTATGTGGAGGAGCGCTGCGGCCGGCCCCGTCTTCTGCGGGGCATGACCCTGGCGGTGGAGCCCATGGTGAACGCCGGACGGGCGGGCATCAAGGTCCTCAGCGACGGCTGGACGGTGAAAACCGCCGACGGCAGTCTCTCCGCCCACTATGAAAACAGCATCCTCATCACAGACGGGGAGCCGGAGATCCTGACGGACCCCACCGGCCTTCCGGAGTGAGCGGCATGGACATTGTGAAGGCAGACATCGTAAGATCTATGGCCGGCAGGGACAAAGGAAAGTTCTTCTTCGTTCTGGAAGCGGAGGGGGACTTCCTCCTGCTGGCGGACGGCAAGACCCGGAGGGTGGAGGCCCCCAAGCGGAAAAAGCGCAAGCACGCGGCTCTCGCTTCGGCGGCGGACACCCGGGTGGCCGAAAAGATCCGAAACGGTGAAACAATTACGAACAGTGAGGTTCGAAGGGCCCTCGCTCAGCTGAGCGGGGAGGGTAATCCAGACCAGGAGGGATAAGCACTTGGCGAAATCCGATATGATCGAAGTCGAGGGCGTCGTTCTTGAAGCGCTGCCCAACACCACATTCCAGGTGGATATTGGAAATGGCCACACCATTCTGGCCCACATTTCCGGAAAGTTAAGGATGAATTTTATCAGAATTCTGCCCGGTGATAAAGTTACGGTAGAAATGAGTCCCTATGACCTGACCCGTGGCCGGATTACCTGGCGTAGTAAGTAGGAGGTATCACATCATGAAAGTAAGACCGTCCGTCAAGCCCATGTGTGAAAAGTGCAAGATCATTCGCCGCAAGGGCCGCGTAATGGTCATCTGCGAGAACCCCAAGCACAAGCAGAGACAGGGCTAAGTGGAAACAGGAGGTATAAGCTATGGCAAGAATTGCCGGTATTGACCTGCCCAAGGATAAGCGAATCGAAATCGGTTTGACTTACATTTACGGTATTGGCAGAAAGAGCGCCAAGGATATCCTGGCGAAGACTGGAATCAACCCCGACACCCGCGTGAAGGATCTGACCGAGGACGATGAGGCCAAGCTGCGCGAGGCCATCGACCACGGCTATATGGTGGAGGGCGATCTGCGCCGCTCCGTGGCTCTGGACATCAAGCGCCTCACCGAGATCGGCTGCTATCGCGGCATCCGTCACCGCCGCGGCCTGCCCGTTCGCGGTCAGCGCAGCAAGACCAACGCGAGAACCCGTAAGGGTCCCAAGAAGACCATTGCCAACAAGAAGAAGTAAGGAGGGAGAATAGAAAATGGCTGCACCTAAGACTGGCAAGAAGGTTATCCGCCGTCGCCGCGAGAAGAAGAACATTGAAAAGGGCCAGGTCCATATCCGTTCTTCCTTCAACAACACCATGGTTACTGTTACCGATACACAGGGTAATGCGATCTCCTGGGCCTCCTCCGGCGGCCAGGGTTTCCGCGGCAGCAAGAAGTCCACTCCTTTCGCCGCGCAGACCGCTGCTGAGGTGGCTGCCCGCGCCGCGATGGAGCATGGCCTGAAGACCGTTGAGGTCTTCGTGAAGGGCCCCGGCCAGGGCCGTGAGGCCGCTATCCGCGCACTGCAGGCCGTGGGTTTGGAAGTGACCATGATCAAGGACGTCACCCCCATTCCCCACAACGGCTGCCGTCCCCCGAAGCGTCGTCGCGTCTAATCGAATTTAGGAGGTATAAGCATTATGGCAAGATATACCGGAGCAGTTTGCCGCCTGTGCCGCAGAGAGGGCCAGAAGCTCTTCCTGAAGGGTGACCGCTGCTATACGGACAAGTGCGCTCTGGAGCACCGGAGTTACGCCCCCGGCATGCACGGCAACGCACGCAACAAGAAGCTGTCTGAGTACGGCGTCCAGCTGCGCGAGAAGCAGAAGGCCCGTCGTTATTACGGCGTTTCTGAGAAGCAGTTCTCCCACTACTTTGAGCTGGCTGAGAAGCGTCAGGGCCAGGCCGGTGAAAACCTGCTGGCCATTCTGGAGTCCCGCATGGACAACGTGGCGTATCGTCTCGGCTTTGCCATGAGCCGCGCCGAGGCCCGTCAGCTGGTCCGTCACGGCCACTTCACCGTCAACGGCAAGAAGGTGGATATCCCCTCCTACCAGGTGAAGACCGGCGACGTCATCGAGCTGAAGGATTCCTCCCGCAGCATTGAGAAGTTCAAGGGCTCCCTGGAGGCCAACGCCTCCCGCGTGATCCCCAAGTGGCTTGAGTTTGACCAGGCCAACAAGGTTGCCAAGGTCGTTGCAGTTCCCGCCCGCGAGGATATCGACCTGCCCATCGAGGAGCACCTCATCGTTGAGCTGTACTCCAAGTAATAGGGTCAATATGCCCTCACTGCGAAGATCGATGGAAAGTAGTGTAAGTATTTTGCTTACCGGAAGAAGGAGGGTAACTGCATGATTGAAATTGAAAAGCCCCAGATCGAGTGTATCGAGACCCCCGGTGATGACTCCTACGGCAAGTATGTGATCGAACCCCTGGAGCGCGGTTACGGCACCACCTTGGGCAACGCCCTGCGCCGTATTATGCTCTCCTCTCTGCCCGGCACCGCCGCCACCAGCATCAAGATCGCCGGCGTCCAGCATGAATTCACCACCATTCCCGGTGTGAAGGAGGACGTAACGGAGATCGTGCTGAACATCAAGGGCTTGATCACCAAGCTGCACAGCGAGGGAGTCAAGACCGTGTTCATTGAGGCGGTAGGTCCCTGTGAGGTGACTGCCGGCGATATTAAGAGCGACGGCGAGGTGGAGGTACTCAATCCTGACCTCCATATTGCCACGCTGGGTGCCGGTGCCGCGCTGAACATGGAGATCACCCTCAGCCATGGCCGCGGCTATGTCCCGGCTGATCGGAACAAGAACAGCCAGACGGTGATCGGTGTGATCCCTGTGGACTCCATTTACACGCCGGTGTACAAGGTCAATTACACAGTGGAGAACACTCGTGTGGGCAATATGACCGACTTCGACAAGCTGACCCTGGAGGTTTGGACCGACTCCACCATCTCCGCCCGGGACGCCGTGTCCCTGGGCGCCAAGATCCTGTGCGATCACTTCGCCCTGTTCACCGACCTCAGCGAGACGGTGGGCAGCAAGTCCACCGTGGTGGAGAAGGCGGAGACCCAGCGGGATAAGGTGCTGGAGCTGACCATCGAAGAGCTGGATCTCAGCGTCCGCAGCTTCAACTGCCTCAAGCGGGCCAACATCAACACGGTGGAGGATCTGATTTCCAAGACCGAGGATGAGATGATGAAGGTGCGCAATCTGGGCCGCAAGTCCCTGGAGGAGGTCATCAACAAGTTGGCCATGATGGGTCTCAGCCTGGCCGACAAGGACAACAACTGATCCCCGCTCCGGCATCTGCCGGAGGGAGGTACCCATTGTAAACTGTCCCGTTTGGGACAGGAGGACAATTAAGGAGGAAACCAAAATGCCCGGAACTCGTAAGCTCGGTAAGACTACCGATCAGCGCAGAGCGATGCTCCGTCAGCAGGTGACTGATTTCCTGGACAAGGGCAAGATGGAGACCACCATCACCCGCGCCAAGGAGATCCGTCCTCTGGCTGAAAAGATGATCACCCTGGGGAAGAAGGGTGACCTGGCTGCCTATCGTCAGGCCATGACCTTTATTACCCGTGAGGACGTGGTGAAGAAGATCTTCAAGGAGATCGCTCCCAACTACGCCGAGCGCAACGGCGGCTACACCCGCATCACCCGTACCGGTGTGCGCCGCGGCGACGCAGCGGAGACCGCAATGATCGAGTTGGTCTGAGAATTAGACTGATATAATAGAAAAGCCCATTGTTATGTGGAAGTACTGCACATAACAATGGGCTTTTTCTTTTGTTTGTCTCAGAAACTCAGAGAGTGGCGGATGTCCGGCACAGGCCGATTACTGCTTCCCAAGCTCACCGTTGCGGCGCTCGGCGGCAATGACGGCGTCCATAACGGCGCCCCGAACGCCCCGCTCCTCCAGAACACGGACCCCGGCGATGGTGGAGCCGCCGGGACTGCACACCTGGTCCTTCAGAACCCCGGGATGGAGACCAGTCTCCAGTGTCAGCTTTCCGGTGCCCTCCACCATTTTGGCGGCGTAGAGCAGGGCCTTCTGCCGGGGCAGGCCGCAGGCCACGCCGCCGTCGGCCAGCGCCTCAATGACCTGCCAGATGAAGGCGCCGCCGCATCCCGCCACCGCGCTGGCAGCGTTGATAAGGTGCTCATCCAGCCGGTCCCAGGATCCGCTTTTCTCCATGGCGGTAAGGAATTCCGAGAGCTCCTCCTCCATCACCAGATCGTTGGCGGCGTAGGTGGTCATACCCGCTCCCACGGCGCAGGCGGTGTTGGGCATGATGCGGATAATGGGATAGGTCCCGCCGGCCATGGCGGCGAGAGTCTCCATGGTGAGGCCGGCAGCCATGGATACCAGCACGAAGCGGTCCTGGCGGTCCGCCAGTACAGGCCGAAGACTCTCCAATACCCCGGCCATCATCTGGGGCTTCACCCCTAAGAAGATATACCGGCTCTGCCGCGCTGCTTCCTCATTGGTGCCCACGACGCAGCCAAGCTCCGCCGCCAGGGCCTCCGCCTTGGCGGGAGTGCGGTTGCTGAGAAGGATCTCGCCGGGAGCCACCTTCTGGCAGGCGGCCCGGACCAGAGCCCCGGCCATGTTGCCGGTGCCCACAAAACCAAAGAGATATTGAGACATACTGCTCCTTTCCCGGCGTCAGCGGATCTGGCCGCTGCCCCGGATCACATATTTGTAGCTGGTCAGCTCCTCCAGGCCCATGGGGCCCCGGGCGTGGAGCTTCTGGGTGGAGATGCCCATCTCGCAGCCGAGGCCGAACTCCCCGCCGTCGGTGAAGCGGGTGGAGGCGTTGACGTAGACGGCGGCGCTGTCCACCAGGGCGGCAAACCGGTCCGCCGCCGCGGCGTCTTCCGTGACGATGGCGTCGCTGTGGCCGGTGGAGTGGGCGGCGATGTGGGCGATGGCGGCTTCCAGGTCCTCCACCACCGCCACGGCTAAGATGTAGTCCAAAAATTCGGTGTCAAAGTCCTGGGGACCGGCGGGAGTGCCGGGGATGATGGCCGCAGCCTCCTTGTCCAGCCGCAGCTCCACCGGCGGCTTCCCAGCGGCCTTCCGATCCTCCACCAGGCACTTCTGAAGCAGGGGCAGGAACTTTGCCGCTGTGTCCCGGTGGACCAGACACACTTCCTCAGCGTTGCAGACGCTGGGGCGGCTGGTCTTGGCGTTTTCAATAATGCGGAGGGCCTTGGCAAGATCGGCGGCGGCGTCCACATACACATGGCAGATGCCGGTGCCGGTTTCAATGCAGGGCACCAGGGCGTTCTCCACACAGGAGCGGATGAGCCCCGCGCCGCCCCGGGGGATCAGCAGATCCACCAGACCCCGGGCCTCCATCAGTTCCCGGGCGCTCTCCCGGGAGGTATCCTCCACCAGCTGAAGGGCGTTCTGGGGCAGTCCCGCTGCCTCCAATCCCTCCCGAAGAGCCTCCACAATGGCGGTAGCGGACCGGTGGGCCTCCTTGCCGCAGCGAAGTACGCAGGCGCTGCCCGCCTTCAGGGCAAGGGCGGCGGCGTCGGAGGTGACATTGGGCCGGGACTCGTAGATGATGGCAATGACCCCCATGGGCACGGAGATACGGCGGATCTGAAGACCGCTCGGCCGTTCCACCGTCCGCAGCACCTGGCCCACCGGATCGGGGAGCTGGGCTACCTGGCGCACCCCTTCCGCCATGCCGGCGATGCGTTCCTCCGTAAGGCGCAGCCGGTCCAGCATCACCTCGCCGATATGGCCACGGGCAGCCTCCACGTCCGCCTGGTTGGCCTTTAATATGGCGGCGGTGTGGGCGGTGAGGGCATCCGCCATGGCCAGCAGGGCGGCATTCTTCTTCATTGCGTCCGCCAGGGCCATGGCCCCCTTTGCTCCCTGGGCGGAGCGCAGCAGTTCCTGTGTCGTCATTGTGGTTTCCTCCTCTCAGCGGCTTTCCCGCCGCCCCACAAAGCGGGTGCCCACGGCCTCCCCGTCGGCGATGCGGTAGAGATCCTTGGGGCGCACGCCGTTGGTGATGAGCATATCACACCCGGCGTCCATGCACATCTGGGCGGCCTTCAGCTTGGTGACCATGCCCCCGGTGCCAAGCTCCGAGCCGCTGCCTCCGGCAAGAGCCCAGATCTCCGGCGTCAGCGCTTCCACCCTTGGGATCAGAGTGGCGGCGGGGTCCTTGTGGGGGTCCGCGGTGTAGAGACCCTCAATATCGCTCATGAGCACCAGCAGGTCCGCGTGGACGTTTACCGCTACGATGGCGCCCAGGGTGTCGTTGTCGCCCACAGCGATCTCGGCGGTGGCTACGGTGTCGTTTTCGTTGATGACCGGCAAAGCCCCCAGCTCCAGAAGACGGGACATGGTGTTTTGGAAGTTCTGGTGACGCTGGGGGTCCTCCACGTCGGAGCCGGTGAGGAGGATCTGGGCCACCGTGTGGTGGTATTCGGAGAAGAGCTTGTCGTACACATACATGAGCTCACACTGGCCGATGGCGGCTGCCGCCTGCTTGGTGGGCATATCTCCGGGCTTGTGGAGCAGATTCAGCTTGCCCACGCCCATGGCAATGGCGCCTGAGGACACCAGCACCATCTCGTGGCCTGCGTTCTTCAGATCGCTCATCACCTTGCACAGCTGCTCCACCCGTCGGATGTTCAGCTTGCCGGTGCCGTGGGTCAGTGTGGATGTGCCGATTTTCACGACCATTCGCATGGGAAGGTACCTCCTGTATTGCTGCTTGGGCACAGTATAGCATATCCCCGCCGAAAATACGAGGGGGGGCCGTAAATTTTGGGAAGATATCACAGAAGGAGTAAGCAAAACCCCTAAGAGTTGTTTCAAAAAAGTTCACAAAATACGCTATTTTCCCCTGTTTGCTTTTTCTTCAAGATGTGTTATACTATAATCCGCATGATTTAAGGAATGACTCACAAAAAGAGGAGTGTTTCAATATGGGTTTACTGAAAAAGATCTTCGGCACCTACAGCGAGCGGGAGCTGAAGCAGATCTATCCCATTGTGGACAAGATCGAGGCCATGGCCGACGAGTACAAAGCCATGAGCGACGCACAGCTCCAGGCCAAGACTGCCGAGTTTAAGGAGCGTCTCCAGAAGGGGGAGACGCTGGAGGATATTCTGCCCGAGGCCTTTGCCACCGTCCGGGAGGCTGCCGACCGCGTGCTGGGCCTCCGGCCCTACCGGGTGCAGCTGGTGGGCGGCATCGTGCTGCACCAGGGCCGCATCGCCGAGATGAAGACCGGTGAAGGCAAGACACTGGTGGCCACCCTTCCCGCATACCTCAACGCCCTCACCGGCGAGGGCGTCCATATCGTCACCGTCAACGACTACCTGGCCAAGCGCGACAGCGAGTGGATGGGCAAGGTCCACCGCTTCCTGGGACTCAGCGTGGGACTCATTATCCACGGCATTGAAAAGAAGCAGCGTCAGGAGGCCTACGCCGCCGACATTACCTACGGCACCAACAATGAGATGGGCTTTGACTACCTTCGGGACAACATGGCCCTCTACCGCCAGGAGCAGGTCCAGCGGGGCCACCACTTCGCCATCGTGGACGAGGTGGACTCCATCCTCATCGATGAGGCCCGGACGCCCCTCATTATCTCCGGCATCGGCGACAAGTCCACCCAGCTCTACGACATGGCGGAGATGCTGGTGGCCCGGTTCAAGAAGATGGTGGTGAAGGAGACCGACGAGAAGGCCGAAGAGGATGTGGACGTGGACGCCGACTACATCGTGGACGAGAAGGCCCGCACCGCCACCCTCACCGCCCGGGGCGTGAAGAAGGCGGAGGAGTTTTTCCACATCGACAACCTCTCTGATCCGGAGAATTCCACCCTGGCCCACCATATTAACCAGGCCATCAAGGCCCACGGCGTTATGAAGCGGGACATCGACTATGTGGTGAAGGACGGCCAGGTCATCATCGTGGACGAGTTCACCGGCCGCCTCATGTTTGGCCGCCGGTACAACGAGGGACTCCACCAGGCCATTGAGGCCAAGGAGCATGTGAAGGTGGAGCGGGAGAGCAAGACGCTTGCCACCATCACCTTCCAGAACTACTTCCGTCTCTACGACAAGCTCTCCGGTATGACCGGTACCGCCCGGACCGAGGAGGAGGAGTTTGCCACCATCTACAATCTGGATATCGTGGAGATCCCCACCAACCGGCCCCTGGCCCGTATCGACGATCCGGATGTGGTGTATAAGACGGAGATGGCCAAATTCAAGGCGGTCATCGAGCAGATCAAGGAGTGTCACGCCAAGGGGCAGCCTGTGCTGGTGGGCACCGTGTCCATTGAAAAGAACGAGTTCCTCTCCAAACTCCTCCAGCGGGAGGGCATCCCCCACAATCTGCTGAACGCCAAGAACCACGAGAAGGAAGCAGAGATCGTGGCCCAGGCGGGCAAGCTGGGGGCCGTCACAGTGGCCACCAACATGGCCGGCCGTGGTACGGATATCATGCTGGGCGGAAATGCCGAATATCTGGCCATGAATGACCTGAGGAAGGCGGGGCTCAGCGATGATCTCATCGCCGAGGCCACCGGCTACGCCGAGACGGACAACCAGGAGATTCTGGATGCCCGGAAATTCTTTGCTGAGCGGCTCCAGGCCCACAAGAGCGAGATCGCCGGTGAGGCGGAGAAGGTGCGGGAGGCGGGAGGCCTCTTCATCATCGGCACCGAGCGCCACGACTCCCGCCGTATTGACAACCAGCTCCGCGGCCGTGCCGGCCGTCAGGGCGATCCCGGCGAAACCCGGTTCTATCTGAGCTTAGAGGACGATCTGATGCGTCTTTTCGGCGGTGAGCGGATGACAGGGATGATGGACCGGCTGAACATCGGCGAGGACGTGCCCATCGAGAGCCGCCAGCTGTCCAAATCCATTGAGAGCGCCCAGACCACCGTGGAGTCCCGGAACTTCCAGGCCCGTAAGAACACCCTGGAGTACGACGACGTCATGAACAAGCAGCGGGAGATCATCTACGGCCAGCGCCAGAAGGTTCTGGACGGCATGGACATGAAGAACTCCATTGAGAACATGATCACCTCCACCATCCAGCGGGAGGTCCACCTGGCCTTCGGCGAGCAGAAGCACATAGACAGCGAGCAGTACGCCGCCATGCTGAACGGCCTGGAGGGCACCTATTTCCACAAAGGCGCGGTGCCTATGACGGAGGAGCAGCTTGCTTCCGCCGCTGCCGACGACCTGATCGACGCGTTCACCAAGGCGGCTGTAGAGACTTATGCCCAGAAGGAGAAAGAGGTCACGGCACCCATCATGCGGGAACTGGAGCGGGTCATCATGCTGCGTGTGGTGGATGAATTCTGGATGGATCACATCGACGCCATGAACGAGCTGCGCCAGGGCATCCGCCTCCAGGCCTACGGTCAGAAGAATCCGGTGGACGTGTACAAGGAAGAGAGCCTGCACATGTTCGAGGAGATGATCGACGCCATCCAGGAGGAGACCATCCGGCGGATCTACTCCTTCCGTCTGAAGACCCAGGAGGAGATCAAGCGGGAGCGGGTGGCCACCGGTATTACCGAGGGCTTCGGCGGCGACAAGACCGTGAAGAAGCAGCCAAGAAAGGTGCAGAAAATCGGCCGGAACGACCCGTGCCCCTGCGGAAGCGGGAAGAAGTACAAGCAGTGCTGCGGCCGGTAAAAGGCAGCGCCGAAGACCGGTGCGACCGGAAGGGAGCCGCCGCTTATGCGGCGTAAATTCGCAGCGAAGCGGAGAATTTGTTTGGGGCAATTCATTTGGCCCAAACAGGAATAGAATCAGGGGTCCCTGCGGAATGGGACATTCCGTGGGGAAACGCTGTGGCCGGTAAGTATACTGCTGCATAGAATTCCGTGGGGCGGTTTTTCCGCCCCACAGCGCTAAATTCCAGAAAAACCTTCCCACCATTACTTTGATCCAGAGGAAAGGAGCAGGATATGGCCTTTACACAGCATGACCGAAATGGCCTGGTCTATCACACCGCCGACGCTTTGTCGGCCATCCCCGGCATTGTCCACGGCTTCTCCACCCGCCTGGGCGGCGTCAGCACCGGCGAGCTGGCCTCTCTGAATCTCCGCAGCCCTTCGGCCTGCGGCGACAGCAAGGCAAATGTGGAGGAGAACTTCCGGCGGCTGTGCGCCGCCGTCGGTACCAATGTGGAGCGGGTGGTGCTGACCCACCAGGTCCACCGGGAGAACATCCGCTATGTCACCGAGGAGGACGCGGGCAAGGGACTGTGGCGGCTGCGGGACTACGATGCGGATGCACTGATCACTGACAAAGTGGATCTTCCTATCACCGTGTTCTCCGCCGACTGTATCATCCTCCTGCTGTGCGACCCGGTGCGCCGGGCGGTGGGGGCGGTCCACGCCGGATGGCGGGGCACGTCCCTCAATATTACGGGCCAGACAGTTCAGGCCATGACGAGCACCTTCGGCACCGATCCGGCGGATCTGGTCTGCGCCATTGGCCCGGGCATCGGCTCCTGCTGCTTTGAGACCCATGACGACGTTCCTGAGGCCATGCGGGCCGCCTTTGGCCAGGAGGCGGAACCCTTCCTTCAGCCCAAGGGAATGAAGTGGACAGTGGATCTGAAGGGGATCAACCGCCATTGTCTGGAGATGGCAGGCGTCCCCGCCGGGCAGATCTCCATGTCCCCTCTCTGCACTGCCTGCCATCCGGAGCTGTACTGGAGCCACCGGGCCATGGGTGACGCCCGGGGCGTCCAGTGCGCCATGATTTCCCTGCAATGAGAAGAAATACCCTTGCAGCGCTGCTGGCCCTTTTGCTGCTGGGCACCCTTGGCCTGACGGCCTGCTCCGGCGGCAGTGAGCTGGAGGAGCAGGAGGAGCCCTGGTACGCCCTGGAGCAGGAGGAGGAAGAAGAGGAGGAGACCATCAAACTCACCTCTTTTGCCCTGGCCTGGCACCAAGACCAGACGATGGACCCCATTACCTGTGCCGATGGGATCCAGAGCTATGTGGCCTCGCTGCTCTATGAGCCCCTTTTTGAACTGGACGGGACCTTCCAGCCCCAGAGTTGTCTCTGTGACACCTATACCGTCAGCGAGGATGGTTTGAGCTGGACGCTGCACATTCGCAGCGGCGTGGCCTTCAGCGACGGTACCCAGCTGTCGGCAGGGGATGTGGCGGACTGCCTGCGGCGGGCCATGGGCTCCCAGCGCTATGGGACCCGCCTCAGCACCGTCCGCTCCGTGACAGCCAACAGCCGGGAGGAGCAGGTGGTGATCCGTCTCTCCCAGCCAAACGGAAACCTGCCCGCCCTGCTGGATATTCCCATTGTGAAGTCCGGGACGGAGGAGGAGCTGGTGCCGGTGGGGACGGGGCCTTACGTCTATATCACCGACGGAAGCGGCGCCTATTTGGCGGCCAACGGCGGCTGGTGGAAGGGAGCCGGCCATCCGGTGGACCGGATCGAGTTGGTGAACGCCAAGGATGACGACACGGTCCGCTACCTCTTCACCTCCAAGGAGATTCACCTCTACGCCGAGGAGCTCACCGGCGACAGCGCCACCCTTACCGGGCGGCTGGACTGCGTGGATGTGCCTACCGCCACCATGCAGTATGTGGGCGTCAACGCCCGGCGGGAGGACCTCTCCGGCGCGGCGGTCCGCCGGGCCATCAGTGCCGGAATAGACCGGCAGAAGCTGGTGGACGGCTACCTCTCCAGCCACGGCGTACCGGCTGCGGCGCCCCTCCACCCGGTGTCGCCCCTGTATCCCGAAGACCTGAGCAGCAGTTACAGCTATGAGACCTGGTATGCGGCTATGACGGAGGCGGGCCTGACGGATGGGGAGGACCCGGTGACGCTGAAGCTGCTGGTCAACAGCGAGAGCAGCGAAAAGGTGGCCATTGCCCAGTCCATCGCCCAGTCCCTCTCCGCCTTTGATCTGACAGTGACGGTGGAGTCCCTGCCCTGGGAGGAATTTTTGTCCGCCGTAGCGGCGGGGAACTTCGACCTCTACTACGGAGAGACCCGCCTGACGGCGGATTGGGACGTGTCCCGGCTGGTGGGGACCGGCGGCAGCATGAACTACGGCGGCTGGAGCAACACCACCACCGACACGCTGCTGAACGCCTTTCGCTCCTCGGAGGACCAGAAGGCCAACGCCGTGTCCCTGTATCGACACCTGTCCCAGGAGATGCCGCTGATCCCAGTATGCTTCAAAAGCCTCTCCGTGCTGACCCAAAGCGGAACAGTGGAGAATATTCAATCCACCCAGTCCAATCTTTTCTACCATTTTTCCGACTGGACCATCCACATGGCATCCTGAAAGCAAGAAGCAGCCCCTGCGGAAGCTGAACTTCCGCGGGGGCTGCTCTGTTCATTACAGGGATTTTTCAATAGGCAATGACAATGCCGCCGTCGTAGGCGTACACAGTGGAGATACCGCCGGCGGCGGTGATGAGGATCTCACCAAAGCTGCACAGCTTCTCCGCCAGCTCCCGCACATACTGGGCCCGCTCCAGGCAGTTGCAGTGAGAAATCACCAGCCGCTTACCGTGGTGGGGCTGATCGGCGCAGCGCTGGATCATCTTGTGAAGGGCCTGCCGCTCTGAAAAGCCCTGACTCAGCTTCCGGATCTCCCCCTCGGGGGTGGAGCCCATGAGAAGCTTGATGCGCAGGCTGCTGGTGACCAGGGCCTGGACTTTGGTGAGCCGGCCGTTTTTCCGCAGATTGTCCAGGTTCTCCAGCACGAACATGGTGTCCATCTCATCTAAGTACCGCTCTACCCGGTCCACTACCTCCTGGAAGGGCAGCCCCTGCTCCGCCAGTTCCCGGATCAGAAGGGCAGCCTGAACCTGTCCGGCGGAGGCGGAGCGGGAGTTGAAGACGTGGACGTTGTGCCCGCCGCCCTCCTCCCGGTAGAAGGTCACCGCCTGATTGGCGGCGTTGCAGGAGCCGGAGAGCCGGTCGGACAAGGTGACAATATAGACGTCCTCCGCCTCGTCAAAGTGCTCCATATAGTGGGCGGGGGAGGGACAGGCGGTCTTCGGGGCCTCGTGGCAGTGCTTCATAGCGCTCAAAAGCGCCTGCTGCCGGATGCTGCCGTCGTCCACAAATTCCTCCTTGCCCACAAAGATCCGCAGAGGAATTCGGACATAGTGAGGATCAGCAGCCATCTCAGGCGTAAAATCCGTACAGCTGTCACACAAAATCTTGTATCCCATATTTGGCACCGCCTAATCTAATATTCTAAATTAGATTATAGGGTATCTCTATAGGAAAGTCAATAGGAGCAGGGGGAAATGCAGGGAGCATAGGAGAAAAATTAACCGCCATTATTCCTCTGGAAAGAGTTCGTGGTAGAACACATCCAGCACCCCGATGTAGTCTCCGGACCAGGGCTTCATCTTGCCGCAGTAGTGGATGACCACTGTGTTTTGACGAACCCAGTCAAGGTCGATGGGAGTACGGCGGGGGTCCGCGTTGTGGAGAGCCAGAATGCGGTCGCTGAGATTGTAGACCAGGTCGTCCAGCAGCTTCACCTTGTCGCCGTAGAGGGCGGTGAGGATGTCCTGATCGGGGAGAAACAGGGGGCGGCCGTCAGCCCAGCTGCGCACATCCTCCAGCCGCAGATGCTGCCGCAGGGCGGGGAGATTGTAGACCATGACGCCGGTGTTGATATAGGGCACGTCCTTCCCCACGCCTAAACGGGCCTGGTTGATGCGGGAGAGGAACTTTCGGATGTGGGTGCAGGCCATGAAGTAGCTGCCATCGAAGTCCTCCTGCTCCAAGGGAGCCAGGGAGTTGATGACAATGGTGTCCGCGTCTAAATACAGCACCCGCTCCAGGTCCTCCGGCAGGAGAAGAGGGGCGGCGATGCGGTAGTAGATCTGCCGGGGGTAGCGCTTGGACTCAGGAAAGCCGTCGAAAAGGGCGGGGTCCACCCGGTAGAAGCTGCTCTGGACCCGATCCCCCAGGGCCTGGGCCAGGGCGCTCTGGTCGTCCTGGCCCAGATCCGAGTGGAGGATGTGGACGCGGTAGCGGTCAAAGCCGCCGTTTTGCAGAATGGAGGTCATGCAGCGGAGAAAGGGCTTGGTGTAGCCCCTGTTGATGGCAAATAACAGATCCATGTGTGATCTCCCATAGGGGGCGGAGGGTCAGCCGTTGAGAATGGACATGAACTCCTCGCCGGTAATCGTTTCCTTCTGATAGAGGTATTCTGCCAGCTGATCCAGCTTCTCCCGGTCCTCCCGAAGGATGGAGAGAGCCTTCTCGTGCTGCCGGCCCACCAGGTCCACCACTGCCTTGTCGATGCGGGCCTGGGTCTCGGCGGAGCAGGCCAGGGAGGTGTCGCCGCCCAAATACTGGTTGGTTACCGTCTCCATGGCCACCATGCCGAAGTCCTTGCTCATGCCGTAGCGGGTGATCATAGCCCGTGCCAGCTTGGTGGCCTGCTCGATGTCGTTGGAGGCGCCGGTGGTAATGGAACCGAAGACAACTTCCTCGGCGGCCCGGCCGCCGGTGTAGGTGGCGATCTTGTTCTCGATCTCCTCCTGGCTCATGAGGTAGTGGTTCCCCTCCTCCACCTGCATGGTGTAGCCAAGGGCGCCGGAGGTGCGGGGGACGATGGTGATCTTCTGCACCGGGGCGGAGTGGGACTGGCGGGCGGCCACCAGGGCGTGGCCGATCTCGTGGTAGGCCACGATTTTCTTCTCCTGATCCGTAAGGATGGCGTTTTTCTTCTGGTAACCTGCGATGACCACCTCAATGCTCTCCTCCAGGTCCGCCTGGGTGGCGAAGCGGCGGCCGTCCCGGACCGCCCGGAGAGCGGCCTCGTTGACGATGTTGGCCAGTTCCGCGCCGGAGGCGCCGGAGGCCATCCGGGCCACCTTTTCAAAGTCCACGTCCTCCGCCACCTTGATCTTCCTGGCGTGGACCCGGAGGATTTCCTCCCGGCCCTTCAGATCCGGCAGCTCCACCGGCACCCGGCGGTCAAACCGGCCGGGACGGGTGAGGGCGGGGTCCAGACTCTCGGGACGGTTGGTGGCGGCCAGGATGATGACGCCGGTGTTGCCCTCAAAGCCGTCCATCTCCGTGAGCAGCTGGTTGAGGGTCTGCTCCCGCTCGTCGTTGCCGCCGTAGGACCCGGCATTTCTCTTTTGGCCAATGGCGTCGATCTCATCGATGAAAACAATACAGGGGGCTTTCTCTTTGGCCTGTTTGAAGAGATCCCGGACCTTGGAGGCGCCCATGCCTACAAACATCTCTACGAATTCCGAGCCGGACATGGAGAAGAAGGGGACGTTGGCCTCGCCGGCCACCGCTTTGGCCAGCATGGTTTTGCCAGTTCCCGGAGGGCCCACCAGCAGAATGCCTTTTGGCATGGAGGCGCCGATCTCCCGGTATTTCTCCGGATTGTGGAGATACTCCACAATCTCCGTCAGATTTTCCTTGGCTTCGTCCTCTCCGGCCACATCGGCAAAGCGGATGCCCTCAGAGGATTTCACATAGACCTTGGCGTTGGACTTGCCGAAGGACAGGGCGTTGGGGCCGCCCATTTTGTCCATCATCTTTCGGGACATGAATTGGCCCAGAGCAACAAATATTACGATGGGAATCACCCAGCTGAGAATCTCTCCCAGCAGGGACATCTGCTCCACCTCCACACCGTTGGTGGAGACGCCGGCATCCAGCAGCCGCTGGGTAAGGCCGTCGTCCGGGACCATGGCGGTCTTGTAGACAGCAGTGTTGTCCTGGTTGGTGAAAAGAATGCGGTTTTCCTGCTCCTGGATCTCCGCTGATCCCACCTTCCCTTCCTCTACCATGGAGACGAAGGTATTGTAGTCTACCGTCTGAATCCGGGCCTGGGACAGCAGGGGCATGGCCAGGAACTGGAACAGCAGCAGCAGCAAAAGGACGATGGCGTAATAATAGAGGAGTGGGCGCTTGGGGGGTTTTACTTCATTCATATTGTGGTCTCCTTTCTTTCTGCACAGGTCATCTGGGCGTCCATTGCCGTCAAAGCCGCCAGAAGAGCATGGCGGGCGGCCTGGGTGGCAAAGTCCAAGGCGTATTCGGCGTAGAGGGCGGCGGATTCCGCTTGGTCCTCCTGGGATGTGCTGTTCTCGCTGTGGAGATAGGCGGGCATCTCCTGCTCCAGGATCTCCCGGGCCCGGAGACTGTAGGACAGCTGTGCCTGGGAGAGCGCTTCGACGGCGGGGGAGCGGCCGGTTTCGGCGCAGCGCCGCAGCTGATGGTCCTGCTGGGAGCACTCCTGCTGCAGCTGCTGCAGGATACGGCACAGCGCCGGGTGATCCAATTGCCGGCAGCTCTGAAACTCCTCGTACAGCTGCCGGTACTGCTGCTGCAGTTCCCGCAGCTTGTTCTCCAGAAATCCGCGGTCGGACATGGCAACGGCCTCCTCTCATTGGAATCGGAAGGGTCCCCCACCGGGGGCGCTTCTGCCGGACCGAACAATCTGAGTATAGCATAGCAGACAAAAAGGAAAAACGCCACTTTCAGCTTACCCGCTTTGTATAGACAAAAACCCCAAAGTGTCAGGCTTCTGACACTTTGGGGAGGGTGGAGAGTTGGGGAGAGAAGAGTACCAGCTGTCCCGTCAGCAGGCGGCAGAGCCGGCCGGCCAGCTGTTCCCGGTCCAGATGGGGCTGGCCGCAGTGCTGCAGCAGCAGCCCGCCTATTGCAAAGGCGTAGAAATCCAGGGCGGTGTCTACATCGGCCAGAGGGATATCCAGCGGCGTGCCGCATGAGCGCAGCAGCTGGACCAGAGTATCCCGGATGCTCCGGATCAGCAGCGCCTCCATCTGGGCGCGGAGCTGGGAGCGGAGCAGGCGGAGAATCAGCGGGTGGTTTTCCACAGCGGAGTCTACGAACAGCTCCATGGCCTGCTGCGGCCCCTCCGCTTTCCGGCAGAGAAGGGCGGTCTGCTCCACGGACTGCTGGAAGCACCACTGGATTACATCCAGGATGTCCTGAAAATGGTAGTAGAAGGTCTGGCGGGAGATGCCGCAGGCCTCCACCAGACTGGTCACGGTGATCTTGTCCACATCGCCGCTGCGGGCCAGCTGGGTAAAGGCGCTGGCAATCCTCTGTTTCATATTGGCCGGCATAGATCTATCCTTTGACAGAAGCGTTCAGCGGTAGATGACCCGCTGGGGATCGAAAAAGCCACGGGGGGCGGGGGATTCGTCGGGGACGCCCACGGCCACGATGGCTACGGGGACGCTGGAGATCTGGAGGATCTCCCGGACCCGCTCCGTCCGCTCCAGCACCGGATAGCAGCCGCACCAGCAGGTGCCGTAGCCCAGCTCCGTGGCCTGGAGCAGCAGGTTTTCGATGGCGGCGCCGCAGTCCTGGGGCCAGAAGGACTTGCCGTATTGGAGATCCGGCCGTCCACACACCACAATGGCGGCGGAGGCGGTGGCCAGCATGCCGGTATGGGGATGGGCGGACATCAGCTGTTCCAGTATCTCCCGGCTCTCCACCACCACAAATTCCCAGGGGCGGCTGTTGTTGGCGCTGGGGGCCATCATGGCCGCCTCCAGCATGGTCTGTAGGTCCTCCCGGGGAAGCTTTTCCCCGGCCTTATATTTCCGAATGCTCCGTCTTGCCCGAATCAGTTCTGTTCCATTCATGGGGTCCACTCCTTTCAAGCCGTGTTTTCTGTGCTTCAGTATACCACGGGGAGGGGGCGGACCGCAAGAGGGGGCTTTAAACCTGCCCCTGGCCCAGAACCGTTCCCACTTGGGCCATCTGGTCCGTTGTGGGGGCCCAATCAAAGAAAATCTCCACAAAGCGGTCCTCGTAGCAGAGGAGGTACCGCTCTCTTGGGCCGCAGTCCTCTGAAACCACCTGGTAGGCGTCCAAAGCGCCCCAGGGGGCGGCGTCCCGGGCCTCGTAGGAGGTCCGGTGGCCCTCCGGCACGCCAATGTTCTCTGTCTCATTCCAGTATTTCAGCAACTGGTTCCGGCAGAGATCATAGAGAGAGGAGACTTTCACAAGCGTGATGGTGTACTCCAGCCTGGGAAGGTCCTCCTCTGCGTCCAGCCGGGGCCGCTGTTCCATGTCGAACCGGGCCAGCAGAGGAGACTGGGAGGCGCTGCGGCGGCGGATGTAGGCGTCGGAGTCATCAGAGGAGATGGGCTGCAGGTCCTCTACGGTGAGGGGCAGCTCATCCAGGTAGAGGGCCAACTCCGAGCCCTGGTAGGTGTAGGTTTCCGGCTCCGGCAGATAGCCGCTTCCGCCCACCCAGAAGATCACCCCCACCATGCAGAAGGTTAGGAGCAGAGTGGCTATGATATAGATGATGCGGCTGAAGTCCTTGGACACCTTCCACCGTTTGAGAAGCCGGAGGATGCCCCACAGCAGCAGGGCCAGCACCACCATCCAGCCGTAGGTGAAGAGGACTGTGGCCTTTATCAAAATGGTCTCCGTCAGAAGGACGGAGAGAAGCCACAGCACAAAGCCCGCCAGGGCGGCAATCAGGATGACACTCTGAAGGAGGCTGTGGCCTCTGGTGTCCAGAAACTCCCCCCGGACCGCCGCCTTTTTGGCCCTGTGCCGCCAGCGGAAATAGCCCCCCAGCTCCGTAAGGCACAACAGCAGCTCCAGACACCAGACGTAGCCGGTAAAGAGATTGGTGGAGCTGGCAAGGAGACCGATGGGATCCCCCAGCAGCCGGGAGACGAAGAAGAAGGTGGAGAGGAGACCGATGAACAGAAGCAGGGAGTAGGGGAGGAGAATGGTCTTTCCGGCGTATCGGTGGATGGTTTCGATTTCCAGGTTGGGGTCGGTCTCGATGGGGATGGGATCCGTCCGGTCGTTATAAAAGATTTGGAGCTGGGCGGAGGAGGCCGCCAGCTGCCAGCCGGTGTGGGCACAGAAGTCCCGGAAGCACAGTTCTCCCTCCGAGGGCTCCGGATCAAAGGCGGAGGCATCTGGGTAATAGGTGACGGTGAAAGCCAGCTTGGTGGGCGCAATGGTCCGGTAGGACCAGAGATTGCCGTGGATGCCCTGGAGGAGCCAGCCCTTCTGGGCCATCCGCTCCAGGTGGCGGGCAATACCGGTGTGATCATAGAAGGTAAAAAACTCAAAGCGGCGCTTGGTGGTTTTCATAGGGCTCCTCCTTTCCAAAGACGCGGCGGTAGTCCTCCGCCTGGGCGGTGAGGCGCTCAAACTCCTGGCGGAGCCGCTGGGCGCCCAGCGGGGTGAGAAGATAGCTGCGGCGGCGGCCCTCCACCCGGGTCTCCCGGATCATCTCCGCCTCCACAAATTGCTCCAGCAGATTGTAGAGGGTGCCGGAGCCGACGGTGACCCGACCGCCGGTCATGGCCGGGACACGGTCCAGAATGTCCATGCCGCAGCACTCCTCCCGCAGACACAGCAGGACGTAGAACATCTGCTCGGTGAGCGTCTTGAATTTTTCCCGTGGCACGGTAGGACCTCCTTTCTATTCTCGAATATCGAGAATTTTTTGGAAAAATATAATCTCGAATATCGAGGTTCTGTAAGGTCAGTATAAACTCGAATATCGAGAAAGTCAAGAGCGAAAGAAAAATTGGTGAAAAGAGGCCGCTGGAGGGGAGGCGGCAGCGGCGGAAAGCGCTTCCCGGGCAAAAAGAATCTCCGCAGAAACGAATTCTGCGGAGACTCTTTTTGAAACGGCAGGAAGAGACGGAAGTTACTTCTTGGAGACGCCGGCTACGCGGCCCTCGGCAATGGCCTTCTGCAGCCAATCCTTGCCGTCCACGAAGCGGGAGACAACATAGCTGACCACATAGTCGCCGGCGGAGTTGATCATGGTTGCCGGGGGGTCCACCAGGTTGCCGATGGTGATGGCGATGCCGTAGGCCACCTCCAGCTGGTCGGGGAAGAAGATGGAACACATGATGAACTCGCCGATATAGCCGCCGCCGGGCACACCGCTCATGCCCACGGAGGACAGCACGGCCACCACCACCATCAGCGCCATGTCGCCAATGCTGTCAATGGGCTTGCCGAACACGCCGAAGAGGAACATGATCTTCAGAATGCAGGAGAAGCAGGAGCCATCCATGTGCATGGTAGCGCCCAGAGGCACCACGATCTCGCTGACGTCCTTGGAGATACCGGTCTCCTCCGCCGCCTCCATGTTGGTGGGGATGGTGGCCACAGAGGAGCAGGTGCCGAGGGAGGTGATGGCGGGACGGGCAATGTGGCGGAACATCTGCCGCACAGCGCCCTTGCCGCCGCCGAACCAGGCGAACAGGGGGAAGGCGGTGAAAATATAGATGAAGCACAGGGGATAGTACACTGCCAGCGCCCGGCCGTAGTCCTGGGTGATCTGGGGACCGTAGGTGGCCACCAGGTCGGCGAAGAAACCGAAGAAGGCGATAGGAGCGTAGTAGGTGACGATCTGCACCACCTTCATCATGGCCTCAGACAGGCTCACCAGGAACTTGGCGATGAGGCTGTCGGGGCCGGGGCCCAGGTTCACGCCAAAGCCGAAGAGGATGGAGAATACGATCAGGGGCAGCATGGAACTGCGGCTGAGGAGCTGGGAGAAGTCGCCCACAGTGAAGAAGTTCACGATCAGATCAGGAATGGAGATGGGATCGCTGACCTCCACAGCGGTGAGGTTGCTCCAGGGCTCCAGCACCGGGGGAATGGCCTTCATCAGGACGATCATAATCACTGCGGCAATAGCGCCGGTGACCATGAAGGTGAGTATGGTGGTACCCATGATCTTACCGGCACGGCGGCGGCTCTTCATGGTAGCCACCGATCCGCCGATGGACGAGAACACCATGGGAACCACGATGCAGAACATCATGTTCAGAAACAGGGTTCCAAGCGGCTTCAGAACAGTAGCGCCGGCATTGACCACAGCGCCCTCCGCATCCTTCACCTGGGGGAAGATCCAGCCCACGATGGCGCCCAGGATCATGGATCCCAGCATCACGGCGAGGAACGCGTAGTTGCGGGCCACCGACTTCTTGCTCAGTTGGTTGCTCATTTTCTTTCCTCCTTTATTCACTTGCCAAAGGGATTTATCTGCAGGGCCTTCCGGCCTTACATGCACACACTCACAAAGACAGGGACTCGTCGGTCACCTCACCGTGGCAGACCATATTGGTGGGGCCGGTGAGATAGAGGTTTTTGACAGAATCGCCTTCCCGGTCCACGGTGATCCGGAGAAGACCGCCGGGAACGGTGACCTTCACATCCTCGCCGCTGACGAGGCCCTTCTCAGTCAAAATCAGCACCATGGAGCCGGTGCCGGTGCCGCAGGCGTAGGTGAAATCCTCCACGCCACGCTCATAGGTCAGTTCCAGCACCTCGTCGGGGCCGGTGATCTGGTAGAAATTTACATTGGCCCCTTTGGGGAGCTTGGGGTGGGACCGGAGGGCGGCTCCCAGGGAGCGGAGATCGTCCATAGTTTTGTGTTCCAGGTCCTTCACCTCCACTACCAGGTGGGGAAGGCCGGGAGTCCCCAGCTCCACGTAGGAGCAGGGGTAGGTGACACCGTCCACCTCCAGGGGGCAGTCGGGCTTCACGACGGTGGGATCTGTCAGCCGGATCCGGTAGTTCTGCGCGTCGATGCGCCGGCCGGTGACCGTGCCGCTGGGACTCTCCACCCGCTGCGTCTCACCGGACAGACCCATCTCATAGCCATACCGGCAGATGCATCGGGCGCCGTTGCCGCACATCTCGCCCTCGGAGCCGTCACTGTTGTAAAAGAGCATCTTGAAATCGCAGTCGCCAGCAGCCTTCTCTACCACCATCAGCCCGTCGGCGCCGATGGACAGGTGCCGGTGGCACAGAGTCCGGGCAATCTCCGGAAAGCGTTCCCAGGGGAGATGCTCGGTGAGATTATTGAGAATGATGAAGTCGTTGCCGGCTCCATTCATCTTGTGGAACTTCACGGTAATTCATCCCTTTCTGATAGGGATACCATAATTATATAGGAATCCTTTTCATATGATTTCCCAGTATACTATAATATTTTGCATTATGAATTGCACATAGTGCTATTTACTTTGCAAAAAATGCGGTATATAGGGCGGAGACTCCATCACGGCCGGTTGCGCCGGGCACGGATATGTGGTATGCTGACTGCCAGGGGGTGGGGCTATGAGAAAGAAGAATACCCGAAATACCAAGGGGAGGATTATCTCAGCGGCGTGGAAGCTGTTTTATGAGCAGGGCTACGACGACACCACCGTAGACGATATTATTTATGAGTCCGGTACTTCCAAAGGCTCCTTTTATCACTATTTTGAGGGAAAGGACGCCCTCCTCAGCTCCCTGTCCTACCTGTTTGACGAGAAATACGAGGAGCTGATGGCGGAGATGGACCCGGCAATGGACAGCTTTGAAAAGCTGATGTTTCTCAACCGGGAGCTGTTTGCCATGATCGAAAATCAGGTGTCCCTGGATCTGCTGGCCCGGCTGTTCTCCTCCCAGCTCATCACCAAAGGGGAGCGGCACCTGCTGGACCATAACCGCACCTATTATAAAAGTCTGCGGCAGATTATTGCCCAGGGCCAGCAGCGGGGGGAGCTGCGGCAGGACATGACCGTCAATGAGATCTCCAAGCTGTACGCCCTGTGTGAGCGGGGGATCATGTACGACTGGTGCATCTGCAACGGAGACTATTCCATCCGGCAGTATGCCGCGTCGGTGATGCCCGCTTTTATGGCCCAGGTTCGTGCGAAATAATAAATCTTTTTTTGCACGATAATTGGTATGGAATTTCGTACAGAGAAAAAGTATTGAAATATAAGGGAAAAATGAAAGAAAGTATCCGCAGAGTATAGACCGAGGTCTATACTCTGCTCTGCATTTTAGTCTAAAAAAAGTTGTGCTATAATGCTCCTGTTTTATGCTGTGCTGCCGTAGGGCGGCGGAAGAAAAGGAGAGAGAACATAGCATGACAACATCTCAAATCTGCATGCTGGTCACCATTGTGGTTTACATGGGAGGAATGATCTGGATCGGGTTCCTGTATTCCTCCAAAAATGAAACGGCCGGCGATTTCTATCTGGGCGGCCGGAAGCTTGGACCCTTCGTCACGGCCATGAGCGCCGAGGCTTCGGATATGTCTTCCTGGCTTTTGATGGGTCTGCCCGGCGTGGCTTACTTCAGCGGTATTTCCGACGCTGCCTGGACTGCAATCGGTCTGGCGATCGGCACCTATGTGAACTGGCTCATTGTGGCCCGCCGCCTGCGCCGCTACTCCGAGCACATCAACGCCATCACCATCCCCGACTTCTTTGCCCGCCGCTTCCGGGACAAGAGCCACCTCTTGGTGGGAATCTCCGCGGTGGTGATCATTATCTTCTTCATCCCCTACACTGCCTCCGGCTTTGCCGCCTGCGGCAAGCTCTTCGGCACGATCTTTGATATGCCCTATGTGACGGCCATGATCATCGGCGCTGTGGTGATCGCCATCTATACCACATTGGGCGGCTTCCTGGCCGCTTCCACCACCGACTTCATCCAGTCCATCGTTATGTCTATCGCCCTGATCGTAGTGGTGTTCTTCGGCGTCCATACGGTAGGCAGCTGGGATAAGATCGGCGAGATCGCCGCTCAGGTCCCCGGTTATCTGGAGATGGACCAGACCACCAATATCATTACCCGGGAGGCCGCGCCCTACACCCCGCTGACCATCGCCTCTGTGCTGGCTTGGGGGCTGGGGTATTTCGGCATGCCTCACATTCTGCTGCGCTTCATGGCCATCCGCCACGAGAAGGAAGTGAAGCTCTCCCGCCGGATCGCCTCCGTGTGGGTGGTGATCGCCATGGGTGTGGCGGTGACCATCGGCGTCATCGGCTACGCCATGAGCCAGGTGGGCGCACTGCCGGTATTTGAGAGCAAGTCCGCCGCTGAGGCGGTGGTGGTTACCATTGCCGATTTCCTCAGTGAACACGGCGTCCTGGCGGCGCTGTTGGCCGGCCTGATTTTGTCCGGCATTCTGGCCTCCACCATGTCCACCGCTGACAGCCAGCTGCTGGCGGCCAGCTCCAGCGTATCAGAAAATATTGTCAAGGATGTTTTCGGCGTGAAGCTGTCTGACAAGGCCACCATCCGCATTGCCCGTACTACTGTGGTGCTGATTTCTGTTATTGGCGTTTTCCTGGCCAGAGATCCAAACAGCTCGGTGTTTGACATCGTGTCCTTCGCGTGGGCCGGCTTCGGCGCAGCCTTTGGACCGGTGATGCTGTTTGCCCTGTTCTGGAAGCGCACCAATACCTGGGGCGCTTTGGCCGGCATGGTGGTAGGCGGTGCGATGGTATTTATCTGGAAGTACCTCATCGCCCCCATTGGCGGTGTGCTGGGCATCTATGAGCTGTTGCCCGCCTTCCTGGCTGCCTGCGCGGCGATTATCATTGTCAGCCTCCTTACGCCCGCTCCTGAGAAGGCAATCGTGGAGGAGTTTGAGGCGGTTCGTAAGGGATGAGCCTACTTTTCCAGCTCAAGCTATAAGAAAGAAGATCCCGGATGCCGCACAGGGCATCCGGGACTTTTTGCATTATATATAAGGAAGACTTGCTAAAAGGAGAGAAGAAGGGTATACTTCCTGAAATGAGAATGGAGGGATGGAAATGGATTGGATAGAGGAGGCGGCGGGACGGATCAAGCGGAGAAACCAGATCCTGTTTTCCAAGACCAGCAGCTGTCTTGCGTACCTGAATCTGCTGATTCCTCAGCAGAACCACCGCACGTTGGTGCTGTGGGCCCTGTCCCTTGCGGAGGAGAGCGTGGAGCTGTTGGAACAACGGTACCCGGAGGAGTGCAGGCCCCGGATTGCTCTGGAGGCGGCACGGCTCTGGGCGGCGGGAAGGAGTAAGATGCGGGAGGCCCAGCGGAGGATTTTGGACTGCCATGCTGTGGCCAAGGAGATCCATTCCCAAGAGGACATTGCCCTCTGCCATGCGGTAGGACAGGCTTGTGCCGTAGTCCATACGGAGGGGCATGCGCTGGGGTATCCCCTCTATGAGCTGACCGCTATTGTCCTTCGGGAGGGGTTGGAGAGGGCGGAAGAGCCTGTGGAGGCCCGGTGCCGTGCCTATGTGGAGCGCCTTTTGTGGGCGGCGGAGGAGGAGCAGAACAGCTCCGGTCCCTGGGCTGTTTATTACAGCGATAGGCAGAGCGAAAAAAGTAGAAAAAGATGGAAAAAAGGTGTTGACAAATGGGGGAGAGGGTGATATAGTAAGCAAGCTGTCCGTGACGCA